>NZ_JBKEZO010000002.1:0-618689 GCF_053345135.1 Sphingomonas sp. M6A6_1c | reverse complement strand
TGCTTTACCGACCACACGACGCCTTGAAACGCCGTAGACCGGAGCCGCCGCCCACATGTCCCTTCATCTAACTAACAATGTCAAAGAGCCGACAAAAACCGACGCCTCGTCCAACCCTCTTTTTGGGAGGGCGACACCAGCGCCTGATTTTCGGTGACCGTAGAAGCGAACCGTGTGGCCCGTCGCTGCGGTGACGTCCCTCTAGGCGGGGTGTTCCGGGCCGTCAAACGCTTTTTGCATTTTTCCTGTCACAAAACTTCAAGTCCCGGATTTTCGAGGGTTTACGAGATGTGAAGAGCAGGGTCTCTACCGCTACGTCATGGCAATCACCCCCTCGCCCCGCGCAGAATCGGCCGAACCGTTCGGCAATCAGGTGCGCCGTGCCGTGATCTGGCGCTCGGGAAGCCAGATCGGCGCGCAGATGGTGCAATGGGCGGCGACCTTCCTGGTGATCCGCATCCTCGATCCGCGCGACTACGGCCTCTACGCGATGACGGGGGTGGTTCTTGTTTTCCTGAACATGCTCAACGGCTATGGGTTGGCGAGTGGATTGATCCAGCGGGACGACGTTTCGGCGCGTCAGGTGCGGCAATTGTTCGGGATGTTGATCGTGCTGAACGGCGTGCTCGCCGTCGCGCAACTCTGCCTCGCACCGCTCGCCGCGGCATATTACCGGCAGCCGGAGGTCGCCGCGCTGCTGCGCGTCCAGGCGCTGATCTATCTGATCACCCCCTTTGCCGCTCTGCCTTATGCGCTGCTCAGCCGGGCGATGGAGTTCCGCAAGCAGGCGGCGGCCAATCTCGCCGCCTCGCTCGCCGGGGCCGGCGCGGGCTTGGGCGGGGCCTGGGCCGGATGGGGGGTGTGGACGCTCGTCTGGGCGCCGATCGCGCTCTATGCGGTCCGTGCGGTCATGCTGACCTGGGGCGCGCGGTCGCTGATCTGGCCGAGCTTCGACTTTCGCGGCGCCGGTCATCTCGCGCGCTATGGCGGGATGATGGCGGCGGGGCAGTTCTTCTGGTTCCTGCAGAGCCAGATCGACGTCTTCATCGGCGGGCGCCGGTTCGACCCGCACCAGCTCGGCATCTACACCACCGCGCTGTTCCTGGCGCAGATCTTCGTCTCCAAATTCGTGCCACCGCTCAACGAGGTTGCGTTCAGCGCCTATGCCCGGATCCAGCATGATGAGGGTGCGGTGGCCCGCGCCTTCGTGCGCGCGGTGCGCGTCATCATGGTGCTGGCATTGCCCTTCTACCTCGGTCTTGCGGCGACCGCGGAGCCGCTGGTGCTGACGATGCTCGATGCCAAATGGGCGGAGGTGGCACCGGTGGTGCGGCTGATCGCGCTGGCGATGCCGTTCATGACGCTGCAGGTGCTCTATGCCCCCGCCTGCGACGCGCGCGGCCGGCCGGGGATCGGCGCGCGCAACGGCGCAGTCGGTGCGGTGGTGCTCGGCCTCGCCTTCCTGGTCGGCGTGCATTGGGGACCGGTCGGTCTCGGCTGGAGCTGGATCGCCGCCTATCCGCTCTATCTGCTCGCCAGCAGCCGGCGGTCGCTGCCGGTGATCGGCGCGCGCGGACGCGACGTCATCGGCGCGATCGCGCCGGCGGCGGTCGCCGCGATCGGCATGGCGCTGGTGGTGACGCTGGTCGACCGGCTGCTGCCGGCGCTGCCGCCGCCGCCGCGGCTGGCGGCGCTCGTCGCGGTCGGCGCCGCCACTTATGGCGCGTGGCTGGCGCTGTTCGCGCGCGGCACGATCCGCGAGCTGATCGCGCTCGTCCGCAAACGGCCGCTGCCGGCGGCCTGATCAGCCGCCCTGGATATAGTCGCGCATCGCCGCGGCTTCCGCCTCGATACGGTCGATGCGGTATTTGACGAGATCGCCGATCGAGACGAAGCCGACCAACCGCGCGCCCTCGACCACCGGCAGATGGCGGATGCGCCGCCGGGTCATCAGCGACAGGGCGCCGATCACCGGCTCGCCCGGCGCAACCTCCTGCACCGGCTGGGTCATCACCCCGTCGAGTGCGAGATCGAGTGCCGCGACGCCATGCGCAGCGAGCGAATAGACGACGTCGCGTTCGGAGACGATGCCGACGACGCTGCCGTCGTCGATCACCGGAACCGCACCGATCCGGCGTTCGGCGAGCAGCGCCACCGCCTGCCCCAGCGTCGCATCGCGCGGCAGCGAGACCACGTCGCCGCCCTTGTCGCGCAGGATTGCCGCGATCGTCATGCCATTCCTCTCCTTCGTTCCGACTCCGTACGATGCGGATGGCGGTTGCCGGACAGGAGACCACGTTTGCAGCGACTTGGCAAAGAGCGGACATGACGAAGGCCGGCTCCTCGCGGAACCGGCCCTCCAATCACTCAGCGCGACGCGCTCACTCCGCGGCGGGAACGTCCGCGGCGGGGGTGCGGACGCGGCGGCGACGCGGCTTGGGCGCTTCGTCGCCGGCATCGTTGGCGGCCGAGATGTTGAGCGACGGCGGCAGACGATCGGCGTCGACGCCGTTGCTCTCCGGCGCCTCGGCGACCGGTGCGGCCGCCGCCTCGGGAACGGCGCTGGCCTCCGGTGCGGCGTCCGCCTGCGCGTCGCGGCGCGGACGGCCCCGGCGCGGACGCGGTGCGAGCACCGGCGAATCCGCCTCGAGCACCGCTTCGGTCCGCTCCTGCAGATTCTCACCCTCGGCGAGCGGGTCGGCGCGGCGCTGGCCGGCGACCTCGACCGGCTGTTCGGCCGCCTCGAAGCGGGGACGACGGACGCGATCCTCGCGCTGCGGGCGATCCTCACGCTGCTGCTGCGGGCGATCCTCGCGCATGGCGCGCTCCTCGCGCTGCTGCGGGCGATCGTCGCGATTGGCATCCCGGCCGGCGTCGCGGTTGCCGTCGCGCTGGCCACGGTCGTCGCGGTTGCCGCGGTCTTCCCACTGACGCGCCTGGCGCTGCGGCCGATCGTCGCGATTGCCGCGGTCGTCGCGCTGCTGGTCGCCGCGCGTCTGACCCTGCTGGTCGCGCTGGTCGTTGCCGTCCTGCTCGCCGGCGCGGATCGGTTCGCCCTCGTCGCCGTAATCGTCGTCGTCGTTGAGATCGAACGGCTGCTGGCGCTTGGGCTGGCTATTGTCCTCGAACCGGCCGCGCTGGTCGGCGATCACGCGGAAATAATGATCCGCGAACTGGAGGTAATATTCGGTGGTGACCCGATCGCCCTGGCGCTGTGCCTCGCCGGCGAGATTTTTGTACTTTTCGAACAACTGGTTCGCGTTGCCGCGTGCGCGGCTGTCGATGCGGTTGCCGTTGTCGGGCCGACCCTGGCCACCCTGACGGGGACCGTTATTGCCACCATTGTTACCGCCACGACCGCGACGGCGGCCGTTCTGCTGCCGATTGTTGATCAAGCTACTGTCCCATGATCAGAGTATAAATGGTCCCTGGAAAACCAATCCGGTCGATCGCGGCCAATCCCGCATCGACCTGCCCGACCCGGCATCCGCCAGCCGAACAAAGCGCCCTTCCGGGTCGCCGCGTGCCATAAGCGCCGCTCGAGCCTGCCACGGCCACCGATAGTCGGTGGCGACATGACGAAGGATGCGGGTCACCGCGTGCCGATCAACCTGCCAATGCTGATGCTGCGTGCCCCGGCCCAACCAATAGCTGGCGTGAGGCAGGTCCGACAAGCGAAATATGAGGGCCGGCCACGCTTCTTTCAACCCCGCGGCGCCGGACGCACGAGCAGGCAGCGGTCGCGCCCGCCGAGATCGCGATGGATATGGCTGGCCAGCCCCTGGCGAGCGAACAAAGCGGCGACCGATTGTGCCTGGGTATGACCGATTTCCACCGCGGCACAGCCACTTGGCGCGATGAGCCGCGGCAATTGCCGGGCGAGGACGCGATAGTCGTCGAGGCCGTCGGCACCGGCGAACAGGGCGCCGGCGGGTTCGTGCGCGCGGACCTCGTCGGGGAGGGTTTCGCCGGTGCCGATATAGGGCGGATTGGCGAGGACGAGGTCGAAGCGGGCGTCGAGCGCGGCGGCCCAATCGCCGCGGAGGAAACGGGCGCGGTCCGCCATGCCGAGCCGCGCCGCATTGCGGCGGGCGTAATCGAGCGCCGCGGCCGAGCGGTCGATGCCGAGGCCGCGCGCCGGCCATTCGTCGAGCGCGGCGAGCAGCAGCGTGCCCGGGCCGGTGCCGAGATCGAGGATCGTTGCGGGCGCCTCGTCGCCGAAATGGGCGGCGGCGGCGATCAGCAGCGTCTCGCTGTCGGGGCGCGGCACCAGCGCGCCGGGACCGACGGCGAGGTCGATCGTCCAGAAGCCGCGCGTGCCGGTGATATAGGCGACCGGCTCGTGCGCGGCGCGGCGGTCGACCAGCGCGGCGAAGGCGGGCGGGACGGGGCGCGCCATGTCGAGCAGCAGCCGGTTGCGATCGATGCCGAGCGCGTGCGCCATCAGCAGCTCGGCATCGAGCCGTGCGGTGGGGGAGAACGCGAAGCGCTCGGTGGCGGCGGCGAGGGCGGCGCGCATCGGGGCGGGGTCGGGGGTGGTCACGACGTCATGCGCTCTCGTTCGTCATACCGGCACCGGCGAGGCGCCATGGTTGCGGGCGGGCGGCGGCGCGCATCCCCGGCGGCATCGTGTCCATGGGTCCCGGCGTGCGCCGGGATGACGAATAGGGTGCGGTGGGCGCACCGCCGGCATGACGGGCGTCGGCAGCCCCGCTCTGATCGTCATCCCCGCGTAGGCGGGGATCCATAAACGCTGACGGTAGCGATGGATGCGCGGCGTCAGCGGGTATGGATCCCCGCCTACGCGGGGATGACAGTGGAAGGTGTGTGCGCGCGCGATACGCGCGATACGTTGGCCGGCTGCTTGGCGGGGCGGTGAGCGGTGGACGGGGGCGGGCGGCGGCGCGCATCCGCGCAAACGACATCGTGCCCATGGGTCCCGGCGTGCGCCGGGATGACGATAAGGGTGCGCGGGGTGACGAAGCGAGGCGCGTGGTGGCCTCGGCGGGGCCGTGCGTCGGGTGGACGGCGTTGGGCGTCGGAACGGAGCAGGGGCTAGCCACAAGCGTCACGCTCCCTCCTTCGTCATCCCGGCGCGCGCCGGGACCCATGGATACGGGCGGCCGCTGGCGCGCGCCCAGGCTGCCGGCACACTGTCCATGCGTCCGGGCTTCCGCCGGAATGACGAAGCGCGTCCGCAGCGCCCCGCCCTCACCCGTCGAGCGATGCCAGCCGCTCCGCCTCGTCCTGCGCGATCAGCGCGCCGATCAGTTCGTCCATCTCGCCTTCGAGAATTTCGGGCAGGCGGTGAAGCGTCAGGTTGATGCGGTGGTCGGTCACCCGGCCCTGCGGGAAATTATAGGTGCGGATGCGCTCCGACCGGTCGCCCGAACCGACCATCGCGCGCCGCGTGCCCGAGCGTTCGCTCGCCAGCCGCTCGCGCTCCGCCTCGTAGAGCCGGGTGCGCAGGACTTTCAAGGCCTTGGCCTTGTTCTTGTGCTGCGATTTCTCGTCCTGCTGGATGACGACGAGGCCGGTGGGCAGATGGGTGATGCGCACCGCGCTGTCGGTGGTGTTGACCGACTGGCCGCCGGGGCCGGACGAGCGATAGACGTCGATGCGCAGGTCCTTCGCCTCGTCGATGCGGACGTCGACGTCCTCCGCCTCGGGCAGCACCGCGACGGTCGCCGCCGAGGTGTGGATGCGGCCGCCCGCCTCGGTGGCGGGGACGCGCTGGACGCGGTGGACGCCCGCTTCGAACTTCAGCCGCGCGAAGACGCCGGTGCCGGTGACCGAGGCGACGACTTCCTTGAACCCGCCCGCGTCCGAGGACGAGCCGCTGATCAGCTCGACGCGCCAGCCCTGCCGCTCGGCATAGCGCTGGTACATGCGGAACAGATCGCCGGCGAACAGCGCCGCCTCGTCGCCGCCGGTGCCGGCGCGGATCTCCAGCATCGCGGCGCGCGCGTCGGCGGCGTCGCGGGGCAGCAGCGCGAGCGCCAGCCGGCGGTCGGCGGCGTCGAGCGCGGCGCGATTGTCGCGCAGCTCCTCGGCGGCCATCAGCCGCAATTCCTCGTCGCCGGTATCCTCCGCCATATAAGCGAGGCTGTCCGCCTCCTGGCGCAGGCGGCGCACCTCGCCCGCCGCCTGCGCGACGGGTTCGAGCTCGGCATATTCCTTCGACACCGCGACGAAGCGATCGGACGGCAGGTCGCCGGTCGCCATCAGCGCCTGCAATTCGTCACGCCGCGCCTCGATCTGCGCGATCCGTTCGGGGGAGATGGTGGTCATGCGGCCGGTAACAGTGGATTGACGATCGCGGCGACCTGATCAATTTCAACAGCTTGCGCGCCATAACCGCGTTGAGTGAAACGCACGACATCCCCGTCGTTCTTCAATGTGACGATTTGCCGGGGGTTGAGCTTCAACGCGCGATCGAACCTTTTGCGCAAGCTGCCGTTGATAATCGTGTCAGACCGAATGCCGGCCCGGCGCAGGGCCGCCGTCGCCTTGATCGCCAGCGTCTCGAATACCGCTTCCTCAGCGACGACGACGACATCGGGCCGGTCCGCCGCCGGCTCGTCGAGCAGCATCGCCAGCCGCTCGACGCCCGCCGCCCAGCCGACGCCGGGGGTCAGCGCGCCGCCGAGGCTCTCGACCAGCCCGTCGTAGCGGCCGCCCGCGAGCACCGTGCCCTGCGCGCCGAGCCGGTCGGTGACGAATTCGAACGCGGTGTGGCGATAATAATCGAGACCGCGCACCAGCCGGGCGTTGCGCGTCCACGCCACGCCCGCCGCGTCGAGCCCCGCGGTGACCGCGTCGAAGAAGGCGCGCGCCTCGTCGGTGAGATAGGCGTCGATGTCGGGCGCGGCATCGGCGATCGGCCGGTCGCGCGGGTCCTTCGAATCGAGGATGCGCATCGGATTCTTGTCGAGCCGGGTCAGGCTGTCCTCGGACAGCTCGCCGCGATGCGCCTCGAAATGCGCGACCAGACCGGCGCGCCACGCCTGGCGCGTCTCGGCATCGCCCAGCGTGTTGAGCTGCAACGTCACGCCGTCGGCGATGCCCAGTTCGCGCAGCAGCTGGTCGGCCATCACCAGCAATTCGACATCCGCCGCCGGCGCGGCGGCGCCGAGGATCTCGGCGTCGATCTGGTGGAACTGGCGATAGCGGCCCTTCTGCGGGCGTTCGTAGCGGAACACCGCGCCGCTCGTCGTGATCTTGAGCGGCGCATATTGCTGCCAGCCCTCGGTCAGGAAGGCGCGCGCGATCCCCGCGGTGAATTCCGGGCGCAGCGTCAGCGAATCGCCGCCGCGGTCGGGGAAGGTGTACATCTCCTTCGACACGACGTCGGTCGTCTCGCCGATCGAGCGCGCGAACACCTCGGTCGCCTCGAAGACGGGCAGGTCGACGCGGCCGAAGCAATAGAGCCGCCGCACGCGCTCGAACGTCGCGAGCACATGGGCGAAACGGCGCTGGTCGTCGCCGAAGATGTCCTGGGTTCCGCGCACCCGGCGCGGCGTTTCGATACGGGCCATATGCGGGCGCTATCTAGGCGAGGCGGCCGCCAAGCGCTAGCACCCTGACATGACCGATCGACAGGCTTATTGGGGTATCGGCAGCCGCATCGCCCCACCGCGGTTCGCGCTGTTCGCCGTCGTGTTCGTTGCGGCGCTGGCCGGGCTGATTCCCCTGCTCGGCCGCAGCCGCGGACTGATGGCGGCGTTCGACATCGCGGCGATCGTATTCCTCGTCGCGGTCTCGACGCTGTTCCGCCACGGCGAGGCGGCGCGGATGCGGCGCGCGGCGCGCGACAACGACGCCAATCGCGCCGCGCTGCTCGCGATCACCGCGGCGACGATGGTGGTGATCCTGGCCGCGGTCGCCGGCGAGTTGAAGGGGCGCAACGATGCCTATGCGATCGCTCTGGTGATCGCGACGCTGGTGCTCGCCTGGCTGTTCGTCAACATGGTCTATGCGATGCATTACGCGCATCTGTTCTACAGCGCGCGCGAGGACGGGAAGGACGAGGGCGGACTCGACTTCCCCGATTGCAAGGAGCCCGATTATTGGGACTTCCTCTATTTCAGCGCGACGCTGGGCATGACCTTCCAGACCTCGGACGTGCAGATCGGCTCGCGGCGGATCCGGCGGGTGGTGCTGGGCCATACGCTCGCCGCGTTCGTGTTCAATCTCGGCGTGGTGGCGTTCACCGTCAACGTATTGGGCGGCGGCGGCGGGTAAAGGACTGGACGGGTGACCTTTCGCCCGCTTACACATTGCCGCAACATTCTTTCGCCGAAAGCCCTCCATGATCCGCAAGCTCGTCGTCGCGTCCCTCTTCCTGTCCGCCGCCGCGCCGGCCCTGGCGCAGGTGCCCGCCGGCAACAGCGCGCCGCAGCCGTCGCCCTTCGTCGACACGATCCCCGCGCCGCGCGACGTGCCCTATCCCGGCACGCTGAAGGTCGAGGTCGACGCGACCGACACCGAACGCGGCATCTTCCGCGTCAAGGAGAGCATCCCCGTCGCCAAGGCGGGCGCGATGGCGCTGCTGTTCCCCAAATGGCTGCCCGGCGCGCATTCGCCGCGCGGCGAGATCGAGAAGCTCGCCGGGCTGGTGATCCGCGGCAACGGCCGCATCCTGCCGTGGACGCGCGATCCGGTCGACGTCTTCGCCTTCCACATCGACGTGCCCGCGGGCGTGCGCACGCTCGACGTCGAATTCCAGTTCCTGTCGGCGACCAAGCCCGACCAGGGCCGCATCGCGGTGACGCCCAACCTCATCAGCCTGCAGCCCAATTCGGTCAGCCTCTATCCGGCCGGCTATTTCACCCGCCAGATCCCGATCCAGATGACGGTCAAATTCCCGACCGGCTGGACCGCCGCCGGCGCGGTGCCCGCCAAGGTGGCGGGTTCGACCTACGCCTACGACAAGACCAATTACGAGGTGCTGGTCGATTCGCCGATGCTCGCCGGCCGCTACGGCAAGACCTGGCCGCTCAGCGACCGGGTCAAGCTCAACGTCTTCGCCGATTCGCCCGAACTGCTCGCCGCCAAGCCCGAACAGATCGACGCGCACAAGCGGCTGGTCGAACAAGCGGTGAAGACCTTCGGCGCGCAGCATTACGATCATTACGAATTCCTGCTGTCGCTCTCCGACCAGCTCGGCGGCATCGGCCTCGAACATCACCGCAGTTCGGAAAACGGCTCGCGCCCGACCTATTTCACCGAATGGGACAGCAACGTCGCGGCGCGCAACCTGCTGCCGCACGAATTCACGCATAGCTGGGACGGCAAGTTCCGCCGCGGCGCCGACCTGTGGACGCCCGATTATCGCACGCCGATGCGCGGCTCGCTGCTCTGGGTCTACGAGGGGCAGACGCAATTCTGGGGCTATGTGCTGCAGGCGCGTTCCGGCCTGGTCAGCAAGCAGGATACGCTCGACGCTTATGCCGGCATCGCCGGCAGCTACGATCTCGCGCCCGCGCGCCAGTGGCGCAGCATGGTCGACACCACCAACGATCCGGTGATCTCGGCCCGCCGGCCCAAGGGCTGGACGAGCTGGCAGCGCTCGGAGGATTATTACAACGAGGGGCTGATGATCTGGATGGAGGTCGACGCGATGCTCCGCCAGCAATCGGGCGGGACCAAGTCGATCGACGATTTCGCCCGCGCCTTCTTCGGCGTGCGCGACGGCGACTGGGGCGAGCTGACCTATCGCTTCGAGGACGTCGCCGCGACGCTCAACGCGATCCAGCCCTATGACTGGGCCGGTTTCCTGCGCAAGCGGATCACCGAGACGGGCCAGCCCGCGCCGGTCGCCGGCTTCGCGATGAACGGCTACACTTTGGTCTACGGGCCGGAGCCGACCAAATATTTCACCAACGCCGAGAAGAGCGGCACGGTCAACGTGACCTATTCGATCGGCCTGTCGATCGGCAAGGACGGCGAAGTCGCGCAGACGATCTGGGATTCGCCGGCGTTCAAGGCGGGGATCGACGTCGGCACGGTGATCCAGGCGGTGAATGACAGCGCGTATAGCGGCGATGCGATCAAAGCAGCGATCGTCAATGCCCAGACGTCGAAGCAACCGATCCGATTATTGCTCAAGAATGGGCCACGTTACCGCGAAGTCGCCATCGACTATCACGGCGGCCCGCGGTATCCGCGCTTGCAGAAGACCGGCACGGGCGAGACCGGGCTCGACAAGCTGTTGGCGCCGCGCTGAGGGGCGGCGGCCAAGAATTGTGAAGGACATGCATGCGTATTGATCTCATTCCGGTCGGCAAGAACCCGCCCGACGACCTCAACGTCATCATCGAAGTGCCGACCGGCGGCGAGCCGGTGAAGTACGAATTCGACAAGGCGTCGGGCGCGCTGTTCGTCGATCGCATCCTGCACACGCCGATGCGCTATCCGGCCAATTACGGCTTCGTGCCGCACACGCTGTCGCCCGACGGCGACCCGCTCGACGCGCTGGTGATCGCGCGCTCGCCGTTCATCCCCGGCTGCGTCGTGCGCGCCCGGCCGATCGCGGTGCTCAACCTCGAGGACGAGGCCGGCGGCGACGAGAAGCTCGTCTGCGTCCCCGTCGACGAGGTCTTTCCTTATTATTCGAACGTCGGCGGCCGCGCCGATGTGCCGGAGATCGTGTTCGAGCAGATCGAGCATTTCTTCACGCACTATAAGGACCTGGAAAAGAAGAAGTGGGTGCGCGTCGGCACCTGGGGCGACCGCGACGAGGCGCGCCGCATCGTCCGCGAGGCGATCGAACGCTACGACGAGGCCAAGGCGCAGGGCGAAGAGCCGCACGAATACGACGTCCCCGGCCGCGACTGAGGGATACGGGGCGCGCCAGCGGTCGCGCCCCGACCTGCCCCCCGAGGGGGGCGACCCGTACCACCTTGCGACCGTTCGCCCCGAGCTTGTCTAAGGGTGGTTTACGATCGCGAGCATGAGGCTTCGACAGGCCAGCCCGAACAATCGTCGGGATCGACCGACGCGGCCGCAGGGCGCCTCGCGTCAGCCCCCGCTTTCCGCCAGCCGCCGCAGCGCATCGCCGCTGACCCGCTGGATCGTCCATTCCTCCATCCCCACCGCGCCCATCCGGCGGTAGACGGCGATGGCATCGGCGTTCCAGTCGAGCACCGACCATTCGAAGCGCGCACAGCCCCGCGCCACCGCCAGCGCGGCGAGATGACGCAGGAGGGCACCGCCGACGCCCTTTCCCCGCGCATCGGGCGTGACGTACAGATCCTCCAGATACAGGCCGCGCCGCCCCGCCCAGGTCGAGAAATTGTGGAAGAACACCGCAAAGCCGAGCGGCCCGGTGGCATCCTCGGCGATCACCGCCTCCGCCGCCGGCTGCGCGCCGAACAGCGCCTCGTGCAGCGTCGCCTCCGTCGCCTCCACCGCATCGGGTTCGCGCTCGAACGCGGCGAGCTCGCGGATGAAGCGCAGGATGACGGCGATGTCGGCGGGCGTGGCGGGGCGGATCATAAGGCGGCTTCCGTTTGCGGACCGGGCACGGGCTTGCGGATCGCAACGAGGCAGCCGGCGATGATGAACAGCGCGCCGGCCACCGTGTAGGGCGAGACGCGCTCGCCGAAGGCCAGCCAGCCGAACAGCGCCGACCAGACGAAGGCGGTATATTCGGTCGGCGCCAGCACCTGCGCCTCGGCACGGCCATAGGCCCAGGCGAGCGCGACCGCCGAGACCGAGCCGAGCGCCGCCGCACCGAACACGACGGGCAGCTGATCGCTCGTCGGCAGGACGCCGAACCACGGCGCGGCGAACAGCAGCAGGCCGCTCAGCACGACGCTGGTGAACAGCGCCACTTCGAGCGGATCGGCGGCCTGCGCCTGCTGGCGCAGCAGGATCAGGCTGACCGCATAGATCACCGAGGCGGCGAGGATCGCGACGCTGCCCATCACCACCGCATCGGAGGCATGCGCCTGCACCTGCCCGGCGGCGATGATCAGCACGCCGAGGCTGGCGACGAGCGACCCACCGATCGCGGCGCGGCGGATGCGCTCGCCCAGCGTCAGCCCGGCGAGGAACAAGGCGATCAGCGGCGCGAGGAAGGTAAGCGCGACGCCCTGTGCCATCGGCACGCGCGCCAGCCCCCAGAAGAACAGCAACACCGACGCCCCGCCGGTCGCCCCGCGCGCGACATGCAGCCGCAGCGCCTTCGCCGTGGGCCAGCGCATCCGTCGCGCCAGGAAGACCGGCAAGAGCAGCGCGACCCCGGCGAGCGACCGCCACAGCACCGCCGCATAGGCGCCGCTCGCGATCGACAGCCCCTTCATCAGCGCATCCATCGCCGAATAGACGGCGATGCCGGCCGCCGCGACGGCGAAGGCGGTACGGGGTGTCGGCATAGTTGTCGCATAACGACGCAGAGCTCGAGCGTCACGCCGATACGCATCTATCCATCGTCACCCGTCCAAGGACGGATCGGCTTCAGCGGGGCGGAGGACGCAGAGACGCATCGCGTAGGGTCAGCGTGGCCCTGTCACAACAAGGCTCGGCAACGAGCGCTGCCGAGGCCGCAAGCGCAACACCTCTGCGGCTTTGCGCGGACACACTTTTCTTTTCAGCTATTCGGTTCAAGACGCCGTGGATGCCGATCCGCGCTAGCGGATCATCCGGATGTCGATGCCCAACGCCGGATCGAGATCGATCTTCTTCCAGTCGCGGTCGCTGGTCAGGATGGGACGGCCGCTGAACATCCCTTGGACGAGGCAGGCGCGGTCGCCGAAGCCCAGCCCGAAGCGCTTGGTCAACGGTCGCAGCCGGGCGGATTGCTGTGCGTGGCCCTCGCGAAAAGCGCGTGTCCGGAAGCCGAAGCTGTCGAGTATCTGCTGTACGCTGTCGACATCGCCACCCTGTTCGGCGGCCTTGGTCAGGACTTCACAGACATTGATGATCGAAACCTCCGCCCCGCGTAGATGCGGCGCCACGACGTCCGCGCCGTCCTCGTCCAACAGGACGGCGAGCAGCGCGGACGCGTCGAGGACGTACATCATTCGCGCGCGCCCTCGGCATGCCGATCGGCGAGAAAGTCGTCGACGCTGAAGGGGCGCTTGATCGTCGCCCTGAATGCCCGTTGCCCAGCCCGGATCACATCATCGTCGGTCGCCAACGTGATCTCTGGACCCTGCTGATCGATGCGAAGACGATCGCCGGGGCTCAACCCCATCGCACGTGCAACGGCGGCGGGCAGCACCAGCTCGCCATTGTCTCCAACCCTCGCGTGAACGATCATCTCTCGCCCCTTATATCACTCCGCAGCCACAACCTGCGGCGCCTGCGCCGCCGCATCCGCCGCCTCGATCTCCGCGGCCTTGGCCTCGACCAGCCGGACGATATGGTCGATCATCCCCGCATCCTGGACGTGATGATCGGTGACGCCCGACAGATAGACCATATGCTTGCCGTTGCCGCCGCCGGTGATGCCGATGTCGGTCTCGCGCGCCTCGCCGGGGCCGTTGACGACGCAGCCGAGCACCGAGAGGCTCATCGGCGTGCGGATATGCTGGAGCCGCTCCTCCAGCGCCTGCACGGTGCGGATCACGTCGAACCCCTGTCGCGAACAGCTCGGGCAGCTCACCACGCGCACGCCGCGGTTACGGATACCTAGCGCCTTCAGCATCTCGAACCCGACGCGCACCTCGTCCTCGGGCTCCGCCGAGAGCGAGACGCGGATCGTGTCGCCGATCCCGTACCAGAGCAGGCTGCCGATGCCGATCGCCGACTTGACCGTGCCGCCGACGAAGCCGCCCGCCTCGGTGATGCCGAGGTGCAGCGGGCAATCCACCGCCTCGGCGAGCTGCTGGTAGGCGGCGACCGCGAGGAACAGGTCGGATGCCTTCACCGCCACCTTATATTCGTGGAAGTCGTGGTCCTGGAGCAGCTTGATGTGATCGAGCGCGCTTTCCACCAACGCGTCCGGGCACGGCTCGCCGTATTTTTCGAGCAGGTCCTTCTCGAGGCTGCCGCCGTTGACGCCGATGCGGATCGAACAGCCATTGGCCTTGGCGGCGCGCACCACCTCGGCGACGCGCTCGCTGCTGCCGATATTGCCCGGGTTGATCCGCAGGCAGGCCGCGCCGGCATCGGCGGCTTCCAGCGCGCGCTTGTAGTGGAAATGGATGTCGGCGACGATCGGCACGTTCGAGCCGCGCACGATCTGTTTCAGCGCCGCGGTCGATTCGACGTCGGGACAGGAGACGCGGATGATGTCGACCCCCGCCTCCTCGCACCGCCGGATCTGGTCGAGCGTCGCACGGATATCGGGCGTCGGCGTATTGGTCATCGTCTGCACGGTGACCGGGGCGTCGCCACCCACGGGAACGTTGCCGACCATGATCTGGCGGCTCGGACGGCGGACGATATCGCGCCACGGACGTAAGGACATACCCCCTATATACAGCAGCCGGGTTGCGGTTCAAAGGCGCTGGTGTAGGGCGATATCCACTTACGATGCCGCGCGACCTGATCCCCCGCCATTACGGCCTCGACTGGCTGCGCGTCGCCGCCTTCGCGATCCTGATTGTCTATCACGTCGGCATGGTCTTCGTGCCGTGGGGCTTCCACGCCAAGAGCGTGCATGGCGCCGCCTGGGCGGTGCTGCCGATGCTCGCGGTCAATGCGTGGCGGCTCAGCCTGTTGTTCGTCGTCTCGGGCTATGCGAGCCGCGCGCTGCTGACCCGCGCGCCGGGGGTCGGCGGCTTCCTGCGCCAGCGGACGCTGCGGCTGCTCGTGCCGCTCGCCTTCGGCGTCGCCTTGGTGGTGCCGCCGCAATCCTGGGTCGAACTGGTCACGCAGCATGGCTATGCCGGCGGCTTCCTCACCTTCTGGACACATGACTACTTCCGCTTCGGCACGCTCGGCGGGATCGTGCTGCCGGCGCTCAACCATCTGTGGTTCGTGCTGTACCTGTGGCTCTATACCGTCGTGCTCGCGTTGCTGGTGCCGCTGGTCCGCTGGCGCGGCGCGCAGGCGACGTTCGACCGGCTGTTCGCCGGGCCGATGCTGCCGGTCGTGCCGACCTTGTGGCTGGTGTGCATCCACGGCTGGTGGTTCCCGATGGGCTATGAGACGCAGAACCCGTTCACCGATGCGATGGCGCACCTCATCTATCTGCCCGCCTTCCTGTTCGGCTTCGCGCTGGCGGGATCGGCGCCGGTGCTCGCGGCCTGCGTGCGCTGGCGCTGGACCGGCGCGGCGATGGGCGTGCTCGGCTATGGCTTCATCCTCGCGGTCGAGCTGGGGCTGAACGGCGATGCGCCGCGATGGCTCTATCCGCTCTACGGCGCGGCGCATGCGGTGCAGCAATGGGGGACGATCCTCGCGCTGGTCGGTTTCGCCGAACGCCATTGGAACCGCGATGCGCGCTGGCGCCCGCTGCTCACCGAAGCGGTCTTCCCCTTCTACCTCGTCCACCAGACGATCATCGTCGTCGTCGCGTATTGGCTGATCCCGGCCGGCCTGTCCGGCGGCGTCGAGTTCGCGCTGCTGATTGCCGCGACGATCCTCGGCTGCCTCGCTTTCTATCTGGTCGGGCGGCGGATCGCGCCGCTGCGGCCGTTGATCGGGCTGCGGCCCCTGCCCCATCCCACACATAAGGCTGCATCATGACCGATACGCCCGACTGGTCGCTCGTCCTCCACGGCGGCGCCGGATCGATCGAGCGCCATCGCCTCACCGCGGCGCAGGACCGCGGCGTCCGTGCCGCGCTCGCGCTCGCGCTCGACACCGGCGGCGCCATCCTGTCCGCCGGCGGCGGCGCGCTCGACGCGGTCGAGGCGGCGGTGCGCGTGCTGGAGGAAGACCCGCATTTCAACGCCGGCCGCGGCGCCGCCTTCACCCGCGAAGGCACGATCGAGCTCGACGCGGCGATCATGGACGGCCGCACCCGCGCCGCCGGCGGGGTGGCGGGCCTCACCGCGACGCGCTCGCCGGTCGGCCTCGCCCGCCGCGTGATGGAGGCGAGCCCGCACGTGCTGCTCAGCGGCGACGGCGCCGAACGCTTCGCGCGCGACCAGGGGATCGCGGAGGAAGACCCGGCATGGTTCGCCACCGACGAACGCCGCCGCCAGCTCGACGAATTGCTCGCACGCAATGCCGACGCCTTCGACATCGACATGAAATACGGCACCGTCGGCGCGGTGGCGCGCGATATGGCGGGGCATCTCGCCGCGGCGACCTCGACCGGCGGCGTCACCGGCAAGCGCTGGGGCCGGATCGGCGATTCGCCGCTGATCGGCGCGGGCACCTATGCCGACGATCGCTCCGCGGCGATCTCCTGCACCGGCTCGGGCGAATTCTTCATCCGCGCCGGCGTCGGCCACGAGATCGGCGCGCGCATCCGCCTGTCGGGCGAGACGCCGCAGGCCGCCGCCGACGCGGTGATGGCGGAGGTGCGCGCGCTCGGCGGCACCGGCGGCGTCATCGTCACCGCACCGGGCGGCGAGGCGGTGTGGAGCTTCACCACGCCGGGCATGTACCGCGCCCGCGCGACCGCGGCGGGCCTGCGCGAGGTGGCGGTCTACGGCGACGAATGACGGGCTTTTCATTGGAGCGGGCGCGGTGAGACGCTAAGGGCCAGCTCCATGAAAATCCTTCCTTTTGTCGCCGCCGCGCTGCCGGCCTTGCTGTTCGCCGCGCCGGCGCAGGCCTATTGGGAGTTCGGGCATCAGACGATCGCCAGGATCGCTTACGCCAATGTCACGCCGCACACGCAGGCGGCGATCCGCAGATTGCTCGCCGAGACGCCGCGGCTCGACACGCCCGAATGCCCGGCGACGACGATCGAGGGCGCGAGCACTTGGGCCGATTGCATCAAGCCGCTCAAGGGGCCCGACGGCAAGTCGCGCTTCGGCTACGCGTACAATTGGCACTTCCAGGACGTGAACATCTGCCAGCCGTTCACGCTGGAAGAGGCGTGCAAGGACGGCAATTGCGTCTCCGCGCAGATCACCCGCGACGTCGCCATCCTCAAGAACAAGCGTGCGCCCGCGAAGGAACGCGCGCAGGCGCTGGTGTTCCTGATCCATTTCGTCGGCGACCTGCACCAGCCGCTGCACGCCGGCGAGAAGAACGACAAGGGCGGCAACGACGTCGCCGCGGTCTATGGCAGCTACGGCCCCAAGCGGTTCAACCTCCATTCGGTGTGGGACGGCACGCTCGCCGAGCGCGCGATCACCAGTGGGCCGTCGCTGGTGCGGCGCTATCCCGCGGCGGAAAAGCGGCGGATCGCGGCGGGGACGGTGACCGACTGGAGCCGCGAATCGTGGCAGGTCGCGCACGACGTCGTCTACACGTCCGCCCTGCAAGGCGATCCCTGCGCGCCGTCGCCCGCGAAGGTGACGCTCGACGAGGCGACGATCGAACAGATCGTCCCCGTCGCCCGGCTGGAAGTGGAACGCGGCGGCCTGCGGCTGGCGAAGCTGCTCGATCAGGCGCTGGGCTGAGCAGATCCTCCTCCGCAAGGGAGGGCTCTCGCATATGGACGCTCGTGCGAGCCCGTCGTCGTCCAAGCCTACCGCAGCCATATGCGATAGCCCTGCCCCGCAAGGGAGAAGGAATTAACTCGTGTCCTTCGGCGGCCGGCCGCGTTTCACCGGTTCGGGCGCATCGAGTTTCACCCCGCGTTTCGCCAGCGCCTCCCGCAGCAGGCATTCGACCTGCGCATTGACGCTGCGCAGGTCGCCCGCCGCCGCCCGCTCGATCGCTGCATAGAGCGCGGGATCGAGGCGCAAGGGAAACGCCTTTTTGGGGGGTGCCGCCATACGTTCGCCGCCGGTCGCTATTGGTACAGCGAGCCGGCGTTGACCACGGGCTGCGTGTCGCGCTCGCCGCACAGCACCACCATCAGGTTCGATACCATCGCCGCGCGTCGCTCGTCGTCGAGTTCGACGACGTTCTTCGCCGATAATTGCGCCAGCGCCAGCTCGACCATCCCGACCGCGCCCTCGACCAGCGTCGTGCGCGCCGCGACCACCGCCTGCGCCTGTTGCCGGCGCAGCATCGCGCCCGCGATCTCCTGCGCATAGGCGAGGTGCGTGAAGCCGCATTCGTCGACGGTGATCCCCGCCACCAGCAGCCGCGCGATCAACTCGGTGCGCAGCTCGGCGCCGACCTGATCGTGATTGCCGCGCAGCGTCACCTCCTGATGCTCGTAATCGTCATAAGGGTAGCGCGAGCCGATCGTCCGCACCGCCGCCTCGATCTGAACCATCACGAACGCCTTGTAATCATCGACGTCGAACAGCGCCTGCGCGGTATCGGTGACGCGCCAGACGACCTGCGCCGCCATCTCGATCGGATTGCCCCGCAGGTCGTTGACCTTGATCTTGTCGGAAATGACGTTGTTGGCGCGCACCGAAATCGTGCGCCGCATCAACCAGGGCAGCACCCAGCGCAGGCCCGATACGCGATCGGTACCGGTATAGCTGCCGAACAGGGTGACCGCCGCCGCCTGATTGGGTTGCAGCATGTAGAAGCCCGCAGCGATGAACGCCGCACCGACTGCGCAGGCAAGCGGTACCACCGCAAGGATCGGCGCCGCGAGGTCGTTCGCCAGTCGCCAGATCGCGACGGCGCCGATCACCACCAGCACCGCCCCAATGGCGAGCATCGGATAGCCGCTCGTCGTATGCGCGCGGCGTTCCTGTGACCGTGTGAGACTCCCCTGTTCCACCACCCTGTCCTCCATTTAATGTGATATCACATTTATATCGGATTTCAGACGATGCAAGGGATTTGAAGGGGTCACGCGGATCGCCCCCGACCGTCATCCCGGCAGATGCCGGGATGACGGATGTGGCCTAGTTCAGCACCACCGTCACCGAGCGGCGGTTCTGCGCCCAGCTCGCCTCGTCCGAACCCAGCGCGACCGGGCGTTCCTTGCCGTAGCTGATCGTGGTCAGGCGCGAGGGGTCGATGCCCTTGGCGACGAGATAGTTCTTCGCGGCATTCGCACGCCGGTCGCCCAGCGCGAGATTGTATTCGCGGGTGCCGCGCTCGTCCGCATGGCCTTCGACCGTCGCGCGGACCTGCGGATAGCGCTGCAGCCACGTCGCCTGGCTGTCGAGGATCGCGCGCGCCTCCGCATCGATGTCGCTCTGGTCGAGGCCGAACAGGACGGTGTTCGAGCTGACCGACCGGCGGAAGTCGGCGTCCGAGCCCGGCGTGATCGCGCCGTCGCCGTTGCCGGCGGTGGCGGGCGGCGGCGTGTTGAGGCCGGCGTTGCTGTCGACTGGCGGCGGCGGCAGCTGCTTGGGCTTGTGCGCGCAGGCGCCGAGCGAGGCGAGCGCGGCTGCGGTCAGTAGCGTGGTGGTCAGTTTGGCCATCGTCGTATCTCCCGTGAGTAAGTTCGTTTCGCCCCGAAACCCGTGCGTTACGGCCGCAGCGGTCCCCATGCCGGATCCGAGCCGTCGAGCGGCGTCGGGATCTTGCGCTCGACCTGCCCGGTGAGGTCGACCATCCACAGATCGGCCTTGCCGCCGCTGCCCTGGCCGCTGCGGTAGAAGGTGATGACGCGGCCGTTGGGCGACCAGCTCGGCCCCTCGTCCTGCCCGCCGGTGAGGATTTTCTCGGCGCCGCCCGAGGGCGACATCGTACCGATGCGGAACGCGCCACCCAATTTGGTGAAGGCGATGAGGTCGCCGCGCGGGCTCCACACCGGCGTCGCATAGCGGCCGCCGCCGAAGCTGATCCGCTGCTGGCCCGAGCCGTCGGCGTTCATGACGTAGATCTGCTGGCCGCCCGAGCGATCGCTCTCGAAGACGATGCGCGCGCCGTCGGGCGAATAGCTGCCGCCGGTGTCGATGCCGGGCGAGCTGGTCAGCCGCTGCGGCGTGCCGCCCTGCGCGGAGACGCGGTAGATGTCGGTGTTGCCGCCCTGCGCCATCGAGAACAGGATCCAGCGGCCGTCGGGCGAGAAGCGCGGCGCGAAGGTCAGCGCGGCATTCTGGACGACGCGGCGCGGCCGGCCCGAGCCGAGATCGTAGACGTAGATCGACGGCTTGTCGTTCTCGTAGCTCATATAGACGATCGACTGCTGGTTCGGCGCGAAGCGCGGCGTCAGCACGATCGACTGGCCGTTGGTCAGGAAGCGGTGGTTGGCGCCGTCCTGATCCATGATCGCGAGGCGCTTGATGCGCTTGCCCTTCGGCCCGGTTTCCGAGACGTAGACGACGCGGCTGTCGAAATACGGGCCTTCGCCGGTTAGCCGCGCATAGACCATGTCGGCGCATTTGTGCCCGGCGCGGCGCCAGTCGGACGGCGACACGACGAAGCCCGAGCGGGTCAGCTCGACCTTGGACGAGACGTCGTAGAGATAGCAGCCGATCGTCAGATTACCGTCGCCGGTGGCGCGGACGAAGCCCTGCACCAAGGCCTGCGCACCGGTGCCGCCCCAATAATCGAAGGCGGGGGCGTTGACCTCCTGAAAGCCGACGGGGCGGAGCTGGCCGGCGCCGAGCGGCGTGAACAGGCCGGAATTCTTGAGGTCGTTGGCGATGATGTCGGCCATCTGGCGGCCGAGCACGTCGGTCGGTCCCGCCGGGGTCGAGACGACCTGCGCGGTCGGCATCGCCGGGATCGCGATCGGCATCGGCGCGGAGACGCCGCCGGTGACGGATACTTCGAGCGGCGCGGCCTCCTGTCCGGCGGGGGCCGCCGGCTGCTGCTGCGACGCGGGTGCGGGCGCATCCTGCGCGAGCGCCGGGACGGCGGTGGTGACGCTGAGCGCGATGAGCAACGACCGGATCATGACCTCAAACCCTTTTCGTCAGCGATATGGATACCGCTTAGCACAAACTTGCCGTCACTCCGGACTTGTTCCGGGGTGACGGGTGGCGGGGCGACGGTGCCGATCCTCGACCTCCGTTCGCCCGCAGCCGGTCGAAGAAAGTGTCCCCCATGAGCACGGGTGCAATGGCGCGCCGGTGCTTCGACAGGCTCCGCACGAGCGAGGATAGCCATCACTGCAGCTTCCACTGGAAGTTGATGTTGTTCCACCCGCCCGACGGGGTCGAATAATATTCGGCCGGCAATTTGAGCGGCGCGCAGCCCTTGAACGCCGCCACGCCGAGATCGACGACGCGCTGCTTGTAGCGTTCGTTCTCGTCGGTGACGCCCGACTGGCGGACCATCCGCGGCGTCGCGGCGAGCGTGCCGTCCTCGTTGAGGCGCAGGTTGAGCGTCGTGACGATCTCGTTCGCGCCCGGCCCCGGATTGACCTGCCGGTCGGCGCAGGGCTGGATCTGGCGCGCGATCGCCTGGACGATCGAGGCCATCGCGCGGCCGTCGATCTTGGCGGCGCGCGGCGCGGTCGATTTGCTCGGCGAGGGATCGCTGGTCAGCCCGGCAAGGAAGTCCGAGCCGAGGCGCGAGCCGCGCGGCTTGGCGGTCTTCGCGGTCTCGCTGCTGCCCGATCCCTTCGCCGCCGCCGGCTTGGACGCGCTCGACGGCTTGCCCGTAGTCTTCGCCGGCGCGGACGGCGCCTTGCTCGCGGTCTTGGCGGGCGCGGCGGGCGCGGGCTTGGCCGGCTGTTTCGCGGGGGCGGGTTTGGGCGACGGCTTGGCCGGGGCTTCCGCCGCCGGCTTCGGCCTGGGCTGCGGCTTGACCGGCGCGGGCTTGGGCGCCGGCGCGGGGGCCGGCTTCGGCGGCGCGGGCTTGAGCGGGGTCGGCTTGGCAGGTGCGGGCTTGGGCTGCGGTGCCGGCGGCGCGGGTTCGGGCTCGGGCGCCGGTTCGGCGGCGGGCTCGGGCGGCGGCGCGGCGTCTTCCGGTTCGCCTTCCTCGGGCGCGACCGACTGCGCCGGCGGCGTCACCGCCTGCGGCGCGGTCGCCTCGAGCGCGACGTCCTTGACCAGGCTGACCTCCATCGGGGTCTGCGCGAGCTTCTGCGGATTGGGAGTCGCGAGGAAGCCGACCGACAGCAGGCCGAAGAGCACGATATGCCCGACGACCGCGACGCCCAGTCCGACCTTCTCCGCGCGATCCATCAGCGCGCGCTTCCGCCCGCGCCGGCGCCTTCGACGGTCAGCAGCGAGACGCGGTTGAGCCCGGCGCGGTTGAGTTCGCCCATCACCCGCATCACCCGCCCGTAATCGAGCGCGCGGTCGGCGCGCAGGAAGATCTGCGGCGGCTGCCCGCCCGCCTGCACCGCGGCGATCTGTTCGAGCCGCTGCGGCAGCGCCGCCTCGCCGATCTCCTCGTCGTCGAGGAAGAGCTTGCCGCTCGCGTCGAGCGAGAGCTGCACCGGCTTCTGGTCCTGATCGAGCGCCTTGGCGCGGCTGTCGGGCAGATTGACCGGCACGCCCGCGGTGAGCAGCGGCGCGGTGACCATGAAGATGATCAGCAGCACCAGCATCACGTCGACCAGCGGCGTGACGTTGATGTCCGCCACCGGCGCACGCCGCCCGCGACCCCGGTTGGAGGGGAGATTCATGCTCATCGATTCCTCCCCGGTACGGGGAGGGGGACCGCGCCGCATCGCGGCGTGGTGGAGGGGGGCTTCCCCGCAGCGCACCGCTCGGGGAGCCCCCCCTCCGTCACCGCTCCGCGGCGCCACCTCCCCGTGCCGGGGAGGAATGCGTTCGCCGCGCTCATCGGCCGCTGTCCAGCTGGCGCGACAGCGTCGTGTGGAAGCCGTCCGCGAAACGGTTCAGCGCCGCCTCGATGCGGTTCACGCCGTGGCTGAAGCGATTGTAGGCGATCACCGCGGGGATCGCCGCGAACAGGCCGATCGCGGTCGCGAACAGCGCCTCCGCGATGCCCGGCGCGACCACCGCCAGCGAGGAATTCTGCGCCTGCGCGATGCCCGTGAAACTGCGCATGATGCCCCAGACCGTACCGAACAGCCCGACGAACGGCGCCACCGAGCCGATCGTCGCGAGGATGTTGAGCCGGTCGGAGATATTGTCGATCTCCAGCGCCGCCGCCGCGCCCATCGCCGTCGCCAGCCGCTCGCGCGTGCCGCCCTTGTCGATCGCGCCGCCCGCGGTCGAGCGGCGCCATTCCTTGACGCCGGCGACGAACACCCGCGCCGAGGGCAGGTCCTTGTCCGCCTCCGCCTTGTAGAACGCGTCGATATCCTCCGCCTTCCAGAAATCGCGTTCGAACCCGGCCATGCCCTTGCGGATGCGGCCGAGCCGCCGCCAGAAGGCGATGATCAGCGCCCAGGTCCAGATGCTGGCGAGCAGCAGCCCGGCCATCACGAACTTCACCACGAGATCGGCCTGGAGGAAGAGCGCGACGGGCGACAGCGTCGCCGCATCCATGTTGAACACCGGATTCATGAATTGGTCCCCTGCCAGATCAGGCTTTGGTAGATATCCGTCCAGGCGGCCGGTTGACGCTTCGGCCGCCCCGACGGCGCGACCAGCGCCACCGTGACCTCGGCCTCCGCCAAGACAAGCGAACCGCGCCTGACTGTGTGATGAATGACGACGCCGGCGGCGCGCACCTGCATCACCCGGCTGACGACGAGCAACGCATCGTCGAGCCGCGCCGGCGCGCGATAGCGGACGGCCAGATCGGCGACCGCATAGGCGCCCTCGCCCGCCTCGTGCGTGGCGCGCTGGTCGATGCCGGCGAGGCGCAGCATGTCGGAACGTGCGCGCTCCATATAGCGCAGATAATTGGCGTGGTAGACGACGCCGGACAGGTCGGTGTCCTCGAAGTAGACGCGCACCGCGAAGCGATGCTCGGCTCCCAAGAAGCGTCCTGCCTGCGGCTGGTCCTCGTCCCTCATCACGGCCGGCGTTAACCGAACCTGCGCGCAGGGGGAACCCTGTCGATGGTCTCAGTGGGTGACGGCGGCGCCGGTCTCGGCGAAGACGCTGGGGTCGAGTTCGAGCCGCGGGCGTGGCGGCGGCGCGGCGGCGGGCACCGCCTGCACCACCAGCGCGCGCGGCGGCGTCGTATTCGCCGACGCCATGCGGGTCGCGGCGGCGCGTTCGGCACGCCACGCGTCATAGGCGGCATAGAAATCGGTGAACGGCTTCTCCAGCACCGCCAGCCGCCCCTGTGCGAAGGCGGGCAGGCCGGCGGCGTCGACCGTCGTGCTGTCGGCGAGCGTCGCCGCCGCGGCGTTGCAGAACGGCTCGCGCGCCTGGCTCTGCGAGAAGAAATTGTAGAGCCGCGTCATCTGGTCGTCGTAGCGATCCTGCCAGTCACCGCCCGCCGCCTTATATTCGGCGGTGAGCCGCGTCTGCGCGCCGTTGAGCAGCGTCTTCTGCCGCGCGATCAGCGCATTGTAGCCGGCGATGATCGCCGCCTCGTCCGGCCCGCGACAGGCGAGCGCGGCGACGTTGAGCGCGGCGCGCAGATGCCAGACGGCACCGTCGGCGGACAGGTTGCGGTTGGGCGTCGCGTAGCGGCCGTCGCCCATCAACGCCGGGATCTGCATCCCGACATAGGCGCCCTTCGGCATCGCCAGCGCGACCGGCGCGGGTGCTGCGGTCGGCGGCGGCGGTGCGACCGCCACCGTCTTCGGCTTGATCGCGCAACCGGCGAGCAGCGCGAGACCGACGGCAGTGAGAGCTATGGTATTGCGCATCGCCAGATCGTCCTTCCCTGCCCCCCGGCCGGTGCGACTCTGCGGCGGAAATGGTTAACGCGGGGTAAGCGAAGAACAATTCCTCCCCGGCACGGGGAGGGGGACCAGCGTAGCTGGTGGAGGGGGGTGGCCGCGACCGCCGCGCTTGTGGAAAGCCCCCTCCGTCACCGCTTCGCGGCGCCACCTCCCCGTGCCGGGGAGGAATATGCGTTTACCCCGCCCTTTTCTCCAGCGCCGCCGCCGCCTCGGCGACCAGCGCGCCGATGATCTCGGCGATCGGTTCTTCCTTCGTCACCATGCCGACCGACTGGCCGGCCATCACCGAGCCGTGCTCGACGTCGCCGTCGACCACCGCGCGGCGCAGCGCGCCAGCCCAATAATGTTCGATCTGCAATTGCGCCTCGCCCATCGCCACCGCGCCCTCGTCGAGGCTCAGCGCCACCTCGCGCTGCTTGGCGGTGAACAATTCGCCGCCGGCGTTCTTGAGCGCGCGCACCGGGATCACCGGCAGACGCGGGTCGAGCTGCACGCTCGCCACCGCATCGCGCGCCGAGGCGCGGATGAACGCCTTCTTGAAATTGGCGTGCGCGATCGATTCGGTCGCGCAGACGAAACGCGTGCCGAGCTGGACGCCCGCCGCGCCCATGTCGAGATAACCGGCGATCGCCTCGCCCCGGCCGATGCCGCCGGCGACGAACACCGGCACCGATTCGGCGATCTCGGGCAGCATCTCCTGCGCGAGTACGCTGGTCGAGACCGGGCCGATATGGCCGCCCGCCTCCATCCCCTCGATCACCAGCGCGTCGACGCCCGAGCGGATCAGCTTCTTGGCGAGCGCCAGCGTCGGCGCGAAGCAGATCACCTTGGCGCCGCCCGCCTTGATCGCCTCGAGCGAGCCCTTGGGCGGCAGGCCGCCGGCGAGCACGACATGGCCGACCTCATGCCTGGTGCAGACCGCGATCAGGTCGAACAGCGCCGGATGCATGGTGATGAGGTTCACGCCGAACGGCTTGTCGGTCAGCGCCTTGGTCGCGGCGATCTCGGCATCGAGCAGGTCGGGCGTCATCGCGCCGCAGGCGATCACGCCGAAGCCGCCGGCGTTCGACATCGCCGAGACGAGGTTGCGCTCCGACACCCACGACATCGCGCCCGCCATGATCGCGACGTCCGCGCCGAGGAAGGCGGCGCCGCGCGCCATGCGGCGCTGCAGGCGCTCCTGTCCGACGGTCATGCCGCGGCGTCCGCGGCGTCGAGGCCGTAGGCGGTGTGGAGCATGCGGACGGCGAGTTCGGTCTCGTCCTCGTGGATCAGCACGCTGACCTTGATCTCGCTGGTCGAGATCGCCTGGATGTTGATGCCGCGCTTGCCGAGCGTGGTGAACATCGTGCTGGCGACGCCGGCGTGGCTGCGCATGCCGACGCCGACCACCGAGACCTTGGCGACGCGCGTGTCGTGGACCAGCTCGGCGAAGCCGATCGCCGCACGCGCCTGGTTTAGCGCCTCCAGCGAGCGCGCGAGGTCGGCCGACGGCACGGTGAAGGTGACGTCGGTAGAGCCGTGATTGTGCGCGATATTCTGGATGATCATATCGACGTTGATGTTCGCCGCGGCGAGCGGTTCGAAGATCGCGGACACCGCACCCGGCTGGTCGGGAACGCTGGTCAGCGTGATCTTCGCCTCGTTCTTGTCGTGCGCGATCCCCGTGATGAGCTGGCGTTCCACGTCCCCGGTATCCTTTCCAATTTCGTCTTCGCCCACGATCATCGTACCGGGCAGCGTATCCGCCATCGGCGCATCGGGTCCGGTGAAGGACGAGAGCACCTGCACGCGGACCTGTTCCTTCATCGCGAGGCCGACCGAGCGGGTCTGCAACACCTTCGCGCCGACGCTGGCGAGTTCCAGCATCTCTTCGTACGTCACCTTGTTGAGCTTGCGCGCGCGCGGCACGATCCGCGGGTCGGTCGTATAGACGCCGTCGACGTCGGTATAGATGTCGCAGCGATCGGCCTTCATCGCCGCCGCCACCGCCACCGCCGACGTGTCCGAACCGCCGCGGCCCAGCGTGGTGACGCGCCCGTCGTCCGACACGCCCTGGAAGCCGGGGATCACCGCAACCTCGCCCGCCGCCATGCTGGCGTTGAGCGCTTCGACCTCGATGGTGCCGATCCGCGCCTTGGCGTGCGCATCGTCGGTATGGATCGGCAATTGCCAGCCGAGCCACGAACGCGCCGGCACGCCCGCCGCCTGCAAGGCGATCGCAAGCAGCCCGCTGGTGATCTGTTCGCCCGCGGCGACGACGACGTCATATTCGCGCGGATCGTAGAGCGACGAGGCCTCGCGGCAGAAGCCGACCAGCCGGTCGGTCTCGCCCGCCATCGCCGAGACGACCACCGCGACCTGATTGCCCGCCTCCACCTCGCGTTTGACGCGCGCGGCGACGCTCCGGATGCGCTCGATCCCGGCCATCGACGTGCCGCCGAACTTCATCACGATGCGTGCCATCTGCGTCGCCAAACTCCTTGGGGTAAAGGGGCCGCCCTGATAGGTAGCGGCCATGATGATGGCAAGCAGCACGATCGACCCGCGCGAGGCGCAACACTTTGGTGCGATGGCGAAGGACTGGTGGGATCCGAAGGGCTCTTCGGCGATGCTGCACAAGCTCAATCCGGTCCGGCTGGGCTATATTCGGGGCCGCATCGACCTGCATTGGGACGGCGACGACACCAGCTTCACGCCGCTCGCCGGCAAGACCGCGCTCGATGTCGGCTGCGGCGCGGGGCTGTTGTGCGAGCCGCTCGCCCGGCTCGGCGCGGCGGTGACCGGGATCGATGCGGCGGCGGAGAATGTCGCGGTAGCGCAGGCGCATGCCGCGCAGGCGGGGCTGGCCATCGACTATCGCGCGGTCGGCGTCGAGGCGATGACCGGCCGCTTCGACCTCGTCACCAGCCTCGAGGTGATCGAGCATGTTGCCGATCCCGCCGGCTTCGTGCGCGGTCTGGCGGAGTCGCTCGCCGACGGCGGCCTGCTGGTGCTGTCGACGCCCAACCGCACGCCGCTGTCGCGGCTGGCGCTGATCACGCTGGCGGAAGGCACCGGCCGCATCCCGCACGGCACGCACGATTGGGACAAGTTCCTCACCCCCGAGGAGCTCACCGACCTGCTGGAGCGCGCCGGACTGAAGGTGACCGACGTACAGGGGCTCGGCTTCTCACCGGCGACCGGCTTCGTGCTGAGCAATTCGACGCAGCTCGATTATTTCGTGACGGCGAAACGCGTCTAACGGCACTCGAATTCCTCGTCATGCCGGACGTGATCCGGCATCCCGCTTCGTCGCGCCATCCGAAGAAGCGGGACCCCGGCGCAAGGCCGGGGTGACGGAGTGGATTTGGAACCACGTCCGATCCAACAACCCATCATAGGCGACAGCCCCGACCGCAAGGGGGGGAACCCAGGCCGCCTTCCCAACCCACCCGGGCGCCGCTACCGCCCGGCGCGATGCATCTCCTCGCCAACCCGCGGCTGCGGCTGCCGATCCTCCTGCTCGTCGCGATCGCGGCGCGGGCGCTGACGTTCGGCAATCCGATCGTCCATGTCGACGAGGAATTCTATTTCGTCACCGCGCACCGGATGTGGCAGGGCGCGCTGCCCTTCGTCGACGTCTGGGATCGCAAACCGATCGGGTTGTTCCTGCTCTACGCCGTCCCCGCCGCGCTCGGCTTCCCCGCCGGCATCTGGGGCTATCAGTTGCTCGCCCTCGCCGGCACCGTCGCCACCGCCTGGTGGATCGCGCGGCTCGCCGAGCGGCTCGGCTTCGGCGCGGGGGCGCCCGCGGGCGCGCTCGCTTATATCCTCTGGCTCGACCTGCTCGGCGGGCAGAGCGGCCAGTCGCCGGTCTTCTACAATCTGCTGATGCTCGCCGCCGCGCTGCTCGTCCTGCGCCCCGCGCCGCAGCGCGCAGGCCGCGGGCTGCTCGTCATGGCGCTGGTCGGAATCGCCTTGCAGATCAAATATTCGGTGGTGTTCGAAGGCATCTTCTTCGGCCTGTGGCTGCTCGCCGATCACTGGCACGCGACGCGCCGGCCGCTGCGGGTGATCGGCTATGGCGCGGCGCTGGTCGTCGTCGCGCTGCTGCCGACCGCGCTTGCCGCGGGCTATTATGCCGCGGTCGGCCAGTGGGACGCCTTCGTCTTCGCCAATTTCCTGTCGATCTTCCACCGCAATCCCGATCCCCTGTCGGAGCTTGCCGGCAATATCGGCGAGATGATCCTGATCGTCTCGCCGATCGCGACGCTGGCGATCCTCGCGCTCTGGCGCGGCCGCGGCGATCGCGCACAGCGGCGCGCGCGGCGTTTCGTCGCGCTCTGGCTGGCGGTGTCGATCGGCAGCGTCGCGATCTTCCGGCCGTGGTTCGATCATTACGCCTTGCCCGTCCTGCTCCCCGCCTGCGCCGCCGCCGCCGGCATGCTCGGTACCACCGCCTGGCAGCGCTGGCGCACCCCCGCGCTGCTGCTCACCGCCGCGCTCGCCGGCCAGATCGTGCTGATCGTCCAACGCGCCGGCCGCGGCGATGCCGGCGAACTCGCCGCGCTGGCGCAGGCGGTCGGCCACGGCTCGGGGTGCCTGTACGTCTATTCGGGCACCGACATGCTCTACAGCGCGACCGGGCGCTGCGCGCTGTCGCGCTATCTCGTGCCCTCGCATCTGATCCGCTTCCGCGAGGCGGGGGCGACCGGGGTCGATCAGGACAGCGAAATCCGCCGCATCCTCGCCGCCGGGCCGGAGGCAGTCGTGATCCGTCCGCAATATCGCGGCGAACGCCCCGCCGCGCATGCGATCGTTACCGCGGCGATGGCGCGCGATTACCGGCTGACCGCGACGCTACCGATGGGCAACGAGCTCCTGCGCGTCTATCATCGCGCGCGATGAAACGCCTGTTCGCCTCCATCCACGACGTCTCGCCCCGGTTCGAGGGCGAGGTTGACCGCCTGCTCGACCATCTCGCCCCGCATGTCGGGCGGCGGCTGGCGATGCTCGTCGTCCCCGATCACTGGTCGAGCGCGCCGATCACCCCCGCCTTCGCCGGCCGGCTGCGCGGCTGGGCGGACGAGGGCGTCGAGATGTTCGTCCACGGCTGGACGCATCGCGACGACAGCGCGCATGCCGGCCGCGCCGCGGCGCTCAAGGCCAAACACATGACCGCCGGCGAGGGCGAGTTCCTCGGCCTCAGCCACGCCGAGGCGCTGGCGCGGATGCGGCGCGGCAAGGCGTTGGTCGAGGATATCACCGGGCGCGCGGCGACGGGGTTCATCGCGCCGGCGTGGCTCTATTCGGAAGGCGCGCGCGCGGCGCTCGCCGACGCCGGCTTCGCGCTCGCCGAGGATCACGCGCGGGTGTGGCGGCCGGGCGGCGGCGTCGTCGCACGCGGGCCGGTGATCACCTGGGCGAGCCGGACGCGGATGCGGCAGCTGAGTTCGCTCGCCGCGGCGGGGGCGCTGCGCCACGTGTTGCAGCCGACGCGCAACGTGCGGATCGCGGTCCATCCCGGCGATACGACCGTGCCGGCGCTGCTGGACAGCATCACGACGACCTTCGCCGCGTTCGGGCGGCATCGCCCCGCAGCCTATGCGGAACTGGCGGGGTAGCGAGCCAATTCCTCCCTCGCGCTGCGGGGGAGGAATAAGGTCACGCCCGCTTCCGCACCCCGTCTCGCGCCGCGATCGCGGCGGCGTAATGCGCCACCAGATCGGCGGCATGTTCCTCGTCGTTGCGGACCTTCGCGGACGCCACGCGCGCGGCGCGCCGCACGATCGCGCGGTCGCGCGACAGCATCCGCTGGATCGCGTCGGCGCAGCTGTGCGCGTCGCGCTGCGCATAGACTTCGGCGAACAGCGGATCGGCGATCTCCGCGGTGCCGCCGCCGTCCGGCACGATCAGCGGCGTGCCGCTCGCCAGCGCCTCGGCGGGGACCAACCCGAACGTCTCGGTGCCGCAGCCGTGGATATAGATGTCGGCGCTCGCCATGATCGTCGCCAGCCGCCGCCGGTCGTAGACCGGACGGAACAGGCGGATGTGCGGATTGGCGCCGATATGCCGTTCGAGCGTTTTGGTATCCATCCCCTGGCCGAGGATGACGAGCCCCACCGGCGCCTGCGTCCCGATCCGCTGCACCGCGTCGATCACCGTCGGCCAGCGCTTTTCGGGATGATGGCGGCCGACGCCGAGCAGCAATTGCGCTTCGGGCGGCAGGCCGCATTGGCGCAGCAGCGCGGCGCGCAGCGTCTCGTCGCGCAGGTCTGGCGAGAAATGCGCGCGCTCGATGCCGAGCGGCATCGTCGCATCGACGCGGATGCCGCGCGCCGCCAGTTGCTTGGTCAGCGACGGGCCGTTGGTGACCACCGTGTCATATTGATTGAGACAGTGGTTGAGGTAGCGGTCGTACCACGAAAAGGCGCGCTCGATCCGCGGTGCCGAGGCGACCGGCTTGAACCAGCGCTTCGGATAGGCCTCCAGATTGTCGTTGTGCATGAAATAGGAGCGCAGCGCGCGCCTTTTCCCCCCACCCCGCCATTGCGCGACGATCCACGCCGATTTCCACGGCGAGCAATTCTCGACCACGTCGGGGTCGAGCGCGTCGAGCCGGCGGTGGATCGGTTCGGCATCCCAGAACAGGCCGTAATTGGCGTCGAACGGCATGCCCGGCGCCTTGATGTAATGGACCGCGCCGCCGCCGGGCCGCTCCTCGATCCGGTCCTCACGGCCCGGGGCGAGCACGATCAGCTCATGGCCCATGTTCGCCAGCACCTCGATCTTGCGATCGATATAGGTGCGCACGCCGCCGCCAGTCGGCGAGTAAATCTCGTTGACGTCGACGATCCGCATCACTCGTCCTTGGTCGGCGAGAAGCCGCCGAGGCCGTGCAGATATTGCATCTGGACGGTACGTTCGGCGGTGGCGGTGCCGACGTCGACAAGCGCGCGCTCGACCTTGGGCCGCGACATGCCGATCTTGCCGGGACCGGGGAAGCCGGCGCCGTCGGCGAAGAAATTGAACTTGTTCTTGCCGTCGCGATCGTGCGTGACGAACAGCGCATAGCGGCCGGGACGCGGCACGCGGATGCACACCTGCACCTGGCCGCTCGCCGGGATCGCCGTCCACACCCGGCGGAACGTCTTGCCCGCGGCGAGCAGCACCGAATCGTCGGCGAGGAAATCGGTCTCGTTGGCGGGATACAGCTCCAGCTTGATCCGCCCCTTGCGATCCTTGAGCCCGGCGATCTGCGCGAGGATCGCCGGCCCGCCGCCGGGGTTGCACGCCGCCGCGTCGCTACCGAGCACCTGCGCCCCGGCCGGCACCGCGATCAGCAAGGCCACGGGCAGCAGCGCGGCGAGGATCGCCGAAGGAGTCATGACGGCGTCCTCGTCAGCAGGTGATGGATGCCGAAGGCGACGATCAGCAGCGCGTGGATCAGCAGCACCGCCGCCGCGGTGAAGGCGATCAGCTCGGACAAAGCCTGGTCCTCGCCGATCATCAGGATCGCGAAATTGGCGAACAGCAGATCCTTGTTGGGCAGCAGCGGCAGGCGCGAGAAGAGCATCCGCCCCGCCGACAGGAACAGCCACGTGCCGATCGCGACGCTCGGCATCGCCAGCGCCCAGGCGAGCGCGAGGAAGAAGCCGCCGAGGATCAGCCGCAGGCAGTGGATGCCGAAGATCGCCCACAATTCGCGCCGCGGCAGCGAGAACACCTTGCGCGAGAAGATCAGGAACGGCAGCGAAGTGCCGAAGATCACCGCCAGCGAGCCGTAGACGTAGCGCATCATCTCGGGCGGGATCAGCTCGCGCCCGACCGGCAGCGCCACCGCGATCATCGCCAGCGTCACCGCATTGCCGGCAATCGCCGACAGAATCGACACGTCCTTGACCGCGCCGAACGGCGCCGCGACGAGCTGCGCGCGCGCTCGCGCCCAGGCGTAGAAATAGGCTTCGCCCGAATAGCCCATGACGACGTCGTTCGCGATCCGCTTCTTGATCAGCGCGACGAGCCCGCCGAGCGGGATGTGCCACAGCCGCCGGAAGATCCAGTAATCGGCCAGCGGCGGCACGAAATAGAGCGCGGCGAAGGCGATGTAGAACAAGGGGTTGCGCGGCGTCGCCCGGTCCAGCCCGGCAAGTCCCGAACTCAGCAGCTCGTGCGCGAGGCCGGCGAGCATCGCCAACGTCACCAACGCGCCGATGATCGCAGGCCAGCGGCTCTTGATGGTTTTCAAGGGTTGGAGTCCCGCGATGTCGGGGGAGGGCGGCACGATCTCGACGAGAGGACGGCCTGCACTGTGATCGATCTGCACCCGTTGATCCGAACGATGACGATGGGGTCGCTTAGCCATATCGACCCGGTGTTGCACATGAATTTCGTTTCACTGTCGTGTCACGAAGCTCTGTGGCACAGCGGTCCGCGACCATGTCTGCCGACCATATCCTTACCTTCGCACAAGATTTGTCCGGTGGCGGCGTCGAGCGCGCGCAATTGCGGCTGGCGGCGGAATGGCTCGCCGCGGGGCGGCGGGTGACGCTCGGGGTCGGCGACGCCGGCGGGCCGCTCGCCGCCGATCTGCCCGCGGGGCTGGGACTCGAGCCGCTCGGCGACCGCCGCTACGTCGCGCAGCGCCGGCTGGCGGCGATCACGCTGCGGCTGCGGCCCGACCTCATCTTCTGCCCCGGCAACCATTATACCCTGGTCGCCGCGTGGCTGCGCTGGCGACTCGGCGACGATTGCCCGCCGATCGTCGCCAAATTGTCCAACGCGATCGACCGCGCCGATCATGGCCGGATCATGGGCGCCGGGCACCGGCTGTGGCTGGCGCAGCATGGCCGCTTCCTCGATCATCTCGTCGCGATGACGCCGGCGACCGCGGCGCTGGCGGCACGCGCGATGCGGATGGAGCGGCGGACCAGCGTCATCCCCAATCCGCCGGCGCCGCGCGCGACGGCGGCGGCCGCAGGCGGCACGGTGCTGCCGCCCGGCCGCATCGTGCTCGGCGTCGGCCGGCTGGTGCCGCAGAAACGCTGGGACCGGCTGATCGCCGCGATCCCCGCGCTGCCCGCCGACGTCAGCGTCGTGATCCTCGGCGAAGGGGAATTGCGGGGGGCGCTGGAGCGGCAGGTCGCCGCGGCGGGGCTCGCCGCGCGCGTCCACCTGCCCGGCCATGTCGGCGATCCGCTGCCGGCGATGGCGGGGGCCGCGGTGCTGGCGCTGCCCTCCGATTACGAGGGCGTGCCGGGGGTGCTGCGCGAGGCGCTGTCGGTGGGGACGCCGGTGGTCGCCACCGCGTCGAGCCCGGCGGTGCGCGAGATCGTCGGCGATGCGCGCCTCGGCACCGTCGTCGCGCCGGAGGATGCCGCCGGCCTCGCCGCCGCGCTCAACCACTGGCTGGTGGCGCCCCGCCCCGCCCCGGTGCCACAGCCCGGCGGCGATTCGGCCGCGCGCTACCTACGCCTGTTCGACACCCTCGCCTGATTCGTCGCGCTCGGCCTCGCGTTCGGCGCTGCGCTCCAGCGCGGTCTTGATCATCGCGGTCATCGGATCGGCGAGCGCTAGCCCGAGGATGCCGAACAGCGCGCTCGCCATGATCTGCGCGCCCAGCGTCAGCGCCGGCGGCAGGTCGACCGTCTTCTTGGCGACGATCGGCAGCAGCACGTAACCGTCGAAGCCCTGGACGATGACATAGGTGCCGATCGCCCAGAAGCCGATGTGCGTGCCCGCGGAGAAGCCGACCGCGATCATCAGCGCGCCGCTGATGAACGCGCCGATATTGGGGATGAAGGCGAGCAGCCCGGTGAGGATGCCCAGGATCATCGCCATCGGCACGCCGCCGATCGACAGCGCGATGCCGGTCAACACCCCCTCGGCGAGCATGCCGAGCAGCCGCCCGGCGAGCAGCCGGCGCAAGACCTTGCCCATCCGGTCGATCACCGTCGCGAATTCGCCCCGGTTGCGCCGCGGCACCATCCATTCCAGCCCGCGCCGATAGGTGCCGGGGTCCATCGCGACGAACAGGCCGATGACGATGATCATGAACATCGTCGTCAGCGCCCCGAAGGCGGTGCCCACCCAGGAGGTGATCCGTCCCACCGAACTCAACGCCTGGCGCGCGATGCCGCTGACGTCGGAGGCGCCGGGCATCAGCCCCTGCCCGCTCAGCCAGCGCGCCAGCCGGTTGGCCTGCGTCTCCAGCGTCGCGCGCAATTGCGAGAATTGATCGGCGACCTGCACGCCGGTGAGGTAGAAGGTGCCGGCGAGGAAGGCGATCGTCAGCAGCACGACGATCAGCAGCCGCCAGCCGCGCCCGATCGGCAGCACCTTGCCGAGCAGGCGCACGCCGCCGTCGAGGAGGCCGGCGAACACCAGGCCGGCGAAGATGATCAGCAGCGGCTGGACGAGGATCACCGCCAGCGCCATCGCCGCGGCGAGGCCGAGCCACACCGCCGCGCGCGTCAGCTCGCGCCGGACGAAGGGATCGCGCAGCTCGTTGGGGCTGGGATCCTGGATCGCCGGCGTCTCGCTCACGTCACTGTCCAGTGGCCGGGTGGAGGGACAGGCCGGCGCGGCCCGAGCGTAGCGATCCCCACCAGGTCAGCGGGTTGAGCGTCGCGTCGCCGTCGAGGCTGAAGGTGAGGAATTCGGCGCGCCCGCCGAGATTCTCATACGGCACCGGCCCGCCGAGGCCGAGCTGCGCGAGCGGGAAGCGGCTGTCCGCCGAGCGGTCGCGATTGTCGCCCATCAGGAAGACGTGGTTGGCGGGGATGGTGACCTGCGGATAATTGTCGCCGGGGCTGTCGGGTTCGAGATCGACGGTGTCGTAATGGCGGCCGCCGGGCAGCGTCTCGGTGACGATCGGCAGATGGCAGACATAGCCGCCACCCGCAGCCGGACGACGCGCGCCGAAATAGTCGCGGTCGCTGCACGGGCTGTTGGTGTCGACCGGCAGGTCGACGTAATGCAGCGGCCCGCGCGGGATCGGCTTGCCGTTGAGGATCACCGTGCCGCCCTGCACCGCCAGCGTATCGCCGGGCAGGCCGATGACGCGCTTGATATAGTCGTTGCGGGTGCCCGGCGGGGTGACGATGACGACGTCGCCGCGCTGCGGCAGGCTGCCGAGCAACCGGCCGTGGATGAACGGCAGGCCGACGCTCCAGCTCTCCTCGGGCTGGCGCATCACCACGCCCTTGAAGATCGCGACCGGATTGGGGATCGTCGGCGAGACGAACGACCAGCCGTAGGCGAATTTGGACACCACCAGCCGGTCGCCGATGCGCAGTCCGGGCAGCATCGATTCGGACGGGATGTAGAACGGCTTGGCGATGAAGCTGTGGAATCCGAGGACGATCAGGATCAGCCAGAAGATGCCCTTGATCTCGCCCCACCAGTCGGTCTTCTTGCGTGCGACGGCCGGTGGCGCGGGCGCGGGGACCGCCGCCTCGCTGGGGTTGCTGCCGTCCAACACCGCTTCCTTCATGCCTTGGGGTCCGGGATCGCCTCGATGATCACGAAGGCTTGCGCCCAGGGATGATCGTCGGTCAAAGTCAAATGTATGCGAGCGACGTGGCCCTCGGGGATCATGCCGTCAAGCCGTTCCTTCGCGCCGCCGGTCAGCGCCAGCGTCGGCGCGCCCGAGGGGGCGTTGACGACGCCGATGTCCTTCATGAACACGCCCGCCTTGAACCCGGTGCCGACCGCCTTCGAAAACGCCTCCTTGGCGGCGAAGCGCTTGGCAAGCGTGCCCGCCTTGGTGAACGGCCGCCGCGCGGCCCGCGCCCGCTCGGCATCGGTGAAGACGCGCGCCTCGAACCGCGCGCCGAACCGGTCGAGCGAGGCGGCGATCCGCTCGATGTTGCACAGGTCGGAACCGAGCCCGACGATCATACCCCATTCCTCACCGGCACGGGGAGGGGGACCGCCGGCCGCAGGCCGGTGGTGGAGGGGGGGCTCCACGAGCGCGTCCCCCTCTTTGGCGGAAGCATATGCGGAAGCCCCCCTCCACCACCGCTGCGCGGCGGTTCCCCTCCCCGTGCCGGGGAGGAATAAGGTTCACCCACGCGCGGCATCCATCTCCTCGCGCATCCGCCGCACCGCGTCGCCCAGCCCGACGAACAGCGCCTCGCCGACGAGGAAATGGCCGATGTTGAGCTCGCGCACCTGCGGGATCGCCGCGATCGGCCCGACATTGTCGAACGTCAGGCCATGGCCGGCATGCACCTCGATGCCGTTCTTCGCGGCGAGCGCCGCCGCGTCCGACAGTCGCCGCAGCTCGGCGGTGCGCGCTTCGCCGTCCAGCTCGGCATAGCGGCCGGTGTGCAGTTCGACGACCGGCGCGCCGAGCCGGATCGCCGCCTCGATCTGCCGCGGATCGGGTTCGATGAACAGCGATACGCGGATCCGTGCCGCGGCCAGTTCGCCGACCAGCGGCGCGAGCCGGTTGTGCTGCCCCGCCGCGTCCAGCCCGCCCTCGGTGGTCAGCTCCTCGCGCTTCTCCGGCACGATGCACGCGGCATGCGGCCGATGACGCAGCGCGATCGCGAGCATCTCGTCGGTCGCCGCCATTTCGAGGTTGAGCGGGATGGTCAGCGCCGCCGACAGCCGCGCGATATCGTCGTCGGTGATGTGCCGCCGGTCCTCGCGCAGATGCGCGGTGATCCCGTCCGCCCCCGCCTCGGCCGCGAGCAGCCCGGCGCGCACCGGATCGGGATAGCCCGCGCCGCGCGCGTTGCGCACCGTCGCGACGTGATCGATGTTGACTCCCAGCCGCAGCCGATCGTCCTCCGTCTGCCGCAGGGTCACGCCGCCCGGCTCCCCGGCTTGATCGCGGGGATCGCCGCCAGCTCGGGCGGCAGCGCGTCGGCTTCGTAGGTCGGCACGTCCAGCCGGATCAGCGGAAAGAACGGCACGCCGAGGTCGACGGTGCCGCCCGACCGGTCGACCAGCGCGGCGCCGGCGATCACCCTGCCGCCCGCCGCCTCGATCGCCTTGATCGCCTCGCGCGAGCTCAGCCCGGTGGTGACGACGTCCTCCATCATCAGCACCGCCTGCCCCGGTTCCAGCCGGAAACCGCGGCGCAGCTCGAACGTGCCGGTCGGCCGCTCGACGAACATCGCCTCGACGCCGAGCGCGCGCGCCATCTCGTGGCCGGCGATCACGCCGCCCATGGCGGGCGAGACGACCGCGGCGATCCGCGTCCTGATCTCGTCGGGGATGCGCGCCGCCAGCGCCTCGGCGAGGCGCGCGCCGCGGCGCGGGTCCATCAGCACGCGCGCGCATTGCAGGTAGCGCGAGCTGCGCAGGCCGGACGAGAGGATGAAATGCCCCTCGAGCAGGGCATCGGCGGCACGGAATTCGGCCAGCACGTCGTCGTCGGTCATCGGCGGTCCCGGATAAGTCGGTCGGATGTCGCCGCTCATAGGTAGTCGCCGCGCCGCCGCCAAGCGGGCCAAGGCGATAAACATGGGCCAGGTGCTTGAGGCCGGGCCGGCGCCCGCGTATAGGTCATGGCAAAAGGGGCGTAGTCATACGCCATAACGGCCCGTTCGCCGGGCAGGCGAGGGAATCTGGACGGGGTGACGAAACGCATGCGCAAAGGGTTCAAGGGGTTCGCACTCGCCGCCGGGTTCGCGCTCGCCGGTCTTAGCGCGGCATCGCAGGCCGCGCCGCAGGGTGCCGCCGCACCGGCCGGCGTGTCCAACATCGCACCGACCACCGCCAACGCCACCGCGCCGGCGGCCCCCGCCTCGCCGCTGCTGGCGCAGGACGGCGCGCCCGCGACGACGATCCAGCCCGGCATCGGCCATCCCGTCGACGGCCGCATCGGCATCCAGCCGCAGGTGACCACGAATGGCCAGTTCGCGCACTGGTTCCACGATTCGATCCTGGTGCCGCTGATCGTCGCGATCTGCGTGTTCGTGCTGCTGCTGCTGCTCTGGGTCGTCTTCCGCTTCCGCAAGTCGGCCAATCCGGTGCCGTCGAAGACCAGCCACAACACCGCGATCGAGATCGTCTGGACGCTCGCGCCGGTGATCATCCTGGTGCTGATCGCGGTGCCGTCGATCGGCCTGCTGCAGGCGCAGTTCAAGCCCGCGCCGGCGGGTGCGGTGACGCTGAAGGCGATCGGCAACCAATGGTATTGGTCGTATCAATATCCCGATAACGGCGGTTTCGAAGTCACCGCCAACATGCTCAAGGAAAAGGACCAGGTCGCCAAGGGCGAGCGGTTCCGCACCGATGCCGACGGGCCGCGCCTGCTCGCCGCCGACAATCGCATCGTGCTGCCGGTCGGCGTGCCGATCCGCCTGATCACCACCTCGCAGGACGTGATCCACAGCTGGGCGGTCCCCGCCTTCTGGATCAAGCTCGACGCGGTGCCCGGCCGCCTCAACGAGACGAGCTTCACGATCAAGCAGCCCGGACTCTATTTCGGCCAGTGTTCGGAACTGTGCGGTGCGCGCCATGCCTTCATGCCGATCGCGGTCGAAGCGGTGCCGCAGGCGCAATTCGCCGCCTGGGTCCGCGCCAAGGGCGGCACGATGCCCCGCCCCGGCACGCCGTCCGACAAGGTCATCCCGCAGCCCGGCGCCGAGGGTTCGGCCGCCAAACAGGCGGAAGGCAATGCCGCCGACGCCGCCACCGGCCCGGTCGAGAACGTGACGACGACCGCCCCCACCTCCAGCCAGGGTGCGACCGGCAATCCGGCCACCGGCAACGCGGGACAGTAAGATGACCGATACCGCCCTCCACCCCTCCGCATTCGTCGCGCACGACGATCACGCGCACAGCGATGCGGACCACAAGCCGGGCTTCTTCGCCCGCTGGTTCATGTCGACCAACCACAAGGACATCGGGACGCTCTACCTGATCTTCGCGATCATCGCGGGGATCATCGGCGGCGCGATCTCGGGGCTGATGCGCGCCGAGCTGGCGCAGCCGGGGATCCAGTATCTCGTCGGCTGGGCGAATTTCCTGCCCGGCGGCGACGGCGGGCTCGATCATGCGCTCCATCTGTGGAACGTGCTGATCACCGCGCACGGTCTCATCATGGTCTTCTTCATGGTGATGCCGGCGATGATCGGCGGCTTCGGCAACTGGTTCGTGCCGATCATGATCGGCGCGCCCGACATGGCCTTTCCGCGGATGAACAACGTCAGCTTCTGGCTGCTCATCCCCGCTTTCTCGCTGCTGCTCGCCTCGCCCTTCTTCGGCGGCGCCGGCACCGGCTGGACGGTCTATGCGCCACTGTCGACCTATGGCGAACCGGGGCCCTCGGTGGACATGGCGATCCTGTCGCTCCACCTCGCCGGCGCCAGCTCGATCCTCGGCGCGATCAACTTCATCACCACCATCTTCAACATGCGCGCGCCGGGCATGACGCTGCACAAGATGCCGCTGTTCGTCTGGTCGGTGCTGGTCACCGCCTTCCTGCTGCTGCTCGCGCTTCCCGTGCTCGCCGCGGCGATCACGATGCTGCTCACCGACCGCAATTTCGGCACCACCTTCTTCGATCCGGCCGGTGGCGGCGATCCGATCCTCTACCAGCATCTGTTCTGGTTCTTCGGCCACCCCGAAGTCTACATCATGATCCTGCCGGGCTTCGGCATCGTCAGCCAGATCATCGCGACGTTCAGCCGCAAGCCCGTCTTCGGCTATCTCGGCATGGCCTATGCCATGGTCGCGATCGGCGTCGTCGGCTTCGTCGTCTGGGCGCACCACATGTTCGTCACCGGCCTGTCGGTGAACGTGAAGATGTATTTCACCGCCGCGACGATGGTCATCGCGGTGCCGACCGGGATCAAAATCTTCTCGTGGATCGCGACGATGTGGGGCGGTTCGCTGACCTTCAAGACGCCGATGGTCTGGGCGATCGGCTTCATCTTCATGTTCACGGTCGGCGGCGTCACCGGCGTCGTGCTCGCCAACGGCGGCATCGACGATTACATGCAGGACACCTATTACGTCGTCGCGCACTTCCACTACGTGCTGTCGCTCGGTGCGGTGTTCGGCCTGTTCGCCGGCTTCTATTACTGGTTCCCGAAGATGTTCGGGAAGATGTATAACGAGGCGCTCGGTCAGGCGCATTTCTGGGTTTTCTTCGTCGGCGTGAACCTGCTGTTCTTCCCGATGCACTTCCTCGGGCTGCAGGGCATGCCGCGTCGCTATCCGGATTATCCGGACGCTTATGCGACCTGGAACGCGCTGGCGAGCCACGGCTATGAGGTCATGGCCGCGGGCATGGTGATCTTCTTCGTCAACGTGATCTATTCGCTGATCGCCGGGCCGAAGGCGCCGGACAATCCCTGGGGCGAAGGCGCGACGACGCTGGAATGGACCTTGTCCTCGCCGCCGCCCTACCACCAGTTCGAGACGCTGCCGAAGATCGACTGAGGCACGAAGCCCCGGGGGAAACCCCGGGGTTTTTCGTTGGGGCGCGCCCGATCCCCCTCCCGGCAAGCGAAGGATCGGTCGGCCGGATCGTTACGCTGGCGACCAGCGCGCCGTTTTCCGCGCCGACCCGAGCGACGCCACGAACGCTTCGTTAAGACCGTAACGGCTAGATTTCGGCCGGATACGCGGCGCTTGCAGGAAGCGCGCAGGGCGTATCGGGGCCGGGGATCACATCAGTGCTGGACGAAGAACGGGCGGACGCGGGGGCGTTCGCCGATCTGGATGAGGCGGGCAGCATCACCGCATCGCTCAAGGCGGGCGGCGTCATCGCGCCCGCCTTGTTGCTCGCCGCCTGCGGCGGCGGCGGTGGCAGCGGCGGCGGCACCGCAGCCGCACCGCCGACGTCGAGCGCCCCCGTCGTCGTCGTCCCCGCCGCGATCACCGCGACGCAGGCGAGCCGCTTCCTCGCGCAGACGACGCTGGGCGGCACGCGCACGATGATCGAGAGCGTCGTCAGCCGCCGCTACGAAGGCTGGATCGACGACCAGTTCGCGCTGCCGCGCGCCACCTCGCACTGGGACTGGCTGGTCGCCAATGGCTATGGCGTCGCCGCCAACATCAACAGCGAGACCGGCTTCGACACGACGCTCTGGCGCCAGATGATCGTCGAGCCCGACCAATTGCGCCAGCGGATCGGCATGGCGCTGCTCGACATGCTCGTCGTCGGTATCGGCGGGGTCAATCTCAACTGGAAGCAGTTCGCCACCGCCGCTTATGTCGACGTGCTGCTCGACAATGCGTTCGGCAATTACCGCAGCTTGCTCGACGCGATCACCACCAATGCGGCGATGGGCTCGTTCCTCACCTTCCTCGGCAATCGCAAGGCGAATGCGAAGACCGGCGCGCAGCCCGACGAGAATTACGCGCGCGAGCTGATGCAGCTCTTCACGCTCGGCCTCTACCAGCTCGATATGGACGGTAGCGTCAAGACGAGCGGCGGCGTCCCGCTGGAAACCTATGGCCCCGCCGACGTCTCCGGCCTCGCGCGGGTGTTCACCGGGCTCAGCCTCGCGACCACCGACAACACCACGCCCGACCGCTATCGCCAGCCGCTGGTGATGAACGCCGCGATCAACGAGACCGGCGCGGCGAGCTTCCTCGGCGCCTCGACGACCGGCGGCGGCATGGCGGCGGTCAAGGTCGCGCTCGATACCATCTTCGCCCACCCGAACCTGCCGCCCTTCGTGTCGAAACAGCTCATCCAGCGGCTCGTCACCAGCAACCCGAGCGCCGGTTACGTCGGCCGCGTCGCCGCGACCTTCGCCAACAACGGATCGGGCGTGCGCGGCGACATGAAGGCGGTGATCAAGGCGATCCTGCTCGATACCGAGGCGCGCAGCGACGATGCGCTCGCCAGCACCACCGCGGGCAAGTTGCGCGAGCCGGTGATGCGGCTGACCGCCTGGGCGCGCTTCGCCAAGGTCGCCTCGCCGTCCAACGCGTGGAGCTTCGGCGATACGTCGAGCCAGTCGAACCGGCTCGGCCAGTCGATGGGGCGCAGCCAGACCGTCTTCAACTTCTTCCGCCCCGCCTACAGCCCGCCGGCGAGCGCGATCGGCAACGCCGGGCTGGTCGCCCCCGAATTCCAGATCACCAACGAACAAAGCGTCGTCGCCTACGTCAATTACATGCAGAATCTGGTCGCCAACGGCGCCGGCGACGCCAAGCCCGATTACACCGACTTGGTCGCCAAAGCGGGCGACAGCGCCGCGCTGGTCGACGAGATCAACCTTGTCCTCGCCGCGGGCCAACTCGGCAGCGCGACCGTCACGGCGATCCGCACCTCGGTCGACAGCGTCGCGACGACCGCGACCAACGGCCCGATCAACCGCGTCGGCATCGCCTTGCTGCTGACGCTCGCCTCCCCCGATTTCCTGACGCTGCGGTGACCATCATGGACTTTACCCGGGATTCCTCGCGCCGCGCCTTCCTCAAACGCTCCGCCGCGCTCGGCGTGGCGGGGGTGGCGACGCCCTTCGTCACCAGCCTCGCGGCGATCGGCGAGGCCGCCGCGGCGACCGCGACCGACTACAAGGCGATGGTCTGCATCTTCCTCTACGGCGGCAACGATTACGCCAACACCGTCGCGGCATACGATCAGGCGAGCTACGCCGCCTATCTCGCCGCGCGCTCGAACATCGCGCTGACCCGCGAATCGCTCGCCGCCACCGTGCTCAACCCGACCGCGGGCCTGCCCGGCGGCCGTCAATATGCGCTCGCGCCGACGATGGCCTCGCTGCTGCCGCTATTCGATCAGGGCAAGCTCGCGGTGACGCTCAACGTCGGCACGCTCGTCCAGCCGACCACCAAGGCGCAGTTCCAGCAGAATGCGGTGAGGCTGCCGCCCAAATTGTTCAGCCACAACGACCAGCAGAGCTATTTCCAGGCGTCCAATCCGGAGGGCGCGACCTCGGGCTGGGGCGGGCGGATCGGCGATCTGTTCCAGTCGGGCAATGGCGCGGCGACGCTGACCTGCATCAACGCCAGCGGCAATGCCGTCTACCTCACCGGCAAATCGGCGGTGCAATATGCGATCGGCACCGGCGGCCCGATCGCGCTCGCCGGCGGATCGACGCTCTACGGGTCGAGCACCGCGGGCGCGACGCTCCGCAGCCTGATGACCGGCGGCAGCACGCATCTGCTCGGCAACGAGCACGCCCGCGTCAGCAAGCGCGCGCTCGACACCTATGCGCAGGTCAGCGGCGCCCTCGCCTCCGCCCCGGCGAGCGGCTTCACGCTGTTTCCGACCGGCAACGGCCTCGCCGACCAGCTCAAGATGGTCGCGCGGCTGATCTCCGTGTCGTCGCAGCTCGGCGCCAAGCGGCAGGTGTTCTTCGTCTCGATCGGAGGTTTCGACCTGCACGACAATCTCGTCGCGGTGCAGCCGGGGCTGATCGGCAAGGTCGCCGATGCGATGCGCGCCTTCTACGACACCACCGTCGCTTTGGGCGTTGCGGACAAGGTGACGAGCTTCACCGCATCCGACTTCGGCCGGACGCTCCAGTCGAACGACGACGGTTCGGATCACGGCTGGGGCAGCCATCATCTGGTGATGGGCGGCGCGGTACGCGGCAAGCGATTCTTCGGCACCGCGCCGCAGGTCGGCAACGGCACCCCCGACGATGTCGGCCAGGGCCGCCTGCTGCCGACGATCGCGGTCGACCAATATGCCGCGACGCTGGCGAGCTGGTTCGGGGTCGGCAACGGCGACCTGACGACGGTGCTGCCCAACATGGGCAATTACAATGCGTCCAACTGGAACCTGGGTTTCGTCTGATCTCGTTCCTCCCCGGCACGGGGAGGGGGACCGTTCGCGCAGCGAATGGTGGAGGGGGGCCTCGGCGAACGTTCCGCTGGTGGAAGCCCCCTTCCGTCACCGCTGCGCGGTGCCACCTCCCCGTGCCGGGGAGGAATTGGTCCCGTCGACACGCCGCAATAGAAACGCCGCCATATCAGCGGATCGCGCCCGCCAAATTCCTCCCCCGCCAGGGGGAGGGGGACCGTTCGGCGTCAGCCGAATGGTGGAGGGGGAGGACAGGGCGGGAGCCCGGTTACCGAACTCCCGCCCTGTCCTCCCCCTCCGTCACGCCCTTCGGGCGCGCCACCTCCCCCTTGCGGGGGAGGAATTGAAATTAACCCATCAACACGCCGCGGTACGCCTCGAAACAGCGCTCGCCGCAGCGCAGCCGGATGAGCGCACCCTCGGCCATCGCGGTCGCGCGGCGCGGATCTTCTTCCACCGCCGGCCGGATCGCCTCACGGTTCCAATCCTCGCTATGCTTGATGTCGAGCACCGCGTGCAGATCGAAATAGCGCCGCTCCTTGTCGGAGAAGCCGTGGCGGCGCAGCCCCTTGGCCGTCGCGGCCGAACGATCCGGCGCGGTCAGCTCGATCACGCCGAGCGCGCCCACCGAATGCCACGCATAACGGCGGCTGGTCGCCATCGCGGTCATCGCATTGGCGAGGCAAAGGCTCTGCCACAGTGTATTCTCGATCACCGGATTGACCGCCAGCGTCTCGACCAGCGCGTCGAGCATCGGACCGTGCATGCCCTTGGCGTTGCCGCGACCCATCTCGTCCCAATAATTGCGGGCGAGTTCGAGCTTGGGATAGGTCGGCAGCTTGACCTGCGTCATCGCGACGAGATCGTCGAAGCCCGCCTCGCCGGCCGCTTCCTGCTCGAAGAACCAGCGCAGCTGGTCGAGGTCTGCCTCTTCGGCGAGCCACGGGAACAGCGGGTCGTGCTGGCCCGGCCCGCTCTGCTTCAGCTCCTCGAACCAGGCGACGAAGCCCTCGACGTCGGTCGGTGCTGCGGCCGCCTCGGCTGCCACTTCCTCGCGCAATTCCTCCAGGAACCCGCCTTCGAGGCGCTGCATGCGGACGTCGCGGTCCAGCACGCGCTGCCAGTCGGTGGTCGGGAAACCGGGTTCCAATCGCTCCCGGTTCCAGTGCGCCAATCCGCGCTGAAAGCTGTCGGTGAGGAATTGTGACGCGCGCAGTTCGGCGTCAACGATGCGGGTAGCCATTCGAATCTCCTAGTGGGCTGGCCAACCGCTTGATCTGTTTATCGTTCCTTGCGCCTCCGAGTCGGTTGATATGCATCAGGACGATAGTCGTTGGGCGATGGCGCTGCTTCCCCAAGCCGCCCGGCGCGCGTATAGCCGGTCGATGATGACGGTCGCGACGCCTCTGCTGCCCCCCGCCGACTGGCGCGACTTCCTCGCGCTGACCAAGCCGCGGGTGATGACGCTGGTCGTCTTCACCGGTTTGTGCGGCATGCTGGCGGCGCCGGTCGGCATCCCTCCGGTGCTCGGCTTCACCGCGATCCTGTGCATCGCGCTCGGCGCGGGCGCGGCGGGGGCGCTCAACCAATGGTATGAGGCGGATATCGACGCCAAGATGCGGCGGACGCAGAAGCGCCCGCTGCCCGACGGCCGCATGGACCGCGAATCGGCGCTGCACTTCGGCGTCGGGCTCGCCGCCTTTTCCGTGATCCTGATGTATTTCGCGATCAACCTCGCCGCCGCGGCGATCCTGACCGTCTCGATCCTGTTCTACGTCCTCGTCTACACCGTCTGGCTCAAGCGCCGCACGCCGCAGAACATCGTCATCGGCGGCGCCGCCGGCGCCTTCCCACCGCTGATCGGCTGGGCGGCGGCGACAGGACAGGTCGCCACGCTGCCGCTGCTGTTGTTCGGCCTCGTCTTCCTATGGACGCCGCCGCATTTCTGGGCGCTCGCGCTGTTCGTGAAGACCGATTACGCCAATGCCGGCGTGCCGATGCTGCCCGTCGTTGCGGGCGAGCGGGTGACGCGGCGCCAGATCGGCCTCTACACGATCCCGATGGCGCTGGTCGCGATCCTGCCGTGGCCGCTCGGCCTGACGGGGCCGCTCTATGGCGGGGTTGCGAGCGTCACCACCGCGATCTTCGCCGCGCTCGCGCTCGTCGTCGCGACCCGGACCACCGGCGCGGACGACACGATGAAGCCGGAGAAGCGCTTGTTCAGTTATTCGATCCTCTACCTCTTCGTCGTGTTCGGCGCGCTCGTCGTCGATCGCTGGGTGTTCGCATGACCCCCGACGAACAGGATCTGATCCGCCAGCGCCAGCGGTCGCGCGCGCGCGTGATGGCGCTGCTGCTGGGTGCCTTCGTCATCCTGATCTTCGCGATCGCGATCACCAAGATCCGGCAGGGCATGATATGACCGCGCCGGCGCGTCCCGATGCCGACGCGACCCGGCGCCAGCTGCGTACCGCGCTGTTCGCGGTGCTCGGCATCTGCTTCATGACCGGCGTCGCCTGGGCGAGCATCCCGCTCTATCGCCTGTTCTGCCAGGTCACCGGGCTCAACGGCACGACGCAGCGCGGGCTGGAGGCGCCGGGCGCGGTCAACAAGCTGATCCGCATCGATTTCGACAGCAATGTCGCGCCCGGCATGAAATGGCGCTTCCGCCCCGAAGCGGGATCGGAAACCGTCAAGATCGGTGCGCGCGACATGGCGTTCTTCACCGCGACCAACACCGATACGAAGCCGATCACCGGCACCGCGACGTTCAACGTCACACCCAGCCAGGCGGGCAAATATTTTACCAAGATCCAGTGTTTCTGCTTCACCCAGCAGACGCTGCGACCGGGCGAGACGCAGCGCATGCCGGTGATCTTCTTCGTCGACCCCAAGATCATGGACGACCCCGACGCGCGCGACGTCGAGACGATCACGCTCTCCTATACGTTTTACCCGGTGGATTCCGCGAAATCGGCGGGCTAAGCGTTGACCCAAGAGGATTAGAGAACAGGGAAACGACCATGGCCGGCGCCAAGAACCACGATTACCATATCCTGCCCCCCAGCATCTGGCCCCTGTTCGGATCGCTGTCGGCGCTGGTGATGGCGTCGGGCGCGATCATGTGGATGCACGGCGGCCATCTCGCCGCCGACAAGGCCAATGGCGGCGGCTGGATTTTCCTCGCCGGTCTCGCGGGCGTGCTGTTCACGATGTACAGCTGGTGGGCCGAGGTGGTGCGCGAGGCGCATCACGGCGATCATACGCCGGTCGTCCAGCTCCATTTCCGTTATGGCATGATCCTGTTCATCGCCTCCGAAGTCATGTTCTTCGTCGGCTGGTTCTGGGCCTTCTTCGACTTCGCGCTGTTCCCGACCGCGATGAGCTTCGTCGACGGCCAGGTCGAGCGCGCCGCCGAAGGCGCCGCGGCGATCGCCGCGCAATGGCCGCCCAAGGGGCTGGAGGTCATCAACGCCTTCGAACTGCCGTTGCTCAACACGCTGATCCTGCTGACCAGCGGCACCACCGTCACCTGGGCGCACCACGCGCTGATCCACAACCAGCGCGGCGGCGAGAAGACCGGCCTGTGGGGCATGCTCGGCGTCGGCAATCGCGACGGCGTGCTCAAGGGCCTGTGGCTGACGGTCGCGCTGGGCGTGCTGTTCAGCTCGATCCAGGCCTATGAGTACATGCACGCGCCCTTCCCGTTCAAGGGGCTGAACTATGGCGCCGCCTTCTTCATGGCGACCGGCTTCCACGGCTTCCACGTGCTCATCGGCACGATCTTCCTCGCCGTCTGCCTGATCCGCGCCTACAAGGGCGACTTCACGCCGCGCCAGCATTTCGGCTTCGAGGCGGCGGCGTGGTATTGGCATTTCGTCGACGTGGTGTGGCTGTTCCTGTTCGTCACCATCTACGTCTGGGGTGGCTGGGGCGCGCCGATCCACGGCGGCTGATGAAGGATAGGGCGTCGCTTATGACTGATCCGACGCCCCTGCCGCCGGCGAATGGCATGCCCTCGGTCGTCCAGGCCGGCCTGCGCGGCCTCTGCCCGCGCTGCGGCAAGCCCACCCTCTTCGCCAAGATGATCAAATTCGCCGACCGCTGTTCGGCATGCGGGCTCGACTTTACCCGGTTCAACGTCGGCGACGGCCCCGCCGCCTTCCTGACGCTGATTCTCGGCACGATCGTGGTCATCGGCGCGATCATGCTCGAACTGACGCTGCACCCGCCACTGTGGCTACATATGTTGATTTGGATCCCAGTGACACTCGCAGGGGTGATCTGGTCGCTGCGCCTCGCCAAGGGTGCGTTGATGTCCGCCGAGTTCCGCAACGCCGCGCGCGAAGGGCGCATCGATCCGCGACCATGAGGCGCGTACCGCTGATCCCGACCCTCGTCGTCGCGCTCGCGGTGGCGGCGATGATCGCGCTGGGCCTGTGGCAATTGCTCGACCGCGCGCCGAAGAAAGAGGCGTATCTGGCGCAGCTCGCCGCCAATCCCGCCAAGCCGCCGATCGCCTTTCCGACGACGCCCGACGACCGCCTGCTCTTCCGCCGCACGACCGCGACGTGCAGCCATCCGGTTGCGCAGCGGCTGGTCGGCGCGGGGGCCGCGGGTTTCCGCCTGATCGCCGATTGCGGCAGCGGGCTGGTCGTCCAGCTCGGCACGACGCCTGATCCGATGTTCACGCCGCGCTGGTCGGGCGGCGCGGTAAAGGGTTATATCAGCCATGCGCCCGACGGCCGGTCGCTGATCGGTGCGCTGTTCGATCACAGTCCGCAACGCCTGCTGCTGGTCGCCGACACGCCGCCGCTTGGGCTCGCGGCGAACGGCAGGCCGGATTTGTCGTCGGTGCCGAACAACCATCTGTCCTATGCGGTGCAATGGTTCTTCTTCGCCGCGATCGCGGCGGTGATCTATGTGCTGGCGCTGCGGCGGCGGGTCGCTCCCCCAAATCCTCCCTCGCGTTAGCGGGAGTGCAAGGGGCCGAAGGCCATGGTGGAGGGGGTGTTTCCACAATCGCGAGTGCGCCGTATCCTCCCCCTCCGTCACCACTTCGCGGCGCCACCTCCCCCTGGCGGGGGAGGAATGATTGTGCGCTCCGCCCGATAGCGCGACGCCATACGGCCCCAAGCAAACCCGCCGTTGCCCCCCACGCCCGCTCCCGCTACCCAGCCGCGATGCGTTATGTCAGCACCCGCGGCGCCGCGCCCGCGCTCGATTTCCGCGACGTCACCCTTGCCGGGCTGGCGTCCGACGGCGGCCTCTACCTGCCCGAAAGCTGGCCGAGCCTGACGCGCGAACAGATCGCCGGGCTCGCCAACCTCTCCTATGTCGATACCGCGGTCGCGGTGATGACGCCCTTCGTCGGCGACGCGCTCACGCCCGACGAGTTGAAGGACCTTTGCACGCAGGCCTATGGCCGGTTCAGCCACGCCGCGGTGACGCCGCTGGTCCAGCTCGACCACGACCAATGGCTGCTCGAGCTGTTCCACGGCCCGACGCTGGCGTTCAAGGACGTCGCGCTACAATTGCTCGGCCTGTTGTTCGAACGGTTCCTGACCGGCAGCGACCGGCATCTCACCGTCGTCGGCGCGACCAGCGGCGATACCGGTTCGGCGGCGATCGACGCGCTTGCCGGCCGGGCCGGTGTCGACGTGTTCATGCTCCACCCCGCCGGCCGGGTGTCGGACGTGCAGCGCCGCCAAATGACGACGGTGCTCGCCCCCAACGTCCACAATATCGCGATCGACGGCGACTTCGACACCGCGCAGGCGCTGGTGAAGCAGATGTTCAACGATCCCGGCTTTTCGGGCCGGTTCGCGCTGTCGGCCGTCAATTCGATCAACTGGGCGCGGCTAATGGCGCAGGTGGTCTATTATTTCTACGCCGCCGTCCGTCTCGGGGCGCCCGAGCGCACCGTCGCCTTCTCGGTGCCGACCGGCAATTTCGGCGACGTCTTCGCCGGCTATGTCGCCGCGCAGATGGGCCTGCCGGTCGCCAAGCTGATCGTCGCGACCAACGTCAACGACATCCTGCATCGCGCGATCTCGGCGGGCGATTACAGCAAGGGTGTCGTCCAGCAGACGCCGACCCCGTCGATGGACATCCAGGTCAGCTCGAACTTCGAACGCCTGCTGTACGATCTCGGCGCGCGCGATGGCGCTGCCCTCGCCGCGCAGATGCAGGGCTTCGAATCATCGGGCGCGATGCGGCTGACCAACGTGCAGCATAGCGGCGCGGCGCTGTTCGCGAGCGATCGCGTCGACCTCGACGACATGACGCTGGCGATGCGCTGGGCGTACGAACGTGCCGGGCAGGTGATCGACCCGCATACCGCGATCGCGCTCGCCGCCGCGCGCCGCCACGACAGCGACGTACCGGTGGTGACGCTCGCCACCGCGCATCCCGCCAAATTCCGCGACGCGGTCGAGCGCGCCACCGGCCAGCGCCCCACCCTGCCCGGCCGGATCGGCGACCTGTTCGACCGCGAGGAGCGCTACGCCATCCTGCCCGGCACGTTCGACGCGGTCACCGCTTATGTCGCCGAGCGCGCGGTGCCGAAGCCATGAAGCTCGACACGCTGATCGGCGAGCCCTGGGCGGATTACGGCCTGGTCGACTCGGGTAACGGCCGCAAGCTCGAGCGCTACGGCCGCTACCGCTTTATCCGCCCCGAGCCGCAGGCGATGTGGGCGCCCGCGACCGAGAATTGGCGCGCGCAGGGCGAGTTCGTACCGGCGAGCGACGAGGATGGCGGCGGCCGCTGGGTTTTCGCCGAGCCGGTGCCGCGCGAGGGCTGGCCGCTCAAATGGAACGAGGTGCGCTTCACCGCACAGCCGACGCCGTTCCGCCATCTCGGCTTCTTCTCCGACATGGCGCCGGTGTGGAGCTGGATGCGCGAACAGGTCGCCGATCTCGATACGCCCGAATGCCTCAATCTGTTCGGCTATACCGGCGTCGGGACGCTGGCGATGGCCACCGCGGGCGCCAAGATGGTCCATGTCGACGCCTCGAAGAAATCGGTCGAGGCGGCGCGCGGCAATGCCGTCCTGTCCGGCATGACCGAGGCACCGATCCGCTGGATCGTCGACGATGCGGTCAAGTTCGTTGCGCGCGAGGTGCGCCGCCAGCGCCGCTATGACGGCATCCTGCTCGACCCGCCCAAATACGGCCGCGGGCCGGAGGGCGAATTGTGGCGGCTGGAGGAGGATCTGCCGCGGCTGATCGCCGACTGCCGCAAGCTGATCGATGCCGACAGCCGCTTCCTGTTCCTCACCGTCTATGCGGTGCGCATGTCGGCGCTGGCGATCGGCGAACTGGTCCGCCAGCTGTTCGGCGACCTGCCCGGCAAGGTCGAGGCGGGCGAACTCGGCGTGCGCGAGGAAGCGCGCGGCCTGACGCTGCCTACCGCGATCTGGGCGCGCTGGAGTCGCTGACCGCATTTGGTGCGCCGCAGCAAACAAACGTTACGGAACGCTCGTCGATCAGAAGGCTTTGGCGTCTATATCGGTAGATCAGCACCCGGAGGCATATGATGCGACCCAATGACGATCTCGCCAATACCCCGCAGGACGATGCCGAGCCGAACCCGCTGTGGGGCCGGCTGGCGCTGCTGATGTTCGGCCTGACCGTGCTGGCGTTCCTGACTGCGATCGACCGGCCGGAATGGTTTCACCTGAAGCCCGCGACCGGCACCGCCGCGGCGATGGTCTACGCTTCGGATCACAATTCCTAATCCATCCCGCTGCGGATCGCCGCCGCCGCGATCCACGGCGCCCCCGCGGTCAGCACCAGGCTGACCGCGGCGAGCAGCTTCATCGCCCCCGCCCCGCCATCGAGCGATCCCGCGCCGAAGATGAGCAGCGGGATCGCCAGCGGCAGCATCACCAGCCCCGCCACCGCGCCGCTGCCGCGCAGCCCCGCGACGAGCGCGGCGGTGGCGACGCCGAGCGCCGCCAATCCCGGCGTGCCGATCAGCAGCCCCAATTCGATCCGCAGCAGCGTCGCCGCCGACAGGTCGAACAGCCCCGCCGCGATCACCGCCGCCAGCATCAGCGGCGGCGCGAAGCCGAGCCAATGCGCGACGATCTTGGCGAAGGCGACGAGCGCGAGCGGCACCTGCCGTACCGCATATTGGTCGATCACCCCCGCCTCGACATCCGGCCCGACCAGCCGCTCGATCGGCAGCAACGCGGCGAGCAGCGCCGCCGCCCAGATCACCCCGCCGCCGATCCGAGCGAGCAGCGCCGTGTCGGGGCCGACCGCGAACGGAAACAGGATCGCCGCGAGCAGGAAAAAGGCGACCGGCCACAGCGCGCCGCCGCCCGCCCAGGCGCGGCGCAGGTCGCGCGCGACGATCGCAGCGACGCGCATCAGCCGAGCGCGACCGCAATGGCGCCGGGCAGCGCGATCGGCTGATGCGTCGCGACGACCGCGATCCCGCCGGCGGCGCGATGCGCGGCGATCAGCGCCTCGACCTGCGCCACGCCGTCGCTGTCGAGGCCGTTGGCGGGCTCGTCGAGCAACCAGATCGGTGCATCCGCCCCGACTATCCGCGCCAGACCGGCGCGACGACGCTGGCCGGTCGACAGGATGCGCACCGGTACCGCGGCGAGATCCGCGAGGCCGACCGCGGCCATCGCCGCCCCGGCGCGGTCGCCGATCCAGAAGGCCAGTGCCCGTGCCAGGGGCAATTCCGGATCGAGCGCATGCGCCTCGCCCAGCAGCGCCACCGCCCCGTCGCGCGTCACCGTGCCGGCGGCGGGATGCAACAGCCCGGCGGCGATGCGGATCAGGCTCGACTTGCCGACGCCGTTCGGCCCGGTCACCACGGCCGCAGCCCCCGCATCAAGCGAGACCTCGACCCCCTCAAAGAGCAGCCGCCCGCCGCGCGTACAGGCGACCCGGTCGAGCAGCAGCCGCGTCAATCCACCACCGCGTCTTCCAGCGCGTGCATATCGTCGTCCGACAGGCCGAAATGATGACCGATCTCATGGATGGTGACGTGGCGGACGAGATCGTCGAGCCGCACCCCCGTTTCCACCCATTCGACGAGGATCGCCTGCCGGTACAGATGGATGCGATCGGGCAGCGCGCCCGATTTCATCGACGATTTCTCGCCCAGCGGACGGCCGTGATACAGGCCGGTCAGGTCGAGCGGATGCTCAATCCCCAGAGCGGCAAGCGTCTCGTCATCCGCCTCTTCCTCGATCAGCAGCAGCACGTCGCCGAGATGCGCGGCGAACGCCGCCGGCAGCCGCGCGATCGTGTCGCGGGCGATGGCCTCGATCGCCGCGGCATCGGGTGCCGGTCCATAAGCATCTTGCCCGTTCATGCGTGTCGCCATACCGCGTCCCTTTCCCGTCCAGCAAGGAAGACCGCCGATGATCGAGGCCCTTAGCGAAGCCGAACGTGCCGATGCCCTCGATGGCCTGCCGGAATGGGATTATGACGAGGCACGCGACGCGATCACCCGCAGCCTCGTCTTCGCCGATTTCGTCGAGGCGTTCGGCTTCATGACGCAGGTCGCGCTGATGGCGGAGAAGGCCAACCATCACCCCGAATGGCGCAACGTCTACAATCGCGTCGAAATCCTGCTGACCACGCACGACGCCGCCGGCCTGTCGGGCCGCGACATCGAGATGGCCGAGGCGATCGACGCGATCGTCGACGAATAAGCGGCCTTCAGCGCAGCGACCGCCGCATCCGCTTGCGCAGCCCGCCGGGGAACCAGCGCGCGGCGAAGCGCAGCCGTTCGGCGGTCTTGCCGACATACGTGTGGAGCGCGTCGCCGTGCACTGCCTTCCACGCCGCCTCCGCGACCGTCTCGACCGGGGTCAGCTCGAGCCCCGCGCCGGTCACCGATTCGCGGATCGTGCGGTTGGTGCCGCCGGCGACGCCGTCGAGCAGCGGCGTCTCGATGAAGCTCGGCAGCAGGCAGCGGACCTTGATCCCCTCGCGATGCCATTCGCCGTCGAGCGCCTCGCTGAGCCCGCGCACCGCGAATTTGGTCGCCGAATAGGCCGCCAGCCCCGACGAACCGTAGATGCCCGAGGCCGAGGAGGTGTTGAGCAGCACCGATCCGGGAGTCCGCGCCAGATAGGCATGGCCGATCCGCGCGCCGTTGAGCACGCCGGTGAAGTTGATCGCCACCGTCCGGTCGATGTCCGCGAAGCTCGCCTCGGCAAGCGGACCGCCGGTGCCGATGCCGGCATTGTTGAACAATACGTCGAGCCGGCCGCCGCTGGCGCGGGTGAAGGCGTCGAGGCTCGCGGTCCAGGCGTCGCGGTCGCGCACGTCCATCTCAAAGCGCTCGACCATGCCCGCGGGCAGCATCGCCGCGGTCGCGTCGAGCCCCGCGCGGTCGACGTCGGCGATACCGACCCGCCAACCGCGGCTGGCGAACAGCCGGGCGACGGCGCGGCCGATGCCCGATCCGCCGCCGGTGATGAAGATCGCGCGCCCGTCGGTCATCCTGCCCTCCTCGCGTCCATTGTTGGACTTTCGCAGCGGCATCCCGCATCCTCGTGCGCGATGCCAGCAGAATCGCTCCGTTTCGACGCCGTTACCAAGAGGTTCGGCGATACGTTGGCGGTCGACGGCGTCTCGCTCGACATCCCGGCGGGCAGCTTCGTCGCGCTCGTCGGTGCGTCCGGATCGGGCAAGTCGACGCTGCTCCAGATGATCAACCGGCTGATCGATCCCAGCGCCGGCCGCGTGCTGCTCGATGGCGCGGATATCGCCGCCGGCCCCGCCCCGGCGTTGCGGCGGCGGATCGGTTATGTTTTCCAGGGGATCGGCCTGTTCCCGCATATGACCGTCGGCGAGAATATCGGCATCGGCCCGCGCATCGCCGGCGAGCCCCCCGCCGATGTCGCCGCGTTGCTCGAGCTCGTCGCGCTGCCACCCGCGATCGCCGACCGGCTGCCCGATGCGCTGTCGGGCGGCCAGCGGCAGCGGGTCGCGATCGCCCGCGCGCTGGCGCCCGGCGCCAAGCTGCTGCTGCTCGACGAGGCGTTCGGCGCGCTCGACCCGGTCACCCGCAACGCGCTCGGCAGCGAGATCCGCCGGCTGCACGAGCGGCTGGGCCTCACCACGATCCTCGTCACCCACGACATGGCCGAGGCGCTGCTGCTCGCCGACCGCGTGCTGGTGATGGCGGCCGGCCGGATCGTCGCCGATGCGACGCCGACCGCGCTGCTCAACGGTGGTGGGGGAGAGGCGGCGCAGGCGCTGGTGGCGGTGCCGCGCCACCAGACCGAGCGGCTGCACGCGCTGGCGAACGGAGCGGCGGCATGAGCGCCTTCCTCGACGCGCTCGGCCGGGTGCCGCCGCTGCTCGCGCAGCACGTGCTGCTGTCGGCGGCGGCGCTGCTGCTCGGCATCGCGATCAGCCTGCCGCTCGCCATCCTCGCGGCGCGGCGGCCGCGTACCGGGCGCGTCATCCTGGGTGTCGCCAGCCTCGTCCAGACCATCCCCAGCCTCGCGCTGCTTGCGCTCTTCTATCCGCTGCTGCTGTGGCTGTCGGCGCTGATCGGCGGCGGCATCCCGGCCTTGGGATTCCTGCCGTCGCTGATCGCGCTGACGCTCTATGCGCTGCTGCCGATCATCCGCAACGGCGTCGCCGGGCTGACCGGGATTGACCCCGCGGTGCGCCAGGCGGCCAAGGCGGTCGGCATGACGCCCGTGCAGACGCTGCGGCTGGTCGAGGCGCCGCTGGTCGCCCCGGTGCTGATCGCCGGCATCCGTACCGCCGCGGTCTGGACGATCGGCGCGGCGACGCTGTCGACCACCGTCGGCCAGCCGAGCCTCGGCGACATGATCTTCGCCGGATTGCAGACGCAGAATTGGGCGTTGGTGCTCGCCGGCTGTTTCGCCGCGGCCGGGCTGGCGCTCGGCGTCGACGCGCTGATCGGAATGATCGAACATGGCATCGCGCACCGGCGCCGGTTGCTCTGGCTCGGCGCCACCGTGACGCTGGTCGCCGCGTTGCTCGCCGCCACCGCGCCGCTCTGGCCGCGCGCGACGGGCGGCAAGGTGGTGACGGTCGGCGCCAAGAATTTCTCCGAACAATATATCCTCGCCCGGCTGATCGGCGACCGGCTGACTCGCGCCGGCTATACCGTCCGCTATCGCGATGGCCTCGGTTCGGCGGTGGTGTACGGGGCGCTGACCAGCGGCGCGATCGACGTCTATGTCGATTATGCCGGCACGCTGTGGACCGGGGCGATGCGGCGTAGCGACGTGCCCGATCCCAAGGCGATGACCGCCGCGATTGGCCGCTGGACGCAGGCGAGCAGCGGCGTGCGATTGATCGGCTCGCTCGGCTTCGAAAATGCTTATGCCTTTGCGATGCGTGGCGACGATGCCAGGCGGCACGGCATCGCCAGCCTGTCCGATCTCGTCGCGGCGGCGCCCGCGTTGCGCTTCGGCAGCGATCTCGAATTCCTCGAACGGCCGGAATGGGCGGCGGTGCGCCGCGTCTATCCGCTGCGCTTCCAGAGAGCGACGCCTTATGCGCCGACCTTCATGTACCGCGCGCTGGCGAGCGGCGAAGCGGACGTGATCTCCGCTTTCTCGTCCGACGGGCGGATCGCGGCGGATCACCTGACGGTGCTGACCGATCCGAGGCACGCGATCCCCAGTTACGATGCCCTGCTGCTCGTCGCGCCGGCGCGGGCCAAGGACGCCGCCTTTACCGCCGCGCTGGCGCCGCTGGTCGGGCGTATCCCGGTCGCCGCGATGCGCGAGGCCAATTACCAGGTCGATCGCGACGACCGCAAGCGCACGCCGGAGCAGGCAGCGGACTGGCTGGCGCGGCGGCTGGGGCTCTAGATCCTCAGAAGAACAGCTTGCGCAGGCTCAGCCGGATCGTGCGGCCGAGCGGGTCGAGGTAATCGGGCTGGTAGCTGATCGGCGTGATGCCCGCGGCGTCGCGGACGGTCTGGCGCGTGTTGAGGATATTGTCGACCGACAACGTCACCCGCGCGCCGCGAACCCGGGGATGCGCCTTTACCAGCTTCAATTGCTGACCGAGGTCGGCGAACAGCCGCAGATTGGCGGTCGCGAGACCCGAGAAGCGCAACGTCTGCGGATTGGCCGACGTCCCGCCGTTGACGCGCGTGCCGGTGGCGTAATCGGCGGACAGGCGTACGCCGATGCCATTGTTGGAATAGCCCGCCTGCGCCTCGAATTCGTGCCGCGGCTGGCCACCGCTCGATCCGGTCGCATCGCCGTTGAGCAGGTCGAGCAACGGCCCGCCGTTCGCGACGGTGACGCGCTCGGTGAGGTGCCAGGTATGATAGAGCGCGAACTGGATACGCCCGCCACCCTGCCCGCCGCGGCCGCCGCCAAAGCCGCGACCACCACCGCCGCCGAAGCCGCGCCCGCCACCGCCACCCGGCGGCGGACCGTCGGCACCGGGCGGCGGCGGCGGCGGTGCGCCATCGGCGGCCGATGGCGGCGGCGGCGGCGCGCCCTCCGCGCCCGGCGGCGGCGGACCGCCATCGGCGCTGGCACGCGCGCCGCCGCCGAACCGCCCGCCCCCGCCGGGAAAGCGCATGCCGGCGAAAGGATTGGGCCCGGTGCCGGCACGGAACGCCTCCAGCTCCCGCTGCACCTTCGACTTGATCGGCTTGGAGAAGTTGATTCCCCAGCGGAACTGCTCGCTCACCGCCCGTGCAAAATTGATCGGGCGGGCATCGAGCCGGGTGAGATCGCCCGCCGCGTCGCGGGTGAAGCGATCGGGAAACGCCGCCTCGATCGCCGCGGTCGGCGACGGAAAGCTCTGGATCGGGTTGCGCGTATCCTGCTTGGTGTAATTGCCGATCAGGGTCAGGTCCTTGTCGCTCCACGGCTTCAGCGTCACGCCCAGGCGGGTGACGCGGCGGCTGCTCGACCGCAGGTCGGGATTGCCGCCGCTGATCGTCGTCACCGTCACCGTTTGGCCGCTGACATAGTCGAAGACGCGCGCGTTGGGCGTCTCCACCGTCGGGTTGCCGAGCTGCGTCGCGGTTGGCGCGACATCCTGCTGGTTGATCGATCCGATCACCCGCAGGCTGTCGATCGGCCCCCAGTTCACGCCATAACCGTAAGAGGTCAGCGTGCCGAAATCGGAAAGCTGGTTGATCGCGGCATTGCCGTTGACCGACAGATTGCCGAGCCAGCCGAGCACGGCGCGCGAGCGGCTGGCGATCGGCACGTCGATATTGACGCGGCCGTTGACCGCATCGCGCGACACGCTGCCGCTGCTGATGCGTTCGCCGAACGACGCGCTGGAAAAATCGCTGGTCTGCGCGCCGATGCGGATCGCGGTGGAGACGTCGCCGGCGGGCAGCGTGAACAGCGGGCCGTTGGCGAGCGCTTCGAGGTCGCCGGTGTTCGAGGTCGAGCGCGCGCGATTGTCGGGCGTGGCGACGCCGGTCTGCGTGTCGGTGCGGTTTTCGGCGCGGTCGTAGGCACCGGTGACCGTCCAGAGCCAGCGCGGGCTCAACCGGCCGTTGAGACTGGTGCCGAGATGCGCGGTGATGCCGTTGCTGCGCTGGGTCAGCGCGTCGCTGATCGGCTGGCCCGACGCGTCGAGTTGCCGGCCGAACTGACCGACGGTCTGCGTCGCGGTCAGCTCGCCGTTGAGCGTGGCGCTGACGTCGCCGATCGGGCGCGCATAGGTGGCGTTGGTGCCGAAGTTGCGGCTGAACGGCTGGAGCGTGCGATACGGCCGCTGGTCGTAACCGGGCGTCGCGCCTTCGGTCTGCTCGACGCTGATGTCGCGTTCCGCCTCGGTCAGCGCCGAACTCTGCGTATATTTGCTGTGGATGTTGAGCCGCGAGCCGTTGCGGATCGTCAACAGGTCGAGATCGCCCTGCGGACTGTTCGACCCGCCCTCGGTCGGCGCCCGGTCGGCGAGTTCGACGGTGGTCGAACGGAAGCGGCGGCGCAGGACGAAATTCACCACCTTCTGGTCGGCGGTATAGCCGTATTTGAGCGCCACCTCCTCGGGCAGGATGTCGACGCGCAGGATCGCCTCGGTCGGGATGTCGCGGATTTCCTGAAACCCAGAGATGCGCTTGCCGTCGAGCAGCACCACCGGTGCGCCGCCCGCGCCGCTGCGCGTCTGCGGTGCGAGTTCGGTGAGCAGGTCGGAGACGCTGCTGACGCCGTAGCTGCGCACGTCGGCCGGGCTGAGCACCTGTTCGGCGGGGATGTCGCCGACCACCGAACCGGGCGGGCGGCGGCCGGTGACGACGATGTCGCCTTCCTCCTCCTCGCTCTCCGCCGCCGGCGTCGTCTGCGCGGCGGGCATGGCGGTCGTCGCCGCCGGGGTGGCGGTTTGCGCCGTCGTCGTGGCCTCGACCGAGGTTGGGGCGGCCTCGGATTGCGCCGGGGTTGGAATCGGGGCCGGCGCGGGCGCCTGCTGCGCCGTCGCCAGCGCGGGCCAGCTCACCGCCATCATCATCACCACCGCCACACGCATACCGATCACCCTTTGAACGCCCGGGATGCTGCTAATCGGCAATTGTCGCATAAATGTGCCGGGCGGGCGGTCGACTGTGGCTTATCGGCCGATATCCAGCGTCACGCTCTCGATCCGGCGCAGCATCGCGACGAATTGCGCGACCTCGTCGGGATCGAAGGCGGCGAAGATGCGGCTTTCGAGATCGAGCGCCTTGGGCGCGATCGCGGCATAGAGGTCGCGCCCGGCATCGGTGAGTTCGAGCAGGTGCGATCGCCGATCCTCCGGATTGTCGCGCCGCGCGAGCAGGCCGCGGCCAACCAAGGCGATCGCGGCGCGGCTGACCGTTACCTTGTCCATCAGCGTCTTGGCACCGATCGCCTGCTGGGTGATGCCGCCGGTTTCGGCGATCACCGCAACCAGCCGCCATTCGGCGATCGTCAGCCCGAACAACGATTCATAGGCCCGCGCGATGGAGTCGCTGACCAGATTGGACGTCACCGACAGTCGATAGGGGATGAAGTCGTCGAGGACGAGGCGGGCGGACGACGGGGCCATGCGGTTTCGTATCAGTTGACACCAGTTTGGCAATGCCGCAAAAGATTTGGTAACAGACGATACCATTTCGGAGCTGCTGCCATGTCCGACCATTCGGCCGACCAGATCGACGTCAACCCGATGGGGCTCGACGGCTTCGAATTCTGCGAATTCACCTCGCCCGATCCCGACGCGCTCGCCGCGCAGTTCGAGGCGCTGGGCTTCGTCGCCGCCGCGACGCATCCGACCAAGGCGCTGACCCGCTACAAGCAGGGGCGCATCACCCTGCTGCTCAACCGCGAGGCGACCGGCCACGCCGCCGAATTCCGCGCGGCGCACGGTCCGTCGGCGAGCGCGATGGCGTTCCGCGTTGCGGATGCGCAGGCGGCCTATGACGCGGCGATCGCGCGGGGTGCCAAGCCGGCGCCGGCCGGTGCGGCGCTGGAGGGATTGCCGGCGCTGGAGGGGATCGGCGGCTCGCTGCTCTATCTCGTCGATCGGCATGGCGCGACGGGCAGCGTGTACGACGACTGGGATCAGGTCCCCGGCGCCGCCGAGGCGGAGGCGGCCAATTCCGTCGGGCTCGACATGCTCGATCACCTCACCCACAACGTCCGCCGCGGCCAGATGCGGACGTGGTCGGCCTTCTATGGCCAGATCTTCGGCTTCGAGGAGCAGAAGTATTTCGACATCAAGGGCAAGGCGACGGGTCTGTTCAGCCAGGCGATGATCGCCCCCGATCGCGCGATCCGCATCCCGCTCAACGAGAGCCAGGACGACAAGAGCCAGATCGAGGAGTTCATCCGCGATTACAACGGCGAAGGCATCCAGCATCTCGCGCTCACCACCGACGACATCTACGCGACGGTGGAGAAGCTGCGCGCGCGCGGTGTCAAGCTGCAGGACACGATCGAGACCTATTACGAGCTGGTCGACAAGCGCGTGCCCAATCATGGCGAGAATCTGGAACGGCTGCGCGCCAACCGCATTCTGATCGACGGCAACGTCGGCGAGGAGGGGTTGCTGTTGCAGATCTTCACCGAGACGATGGTCGGGCCGATCTTTTTCGAGATCATCCAGCGCAAGGGCAACGAGGGCTTCGGCAACGGCAATTTCCAGGCGCTGTACGAGTCGATCGAGCTGGACCAGATCCGTCGCGGGGTGATCACCGTCGACGCATGAGTTTGCGGACGGGGTGGTGGAGCAGGAGAGGACGCTAAAACAATGACAGTCCACCACCCCGGGAACGAGGCCGACTATATCCCCGGCTTCGGCAATCACGTTTCCACCGAGGCGGTCGCCGGCGCGCTGCCGATCGGGCGCAACGCGCCGCAGCGGCCCGCCTTCGGCCTTTATGCCGAGCAGCTCAGCGGCACCGCCTTCACCGCGCCGCGGCACGAGAATCGCCGCTCGTGGCTCTACCGGATGCGGCCGACCGCCGAGCATCCGCCGTACGTGCGCTACGACGGCGCGGCGCGATTCGCCCCCGGCACCGACGGTGCGCCGCTCGCCCCCAACCGGCTGCGCTGGAACCCCTGTCCCGACGCGCCGGCGGGCACCGACCTGATAGACGGCATGACGACGATGCTCGCCAACCGCGATCCCGCCGATCTCGAAGGCGTGGCGCTCCACGTCTATGCCGCCAATGCCGACATGACCGCGCGCGTCTTCACCGATGCCGACGGCGAATTGCTGTTCGTGCCGCAGGCGGGGCGGCTGGAGCTGCGCACCGAGCTCGGCCGCATCGTGGTCGCGCCGGGGCAGATCGCGCTGGTGCCGCGCGGCGTGCGCTTCCGCGCGCTGCTGCCCGACGGCAGCGCCAGGGGCTATGTTTGCGAGAATCACGGCAGCCTATTCCGGCTGCCCGATCTCGGCCCGATCGGCGCCAACGGCCTCGCCAACCCGCGCGATTTCGAGACGCCGGTCGCCTGGTTCGAGGATCGCGACGAGCCGACCGAGGTGATCCAGAAGTTCATGGGATCGCTGTGGACGACGACGCTCGACCACAGCCCGCTCGACGTGGTGGCGTGGCACGGCAATCTGGCGCCGTGGCGCTACGACCTCGCGCGGTTCAACACGATCAACACGGTGAGCTTCGACCATCCCGACCCCTCGATCTTCACGCTGCTGACCAGCCCGAGCGACGTGCCGGGCCGGGCCAATGCCGATTTCGTCATCTTCCCGCCGCGCTGGATGGTCGCCGAGGACACGTTCCGGCCGCCGTGGTTCCACCGCAACATCATGTCCGAGGCGATGGGGCTGATCACCGGCGCCTATGACGCCAAGGCGCACGGTTTCGCGCCCGGCGGGATCAGCCTCCACAATCTGATGGCCGGCCACGGCCCCGATCTGGCGAGCTGGCAGGGCGCGTCGGCCGCCGAGCTCACGCCGCACAAGATCGAGGGCACGATGGCGTTCATGCTGGAGAGCTGCTGGCCCTACCGGCCGACCAGCCACGCGCTCGACCATGCCCAGCTCGATTACGACGCGGTATGGGCCGACTTCCCCAAGGCGGTGCTGCCGCAAAGCCCCGCGGCGTGATCCTTCACGGCTATTGGCGCTCGGGCGCCGCCTATCGGGTGCGGATCGCGCTGGCGCTGAAGCGCGTGGCCTACGACCAGGTCAATTACGACCTGCGCACCGGCGGGCAGGCCGACCCGGCCTATGTCGCGCTCAACCCGCAGCGGCTGGTGCCGGCGCTGGAGGTCGACGGCCTCGTCCTGACGCAGAGCGTCGCGATCCTCGAGTGGCTGGAGGAGCGCTTTCCCGATCCGCCGCTGCTGCCCGGCGATGCCGATGGCCGCGCGATCGTCCGGGCGATGGTGGCGACGCTCGCCACCGACGTCCACCCGCTCCACAACCTGCGCACGCTGAAGGCGCTGCGGCAGGATTTCGACGCGGCGGAGGCGCAGGTCGACGCCTGGATGGCGCGGTGGATGACCGATGGCTTCGCAGCGATCGAGGCGCTGATCGCCCGCCACGGCGGCGATTTCGCCTACGGCGACACCCTGACGCTCGCCGATTGCGTCACCGTGCCGGCGCTCTATTCGGCGGTACGGTTCGGGGTGGATACCGGCCCCTACCCCCGCCTCGTCGCCAGCGGCGCGCGGACCGCGGCGCGCGCTGAAGCCGCCCACCCCAGCCGCCAGCCCGACGCCGACGCGTGAGCGAGCGCCTGTCCGCCACCCCCGCCGGCGTCGCGCTGGCGCCGCTCGCCGCGATCGCCGACGGCAAGGCTCGCAATTTCGTGCTCCAGATGCGCGCCGGGCGGTTCCACGGCTTCGTCGTCCGCCGCGGCGACGGCGTCGTCGGCTATGTCGACCGCTGCCCGCATGCCGGCGTGCCGCTGGCGCAGACGCTGGACGATTATCTGACCCCCACCGGCGATCTGATCGCGTGCAGCTGGCACGGCGCATTGTTCACGCTCGACGAGGGGCTGTGCGTCGGCGGCCCGTGCCTCGGCCAGCGGCTCGGCGCCTGGCCGGTCGCGGTGGTCGACGGGGTCGTAACGACCGCCTGACAAATCGATCGCCGATGCTACACTCCGCCGCTTGCGCGGGGGTTGAGGAGGCACGGAGATGATCGGCGGTACACGCTGGAGCCTGGCGGGTTTGATCGGCGCGTCCGCGCTCGGCGCGGGCGGGATCGGCCTGTCGCTCTATTCGGAGCGGGTGGCGCGCGCGGCGGAGCGGCTGGTGCCGCAGGACGGCCGCCACCTTCAGGTCGAAGGCGCCCGGCTCCACTATGTCGACCGCGGCAGCGGGCCGGCGATCGTGATGGTCCACGGGCTGGGCGGCCAATTGCGCAACTTCAGTTACGGCATGCTCGCGCCGCTGGCGGCCGACCATCGCGTCATCCTGGTCGACCGGCCGGGATCGGGCTATTCGCAGGCCGACGACGATGGCGAGCCGGGCATCGCCGCGCAGGCGGCGATCCTCGGCCGGTTCATCGACCTGCTCGGCATCGAGCGGCCGCTGGTCGTCGGTCATTCGCTGGGCGGCGCGCTGGCGCTGTCGCTCGCCATCCAGCGGCCCGAACTGGTCCGCGGCCTCGCGCTGATCGCCCCGCTCACCCAGCCGCAGGACGACGTGCCCGAGGCGTTCAAGGGACTGGCGGCGATCCCGGCGGGGGTACGGCGGCTGTTCGCGCAGACGATCGCGACGCCGCTCAGCCGGCTGACCGCCGAGCGGACGCTGGCGGCGGTGTTCGCGCCGGAGCCGCCGCCCGCCGACTTCGTCAGCCGCGGCGGCGGCGCGCTGTCGCAGCGGCCCGCCAATATCGCCGCCGCCGCCGCCGACCTCGCCGCCGCGGCGCAGGAGATCGAGGGGATTGCGGCGCATTACCCCGCGCTGACGGTGCCGACCGCGATCCTGTTCGGCCGCGACGACGCGATCCTCGACCCGGTTCGCCATGGCGAGCGCACCGCGGCGATCATCCCGGGCGCGCGGATCGAGATCGTCCCAGGCGGTCATATGATCCCGATCACCGCGCCGGAAGCGACCGCGGGGTTCGTGCGCGAGGCCTACGCGAATTGCGGCTGAATTGGGGCAACTTGGACAAGTTGGACACCTGAACGGAAACGATCCGGGATCATCGTTTCCGTTTTGGGGATGATCTGCGGGGCTGGGCTGAACGCCATTCTCCATACTCCCATCCGCTAGCATGAAGCGCCGGGTGTAGGACAGCGCCCATACCGCCGGGGCGTTACACCGGCGTCAGCTCCGCGGCGTAGCGGCGGGCGTTGGCGACGTAGGTGGCGGCGGACAGGCGCAGGCCGGCGATCTCCGCCTCGGTGAGCGGACGGACGAGGCGCGCGGGTGCGCCGACGATCAGCGATCCGTCGGGGAAGACCTTGCCTTCGGTGACGAGCGCATTGGCGCCGACGATCGAATCCGCGCCGATCACCGCGCGGTTGAGCAAGGTCGCGCCCATACCGATCAGGCTGCGATCGCCGACGCTGGCGCCGTGGACGATGGCGTGATGGCCGACGGTCACCTCGCGCCCGATCGTCGTCGGCACGCCGGGATCGGCGTGGATCATCGCACCGTCCTGGATATTGCTCTCGTCGCCGATCGTGATCGGGTCGTTGTCGCCGCGCAGCACCGCGCCGAACCACACCGAGGCGCGGGCGCCGAGCACGACCCAGCCGATCACCGCAGCGCCCGGCGCGACATAGGCCGCCTCGCCCAGCTGCGGCGCGACATCGCCCAATGCGTAACAGGCCATCGATCGCCTCCCCCCGCCGCGGTCGATGCGACACGGCTTGCCTGTGATGCGATAATGGCACATCATCGGTCGCGTCCAGTCCAGCAAGGCCGTGACAGCGGCGTCTGGTAGCGTTAGCACTGCGAGTCGTACGGGACGGATCGCCATGGGTGGCGGTCGCCGGGCCGGACAGCGACGTAGCGGCTTGATTTCGGAATTGCTCCGGCTATGCCCTGCTGCGTCTACGGGAGCGACGAACACGATGGGTGCCGGGTTACGCGACGATTTCACTTTTTCGGGTTCGGACGCCGCTAGCAAGACGTTCGCCGGTCTGCCGGTGCCGCCCGTGATCGACGGACAGGATCCCGAGGCTGCCGCGCTGGCGTCGCTGGCGTCGAGCATTGCCGCCGCCCGCCGCAAGCTCGGCACGCATCTGGAAGCCTCGCTGTTCGCCAATCCGGGGCTGGACATCATGCTGTTCCTGTTCGCCGAGGGGATCAACGGCGCGACGGTGACGACCAACGCCTGCTGCGCCGCCGCCGGCGTGCCGCGCACCACCGCGCTGCGCTGGATCAAGCTGTTGCAGGACCGCGGTCTGGTCGACGGCAGCGACGACGTCAGCGACCGCCGCGTGACGATGCTGGCGCTGAGCCCGCAGGGCCGCACCACGATCCGCACCTGGCTCGGCGAGATCGCCGCGCTGCCGCTGCGCCAGTCGCTGGACCGCTGATTGCCGCAGCGTCGCTGCGCATCCGGCGTAGGTCGGATGCGCGACCCGTGCGGCGCTTTACAGTCGCGGCTGCGCCTCGTAGTCACGTCGGGCAGCCGCTGAACCTGACGAAGAAGCAATGCAGCCGCTGAACCTGACGAAGAAGCAATAGAGCCACAGCCCCAGCACGGTTAGGCTGATCACCATGCGCCACCGGCGTCGCGCCGGATGACAGGCGAATGCCGTCAGGATCAACATCGGTATCAGCACCGCGACGGACAACATCAGCCTGGGCGAATCCGGGTCCGTCGGGATCGTGCATATCGTCAGCCGGCTGCCATCGGTATCGGCGTCGCCGATCATCCACTCGTATCGTTCCGTCGAATAGACGACCACCAGACCGGCGATGCCGACCGACGCCATACCGAAGACGACGTCTTTCAAGACCTTGCCCACATTCACGACGACCTGATCCCTGCCGGCTCCCCGGGATCATTGTAGCGGCCACGGCGACGGATCGTGCGCGCCGCGGCCGCGGGTCAGCCGGCGGTAACGATGGGGTGGCGGAGGCGGAGGTCGTCGGCGATACGTTCGATCGTGTCGTTCTCGCCGGCCGCGCCGGTCGGCGTCACCGACCAGTTGCAATGCGGATGCGTCGCCGGGTCGTAGAGGCGGATCTCGCCGAGCACGAGGCGCCAGCGGCGGCGGTTGCCGCCGGCCTGCTTCACCAGCGTCGAGAGGAAGAGGTCGTGGAGCATGGCGCTGGTCATGCCGCCCGCCCTAGCCGGCCGCGCCGGCGAGGAAAAGCGCCCGGGCAAGGCGCGACCGCGCCGCCGCCAAGCACGGCTTTGTTGCGTTGCCGCAACGGACGTCGCAGGGACAGCGGATGGCGCATTCCTCCGACGCGCGCGCGGGCCTGTTCTACGGCATCGGCGCCTATACCCTGTGGGGGCTGTTGCCCCTGTATCTGCATCTGCTGACCGCGGTGCCGCCGGCGCAGGTGCTGGCCAACCGCATCCTGTGGTCGCTGCTGCTGCTGCTCGCGATCGTCGCGGCGACGCGGCGGCTGCGGCCGCTGGTCGCGGCGGCGCGCGGGCGGGTGCTGGCGATGCTGGTGGCGAGCGCGGTGCTGATCGGGATCAACTGGTTCGTCTATATCTGGTCGGTGACCAACGCGCATCTGGTGGAGGCGAGTCTCGGCTATTTCATCAACCCGCTGCTCAACGTCGCGCTCGGCATGCTGCTGCTCGGCGAGCGGCTCAACCGGTTGCAGGTGGCGGCGGTGGCGGTGGCGGCGCTGGGCGTCGCGATCTTCGCCGCAGGCGGCGGCGGGGCTTTGTGGGTGTCGCTGGTGCTGGCGCTGAGCTTCGGCTTCTACGGGCTGATCCGCAAGGTGGCGGCGATCGACGCGCTCGGCGGGCTGACGATGGAGACGCTGATCCTCGCGCCGTTCGCGCTCGTCGTGCTGGTGCAGGCGAACCAGAGCGGCACGGCGGCGTTCGGGCACGACCGGACGCTCGACCTGCTGCTGGTGCTCGCCGGGCCGGTGACCGCGGCGCCGCTGCTGCTGTTCGCCGCGGGCGCGCGGCGGCTGCGCTATACGACGGTCGGGCTGCTCCAGTTCATCGCGCCGACGTTGCAGTTCCTGCTGGCGGTGCTGGTCTATCAGGAGCCGGTCCGCGCGACGCAGCTCGCCACCTTCGCGCTGATCTGGCTCGGCTGCGGCCTCTATGCGTGGAGCAGCATCCGCGCGGCGCGGGCGCTTCCCGCCTAGCGGCGGACGTCGAGGCCGCCGGCGAGATAGGCGTCGATATCCGCCTGGCGGAACAGCGAGGCGTCGCCGGGCAGCGAATGTTTGAGCGCGGTGAGCGCGAGGCCGGTCGCCGCCGCGGCACCGATGTCGCCGCCGCGGCGCAGCGCGTGCAGCACGCCGCTGGCGAAGGCGTCGCCGCCGCCGATCCGGTCGACGATGCCCGCCAGCGTCACCTCCCCGGTCTGGGCGTGGCCGTCGCGGGTGTCGACGCGCGCCGAGATACGGTGGAGGTCGACGTTCTCGACATGGCGCGCGGTCGAGGCGATCGTGCGCAATTTGGGGAAGGCGGCGAAGGCGGCCTCGGCGGCGTCGCGGCGGCGATCCTCGCCGTCATGGCCCGCGAAGTCCTGGTCGAGCAGCAGCGCGATGTCGCGGTGGTTGCCGAACAGGAGGTCGGCATGCTCGACCAATTGGGTCAGGATGGCGCGGGGATCGCCGTCCCAGCGTTCCCACAATTTGGCGCGGTAATTGCCGTCGAACGAGATCGGGATGCCGCGCGCCGCGGCGGCGCGGACGGCGGCGATCGCGCTTTGCGCCGGCACCGGGCCGAGCGCCGGGGTGATGCCGGAGAGGTGGAACCAGTCGACGCCGTCGAGCAACGCGTCCCAGTCCCACGCCGATACCGGCGCCGCCGCGAAGCTGGAATAGGCACGGTCGTAGATCACTTCGGTGGCGCGCATGCCCGCGCCCGAGGTGACGAAATAAAGGCCCATCCGCTCGCCGGTGAGCGCGATGCGGCGGGTGTCGACGCCATGGCCGCGCAGCGTGGCGATCGCCGAACGGCCGAGGTCGTTGTCGGGGACGATGCTGGCGAGCGCGACGTCATGGTCGAGCCGGGCGAGCGCGGTGGCGACGTTCGCCTCGGCGCCGGCGACCCAGACGTCGAACCGGGGGGTCTGCAACAGCAATTCGCGGCCTGGGGGCGACAGGCGCAGCATGATCTCGCCGAATGCCAGGAATGTCATGCGCGCCTCCTCAGCGATCGATACGATAGGCGCGGCGGACGAGGCCGCTGGTCAGCTCCTGCGCCAGCTCCGCCGCCTCCCAGTCGGCAAGGCGATGCTCGGCGACGAGGCGGGCGAGGAAGCCGCAGTCGATCCGCCGCGCGACGTCGTGCCGCGCGGGGATCGACAGGAAGGCGCGGGTGTCGTCGTTGAAGCCGACGGTATTGTAGAAGCCCGCGGTCTCGGTGGTCATCTCGCGGAAGCGGCGCATGCCTTCGGGACTGTCGTGGAACCACCAGGCCGGGCCGAGCTTGAGGCAGGGATAATGGCCGGCGAGCGGCGCCAGCTCGCGCGCGTAGACGCTCTCGTCGAGCGTGAAGAGGATGATCGACAGCTCGGTCGAGGTGCCGAACCGGTCGAGCAGCGGCTTGAGGGCGTGGACGTAATCGGTGCGGCCGGGAATGTCGGCGCCCTTGTCCCGGCCGTGGCTGGCGAACAGGCCGGCATTGTGGTTGCGGACGCTGCCGGGATGGATCTGCATCACCATGCCGTCCTCGACGCTCATCCCCGCCATTTCGGTGAGCATCTGCGCGCGGAACAGCTCGGCATCGGCGGGTGTCCAGTCGCCGCCGGTGATACGCGCGAACAGCGCCTCGCATGCCGCCGTCGAGAGGTTGGCGGTGGCGGCGGTGGGGTGGCCGTGGTCGGTGGCGGTGGCCCCCGCGGCGCGGAAATCGGCGCGGCGCTTGCGGTGCGCGGCGAGATAGCCCTGCCAGCTGTAGACGTCCTCGCCGGTCAGTTCGGCGAAGCGGCGCAGCGCACCGGTGAATTGCTCGTGCTCGACGTCGATGACGCCGTCGGGGCGGTAGGTGGTGACGACGCGCCCGGCCCAGCCGCTCGCGCGGATGCGGTGGTGCGCGTCGAGGCTGTCGTGCGCGCCCTCGGTGGTGGCGAGGAAGTCGATGCGGAACCGGTCGAACAGCGCGCGCGGGCGGAAGGCGTCGGTCGCCAGCTTTTCGGCGATCACATCGTAATAGAGATCGGCGGTGGCGGGTTCGAACGCGACGGTCATGCCGAACACCTCGGCGAAGACGTGGTCGAGCCACATCCGCGAGGGCGTGCCGCGGAACAGATGATAATGATCGGCGAGCAGCCGCCACGCGCCGCGGCGGTCGGCGCTCACCGTGCCGTCGGCGCGCGGGATCGCCAGCGCGTCGAGATCGATGCCCTGGCTGTAGAGCATGCGGAACAGATAATGGTCGGGGGCGAGCAGCAGCGTCGTCGCGTCGGTCCATGGCCGGTCGTCGGCGAACCAGATCGGGTCGGTGTGGCCGTGCGGGCTGACGATCGGCAGATCGGCGATGCCGGCATAGAGCGTGCGGGCGATGCCGCGCGTCGTGGGATCGGCGGGGAAGAGCCGGTCGGGGTGCAATTCCAGGCTGCGGGTCATGCGCTGTCCTCTCGCGTTGCGCGGGTGGTAACCGGTGTCAGGACGGGGTGCAACCGTGGTTTGCGGGGGTGGCGGAGCTTCGCGAAGTCCTCCCCGCCAGGGGGAGGTGGCGTGCCGAAGGCGTGACGGAGGGAGAGGTAAGGGCGGACGTCCGGTTACGAAGCTCCACCCTTTCCTCCCCCTCCGTCAGCGCTGTGGGCTGCCACCTCCCCCTGGCGGGGGAGGAATGGAAGGTGGCGCGGCGACGGAGGCGCGGTGGATGAGCGTCGAGGGGAAATGCGCGGGCTGGTCTCCGTCCTCGCCGATCAGTTTGCGGGCGGCGGCGTGCGCCATCGCCATGCTCGGCCAGCGGACCGTGGTCAGCGGCGGCCAGAGGTGGGCGGCGATCGGCGTGTCGTCGAAGCCGATGATCGACAGATCGTCGGGCATGACGAGGCCGCGGCGGCGCGCGGCGTGGACGACGCCGGCGGCCATTTCGTCGTTGGCGGCGAAGATCGCGGTCGGCCGCGGGTCCGCGTCGAGCAGGCGTTCGGCCGCCGCCAGCCCCGATTCGAAGGTATAATGGCCCTCGGCGACGCGATCGTCGGGCAGATCGAGGCCGGCGGCGGCGAGCGCGGCGTCGAAGCCGGCGCGGCGTTCGTGCGCCGAGCGGAAACCCGCGGGGCCGCCGATGAAGCCGATGCGGCGATGACCGTGCGCGACCAGACAGGCGGCGGCCTCGCGCACCGCGGTGCGATCGTCGGAGGCGACCATCTGCGCGGGCACGTCGAGCATCGCCGAGCCCATCCGCACGTAGCGGCAGCCGATCGCGGCGCACAAACGCGCGACGCCGTCGTCCTCGCTGATCGGCGGCATCAGCAGCACCCCGAACAGGCGCTGGCGTTCGAGGAAATGGCGCAGATCCTCGAGCATCGTCGGCGAGGCGCGATCGACCGGGCGCACGACCAGTTCGAATTCGGTGCCGCGCAGGCCGGCGAGCAGGCCGTGCTGGACGTTCATCACCGTCTGCGCATTGGGATTGTCGTGGACGAGGCCGATCAGGAAGTTGCGGCGCAACGCCAGCGCGCGCGCCTGCGGATTGGGAATATAGCCGAGGTCGCCGATCACCTGTTCGACCCGCGCGCGGGTGTCGGCGTGAAGCAGCGGCGAGCGGTTGATGACGCGGCTCACCGTCTTCTTCGACACGCCGGCGATCCGGGCCACGTCATTGATCGTCGGCTGGCCGGATTTGCGCATGACGACGACGATAGCCGTCCGCCCGCGGCTCCGCCAGCGCTGATGACACCGGTAGACAACGACCGCGCGCAGCGGCAAGACGTCGATCCGCACCACCGAGGGACGATGCCCGTGACCCGATTGACCCGCAGCACGCTCGACCGGCTGCCCGCCACCGTTGCCAGCCCGATCGGCCGGCCGCTATCAGACGTCGGCACCGGGGTCGGCACCGCGGTCGGGACCGCGATCGGCATCGTCCATTTCGGCCCCGGCGCCTTTCATCGCGCGCATCAGGCGGCCTATGTCGACACGGTGCTGCAGCACGATCCGCGCTGGGGGATCGCGGCGGTGTCGATGCGCAGCCGCGGCACGGTCGAGGCGCTGGAGCAGCAGGACGGCCTGTATACGCTGGCGATCCGCGACGCCGAGCCGGCGATGCGGGTGATCGGCGCGCACCGCCGCTTCCTCGCCCCCGATGCCGCGGCGCAGACGCATGCGCTGCTCGCCGATCCCGCGGTGACGCTGGTGACGATGACGGTGACCGAAAAGGGCTATTGCCTCGCCGGCGACGGCACGCTCGACCTCGGCCATGCCGATATCGTCCACGACCTCGCCGGCGCCGCGGTGCCGCGCAGCGTGATCGGCTGGATCGTCGCCGGGCTCGCCGCGCGACGCGATGCCGGCGTGCGGCCGTTCGTGCCGATGCCGTGCGACAATCTCGCCAGCAACGGCGCCAAGCTGCACGCGGCGCTGGTCGCCTTCGCGCAGGCCGGCGATGCGGGCCTCGCCGACTGGATCGCGGGCGAGGTGCGGGTGCCGTCGACGATGGTCGATTCGATCACCCCGGCATCGGACGAGGCGCTGTATGACGCGGTCGCCGCGACGATCGGGCTGGAGGATCGCGCCGCGGTCCAGCGCGAGCGGTTCGCGCAATGGGTGATCGAGGATATCGGTGTGCCGCTCGGCCCCGATCTCGCCGGCGCGGGCGCGACGCTGACCGGGGACGTCGCCGGTTACGAGAAAGCCAAATTGCGCATCCTCAACGGCGCGCATTCGACGCTCGCCTATCTCGGGCTGCTGCGCGGCCATGCCAGCGTCGCCGAGGCGATGGCCGATGCCGCGCTTGCCGGCTTCGTCGACGCGATGATCCGGCGCGACATCGTGCCGATGCTGCCCGCGGTCGCGGGACTCGACCTCGATGCCTACCGCCTCGCGGTGCTGGCGCGGTTCCGCAATCCGGCGATCGTCCACCGGCTCGACCAGATCGCCACCGACGGTTCGCAGAAGCTGCCGTATCGGCTCGGCGACACGCTCGCCGCGCATCGCGCGGGCGGGCGGATGCCGGCGCATGTCGTCGCCGCGCTGGGCGGCTGGGTCGCGTTCCTGATCGCGCGCGCGCAAGCGGGGGTCGTGATCGCCGATCCCGCCGGCGCGCGGCTCGCCGCCGCGGCGCACGATGCCGATCCGGCGACGCTGGTGCGCCGCCTCGCCGAGGCGGGGCTCGGGCTGCCGCCGCAGGTCGCGGGCGATCCGCCGCTGCTCGCCGCGATCGCCGCGGCGGCGACCGCGGCGCACGAGCGGCGCTGGGACGCGCTGCTGACCGCGGGCAATGATTCCTAACGCAAGCGAGTAGTATATTTGGACCCCGGCTGCGGCTTCGCGCGTCTGGTGCGCGAAGCCGGCAGCCGCCGGTGTATCTCCATCCGGAGGGTCCCCCTTGGCCGCTTCCTTCGTGCGTCATCTCGAGCCGACGCTGCTTCCCGATCCCAAGCGCACCGTCATCCGGCCGTTCCTGCCCGAGGACCCCGATCCGTTCCGCGTCGAGGGCGCGCCGCGCGGCGACCGGATCGTCGAACGGATGCTGGCGATGCCCGATGCCGAGATCGAGGAGCTGATCGCGGTCGTCGTCGACGGGCTGGGATCGCGGCACCGCGAGATTCCCGGATTGTTGCTGCGCCGCTTCGACGAGGTCGCCGACGCGCTGAAGCTCGATTCCGGACTGGCCGATTCGCGCAAGATGCTGATCGGTGCCTATTTCAGCGCCGAATATTCGTTCGAGGCGGCGGCGCTGTTCAACCCCAGCATCGTGCCGCATCCCGACCAGAGCGGCTGTGCCGAGGGCGCGATCCGCTTCGTGCTGTCGCTGCGCGGCATCGGTGAGGGGCATCTGTCGTCGGTCACCTTCCGCACCGGCACCTGGGGACCCGGGGACGAGGACCTCGTCATCGACACGCCGAGCCGGCAGGGCGTGCCGCCGGTGATCGAGGAGCCGTCGATCGAGCTGGTCCGCGAGATCGGCGCCAAGGCGCTCGTCCAGCTCAATTGCCGCGATGCGCGCGAGCCGTCGGAGACGGTGCTGTTCCCGGTGGTCGAGAGCCAGAATCGCGGGATCGAGGATCTGCGCCTCGTCCGGTTCCACGACGAGGACGGACGCGAAACCTATATCGGTACCTATACCGCGGTCGGCGGCCAGGGCGCGCGGCAGGAGGTGTTGCAGACCGACGATTTCCGCCTGTTCCACATGCACCCCGTCGACGGCCCGGTGGCGAGCGGCAAGGGCATGGCGCTGTTCCCGCGCAAGATCGGCGGCCAGTTCGCCGCCCTGTTCCGCCACGACAACGAGAATCTGTGGTTCGCCAAGAGCGACACGCCGCTCGCCTGGGCCGATCCGGTGCGGATCATGACGCCGGAATATCCGTGGGAGTTCATCCAGATCGGCAATTGCGGCTCGCCGATCGAGATCGCGGAGGGCTGGCTGGTGCTGACCCATGGCGTGGGCATGGTGCGCAGCTATTGCATCGGTGCCGCGCTACTCGACCGCGACGATCCGACCAAGGTGCTGGGGCGGCTGCCCGAACCGCTGATCGCGCCCGATGGCGAGACGTGGGACGGCTATGTGCCCAACGTCGTCTATTCCTGCGGCGCGCTGGTGCGCGGGCGGACGTTGCTGCTGCCCTATGCGCTGGCGGACGACATGACGAGCTTCGCGGTCGCGTCGCTCGACGAACTGGTCGCGGCGATGCGGTGAGTCCAATTCCTCCCCCGCCAGGGGGGGTGGCAGCGCGAAGCGCTGACGGAGGGGGAGGATAGGGTGGGAGCGCGGTTACGACGCTCCGCCCTTTCCGCCCCCTCCGTCACGCCTTCGGCGCGCCACCTCCCCCCGCCAGGGGGAGGACTTATGGGTTGGCCCACACCGTCAGCAGCGTGTGGGCGATCGCATAGGGCGGGGGCGGCAGGAACGGGCCGGGCTCGCCCGCCAGCACCGCGCGAACCATGTCGCGCGGGACCCACATCGCATCCTCCAGCTCGTTGGTGTCGAGCGTGATCGCATCGTCCTCCGCCTCGCCGATACAGGCGATCATCAGCGACGAGGGGAAGGGCCAGGGCTGGCTGGCGACGTAGCGGACGTTGCCGACGCGGACGCCGGCCTCCTCGTGGATTTCGCGCGCGACCGCTTCCTCGATCGATTCGGCGGGTTCGAGGAAGCCGGCGAGCGCCGAATAGCGCCCCTCCGGCCAGCCCTTGCCGCGACCGAGCAGGGCGCGGCCGTCATGTTCGGCGATCATGATGACGACCGGGTCGACGCGCGGGAAATGTTCGGTGCCGCAGGCGTCGCACTGGCGGCCCCAGCCGGCACGGAACAGGTGCGTGGTCGATCCGCAGCGCGCGCAGAAGCGATGGCGCGCGTGCCAGTCGAGCAGGCTGCGCGCCGCGGCATAGGTCGCCGCCTCGCCCGGCTGCAACGCGGCGAGCACCGCCATCAGCGCGGGCGAGCGCATCGCCGGGGCGGTGCCCTCGGTCCCCGCCGGCGGGACGAGGACGACATGCGCGCGGCCGGCGCCGTCGAGGCCGAGCAGGATCGTCTCCGCCCCCTCGGGCAGCGCGGCGAGCGAGGTCCAGGCGAGCAGGCCGTCGGCGGTGACCTCCGGCATCAGCCCGTCGAGCGCGAGCACGCGGGCAATGCCGTCGAGCTTGGCGGCGAGCGCGGCGGGATCGTGGCGCAGCGCATCGGCACGATCGAACGTGCCGCCGGTGAAGCCGGGGGTCATCGGCGGAACCGCGCCATGTCGGCGACGAAGGCGGCGACCGTCTCCTGGCGCAGCGGCCAGCGGTCGGCGGGGAAATAATTGACCATGATCGTACCACGTACCTTCTTCACGGGATCGACGAAGGCGATCGTGCCGGCGGCACCGCCCCAGCCATAGGTGCCCTTCGACGGCATGCCGCCCGGCCCGTCGGCGAGATAGACCGAACCGCCCGCACCATAGCCCATCGGCGTCGCGCGCGCGGCGCCGCCGCCGGTCCCTCCGGCCACCCCGCCGTAGGTGACGTCGGCGGGGAGCAGGTTGGACATGGCGAGCCGCACCGTCTCGGGCTTCAGGATCCGCACGCCGTCGAGCGTGCCCTCGTCGGCGAGCATGTGGAGGAAGCGGTCGTAATCGCGCGCCGAGGTCACCAGCCCGGCGCCGCCGTAGGGGAAGCTCGGCGGCTGGAGATAGACCGAGGTCGCGGCGGGATCGAGCGGCACGAGCGCATCGCCGGTGAAGGCGTAATTGGTCGCGAGCCGGCGCGCCTGCGACCGCGGCACGGTCCAATAGCTCGACGTCATGCGCAGCGGCGCGAGGATGCGGGTGTCGACGAACCGGTCGAACGGCATGCCGCTGGCGATCTCGATCACCCGGCCCATCACGTCGAGGCCGACCGAATAATTCCACGCGGTGCCGGGCTGGGCGATCAGCGGCGCCTGCGCGACGCGGTCGGCGAAGTCGGCGAGCGTCGCGGGGCGGGTGCGGCGCATCGCCGGCTCGATGCTCGCGCTGACCTCGGCGGGGAGGATGCCGAGCCGTTCGTATTCCTTGAGCAGCGCGCCCTTGGCGATGATGTTGTACGTGAGGCCCGAGCTGTGCGTCAGCAGCATGCGGATGGTGATCGGCCGCAGCGCGGGGACGCTGGCGAGGCTCGCCTCCGGATTCGTCGCGACCTTCATCGTCGCGAAGGCGGGGATATATTTGGCGACGGGGTCGTCGAGGCCGATCTTGCCCTCCTCGATCAAGATCATCGCCGCCATCGCGGTGACCGGCTTGGTCATCGAATAGACGCGCCACAGGCTGTCCGGCGTCGCCGGCGCGGCGTCCGCCTCGGTCGACAGGCGGCCCGCCGAGACGAACCAGGTCGGCCGGTCGCCGACGCCGAAGGCGGCGACGATGCCGGGCATCTTGCCGTCGCGGACATAGCCGTCGAACAGCGCCTGCGTCTGCGGCAGCGCTGCGGTCTGCGTTGCGGGGGTGGGCTGTCGCAGCACCTGCCCGCCGAGCGCGGCGGTGGCGGCCAGAGCGATAAAGCCCAGTCCGGCGAACATCTTGCGCGTCATCCGTCTCTCCTCAACACCGCCGCCGCGGCCTTGGCGAACACCGTCGGCAGGCCGGCGCGGTCGAGCTCCGCGATCGGCCACCATTCGCCCGCCTGATGCGCGTCCGTCCGGGCCACGGCAAGCGCCAGTTGCAGGTCGAAATGGGTGAAGCCATGCGCCACCGTGACGTTGCGCATCTCCCAATCGGCGGCGAGCGGCGCCTCGGCGAGCCCCGGCGGCGTCTCGATCCACGGCCCGGTCGGCAGCGCGCGCATGCCGCCGAGCAGCCCCTTGCCCGGTCTTGTGACGAGCAGCACCCTGCCCTGGCGCTCGACCCAGAAGATCGTGCCGTAGCGCTGCGGCTTGGCCTTCTTCTTCGCCTTGACCGGCAGCGCCTCGGGCGCGCCCTCGCGCACGCCGCGGCATTCGGGTTCGAGCGGGCAGAGCAGGCACGACGGCGTCTTCGGTGTGCAGATGCCCGAGCCGAGGTCCATCATCGCCTGCGCGAAATCGCCGGCGCGCGCGTCGGGCGTGACGCGATCGGCGGCGGCGCGGATCGCGACGCGCGCGCCGGGCAAGGGCGTGCGGATCGCGAACAGCCGCGCGACGACACGCTCGACATTGGCGTCGACCACGACCGCGCGCCGGCCGAAGGCGATCGCCGCCACCGCCGCCGCGGTATAGGCGCCGAGCCCCGGCAGCGTGCGCAAGACCGCCTCGTCCTGCGGGAAGACGCCGCCGTGATCGGCGACCACCGCCTTCGCCGCGGCGACCAGATTGCGCGCGCGGGCATAATAACCGAGGCCGGCCCAGGCGGCCATCACCGCGGCATCCTCCGCGGCGGCGAGACTGGCGAAATCGGGCCAGCGCGCCACCCACGCGTCGAACCGCGGCCGCACCGCGGCGACGGTGGTCTGCTGCAGCATCACCTCCGACAGCCAGACGCGATAGGGGTCGGGCGTTTCGCCGGGCAGCGCGCGCCACGGCAGCGTACGGCGATGGCGATCGTACCAGGCGAGCAGCGCCGGCGAAATCGCCGCGGGATCGGGATAAGAGCGAGTAGCGTCCACGACTTGGCTATGGCATGGACCCGGCGATGAGCAAGCGCGTCCGCGCCCCCGATGTCGAGCCCCCCCGCCAGAACCGTGCCCGCGCGGTCAGCGAACTGCTGCCCGCGATCCACGGCGCCGCCTTCAAGCGATTCGGCTTCGTGCAGAGCGCCTTGGTGACGCGCTGGCCGGAGATCGTCGGCACGCGCTGGGCCGCCGCCTCCGCGCCCGAATCGCTGCGCTTTCCGCCGGGCAAGAAGGCCGAGGGCGTGCTGACCATCGTCGTGCGCGGCGCGCATGCACCGATGATGCAGCATATCGCGCCCGAGATCGTCGAACGGGTCAACCGTTTCTTCGGCTATGCCGCGGTGGCGCGGCTGACGATCCGCCAGGGCGAGATCGCCAAGCCGATGCCGCGCAGCGCGCCCACCGCGCTCAAGCCCGCGCCCGCCGAGATCGGCGAGGGGTTGAAGGGCATCGCCGATCCCGAATTGCGCGCGGTGCTCGAATCGCTCGCCGCCGGGGTGCACGCCACCCGCGGCATCCCCAAGATAGGATGAGCCCCGTCATGCCTTCCGTCCTGCGCTACCTCCCCGCCGCCGCCTTGCTGCTCGCCGCCGCGCCGGCGACCGACTGGAGCCAGGTCGCGCGGCCGACCGCCAAGGGCGCCTATGTCTTCGGCAACCCCGCCGCGCCGGTGAAGCTGGTCGAATATGGCAGCTACACCTGTTCGCATTGCGCCGATTTCGCCAACGAAAGCGCGCCGGTGCTCAAGGGGCAGATGATCCGGTCGGGCAAGGTCAGCCTGGAATATCGCCATCTGATCCGCGATCCCGCCGATCTCGGCGCGGCGATCCTCGCGCGCTGCGCGGGGCCGCACGGCTTCGGCGCGGCGCATGCGATGATCTTCGCGACGCAGGCGACGTGGCTGGGCAAGGTGGGCAGCTATCAGCAGGCGCATCCCGACATCGACGCCAAGCCGCTGATCGTGCAGGCGCGCAGCTATATGGATGCCGCCGGGCTGACCGCGGCGATGCGCGCGCGCGGCCTGACCCCGGCGAAGATCAACGCCTGTTTCGCCGACAAGGCCGAGGTGGCGCGGATCACCGCGATGACCGGCGACGCACCGGTCGAGGTGCGCAGCACGCCGACCTTCTACCTCAACGGCGACCTCCAGCCGCCCGCCGGCTGGGACAAACTCGAACCCGTCCTGCGCGCCAAAGGCGCCAGATAAGTGGCCATAGAAATGGAGCGTAACCCGATGAAAATGCTTGCGTCGCTTCTCGTCCTTCCGCTGGCGCTGGCCGGCTGTTCGAAGGAGGCGGGAACGCCGACCGCGCCCGCCAGCCCCGCCGCCGCGGTCGCCGCGCCCACCGGGCAGAGCTGGGCCGAAACCGCGGCGCGCACCGCCGAGGGGACGATCGTCGGCAACCCCAATGCGCCGATCAAGCTCGTCGAATATGGCTCGCGCCTGTGCCCGACCTGCGGCGCGCTGGCGCGCGAAGGCTTCGCGCCGCTGCTCGACAAATATGTGAAGACCGGCAAGGTCAGCTTCGAATATCGCGAGTTCCTGGTCCACGGCGCGCCCGATCTGCCGCCGGCCTTGCTCGGCAATTGCACCGATCCGTCGACCTTCTTCCCGATCCTGGAGCAGATGTATCAGGCGCAGGAGGGCTTCAACACCAAGCTGCAGGCGATGCCGCAGCCGGTGCAGCAGCAATTGCAGACCGCCAAGCCGGTCGACGCGATCCGCATCATGGCCGAGCAGATGGGCCTGGTCGATTTCGCCAAGCAGCGCGGCATCCCCGAAGCCAAGGCACGCACCTGCCTCGCCGACATGAAGCAGATCGACCGCTGGACCAAGCAGACGCAGGACAAGAGCGCCGACGGCACCGTCACCGGCACGCCGACGCTGATCCTCAACGGCAAGAAGATCGATGCGCTGAGCTGGGGTCAGCTCGAGCCGTTGCTGAAGGCGGCGGGGGCGTAACCTTTCGCGCGGCGAGGCGTCGGCTGCTCCTGCGGGCGCCCCACCCCGGTCCGCGCCGCGCCCGCCCAAAGGCCTTGGTCTCGCCTGCGCTTCGACACGCGTAGGCGAGTCGGGGCATTCTGTTTTCGCGCGAAGACGCGAAGGCGCGAAGAGGTGGGTTCACGCGGAGGCGCGGAGGCCGCGCACCCGGCGCGGAGCGCCCCCCCTCCTCGCAAACGGAAGCGGAGATCGAGGACGCTTCGCGGCGCGCGCCCTCTCTGCGCCTCTGCGCCTCTGCGCGAACCACCTTCTTCTCCGCGCCTCCGCGTGAACCACTGCGCTTCGCGGCTTCACGGCTTCGCGCGCCTCTTGCAACGCCGCGCCATAAGCGGCACCCCGCAGCCGTGCAGATCAAGCGGCTCCGCATCGCCGGGTTCAAGAGCTTCGTCGATCCGGCCGACCTCGCCATCGAGCAGGGGCTGACCGGGGTCGTCGGGCCGAACGGCTGCGGCAAGTCCAACCTGCTCGAGGCGCTGCGCTGGACGATGGGCGAGAACAGCGCGAAATCGTTGCGCGGCGCGGGAATGGAGGATGTGATCTTCGCCGGCACCGCGACGCGGCCGCCGCGCGATTTCGCCGAAGTCTCGATCCTGCTCGACGGCGCCGACGGCGAGGAGCGCGAGATCGTCCGCCGCATCGAGCGCGGCGCGGGCAGCGCCTATCGCATCGACGGCCGCGACGTGCGCGCCAAGGACGTCGGCCTGCTGTTCGCCGATGCCGCGACCGGCGCGCACAGCCCGGCGCTGGTCAGCCAGAACCGCATCGGCGCGGTGATCGCCGCAAAGCCCGCCGAACGCCGCGCGTTGCTGGAGGAAGCGGCGGGGATCGCCGGGCTCCACGTCCGCCGCCGCGACGCCGAACAGAAATTGCGCGCGACCGAGGCCAATCTGGTCCGGCTCGACGAGCTGATCGCCGATCAGGACGCGCGCGCCGCGGCGCTGCGCCGGCAGGCGCGCGCGGCGGAACGCTATCGTACGCTGTCCGGGCAGATCCGCGTCGCCGAGGCGCGGATGATCTTCGCGCGCTGGCGCGAAGCGGTGGCCGCCGCGGACGCCGCCAGCGCCGAGGCGGAAGCGGCCGAGCAGGCGGTCGCCGCCGCCACCGCCACCGAACGGACCGCCGCCGCCGCGCAGCATGACGCCGCCGCCGCGGTCGCCGGCGCGCGCGCCGCGGCGCTGGCCGCGCGCGACCGGGCGAGCGAAGCGGGCCACGCGCTCGCCGCGTTGCGTACCGAGCGGGATGCGGCGGCACGGCGGGTCGCCGACCTCGCCGAGGCGCGCGCGCGGATCGCCGAGGATCGCGCGCGCGAGGGGACGCTCGCCGCCGATGCCGCGGCGGCGCTGGCGCGGCTCGCCGAGGAGGGCAAGGCGCTCGACCGCGCGATCGCCGCCGCCGCCGAGGAGGCGCCGATGCTGGCCGCGACGCTCGCCGACGCGGAGCGCGACGCGCGCGATGCCGAGGTGGCGCTGGCGCAGGGCATGGCGCGGCAGGCGAGCGAGGCAGCGGAGGCGCGCGTCGCCGACGCCGCGCTCGCCGCGGCGCGGACGCGGGCGGACCGGGGGCAGCGCGATGCGGCGCAGATCGCGCAGGCGATCGCGGCGCTCGGCGATCCCGCCCCGCTCGCCGCCGCGCGCGACGAGGCGGCCGGGACGCGGCGCGACGCGGCACAGGCCGCCGAGCGCGCGCGGGCAGCGCTGGCCGAAGCCGAGGCGGCGGAGCGGCAGGCGATCGCCGGGCGGGACGCGGCCGAGGCGACGCGGGCGACGGCGCGCGCCGATCTCGCCGCGCTCGACAGCGAGGCGGCGGCGCTGACCAAGGCGACGCAGCGCAGCGGGCGCGACCGGCTGCTCGACCATGTCGCCCCGGCGGCGGGCTACGAGCGCGCGCTGGCGGCGGCGCTGGGCGACGATCTCGAAGTCGGGCTCGATGCGTGGACGGGCGCGGCGGCGCAGCCGGCGGACCCGCCCCCCCCCATCGACACCGAAGCGCTGGCGATGCGGGTCGAGGCGCCGGCGGCGCTCGCGCGGCGGCTGACGCAAACCTTCGTCGGCGCGGATTCCGGCCAGCCGCTCGCGGTCGGGCAGCGGTTGGTGACGCGCGACGGGCGGCTGCGGCGCTGGGACGGGTTCGTCGCCCGCGGCAACGGCGCGGCGGCGGCGGAGCGGCTCGAACGGCTCAACCGGTTGAAGGCGCTGACCGCGGCGCGTCCGGCGGCGGTAGAGGCCCTGGAGACGGCGGAGGCGGCGCGGGCGGCGGTGGATCGTGCGATCGCGGCGGCACGGACCACGGCGCAGGCGGCGCGGATTGCGCTGACACAGGCGGACACCGCCGGACGCGACGCCGAGCGCGCCGAAGACCGCGCGGCGACCGCGCTCGAACGGCTCGCCGGCCAGCGTGCCGATCTCGACGCACGCGCCGCGCGGATCGCCGACGAGCTGGCCGAGGCGGTCGCCGACCGGGCGCGTGCGCAGGCCACGCGCGATGCGCTGCCCGATGGGCGGGACAGCGCCGCGGCGGTCGCCGCGCTGGCCCGCACCGCAGACCAGCAGCGTGCCGCGGTGGCGCAGGCGCGCGAACGCCGCGCGACGCTCGACCGCGCGGTGCAGGCGGATCGCGAACGGCTCGCCGCGGCGCAGGCGGACGGACGGAGCTGGCGCGCGCGCGCCGGCGAGGCGGCCAAGCGGATCGCCGAGATGGACAAGCGCGACGCCGCGCTCGCCGCCAGCGCGGCGGAGGTCGCCGATCGCCCCGCGGCGCTCGACGCGGCGATTGTCGCACAGGCGGCGGATCATGCCGCCGCGCGCGCCGCCGCCGACACCGCGGCCGCCGCCGAACGCGACGCCGAGGCGGCGCTACGCCACGCCGAAGAGGTGCAGCGCCGCGCGATCGAGACGCTCAGCCAGGCGCGCGAGGCGCGCGCCGGCACCGCGGCGCGGCTGGAGAATCACGCGCAGCGGCGGGTCGAGCTCGGCCGGCTGGCCGGCGAACGGTTCGAATGTCCGGCGCCGGTGCTGCCCGAACGGCTCGGCTTCGCGGTCGCCGAGGTGCGCGGCCCGGCCGAGGAAGCCGCGGCGCACGACCGGCTCACCGCGGATCGCGAGCGGATCGGGCCGGTCAATCTCGTCGCCGAGCGCGAACTCGCCGAGCTGGAAGGGGCGAGCAAGACCAATGCCGCCGAGCGCGACGAACTGGGGCAGGCGGTCAACCGGCTGCGCGGTTCGATCGGCACGCTCAATCGCGAGGGGCGGCAGCGGCTGCTCGCCGCCTTCGCGGCGGTCGACGGCCATTTCCGGCGATTGTTCACGACGTTGTTCGATGGCGGCGCGGCGCATCTCGAACTGGTCGATTCGGACGATCCGCTCGAGGCGGGGCTGGAGATCCTCGCACAGCCGCCGGGCAAGCGGTTGCAATCGCTGACCTTGTTGTCGGGGGGCGAACAGGCGCTGACCGCGGTGGCGCTGATCTTCGCGCTGTTCCTGACCAATCCCGCGCCGATCTGCGTGCTCGACGAGGTCGACGCGCCGCTCGACGACGCCAATATCGAGCGCTTCTGCGACCTGCTCGACCGCATGTCGCAGGAGACCCGGACGCGCTATCTGATCGTCACGCACAATGCGGTGACGATGAGCCGGATGCACCGTTTGTTCGGCGTGACGATGGTCGAGCGCGGCGTCAGCCGGCTGGTGTCGGTCGACCTCGGCGGCGCGACGTCGCTGCTCGCGGCGGAATAGGCGGCGCGCGTTCCCCGGTCAGGCGCGTGACCCGCGCAGCAGGTCGGCGAGCACCCGCCCCGTGTAGAGCAAACACATTTCCTGATGCACCGCGGCGGCGGCGGGATGATCCGCCTGGATCGCGCGCACCGCTTCGACGAACGAACGGTCGGACAGATAGGGGGTATCGTCGTGGGTCATGGCGCGTTCCTCTTCCATCCCCCTGCCCGTCCGTTCTGCACGACGCGGATTGCGGCGATGTTGCCGGCGATGAAAATCGTGTTTCCACCGCCCCTTGTCGCGGATGGGTGCGGAACGTATATCGAACGGATGGCCCAGCTCGACACCCGTGAAAAGCTGGCGATCCTCGCCGATGCGGCGAAATACGATGCGTCCTGCGCCTCGTCCGGTACCGCCAAGCGCGACAGCCGCGACGGCAAGGGGCTGGGATCGACCGAGGGAATGGGCATCTGCCACGCTTATGCGCCCGACGGCCGCTGCATCAGCCTGCTCAAGATCCTGCTGACCAACAGCTGCATCTTCGACTGCCATTATTGCATCAACCGCAAGAGCAGCAACGTCCGCCGCGCGCGCTTCACCGCGCAGGAGGTCGTCAACCTCACCATCTCCTTCTACAAGCGCAATTACATCGAGGGGCTGTTCCTCTCCTCGGGGATCATCAAGTCATCGAACTATACGATGGAGCAGATGGTCGAGGTCGCGCGCAGCTTGCGCGAGGATCATCATTTCCGCGGCTATATCCACCTCAAGACGATCCCCGACGCCGATCCCGAGCTGGTGCATCAGGCGGGACTGTACGCCGATCGCGTGTCGATCAACGTCGAGCTGCCGACGGTCAGTGGGCTGAAGCGGCTCGCGCCCGAGAAGGACGGTGCGCGGATCGAGGGCGCGATGAAGGACGTCAAGACGTCGATCATCGACAATGGCGACGCGCGCAAGAAGTACAAATCCGCGCCGCGCTTCGCCCCCGCCGGCCAGTCGACGCAGATGATCGTCGGCGCCGATGCCGCGACCGACGGCGAGATCGTCACCCGCGCCTCGACGCTCTACGACCGGTTCGGGCTGCGCCGCGTCTATTACAGCGCGTTCAGCCCGATCCCCGATGCGAGCACGGTGCTGCCGCTGCAACGCCCGCCGCTGATGCGCGAACATCGCCTGTACCAGTCCGACTGGCTAATGCGCTTCTACGATTACAGCCCGCACGAGGTGGTCGCTGCGGCGGACGACGCCACCGGCATGCTGCCGCTCGACATCGACCCCAAGCTCGCCTGGGCGCTCAAATTTCGCGAGAGTTTCCCGGTCGACGTCAATCGTGCGCCGCGCGAGATGCTGCTCCGCGTGCCGGGGCTGGGCGTGAAGGCGGTCGACCGGATCGTCGCCAGCCGGCGGTGGCGGCGGCTGCGGCTCGACGATGTCGCGCGGCTGACGGTGAGCGTCACGAAAGTGCGGCCGTTCATCGTCGCGGAGGATTGGCGCCCCGTGCTGCTCACCGATCGCGCCGATCTCAAGCCGCTCGTCGCGCCCAAGCGGCAGCAGCTCGAACTGTTCGCGGCATGAGAATGACTCACAGGTGAAACGCCGCGCCCCCTCGCCGGTTGGATGCCGCGAAGGAGATACGATCATGGCGCTGGCACAGATCTACGCGGACCTGAAACGCGATCACGACAAGCAACGCGATATGCTCAAGCAGCTCGCCGAGTTGCAGGGCGCGAGCGACGAACGGCAACGGCTGTTCGAGGCGTTCCGCCTCGAAATCCAGAGCCACGCCGCCGCCGAGGAGGAATCGCTGTACGCGACGATGCTGCGCGACCCCGAGCTGCGCGACGACGCGCGCCATTCGGTCAGCGAGCATAAGGAGGTCGACGACCTGCTCGGCGAGATGGCCGACGAGGACTTCGGTTCGGACGCGTGGAGCGAGAAATTCTTCCACATGCGCCGCCGCTACGAGCATCACATTACCGAGGAAGAGGAAGAGATGTTCCCCGCCGCCGCCGAGGAGCTCGACGACGCCACCGAGGCGGAGCTGGCGACGATCTACGAGGAGCGCAAGCCCGAGGAACTGGAGATCGCCAAGGACAATCCCCCGGGCGGCGACGAGCGGGACTGATCCGGCATGCGGCTGGCGACCCTCCCCGCGCCCGACGACTTCGACGCCTGGCGCGACACCGCGCGGGCGCTCGCGGCGGGGGACGTGCCGCCTGACGACGTGGTGTGGCAGGTCGGCGATACCCCCGCCGACCTGTTCGCCGCCGCCGCCGAGGAATCCGCCCCGCCGCCGCCGGTCGGGACGCTGTCGGTGCCGCGCGCGTTCATCGATCTCGCGCGCAGCGTGGTGATGGCGGCGGAGCCCGAGCGGTTCGCCTTGCTCTATACCGTGCTGCACCGGCTGCGCCGCGAGCCCAAGCTGATGGAGGATCATGCCGATCCGCTGATCCGCAAGCTGGAGGTGATCGCCAAGAACGTCCGCCGCGACATCCACAAGATGCGCGCCTTCCTGCGCTTCCGCGAGGTCGCCGACGATGACGGCGCGAGCCGCTACGTCGCCTGGTTCGAGCCCGAACATCATATCGTCCGCGCCAACGCCGCCTTCTTCGTCAATCGCTTCGCCAGCATGCGCTGGTCGATCCTGACGCCCGAGGTCTCCCTGCACTGGGACGGCAAGGCGCTGTCCGAAGGCCCCGGCGCGGAAAAAGGCGACGCCCCCGACGGCGATCCCACCGAAGAGGTGTGGAAGACCTATTATGCCAGCATCTTCAACCCGGCGCGCGTCAAGATCGGCGCGATGCTCAAGGAGATGCCGCGCAAATATTGGAAGAACATGCCGGAGACGGCGCTCGTCGGGCAGTTGATCGCCGGCGCGCAGGCACGGGAGAGCGGGATGATCACCCAATCGCGCGAGGCGCCGGCGATCGGCGACAATGTACAGGCGGCCTGGGCGGCGCTGCGCGACGAGGCGGCGACGTGCACCCGCTGCCACCTCTACAAACATGCGACGCAAACGGTGTTCGGCGAGGGGCCGGTCGATGCGCAGATGATGTTCGTCGGCGAACAGCCGGGCGACCAGGAGGATCTCGCCGGTACGCCGTTCGTCGGCCCGGCGGGACAGGTGTTCAACCGCGCGGTGGCGGCGGCGGAGATCGACCGCGCGCGCGTCTACGTCACCAACGCGGTCAAGCATTTCAAGTTCGAGCAGCGCGGCAAGCGCCGAATCCACGCCAAGCCCGACACCGGCGAGATCCAGGCGTGCCGCTGGTGGATCGAGCAGGAGCAGATGCTGGTCCGCCCGAAGGTGACGGTGGCGCTCGGCGCGAGCGCGGGCCGCTCGCTGTTCGGGCGGACGGTGACGATCGGCCGCGAGCGCGGGCAGGCGCTGCGCCTGCCGGAGGGCGGCGAGGCGTGGATCACGGTGCATCCGAGCTATCTGCTGCGCCTGCCCGACCCGACGCAGAAGGAGGACGAATTCGCGCGCTTCGTCGAGGATCTGAAGAAGGCGAAGGCCGCGGCGGGCGCCTAACTCCTCCCCGGCACGGGGAGGGGGACCGCCACGCGTCGGCGTGGTGGTGGAGGGGGATCGCCGCGGATGCTGCGCGCGCGGAAGGCCCCCTCCGTCACGGCTGCGCCGTGACACCTCCCCGTGCCGGGGAGGACTATGCCGCAATTCCTCCCCCGCCAGGGGGAGGTGGCGCCGCGAAGCGGTGACGGAGGGGAGGACAGGGCGGGAGCCTTGCAACACCGCTCCGCCCTGTCCTCCCCCTCCACCATTCGGCTGGCGCCGAACGGTCCCCCTCCCCCTGGCGGGGGAGGAATTGGGATCACATCGCCCGCGCGTCCTGCCCCATGCGCGCGCCGGTTTCCAGCGCGTCGATCGCCGCGACGTCGTCCTCGTCCAGCGTCAGGTCGAGCGCGGCGAAATTGTCGCTCATATGGTCGGCGTCCGCCGCCTTGGGGATCACCGACAGGCCGTGGGCGAGGTGCCAGGCGATCACCACCTGCGCCGGCGAGCGGCTGTGTTTCTCCGCCACCCGCACGATGGCCGCGTCGCGCAACAGGTCGCCGCCCTGACCGAGCGGGCTCCACGATTGCGTCACGATGCCGTGCGCGTCGTGATAGGCGCGCTCGTCGCGGCGCTGGTGATAGGGATGCAGCTCGATCTGGTTGAGCACCGGCGTCACGCCGGTCGCGGCGATGATCGCGTCGAGATGCTCGGGCAGGAAGTTGGACACGCCGATCGAGCGCGTCTTGCCCGCGTCGCGCAAGCCGACGAGCGCCTTCCACGCATCGACATATTCTCCCTGCCCCGGCGCCGGCCAGTGGATGAGGTACAGATCGACCGCATCGACCCCGAGCAACGCGAGGCTCTCGTCGAGCGCCGCGGCGGGATCGCTTTGCCGGTCGTTCCACAATTTGGTGGTGAGGAACGCCTCGCTGCCGTGCACGCCCTCGCCGACGCCGCGCTCGTTGCCGTAGATCGCGGCGGTGTCGATCAGCCGATAGCCGAGGTCGAGCGCGCGGCGCACCACCAACGGCGCCTGCGGGTCGGGGAGTTTCCAGGTGCCGAGCCCGAGCCGCGGCATCGTGCGGCCGTCGTTGAAGGTGAGATCATCCATAATGGCACGAGCGCATGGGGCCGCCGCCCGGTTCCCCCTTCCCTTGCGCGCCGCGATCCGCCAAGTCCCGGCCCCATGTTCGAGAAAATCCTGGGCGTTCTCGCCACCTTCACCATCTGGGTGATCTCCAGCGGCGGCTATGTCGGCATCGCGATCCTGATGGCGATCGAAAGCGCGTGCATCCCGCTCCCCTCCGAGATCATCATGCCGTTCGCCGGCTATCTGGTCTCCACCGGGCAGTTCGACCTGATCCTCGCCGCGACCGCGGGGGCGATCGGCTGCAACATCGGCTCGATCGTCGGCTATGAGGTCGGCAAGCGCGGCGGGCGGCCGATGGCGGAACGCTGGGGTCGCTACGTGCTGATCGGACCGGGCGAGCTCGACGCCGCCGATCGCTTCTTCGCGCGCTGGGGCAGCCTCGCGGTGCTGATCGGCCGGCTGCTGCCGGTGATCCGCAGCTTCATCGCCTTCCCCGCCGGCGTCGCGCGGATGCGGCTGGTGCCGTTCCATGTCTATACCTTCCTCGGTTCATGGCCGTGGTGCTTCGGCCTCGCCTGGGTCGGCATGAAGCTCGGCGACAAATGGAACAGCGACCCGCGCGTCAAGGCTGCCTTCCACCAGGCCGATCTGCTGATCGGCATCGTCCTGATCGCCTTGGTCGCCTTCTACATCTGGCACCGCGTGCGCGGACTGAAGCGTCACCCCTGAGCCGCAGGGCGGCGCACCCGCCATGCAAGCCAGGCCAGCGCCGGCAGCGCGAGCAGCGCCCAGAGGGTGAAGCCGCTCCAGGCGCTCCAGCCGGACCATTCGCTCGGCACCGTACGCAAATAGCCATGGGCGAAGGCCCGGCCGACCCATTGCCAGACCGGGAAGGCGACGAGCGGTGGCGCGAAGATCTCGGCGGCGGCGATCACCGCGTTGATCGCGATCGAGAGGCCGAGCAGGACGCTCATCGCGATCCGCTCGCCGCGGCCGCCGGCGCGCATCCACTCCGCCGCCAGGCCGAGCGCGAGCGGCGCGACCGCCGGGATCAGGAAGCGCGGACCGGTGGTGTTGCCGCCGTCCCAATAGATATAGGCCGCATTGACCAGCAGCACGATCAGCGCGGTCGCGATCGCGGCGAGCGCCACCGGCCGCAGCGGCGGACGGCGGAGCCAATACCACAGGCCGAGCGGCGCCAGCAGCAGCACCGGCGCGACCCAGATCAGCCCGACCTGGAAGCCGAACAGCACCGCGCGCATCACGCGCAGCCGCGGCCAGCCGAGCCCGAACAGCCCCTGATGCATCCCCTCCCAGCCGACCACGCCCGAATAGCCGACGCGGAACGGCGTGCCGAACGCGACGAGATTGTAGAGCGCGAGGGGGAGCAGCGCGATCAGCCCGGCGGCGACGGCGATGGCGGCGAGGCGCAGGCGATCGGGTCGCTCGCGCAATCGCCACAGCGCCCAGCCGGCGATCGGCAGCGCGGCGAGCACCGCCTGATGCTCGACCACCACCGCCCAGCCGAGCGCCGCGCCGGCGAGCGCCGCCGCGCCCGCCCCGCGCGCGCCGGGCCGGCTGCCGCGCCAGATCGACCAGAATGCGATGGCATAGCAATCGGCGACGACGGCATGGCCGAGCAGGGTCGTCGACCAGCCCCAGACCGGCGTTCCCAGCGCATAGCCCAACGCGGCGAACAGGCCCGCGGCGGCGCTGCCGGTCAGCGCGGCGGCGAGATCGAACAGCAGCACCGCGGCGAGCGCGGTGAGCAGCGCCGGGCCGGTCGCGGCGGCGATGCGCGTGCGCAGCCGGAGGTAGCGTTCGAAATCGGGGCCGGCGGGGGCGGTGCCGAACCGCGACGCGCGCACCCCGGTCGCCGCATCGGCGATCCACACCGCGGGCAGCGCCATCAACGTCATGCCCGGCGCCTTGTCGAGATAGGCGTGCCCGTCGAAGCTCGCCTTGTCGATCGTCAGCGGGGCGAACTGGTCGATCGTCGCGTCGCCGTCCTCGACCAGGCTGATCGCGGCGAACATCCGCGTCGCATTATTGGGGTTGAGTTCCCACGAGCCGAACCAGGCGCAACTAAACCAGACGAGCGCGAACAGGACGATGCGGAGGTCGCGCATGGGTCGGCGTGAGGCCCGGTTAGCGCTGCGGCCGGCCGGGCATCAGGGAACGCGCGCCTCTTCGGCCTTGCGCGCCTGATTCTCCTTGCGTGCGGCGCGGGCGCTCTGGAGGAAGCAGCCGGTCTGGCCGCTCGCGCCGACGGTCGAGCAACTGCCCGTGCCGTTGACGCCGACGCCGGCGTCGAGCGTGCCCTGCGCGCGTGCCGCCCAGCTTTCGTTCTGCGGCGTCACCTGGAATTCGCGCAGCTCCTTGGGCACGCGATATTGCTCGCGCGCGCTGCGCCGTTCGCAGATCACGATCTCCTGCCCGTCGTTGTTGGTCGGGCAGCGTTCGTTGCCGTAGAGGACGAGGACGCCGTTGACCGGCGCGCGCTTGGCGACCTCGCCCGGCGTGGCGATCACCACCGGCTTGGCGGCGGCGGGGCCGGCCGGGGTCGGCGTGATCCGCGCCGCACCGGGCGCGGCCTGCTGCGCCAGCGCCGGGCCGGCGGCCAGCATCAGCGCGGTCGCGATCAAGATACGCATCGGTCTTCCTCTCAAATCCGTTTCGCCGCCGCGATCGCCACCTTGCAGCCGAGCCGGATCAGCCCGCTCAGCACCGGATAGGCGATCGCATTTTCGGCACCGTTGGCCAGCGCGTGGTCGCGATGTTCCAGTTCCTCCGCCTGGAAATCCAGGATCGCGGCGGAGAGTTCGGGTTCGGTCGTGCCGAGTTCGTCGAGCTGATCCTGATAATGTTTGTCGATCTCGGTCTCCACCGCCGCGGTGCAGGCCATCGCGGCATTGGGGCCGATCGCCGCGGTGATCGCGCCGAGCGCGAACCCCGCTTTGTCCCACAACGGCTGGAACAGCGTCGGGCGGACGCCGCGCCTGACGATCAGATCGTCGAAGAAGGCGCGGTGCCGCTCCTCCTGGCTCGCCATATGGTGGATCGCGCGGCTTGCGGGATGGCGGTCGCCGAACACCGCGAGCTGCCCCGCATAGATGCGGATCGCGCCGAATTCGCCGGCCTGATCGACGCGGATCATCGCCTCGGTCGGTTCGCGCCGGTCGCCGGGCTTCCACCGGCGGGCGGGCTGCGGGGTCGCCGTCTCTGCCATCATCGCGCTTTCCTCATCAGCCACAAGATAAGCCCGGCACCGCCCAGCGAAAGGATCGCGTTGAAGCCGGCGAGCGAAATGCCGGCCAGGCGCCATTGCGCGACGTCGCAGCGGATCACCGGCGCCTTCATCAACGCCGCCAGCCGCTCGTCGGGTCCCAGCCCGCGCAGGTCGACGGTCTGCGTGCAGGCGGTGAAGCCGTTCCACCAATGATATTCGACCCCGGCATGCGCGACGCCGATCGCGCCCGACACCGCGATCAGCAAGGCAGCCAGGATGACGAAGGCGTTGGCGATGCTCCGCTGCGGGACGACGAAGGCGAGCAGCGCGAAGGGCAGCGCGGCATAATGCGGCCAGCGCTGCCAATGGCACATCTCGCACGGGTAGAGATGGCCGACGAGCTGCGAGCCCCAGGCGCCGGCGAGCAGCGCCGCGGGCAGCAGCAGCGCGATCCAGCGGGCGAGGCGCGCGTGACGGGTCATTTCGGCTGCGGCGTCGCCGCCGGGATCGGGCGGGGCTTGGTCGCCGCGGCGACCTGCGCCGCGCCGCCGAGCCGCGCCACCGTCTTCAGCGCGTAATAGAGCTGGAAGTCGTCGATCCCCTGCTTCTTGAGCTGGTCGGCGGTCATCGCGAAGCGCGGATCGTCCTTGGTGTCCTCCTCGAGGATCTTGTTGTCGGCCTTGACCTCGTTGATCAGATGGCGGCGCAGATCGGCCTCGCGGAACACCGGGCGCGACTTGAAGTCGGGGTCGCTGATCTGCGGCACCTTGATGTCGGGCTCGATCCCGCCCTCCTGCACGCTGCGTCCCGACGGGGTGTAATAACGCGCGGTGGTGAGGCGCAGCGCGGTCTGCGGCCCGAGCTGGAGCAGCGTCTGCACCGAGCCCTTGCCGAAGCTGCGCTCGCCCATCACGAGCGCGCGGTGATGGTCCTGCAACGCGCCGGCGACGATCTCCGAGGCGGAGGCGGTGCCGGGGTTGGTCAGCACGACGACGGGCAGGCCGTGCGCGTCGTCGCCGGGCTTGGCAAAATAGCGCTCGATATCGGTCTTCTCGCGCCCGCGCTGTGAGACGATCTCGCCATGGTCGAGGAAGGCGTCGCTGACCGCGATCGCCTGCGTCAGCAGCCCGCCGCCATTGTCGCGCAGGTCGACGACATAGCCGAGCGGGCGATGGCCGAGGCTCTTGTCGATCGCCATGATCGCGGCGCGGGTGTCGGCGCCGGTGCTTTCCGAGAAGGTGTTGATATTGACGTAGCCGACGTCGCCGCGGACCTCCCATTTCACCGGTTTCTGGGTGATCACCTCGCGGTTCATCGTCACCTCGACCGGCTTGTCCTGGCCGGGGCGGACGAGCGTCAGGCTGATCTTGGTGCCCGGCTTGCCGCGCATCAGACCGACCGCCTCGTCGAGCGTCTCGCCGTAGATCAGCTTGCCGTCGATATGGGTGATGTAATCGCCCGACTTGACCCCGGCGCGCTGCGCAGGCGCGTCCTCCTGCGGCGCTACGACCTTGACCGCGCCGTCCTCCATCTGGACGGTGAGGCCGAGGCCGCCGTAATTGCCCTCGGTCTGGATGCGCAGATTGTCATAATCGAGCGCGTCGACGTAGCTCGAATGCGGATCGAGGCTGGCGAGCATGCCCTGGATCGCGCCCTTGATCAGCTTCTGGTCGTCGACCTTGTCGACATAATCCGACTTGATCCGGTTGAACACGTCGAGGAACTGATCGAATTCGCGATAGGTATCGGTGTCGACCGCGGCCATCGCCTGCGTCGCAAGCGGGATGAGGGACAGCGAGCCGAGGAGTGCAGTCGCGGTAAGTAGCGGACGGGCCATCGAACATCCTGAAGGCGGAGAGACAGGGCTCGTTTAGCCGCATTCTCGGGCCGGAGCAAAGCGCAGCGCGGCTGAACGCAGGCTGACTTGGCGGACGGCTCAGCCAAGCAGGCCGGCGATGTCCATCGGCCGGCCGCGGCGGCGCAGTTCGACGGTAACCTGCGGCTCCTCGCCAGCGGCGGCGCAGCCGAGCGGCATGCCCACGGCGACGCGCTGGCCGGCGCGGACCCGCAACGCACGGAGCCCGGTGATGAGGCTGGTCCAGCCATCGCCATGATCGATGATGACGATGCCGCGATAACCGCGGAAGGCGCGGGCGTAACGGACGATGCCGCCCGCCGGCGCGACCACGAGCGCGTCGGGGGCGACGGCGAAGGTCAGGCCGCGGGCGCGGACGCCGGCGTTGGAAATCTCGTCGAGCCCGGTGACGAGCCGGCCGCGCACCGGCAGGCGATAGACGCCGCGGACGCGCGCCGGCGCGACGCTGCCCGGTGCGAGCGGGCGCGGCAGCGGCCCCGGCAGAGCGGCGAGATCGGCGGCGCGCGCCCGCGCCACATCGCCCGCGCCGAGCGAATCGACGAGATCGCGGGCGCGCTCGCCGAGCGCCAGCGCGCGGTCCGATTCGCTCATCGCGGTGCGGCCGAGCGTTTGGCTGCGTTGGCGGTGCGTCGCCTCGAGGCGCGCGAGCGCGGTGCGATCCGCTTCGAGCCGCACCCGGCCGTCGCGCAGCGCGGTGGCGGCGAGCGCCGCGTCGGCCTGCAACGCGCGGGTGCGTGCGATCGCCTGTCGCACCGCATCGGTGCGCGCGCGCACCACCGGCAGCGCGCCGCCGAGCACCGCGCGGACATGGACGAGATCGTCGACCGATCCGGGCTGGGCGATCGCCACCAGCGTCGGTCGGCGGGCAAGTGCGGTCAGTGCGGCGAGCAGCCGCGCGACGGGCTGCTGCTGCGCGGCGAGCCGGCCCTGCTGGTCGGCGAGCAGATGCGCGACGATCGCCTGCCGCGCGCGGGCGGCGGCGAGGTTCGCTTCGGCGGCGGCGACACGGGCGGTGAGCGCGGCCTCCTCGGCGCGCGCCTTGTCGGCGGCGTCGCGCTCGGCGGCGGCGTCGCGGGCGAGATCGTCGGCGCGGCGCGCGGCGAGCGTCGCGTCGCGCCGGGCGGCGGCGAGGCGCTGGCGTTGATCGGGGAGGGTCTGGCTGTGGGCGGGAAGCGCGAGCGCGAGCAGCGCGAGGCAGAATGCGATTCCCCTGCCCTCTCCGCTTCGCGGCTGCGAGGCTCGTCCCCTCTGCCGACTGGAAAGGGAGAAGTCGCCGAAGCGGGCACGTGAGGGTGAGAGCGATACGCCCGCCATCACCCCTCCCGGTGGTACGGATGCCCCGCGAGGATCGACGTCGCGCGGAACAATTGTTCCGCCAGCATCGCCCGCGCCAGCATGTGCGGCCAGGTCGCACGGCCGAACGACAGCAGCAGATCGGCCTCGGCGCGCTCGGCATCGCCGAACCCGTCCGCCGCGCCGATCAGGAAGCGTACCTCGCGCGTGCCGGTGTCGCGCCAGCGCTCCAGCCGGCGCGCGAAATCCAGCGACCCCAGCACTTCGCCCTTTTCGTCGAGCAGGACGCGGATCGTCTGCGGTTCGAGCGCGGGCAGCTTGCCGCCGGTGTCGGGCAGCTCGGTGACGCGCGTCGGCCAGACGATCCGCTTGAGGTAGCGCGCCACCAGATCGGCCTCGGGCGAGCGCCCGATCCGTCCGCGCGCCACGACGTGCAGAAGGATGTCAGGCCTCTGGCGTCGACGAGGCGGGGGGGACGGGCAGCGGTTTCAGCGACGACGACACGGTATCGCCGAACTGCCACATCCGCTCCAGATTGTAGAAGGTGCGCACTTCGGGCCGGAAGAGGTGGACGATGACGTCGTTCGCATCGATCAGCACCCAGTCGGCGGTCTGCAGACCCTCGATCCGCACGCTGCGCCGGAACTCGGCCTTGATCTTCTCGGCGAGCTTGTTCGCCATCGAGGCGACCTGGCGCGTCGAACGGCCGCTGGCGATCACCATATGATCGGCGATCGTCGATTTGCCGGCGAGCGGGATGGTGATCACTTCCTCGGCCTGATCGTCTTCGAGGGACGCCATGATCAGCCGGTGCAGAGCCTCGACTTCGGCCGGATCGGCCGGACGCACGGCTTGGGGGTTAGTCGCCAAGGGGACTCCTGGGTTGCTGGGCCGGGTGGCGCCGGTGCCAGTCGGGATCGGCCGCACGGGCCGCGGTAGCGGAGGTAGGGTCGGGGCGGAAGCGCAACAGCACGAGTGCCGGCAATCTCCACATCGTCCAATGCTTCGCGTGGCTTGCGGGCCGTTGGAAGCGCCGCAGCCAACCCATGGCGACGCTCGCCCGGGCGGCCCGCTCATACCCCGGACGCGCGATCACCGCAATCGGCATCGTACGCGCGATCTCACGCCAGCCGCGCCAGCGATGGAATTGCACTAGATTGTCCCCGCCCATCAGCCAGATGAACTGCCGGTGCGGGTAGCGACGTTGCAATTTGCGCAGCGTATCCAGCGTATAGCGGGTGTGCAGCCGCGACTCGATATCGGTGGCGCGGATCGGCGCGCGGCGCGCCTGCCGCTTCGCCGAGGCGAGCCGCATCGCAAGCGGCGCCATGTCGCCGGCCCCGTCCTTCAGCGGGTTGCCCGGCGACACCAGCCACCACGTCTCGTCGAGATCGAGCGCGCGGATCGCGGCGAGCGTGATCGCGCGATGTCCGCGATGCGCGGGGTTGAACGACCCGCCGAGAATGCCGGTGGGGGTCAAAATTCGATTTGCCAATCTTCCCGCTCATGATGATCGCGGATCACTGCGACCGCTCGTCGCGGATACGGTAACGCAGCAAATAAGGCGTGTCGAAAATACGCAGGATTCGATGGCCATGACGATGTGGCCGCCCGCTCAGGGGAAAATTCTCGAGGAAACGCGCCCGGTCGCGGATCGCGATGAGCATCCGCAACGCGACCGCCGGGGACGCCTCGCGCGTGAGCCAACCGTTGATCGTCGCCAAATCGTCGCGCGCGAGCGGCGACCAGATTATCCGCATCGGTCCCGATGCTTGGCGATCATCGCATCAAGTTCGGCCATGACCTGTTCGTGCGGCACGCCTTCGCCGCGATCAAGCGAGTCGATGCCGGCCCGAATGAAGGAGTCGAAATCCGCGTCGCTCTCCGCCGCACGGCGGATTGCCTGGGCCGCGAATTCACGGCTGCTCATACCACGGCGAAGCGCGACGCTGTCGACCAGCGCCATCGTATCGGCATCGACTTCGGTTGTGATCGGCAGAAGGCTGGCCATGCCGCGAGTATAGGCGCGGCGCGACCGGTTCTCAACTCGTCAGCGCACCTGCCCCGTCCCCCGCCCGATCCATTTGTACGTCGTCAGCCCCTCCAGCGCGACCGGCCCGCGGGCGTGGAGGCGGCCGGTGGCGATGCCGATCTCCGCGCCGAGGCCGAATTCGCCGCCGTCGGCGAATTGGGTCGAGGCGTTCCACAGCACGATCGCGCTGTCGACGCCGGCGAGGAAACGCTCCGCCACCGCCTCGTCCGCCGCGACGATCGCGTCGGTATGGTGCGAACCGTGCCGTGCGATATGCGCCATCGCGCCCTCGACGCCGTCGACCAGCGCGACCGAGGCGATCGCGTCGAGATATTCGGTGTCCCAATCCTCCGCGGTGGCCGGCGCGACGCCGGTCGCCGCGACGATATCGGCATCGCCGCGGACCGCACAGCCGGCGTCGGCCAGCGCGTGGACGAGCGCGTCGGGCGCGGCGAAGGCACGGTCGATCAGCAGCGTCTCCATCGACCCGCAGATGCCGGTGCGCCGCATCTTGGCGTTGACGACGATCGCCCGCGCCATCGCGGCATCGGCGGAGCCGTCGACATAGACGTGGTTGATGCCGTCGAGATGCGCGAGCACCGGCACCCGCGCCTCCGCCTGGACGCGCGCGACGAGGCTCTTGCCGCCGCGCGGCACGACGAGATCGATGACGCCGTCCGCCGCCAGCATCGCGCCGACCGCGGCGCGATCGGTGGTCGGCACCAGTTGCGCCGCATCCGCCGGCAGCCCCGCCGCGGCGAAGCCCGCCGCCAGCGCCGCATGGATCGCGCGGTTGCTGTGCACCGCCTCCGACCCGCCGCGCAGGATCGCGGCATTGCCCGCCATCACGCACAGCGCCGCCGCGTCGGCGGTGACGTTGGGCCGCGATTCGTAGATGATGCCGATCACCCCGATCGGCACGCGCACGCGGCTGAGCTGCAGGCCGTTGGGGCGTTCGGCGCGGTCGATCACCTGCCCGACGGGATCGGCGAGCGCCGCCACCGCCTCGACCCCCGCGGCCATGCCGGCGATCCGGCCCGCGTCGAGCTGCAACCGGTCGAGCAGCGCGGCCGACAGCCCGCGCGCCGCGCCCGCCGCCATGTCGCGCGCGTTGGCGGCGAGGATCGGCGCTTCGGCATCGCGCAGCGCCGCGGCGGCGGCGCGCAATGCGGCGGCCTTGGTCGCGGTCGGCATGCCGGCGAGCGCGGCGGCGGCACGGCGGGCGCGGCGGCCCATCTCGGCGATCAATTCGGTCGGATTCTCTGCGTCGGCCATCAGGTTCGTTACCACGAACTGCCCCCTCGCGCCACGATCGCACTCTTGCTACGTCCATGCCATGTCGGGGGATATCACAGCAGCAGGCGACCTCATCACCGGGGCGCTCGGGGCACGGGCGGTCGAGCCGCATGCGGGGGACGGCGCGGGGCACGGGCATGCCGGCGACCTGTGCCTCAATTGCGGGACGCGGCTGATCGGCGCGCATTGCCACGCCTGCGGCCAGAGCGGCCATGTCCACCGCAGCGTCGGCGCGATCGGCCACGAGATCGCGCACGGCGTCTTCCATTTCGAGGGCAAGATCTGGCGGACGCTGCCGATGCTGCTGTGGCGGCCCGGCGACCTCACCCGCCGCTACGTCGCCGGCGAGCGCGCCCGCTTCGTCTCGCCGCTCGCGCTGTTCCTGTTCACCGTCTTCCTGATGTTCGCGGCGATCAGCGCGCTCGGCGGCGACATCGCTGAACTGGTCACGCCCGAGCGGATGAACAGCAACGTCGTCGGCCTGGCGCGCGGAGCCGAGAAGGCGCAGCAGGGGCTCGACAGGGCGGAGGCGCAGCGCGCGCAGCTGGTCGCCGCGGGCCGGCCGACGGCGCAGGTCGACAAGGACATCGCCTCGCTGCGCACCGCGATCGCCGCGCTCAGGCGCGTCGACGGCGGCGGAACCGGCGACATCCCCCTCGCGCTGACCAATGCGAAGACGGGATGGGAAAAACTCGACCACGGATTGCAGAAGGCGAGCAAGAACCCGGGGCTCGCGCTCTACAAGCTGCAATCGAGCGCGTACAAATACAGCTGGCTGCTGATCCCGATCTCGACGCCGTTCGTCGCGCTGCTGTTCCTCTGGCGGCGGCGGTTCGGCCTGTACGACCATGCGATCTTCGTCACCTACAGCCTCGCCTTCATGATGCTGATGGTGATCGCGCTGATGCTGCTCGGCGTCGCAGGTCTAGGCAGCGGCTGGATCGTGCTGGCGGTCTTCGCGCTGCCGCCGCTGCACATGTACCGCCAGCTACGCGGCGCCTATACGCTGCGCACGCTGTCGGCGCTGTGGCGGACCGCCGCGCTGCTCGTCTTCGCCTGGGCGGCGTTGCTGACCTTCGTCGCGCTGCTGCTGATGCATGGGCTGACCGACTGAGCGGCCGCTCAGGTCGCCGCCAGCGCCCGATACGTCTCGCGCAGCGCGACCTTGTCGATCTTTTCCGTGCCCAGCCGCGGCAGCGGCGCGTCGGCGATCCAGATGCGCGTCGGCACCTTGAAGGCGGCGATATGGTCGGCGAGGAACGCCTGCAGCGCGCCCTCGGTCAGCGTCTCGCCGTCGCGCGGCTGGACGACCGCGCCGGGCACCTCGTCGAAGCGCGCGTCGGGCAGGCCGAACACCGCCGCCTCCGCCACCGCGGGATGCGAGTAGAGCGCCGCCTCGACCTCATGGCACGAGATATTCTCGCCGCCGCGGATGATGATGTCCTTTTTGCGGTCGACGATGAACAGATAGCCGTCCGCGTCGAGATAACCGATGTCGCCGGTGCGGAAATAGCCGTCGGCGGTCATGCAGGCCGCGGTCGCCTCGGGCCGGTTCCAATAGCCCAGGAAATTGCAGATCGAGCGGATCGCGACCTCGCCGCGCGCGCCCTGCGGCACCGAAACGCCGGCATCGTCGAGGATGGCGAGATCGACCAGCGGCGGCGAGGCGCGGCCGGCGCTATTGGGCTTGGCGAGATAATTGGTCCGCCAATTGCCGGTGCCGACCGCATTGGTTTCGGTGAGGCCATAGCCGATCAGCGGCGCACCGCCGCCCATCTCGGCATCGATCCGCCGCACATGCTCCACCGGCCGCGGCGCGCCGCCGGCGGCGAAATCGGTGACGGTCGACAGATCGTAATGCGCGCGATCGGGATGGGTCAGGATCTCGAAGCTCATCAGCGGCACGCCGACGAAATAGCTGATCCGCTCCTGCGCGATCAGCCGCATCGCCTCGCCTGCGTCCCATTTGGGCATGAGCACCAATTTGCGCCCCATCGCGAAGCTCTGCAGCAGCACCGGCACCTCGGCGGTGACGTGGAACAGCGGCAGCGTCAGCAACGTCGAGGGCTGTTCGGTCGGCGCGTTGCCGTCCTGCGCGGCGATGCCGAGCATGGTGAGCGCCTGCGCGAGATAGTTGAAGACGCCCTGGATGACGCTGCGATGGTCGCACAGCGCCCCCTTCGACTGGCCGGTCGAGCCCGAGGTGAACAGGATCGTCGCATGATCCTCCGCGGCGACCGCCGGAAGCGGCATGTCGGGCTGGCCGGCGGCGGTCACCGCGGCGAGCGCCTGGGCGAGCGGCAGCGTGTCGTCGATCGTGACCACCGGCGCGTCGACGCCGCCGAGCCGCTTCGCCCGCGGCGCATCGGCGAAGACCAAGGCGCAATCCACCTCGCGAATCGCCGCCGCCAGCTCCTCCGCCTGCCACCAGCCGTTGAGCAGGGTGGCGACGCCGCCCGCCATCACCACGCCCATGTAGAGCACGATCCACGCCGGTGAGTTGCGCATCGCGATGCCGACGCGGTCGCCGCGGGCGATGCCGTGGTCGGCGACCAGCGCCTGCGCGACGCCGGTGGCGACCGCATGGACCTGCGCGAAGGTCAGCCGCTCGGCCCCGGACACCAGAAAGGTCTTGTCAGCATGTTCCTGACAATAATGGGCAAAATAATAAGGGAGCGAGGGCGGCGCGGCGGTGATGATCGGATAGTCGCGCCCGTCGCGCTGCGTGGTGCCGAGCGGCAGCATGCCGCCGGGCGCGGTCAGCGCCGCCATGGTCGCGTCCATGCGCTCGTCGAGCGTCGTCCTCATATCTCTCTCCGCTTGGTCTTGTGCCTTTGGCCCACTATGCAGACGCCAAACCCTGGGGGAAAGCCTTGATCCTGCCGTTGCTCGCCGCTGCCGCCCCCACCGCCGTCCCGGCGGGCGGCGGCCACATCCATTTCGCCGATCTGGGGCTGCACCCCGACATCTTCTCGATCGGCTTCTTCACACTGCGCTGGTACAGCCTCGCCTATATCGCGGGCATCCTGGTCGGCTGGTGGTATCTGCTCAAGCTGCTCGCCCAGCCCGGCGCGCCGATGGCGCGGCGCCATGCCGACGACCTCGTCTTCTACGCGACGCTCGGCATCATCCTCGGCGGGCGGATCGGCTATGTGCTGTTCTACGCGCCCGAGATGCTGCTCCACCCGATCCGCATCCTGCGGTTGTGGGACGGCGGGATGAGCTTCCACGGCGGGGTGATCGGCACGTCGATCGGGATCATCCTGTTCGCGCGCAAGCACAAGCTCGATTGGCTGCGGGTCCACGATTACATCGCCTGCGTCGTACCTTTCGGGCTGTTCTTCGGCCGGCTGGCGAATTTCGTGAACGGCGAATTGTGGGGCAAGCCCGCCGACGTTCCCTGGGCGATCGTGTTCGAGCGGACCGTGCCGTTCGACGTGCCCGAACCGGCGCGCCACCCGAGCCAGCTCTACGAGGCGGGGCTGGAGGGGATCGTGCTGTTCGCGATCCTGTGGTTCGCCTTCTGGCGGACCAAGGCGCGCTACCAGCCGGGCAAGCTCGTCGGCCTCTTCGTGCTCGGCTATGGCGTCGCGCGGTTCATCGTCGAATTCTTCCGCGAGCCCGATGCGCAGTTCCGCGGCTCGTTCATCGAGGCGACGCATATCCATATGGGCCAGTGGCTGTGCATGCCGATGATCGTCGGCGGCCTGTATCTGGTGCTGACCGCGCCCAAGCGGCGGACGCGGGTGGAGCCGATCGCGGGGACGCAAAGCGTGGCGTAGGCCCGTCACCCCTTCCTTCCCTCGTCATTCCGGCGAAAGCCGGAACCCATGGATACGGTGCAACGGGCGTTGGCACGTACCATCGACCGCTCGCGACCATGGGTCCCGGCGTTCGCCGGGATGACGATGGGGTTTGGGGGGATCGCCCCCCCTAAACCCTTGCGCCGTCCCGCCCCCGCCGTCATTTCGGGCGGGTGACCGAAGCCCCCCTCCCCGACCGTCTCGCGCGCGCCATCACCCTTGCCGGGCCGATGCCGGTGTCGCAGTTCATGGCCGCCGCCAACGCGCATTATTACGCGACCCGCGATCCGTTCGGCCCGCGCGGCGATTTCGTCACCGCGCCCGAGATCAGCCAGATGTTCGGCGAGCTGATCGGCCTGTGGTGCGCCGATCTGTGGGACCGCGCCGGCCGGCCGGAGGTCGCCTGGGTCGAGCTCGGCCCCGGTCGCGGCACGCTCGCCGCCGACGCCTTGCGCGCGATGGCCAAGGCGGGCCTCGTCCCCGCGGTACATTTCGTCGAGACCAGTCCGGTGCTGCGCGCCGCGCAGACCGAGCGCGTACCGGGCGCGACCTGGCACGACGGCGTCGAGACGCTGCCCACCGACGCCGCGCTGCTCGTCGTCGCCAACGAATTCTTCGACGCGCTGCCGATCCGCCAGCTCGTTCGTCGCGGAGAGGGGTGGCACGAACGGCTCGTCGCCTGTCAGGACACGTTGTTCCTGCCGATCGCGGGCAAGGCCGTGCCGGTCGAGCTGCTGCCCGAGCCGTTGCGCGACGCCCCCGCCGGATCGGTGCTGGAGATTTCGCCGGCGAGCGTTGCGGTGATGCAGGCGCTCGGCCGCCGCATCGCCGCGCAGGGCGGCGCGATGCTCGCGGTCGATTACGGTTACGAGGGGCCGGCGCTCGGCGAGACGTTGCAGGCGGTGCGCGGCCACGGCTTCGCCAATCCGTTCGAGACGCCGGGCGACAACGACCTGTCCGCGCATGTCGACTTCACCACGCTCGCCGCCGCCGCGCAGGCGGCAGGCGCGGTCGCCTGGAGGCCGGTGACGCAGCGCGACCTGTTGGGCGGGCTCGGCATCGATGGGCGCGCCACCGCGCTCGCGCGCCATGCGCCGGAGCGGACCGAGGCGATCCTCGCCGATCGCGCGCGGTTGATGGGAGAGATGGGGATGCTGTTCAAGGCGCTGGCGGTGACGCACCACGACTGGCCGACGCCGGCGGCGTTCGGCGCATGACCGCGACGCTGCGCAACCCCACGGTTGCCGATGCCGAGGCGATCGCCGCGCTGATGGCGGATTGCTTCACCGCGACCTTCGGCCCGCTCTACGATCCCGCCGATCTCGCGAGCTTCCTCGATGCGCTGACGGTGGAGCGGTGGCGTGCGGAGCTGGCCGATCCCGCCTTCGCCTTCCTGCTCGCCGAGGACGATGGCGCGGCGGTGGGGTTCGCCAAATTGGGGCCGCATTCGTTGCCGGTGACGCCCGCCGGCGCGATGATCGAGCTGCGCCAATTGTACCTGCGCGGATCGCAGCAGGGCAGCGGGCTGGCGGCACGGATGATGGATTGGGTGATCGCCACCGCGCGGGCACGCGGGGCGGGCGAGCTGTTCCTGTCGGTCTATGTCGACAACCATCGCGCGCGGCGCTTCTACGAACGCTATGGCTTCGAGGAGATCGGCGTCTACACCTTCATGGTCGGCAACCATGCCGACGAGGATCATCTGATGCGGCTGGCGCTGTGAGCGTCGAGGTGAGCGTCGAGACGATCCGGGCGCGGCGCTTCGACGGCGTGCCCCACGGCTTCCTCGGCCGGCGCGGCGGCGTGTCGGAGGGGGTGGTCGCCGGGCTCAACGTCGGGTTGGGCTCGGCCGACGATCCCGCCGCGGTCGCCGAGAACCGCCGCCGCGCCGGTGCCGCGGTGCTGCCGGATGCGGCGCTGCTCGGCCTCTACCAGATCCACTCCGCCGAGGCGGTGGTCGTCACCGCGCCTTATGCGGACGACGCGCGACCGCGGGCGGATGCGCTGGTCACCGACCGGCCGGGTCTGCTGCTCGGCATCCTCACCGCGGATTGCGCGCCGGTGCTGTTCGCCGATCGCGACGCGGGCGTCGTCGGCGCGGCGCATGCCGGGTGGAAGGGCGCGCTCGGCGGCGTCACCGACGCGACGCTGGCGGCGATGGAGTCGCTGGGCGCGCGGCGCGAGCGGATCGTCGCCGCGATCGGGCCGTGCATCGCGCGCGCCTCCTATGAGGTGGACGACGGCTTCCTGCGCATTTTCGCCGCAGCGGATGCGGCGAACGAGCGCTTCTTCGCCGATGGGCGCGCGAGCCATCACCAGTTCGATCTCGAAGCCTATGTCGCGCACCGGCTCGCGGCCGCAGGGGTGACGCGGATCGAGGCGCTGGGGCTCGACACTTATGCCGATGCCGACCGTTTCTACAGCTTCCGCCGCGCGACGCATCGCGGCGAGGCGGATTACGGACGGCAGATCAGCGTGATCGGATTGGGGTAACGTTTCTAATGCCCTCGCCCACCCCCCGTCGTCATCCCGGCGAACGCCGGGACCCATGGTTGCGGGCGGCCAATGATACGCGCCACCGTCGGCGACACCGTGCCATGGGTCCCGACTTTCGTCGCGATAACGAACTGGGGGGCGGCCACCCGCCATCCCTCACCGCCAACCGCAAACTGGTGTCATCCGTTACGATCCGCGGCTATGCTCCGGTCATCAAGGAGAAGACCATGCCCGACGAAGCAGAACTGACCGGCGCCGGCGGCACCCAGAGCCCGGCCGCGAGCGATATCGGCGTCGAGAAGATCGGCGACCGCAAGCTGCGCCCCTCGACGATGATGATGGGCCACGGTTTCGACCCGGCGCTGTCGGAAGGCGCGCTCAAGCCGCCGATCTTCCTCACCTCGACCTTCGTCTTCCCCAATGCCGCCGCGGGCAAGCGCCATTTCGAGGGCGTCACCGGCAAGCGGCCGGGCGGCGCCGACGGCCTGGTCTATTCGCGCTTCAACGGCCCGAACCAGGAGATTCTCGAGGACCGGCTCGGCATCTGGGAGGAAGCGGAGGACGCGCTCGCTTTCTCCAGCGGCATGTCGGCGATCGCCACCCTGTTCCTCGCGATGACCAAGCCGGGCGACACGATCGTCCATTCGGGCCCGCTCTATGCGGCGACCGAGACGCTGATCGGCCGCATCCTCGGCAAGTTCGGGGTCAAGTGGCTCGACTTCCCGGCCGGCGCGACGCGCGAGGAGATCGACGCGGTGATGACCGAGGCGAAGACCGGCCATGTCGCGCTGATCTACCTCGAAAGCCCCGCCAACCCGACCAACGCGCTGGTCGATATCGAGGCGGTGGCGGCGAGCCGCGACGCGATCTTCGCCGATGCCGACGAAAAGCCGCCGATCGCGATCGACAACACCTTCCTCGGCCCATTGTGGCAGCAGCCGCTGCGCCACGGCGCCGATATCGTCGTCTACAGCCTGACCAAATATGCCGGCGGGCATAGCGACCTCGTCGCCGGCGGCGTGCTCGGCAGCAAGGCGCACATCAACACGATCCGCTCGATGCGCAACACGATCGGCACGATCTGCGATCCGCATACCGCGTGGATGCTGCTGCGCAGCCTCGAAACGCTGGAATTGCGGATGAGCCGCGCCGGCGAGAATGCGGTCAAGGTCTGCGCCTTCCTGCGCGACCATCCCAAGGTCGAGCGCGTCGGCTATCTCGGCTTCCTGCCCGACACGCCGGGGATGGAGCGCCAGGCCGATATCTACGCCCGCCATTGCACCGGCGCGGGCTCGACCTTCTCGCTGATCGTCAAGGGCGGCGAGGCGGAGGCGTTCCGCTTCCTCGACGCGCTGCGCATCGCCAAGCTCGCGGTGTCGCTCGGCGGCACCGAGACGCTCGCCAGCCACCCGGCGGCGATGACGCATCTGTCGGTGCCAGAGGAGCGCAAGGCGGCGCTGGGCATCACCGACAATCTGGTGCGCATCTCGATCGGCGTCGAGGATGCCGACGATCTGATCGCCGACTTCGATCAGGCGCTCGCGGCGATCTGACCGGCGCGCGCGGCGGCGCGTAGAGTGGTGCGCGCAGAGGACGCAGAGGGCGCGCGCTCTCTGCGCCTCTGCGCAAAAATGGAATCACGCGAAGGCGCGAAGACGCGAAGAGGTTGCGCCAGGCTTCCTCACTTTCTCCGTCCAAGAGGGAACGGGCCACGCCCGCGGCGCGCGCAACCCCTTCGCGTCTTCGCGCGAATCTCCCATTTCGACTTCCCGAACCCGCCTTGCCCCGATGCGGCAATGTCACGATGATAAGCGGATGCCCGATCTCGCCACCTTCATCACCGGCCTGCCCAAGGCGGAGCTGCACCTGCATATCGAGGGCAGCCTCGAACCCGAACTGATGTTCGCGCTGGCGCAGCGCAACGGCGTCGCCATCCCCTTCGCCAGCGTCGAGGAGGTGCGCGCCGCCTACAGCTTCACCCGCCTGCAGGACTTCCTCGACATCTATTATCAGGGCGCCAACGTCCTGCTGACGCGCGAGGATTTCCGCGACCTCGCGATCGCCTATTTCGACCGCGCCGCCGCCGACGGGGTCGTCCATGCGGAGATCATGTTCGATCCGCAGACGCATCTCGCCCGCGGCGTGGCGTTCGAGACGGTGATCACCGGCCTGCTCGACGGCATCGCCGACGCCGGGGCGCGCCATGGCATGAGCGTGGCGCTGATCCTCTGCTTCCTGCGCCATCTCGACGAGGCGGACGCCTTCGCGACGCTGGCGGCGGCGCAGCCGTGGCTCGACCGGATCGCCGCGGTCGGGCTCGATTCGTCCGAACTCGGCCACCCGCCCGAGAAATTCGCCCGCGTCTTCACCGCGGCGCGCGCCGCCGGGCTGCGGCTGGTGGCGCATGCCGGCGAGGAGGGGCCACCCGACTATGTCTATCAGGCGCTCGACGTGCTCGGCATCGACCGGCTCGACCACGGCAACCGCAGCCTCGAGGACCCGGTGCTCACCGCACGGCTGGCGCGCACCGGCATGACGCTCACCGTCTGCCCGCTGTCCAACCTCAAGCTCTGCGTCGTCGACGCGATGGCCGATCATCCCATCGACCGCATGCTGCGCGAGGGGCTGCGCGCGACGATCAATTCGGACGATCCCGCCTATTTCGGCGGCTATGTCGCCGCCAATTACCAGGCCGCCGCGGAGGCACGCGCCCTCAGCCGCGCCGACCTCGCGCTGCTCGCACGCAACAGCTTCCTCGGCTCCTTCCTGCCCGACGAGACGGTGGCGGCGCATCTCGCCACGCTCGACGCTTATGTGGCGGCGCAGTGATGCCGGTCTTCACCCATATCCCGCATGACGAGTTCGTCGCCGCGGTCCATACGCTCGCCGGCGCGGTGCGCGACGGCGGCTGGACGCCCGATTTCATCATCGGTATCGGCCGCGGCGGCCTCGCCCCGGCGGTGTATCTCAGCCACGCCACCGGCCTGCCGATGCTCTCGGTCGATTATTCGAGCCAGGTCGAGGATTTCGCCGAAGCGCCGCTGGTCCGCCTCGCCGAACGCACACGCGCCGGCGAGAAACTGCTGTTCGTCGACGACATCAACGATTCGGGCCGGACGATCGGCCATATCCGCACGACGCTGGCGAACGCCGGCGCGACCGCGGCGGTGCTGCGCTTCGCGACGCTGATCGACAATGTCAGCTCGGCCGAGTGCGTCGATTACGCCGCCCGCACGATCGACCGGCGCGACACCAAGGACTGGTTCGTCTTCCCGTGGGAAGCGGTCGCGCCGCAGCAGTCGCTCGCCGACGATGCCGCCGAGGTCCCCGACCGGATCGCCTGAGCGCTGCTCGCCGCGCCCAGCCGCCCCTTGCCGTTTCAGCGGAGGGCCAGATGCCCCAACCTATGGACAGACCCATGACGCCCCATAACGCCCGCCTCGCCGCGCTCCGCGCCGAACTCGCCCGCATCGGCCTCGACGGCTTCGTCGTGCCGCTCACCGACGAGCATATGAGCGAATATGTCGGCGCCTATGCGCAGCGGCTCGGCTGGCTGACCGGCTTCGGCGGCTCGGCGGGCAGCGCGGTGGTGCTCGCCGACCGCGCCGCGATCTTCACCGACGGCCGCTATACGTTGCAGGTGCGCGAGCAGGTGTCCGGCGACGACTGGGCCTATGTCCCGGTGCCGCAGGAGAGCGTCGCCGGCTGGCTCGCCGCCAATGTCGATGACGGCGCGCGGATCGGCTACGATCCGTGGCTGCACACCAGCGGCTGGGTCAAGGACACCGCCGCCGCGCTCGCCGACCGCGGCGCGGCGCTCGTCCCGGTCGAGGCCAATCCGATCGACGCGGTGTGGCATGACCGCCCTGCCCCCTCGCCCGCGCCGCTGACCCCGCACGACGACGCTTATGCCGGCGAATCCTCCGCCGCCAAACGCGCCGGCATCGCCGACTGGCTGGCCGAACAGCGCGCCGACGCGGTCGTGCTCACCGCGCTCGATTCGATCGCCTGGACGCTCAACGTCCGCGGCGGCGACGTCGCGCACACGCCGGTGACCCTGTCCTATGCGATCGTCGGCAGCGACGGCACCACCGACCTGTTCGTCGCGCCCGGCAAGATCGACGATGCGGTCCGCCAGCATCTCGGCAACGCCGTCCGCCTGCACGATCGCGACGCCTTCGCCGCGGCGCTGGGCGACTATGCCGGCAAGCGCGTCGCCGCGGATCCCGAACGCGCCGTCGCCGCGATCTTCGACGCGCTCGGCGCGGCGGGCGCCAAGGTGCTGCCGCTGCGCGATCCCGTCGTCCTCGCCAAGGCGCGCAAGAACCCCGTCGAGGTCGCCGGCCACCGCGCCGCCTCGCTCCGCGACGGCGCCGCGCTCACCCGTTTCCTGCGCTGGGTCGAGGCCGAATGTCCCAAGGGCGGCGAGACCGAACTCTCCGCCGCCGCCCGCCTGTTCGCCTTGCGCGCGGAGACCGGCCTGCTGCTCGACACGTCGTTCGACACGATCTCGGCGACCGGCGCGCATGGCGCCAGCCCGCATTATCATGTTACCGAGGAGTCGAACGCACCGATCCGCAGCGGCGAGCTGTTCCTGATCGATTCGGGCGGCCAGTATCGCGACGGCACCACCGACGTCACCCGCGTCATGCCGATCGGCGCGCCGACGCCCGAGATGCGCGACCGCTTCACCCGCGTGCTCAAGGGCCATATCGCGATCGCCACCGCGATCTTCCCCGACGGCACCTGCGGCGCGCAGATCGACGGCTTCGCGCGCCGGCCGTTGTGGGAGGCGGGGCTCGATTTCGGCCATGGCACCGGTCACGGCATCGGCAGCTATCTCGCGGTCCACGAGGGTCCGCAGCGGATCGCCGCGCCCAATTACCCCGGCGGCGCCTCGCTCGAGCCGCTGCGCGCGGGCATGATGCTCTCGAACGAGCCGGGCTATTACAAGGCGGGCGAATACGGCATCCGCATCGAGAATCTGCTGCTCGTCATCCCGGTGGAGATCGCCGGCGGCGACCCCGATCGCCGCATGCTCGGCTTCGAGACGCTCACCTTCGCACCGATCGAGCGGACGCTGATCGACTCGGCGCTGCTGACTCGCGACGAGCGCGAGTGGCTCGACGTCTACCATGCCGAGGTGCTCGCCCGCATCGGCCCGGAGCTGGACGCGGACGACCGCGGCTGGCTCGCGGCGAAATGCGCGCCGATCGGCTGAGCGGCTATTCGTCGGGCTGCGTGGGTTTTTCCGGGGCATCGGCGGCAGGCGCGGTTTGCGCCGCGGCGCGCGCCTGCGCCTTGCGCCGGTGCAGGTTCGCCCGCAATTGCGCCGCCAGCCGCTGCGCCCGTTCGTCCTTGTCCGCCATGCCGATCTGCCTAGCCGCGACGACAAGCGCTTGACAATGCGTTCCGGGTCGTCTCTAGGCGCACCTCGCCCGAACGGGTCGAGTGCTGCCGTAGCTCAGTGGTAGAGCGCATCCTTGGTAAGGCTGAGGTCGTGAGTTCAATCCTCACCGGCAGCACCATTTTTTCCTGATTGTTCCGCCGCTTGGCGGAAGGCTGCGGCGACGTGGCGCAGCTTGTCGGGGTTGCGGACGATGTAGATCGCCGCGATCCGGCCATTGCGCACGTCGAGTGCCGTGGTTTGCAGCACGCCGCCGCGTTCGCGGCTGACATAGCCCGGCAGGCCGTCGATCGTCGTCAGGCGCAGCAGCGCGACGGGGGCATCGCGATACTTGCGCCGTAACCCCGCGAACAGCCGCAGCGCGCGATCGATCCCGCGGATCACGTTGCGGAACGCCGGGACCCGCCCGCCACCATCAGCGTGGATCGCGACGTCCTGCGCCAGCAGCGCGGACAACGCCGCCGCGTCGCCGTCGCGCGCCGCGGCGAAGAAGGCGCCGGCGATGCGCGTGCCCTCGGCAGGATCGAGCGGATAGCGCGGGCGGGCCTCGGCGACGTGCCGGCGGGCGCGCGCGGCGAGCTGGCGCACCGTCGCCGGCGTCCGGTCGAGCGTCTCCGCGATCGCCGGCAGTGCCACGTCGAACACGTCGTGGAGCAGGAAGGCGGCCCGCTCCAGCGGCGACAGGCGTTCGAGCGCCAGCATCAGCGTTAGCGTGAGATCGTCCGAAACGTCCCCCGCCACGTCCTCCGCCCCGGCGGCACCGAGCAGCGGCTCGGGCAGCCACGCGCCGACATAGGTCTCGCGCCGCACCCGCGCCGATTTGAGATGATCGAGGCACAGGCGCGTGACGACCCGCGTCAGCCACGCCGCCGGCGCCACCACCGCATCCGCCCGCGCCCAGCGCAGCCACGCGTCCTGCACCACGTCCTCCGCCTCGGCAAACGAGCCGGTCATGCGATAGGCGAGGCGGAGCAGCCGCGGCCGTTCCGCCTCGAACGCGGTCGCGTCAGCCATCGTCCACCGGATGCGGCACGCGAAAGCCGACCTGCACGCGGTTCCAGGTGTTGATCGCCCCGATCGCCATCGTCAGCCAGACCTGCTCGCCCGGCGTGAATGCCGCCGCCAGCGCATCATAATCGACATCGGGGGCCTGCGTCTCGGGCAAGCGCGTCAACGCCTCCGCCCAGCCGAGCGCCGCACGTTCGCGATCGGTGTAGAGCGTCGATTCCCGCCACGCCGTCAGCATGTAGAGCCGCAATTCGGTTTCGCCGTGGCGGCGCAGATCGCCCGAATGCATGTGGAGGCAAAAGGCGCAGCCGTTGATCTGCGACACGCGGAATCTGACCAGTTCGAGCAGGTTGTGGTCGAGCCCGCTGTGCGTCAGGCTCTGTTCCAGCGCGACCATCGCCTTGACCGCCTCGGGGGCGAGAGCGTGGGGGTTGCGGATACGCGGTGTCATCGTCGATCTCCCTCGGCGCGGGATCGCGCCGCAGAAAAGACGAGACAGGCAGCGCGGGTGTGACATGCCGGCGCATATCGATCGCCCGCATGTCGCGGCCCGGACGCAGCCCGCCCGGGCCGCGCGGAATCAGATCTGCGCCATGCCGCCGTCGACGAACAGCTCGCTGCCGGTCATGAAGCTGCTGTCGTCCGATGCCAGGAACGCCGCCGCCGCCGCGGTTTCGACGGGCTCGCCGAGCCGGCCGAGCGGGGTGGTCGCGCCCATCGCCTCGAACGCCGCCTCGCCGACGACGTCCAGCGCCAGTTCGGTGCGCGTCGGTCCGGGCGAGAGCACGTTGACGCGGATGCCGCTGCCGCGCAGGTCCTGCGCCCAGCTCCGCGCGAAATTGCGCACCGCCGCTTTCGTGGCGCTGTAGACGCTGAACTGCGGCGTTCCCATCACGCCGGTGGTCGATCCGGTCAGGATGATCGACCCGCCGGCACGCATCAGCGGCAGGCCCTTCTGCACGGTGAACAGCAGACCCTTCACGTTGACGTCGAAAATCCGGTCGTAATGCTCCGGGGTGATGTCGCCGAGCGCGGCGAAGGCGCCGGTGCCGGCATTGGCGAGCAGGATGTCGAGCTGGCCGCGTTCCGCCCGGATCGTGTCGTAGAGCGTGTCGAGATCGGCGAGGTCGTCGACCGACCCGCGGACCGCGCGCGCATTCTCGCCGAGCGTCGCCAGCGCAGCATCGAGCGCCGCCTGCCGCCGCCCGAAGATATAGACGAACGCGCCTTCGTCGATGAAGCGTTTGGCGGATGCCAGACCGATGCCGCTACCGCCACCGGTCACCACCGCCGTCCTGCCCTGCAATCTGTTCATAGCGTGTCTCCATTCGAGGTGCGGCAGAACTGGCGGCGCGCAAACCTATCGACAAGTATGCACCTTTTGGTAAGTACCCGGATATGACTGATGTTTCTTCGCCCCCCGCCTTCTCCTGCGGCCTCGACGCGACGCTGCGCATCATCGCGGGCAAGTGGAAGCCGCTGATCGTCTATTTCCTGTGCCAGTCGCCGAGCCGGTACGGCGAGCTGCGCCGCGCGGTTCGCGGGGTCAGCGACAAGATGCTGATCCAGCACCTCAAGGAGCTGGAGGCGGACGGGATCGTCGAGCGCCACGATCATCAGGAGGTGCCGCCGCGCGTTGATTATACGCTGACCCCGCTCGGGCACAGCCTGGCGGCGGCGCTGGCGCCTCTGTGCGTCTGGGGTTCGGAGAATATGGCGGAGGTGGCGCGCGTCTTCGCCGAACGCGACGCCTGGACGCGCGCGGCGGAATGACCGGCCCGTCGCCGTCTTGACACGCATGGGGCCGGTGCCCGACGATCCGTCCAGATCGGACGATGCTGCGCTTGCGGGTGCCGCGATCCGGACCGTCTGCCGCCAGGAGAGCCCCGATGACCGAACCGTCCCGCCGCCTGTTCCTCTCCGGTGCCGCATTGGCGGTCGCCGCCCCGGCACTGGCGAAGGCCGCCGCCGCGCCGATCGTCAACCCGCTCGTCCGCCAGCGTGCCGATGCGCAGGTCTTCCGGCATAGCGACGGCTGGTATTACATGACCGGCTCGGTGCCCGAATACGATCGGCTGGTGCTGCGCCGGTCGCGCACGCTCGCCGGGCTGTCGACCGCCAGCGAGAAGGTGCTGTGGCGGCATCAGGCGAGCGGGGCGATCTCCGGCTTCCTGTGGGCGCCCGAATTGCATCGGATCGACGGCAAGTGGATCATGTATTTCGCCGCCGGGCCGAGCGGCGGCGGCGGCGACGTCTTCCATATCCGCACCTATGCGATTGTCTGCGACGGCGCCGATCCGATGACCGGCGGCTGGTCGGTGCTCGGCCAACTCAAAACGCCGTGGGACACGTTTAACCTCGATTCGACCAGCTTCGTCCATCGCGGCACGCGCTATCTCGCCTGGGCGCAGCAGGAGCCGGGGATCGCGACCAATTCCAACCTCTATCTGGCGCCGCTCGCCACGCCGCTGACGCTGGCGGCGAAGCCAGTGCGGTTGTCGGTGCCGGAACTCGACTGGGAAACCCGCGGCTACAGGGTCAACGAGGCGCCAGCGGTGCTGGCGCGGCACGGGCGGCTGTTCATGACCTATTCGGCGAGCGCCACCGATGCACGCTATTGCCTCGGCATGTTGACCGCCAGCGCCGACGCCGATCTGATGGACGCCACGGCGTGGAGCAAGAGCCCCGTGCCGGTGATGACCTCTTCGCCCGCGCACAAGGTCTATGGGCCGGGACACAACAGCTTCACCGTCGACGAGCGCGGCCGCGACATGCTGGTGTTCCATGCGCGCGACTATGATGCGATCAAGGGCGATCCATTGTTCGACCCCAATCGCCACACCCGCATCCAGCCGATCACCTATCGCGACGACGGCACGCCGGTGTTCGACCCGCCGGTGGCGAACGGGCCGCTGCGCTGAGAGATCAGAGGTAGCGCATCCACCAGGCGTCGCTCGCCCGCTTCGCCGCGGCAAAGCGGCGGCAGGCGAACCAGCAGGGCACGGCGACCGCGGCGGCGATCAGCCACAGCCAGCCGACCGCGGGCACGCTGACCAGCCCGTCCTGCCCGATCGCGATCGCGACGATGCGGTTGCTGGCGTGGAGCAGGTAGAGGTGCAGCAGGTAGAAGAACAACGGCGCGCCGCCGAACACCGCCAGGATCGCGGCCGGTCGCCGCGGCAGCGCCTCCAGCCCGGCGAGCAGCCCCGCGCCGAGGCCGAGGGTGAGCAGCAGGAAGTCGGCGGACGGCGGATATTTGGTCAGATTGACGAAGCCCAGCGCGGTGACGAGTGCGTCGTCGCCCGCCTGCCACGGCACGGGTTCGCCATAGCCGTTGACCAGCCGCAGCATGACGAAGCCGGCGAGCATCGCCAGCCCGGTCGCCAGCAGGCGTCGCCGCCGCCACGCCGGCGCGACGTCGCGCGCGAACCACGGCCCGATCGCATAGCCGAGCGCGATCACGCCGATCCACGGCAGCACCGGATAGGAGGTCCGCGCCCGCCCGCCCCACGGCAGGTCGATGAAGCCGCGATCGTGCAGGATCGCCCACAGGTCATGTCCCGGCTGTCCCGGCGCGATGCTGACGGAATCGAGCAGATTGTGGCCGAGCAGGATGACGAGGCCGACCGCGACCAGCGTCGCCCGCGGCAGATGGACTAGCGCCGCGAGCGCGATCATCGACAGGCCGATCGCCCAGATCACCTGCAGGAAGACGGTCGCCGGCGTGACGTCGAAGGTCCAGGCGAAACTGACGACGGTCCATTCGAGCGCGACGAGGAACAGCCCGCGCTTGACGAGGAAGGCGGACGCGGCCGCCGGCCCGCCACGCGGCGCGGCATACAGCCAGGCGGCGAGCCCGGTCAGCGCGACGAACACCGGTGCGCAGAGATGCGCGGCAAGCCGGGTGGCGACCAGCGCCGGCGCGGTCGTGCGCAGATCCATGGGATCGCCGACCTGCGCGTGCAGGAAGAAGAATTCGCGGCTGTGGTCGACCAGCATCAGCAGGATCACCAGACCGCGCAGGGCGTCGATCGACAGGATGCGGGGCGCTCGCGCCGGGGCAGCGGCGCGCGCGGAAACGGTCTCTGGCAGAACGAGGCTCCTTCTGCGTCGCGCGATGTTACATCATCCCGGAAAAGGCAAGCCGCGACTGCCGCCACCACGGGGCGTCCTGCTCGCCTTCGCGCGCCCGTTTCGGAACGATGATGGTCGGCGGCGCACCGCCCTTTGGTCACCCCGGGCTCGACCCGGGGTCCCGCTTCCTCCCGACCGGCACCCTCAAAGGACGTAGCGGGACTCCGGATCGGGTCCGGGGTGACGGACCGAAGGTGTCGACGTCGCGGCGCCGACGAATCTAGGCCGCCGCCGCCAGCGAGGACAGCAGGCCGGAGATGCGTGCGCGCAGGCCCGGTTCGCGGGTGATCTCCAGCATCGCGGTGAGGCTGCGCCGGGCGCTGGCGACATCGCCGTCGACCAGTTCGAGCCGCGCCCGCTCCCACCAGCCATGGCCATAGGCCGGCGCCATCGCCGTCATCCGCTGGTAGAGCGTCAGCGCGCGCCGGCCCTGGCCCGCCGCCTCCGCACGCGTCGCCTGGTTGAGCAGCAGCCGCACCAGCACCGCGCGATTGGGCATCGCGGCGACGTGGCTGACCGCGGGGGTCTGCCCCGGCGTCATCGCCTGCACCATCGTCGCCAGTTCCTCGGCGCCGACCGGACGGCCGCCGCGGAACGGGTCGATCATCACCGGCGCGACGTCGTCGCCGATCAGCACCAGCACGTGACCGGGCACGTCGAGCACATGCGCGGTCCAGCCGAGCCGCCGCGCCGCCGCCACGTAGAGGATCGACAGGCTGACCGGCAGGCCGCGGCGGCGCTCGATCACCCGGATCAGATCGGCGTTGGCGGGATCGTCATAGGTCGCGGCATCGCCGGCGAAACCGAATTCCGCACCGAACACCTGCGCGAGCCGCTCGGCCTGCGCCCGCGCATCGGTCGCGCCGGGCGCCAGTTCGTCGAGCCGGTCGGCGATCGTGTCGAGCAGCGCGCGGCCGGGTTCGTCGTCGCCCTCGCGATGGTCGAGCAAGCCGAGCGCGAGGGCCGCCTGATCGAGGAGGATGTCCTCGTCGTCGAGCAGGCCAAGGCGAATGAGATCATCTTCCATCCTGCCAAGATGGGCGCGCGGCGATGTTCCGCAACCGCGACCATCGGCCGGTTGCGACCCCCACGCGATTCGCTAAGCCGATGCGACGAAGCGCCCGCGGCCAGGCGGCGCCAGCGAGAGGACCCGCGCCATGACGACGACCGCCGCCCTGCTCCGCATCATCGCCCCGCTCGCGCTGCTGGGCGCCGCCGCGCCCGAGGCCGGCGTCGAGCACCCGATCGTCCAGACCCGCTTCACCGCCGATCCCGCGCCGCTGGTCCACGACGGCGTCGTCTACCTCTACACCAGCCACGACGAGGACGACGCCGACGGCTTCAAGATGCTCGACTGGCGGCTCTACAGCTCCACCGACATGGCCAATTGGACCGACCGCGGCGTCGTCGCCTCGCTCAAGACCTTTCCCTGGGCGTCGCAGACCAACGACGCCTGGGCGCCGCAGGTGATCGCGCGGGGCGGCAAATTCTATCTCTACGCGCCGATCACCGTCGCCGGATCGCCGCGCAACGTGATCGCGGTGGCGGTCGCCGACACGCCGGCGGGGCCGTTCCGCGACGCGCTCGGCAAGCCGCTGATCGCGCCGGGCGAGGGCTATTTCGATCCGACGGTGTGGATCGACCGCGACGGCCAGGCCTATCTCTACTGGGGCAATCCCGACCTGTGGTACGTCAGGCTCAACAAGGACATGGTGTCCTATGCCGGGCCGATCACCAAGCTGCCGCGGATCCGGGACTATCAGGAGGGGCCGTGGTTCTACGGGCGCAACGGCCGCTATTACATGGCGTTCGCCTCGACCTGCTGCGCCGAGGGGATCGGCTATGCGATGAGCGACCGGCCGACCGGCCCGTGGACCTACAAGGGCGAGATCATGCGCCACGATGCGCGCTCGACCGGCAACCATCCCGGCATCATCGACTATAAGGGCGGCTCCTACGTCTTCGGCTTCCATTACGAGCTGAACTTCGCGCTCACCCCGATCCATCACGAGCGGCGCTCGATCGCGGTCGCCAAATTCAGCTACAATCCCGACGGGACGATCCCGAACCTCGGCTGGTGGGACCGGACGCGCGCGCCGCAGATCGGCACGCTCGATCCCTACGCCCGCGTCGAGGCGGAAACGATCGCCTGGACCGGGCGGACCAAGCGCCCGATCGACCGCGCTTATGCCTGGGCGCCGGGCGTCACCACCGCGCAGGAGGCGGCGCGCGTCTACGTCACCCGCGCGACCGATCGCAGCTACATCAAGGTCGCCGGAGTCGATTTCGGCACGCCGGGGGCGAAGCACTTCACCGCCGCGGTCGCCCGGGGCACGGCGGATGCGCGGATCGAACTGCACGCCGATGCCGTCGACGGTCCGCTGCTCGGCACGCTGCCGGTCGGCGTCACCGGCGCGGGCGGACAATGGCAGCAGCGGACCACCGACGTCGCCGGCGCGAACGGGGTGCACGATCTGTATCTGGTGTTCCGCGGCAAGAGCCCCGGCTCGCTGCTCGACGTCGATTATTGGCGCTTCGACCGCTGACCGCGGTCACACGCCCAGCAGGTGCGCGGTCTGCACGGTGGCGGCGAGATAGGATTCGAGCGCGCTGATCCCCGCGGGCGACAGCGTCAGCGGCGCGTCGAGATCGTCGCTGGTGTCGCCGACGATCAGCCCGGTCCGCGCCAGATGCTCCAGCCAGCGCGTCATCGTCCGCGGCGTGCAGGCGATCTCCGCGATGATCGTCCGCCCGGTCAGCCGCCGCCCCTCGGCATCGGCGACGAACAGGGTGAGCAGCACCTCCCACGGCCATTCGCCGAACAATTCGGCGGGCAGCAGATCGAGCCGCGACCGCCGGTTGACGAGGATCGCGCGCGCCGCCTCGCTCAGGCGGTCGCCGTGGCCGGCCGCCGCTTCGTCCTCCGCATTCCGCGCCCCCATCGCGCTCAGGCCTCCGGGTCCACGTCGATCGCATCGAGTGCATCGAGCGCCTCGCACAATTTCGCGGCGAGCAGCGTATGGCCGAGGTCGGAGGCACGCTCGACATGGTCGAGCAACTGGTGGCGGATCTGCCGCAAGACCAGCGGCTCGGCGTCGGCGACGGGATCGGGCCGCGCCCCGCCGGCCAGCGCCGAGACGAGGCAGGCACCGTCGATCGGCTTTTCGCAGCGGATCAGATGCGCATAGGCCGGCGGCACGTCGGCGCGATCGTTGCCGGTGGCGAAGACGCAGGGCGTGCCGCGCGCCAGCAGCAGGTCGACGACCGGATAGACCTTGTGATCGCCGAGATTGATGTCGAGCACCGCGCCGTCGATCTCCCCTTCCCGCGCGAGCAGGTCGAGCGCCTGCGCGACCGAGGGGACCGGCCCGATCACCACCGCGCCGGCGCGACGCAGCTTCCGCTCCATCGCGTCGGCGACCATATATTCGTCCTCGACGACCAGAACCCGGCGGTTGTGCAGCAGCGTGTCAGACATCATCCAAACTCCCCACCCGCCCGATCCGACACCATCGCCACCGCGATGCGGCAGTGGACGCCATCATCGGTGAAGGCATAACTCGTTTTCGCCCCCAATTGATAGGGTAAGGCGCGTTCGATCAACTGCCGGCCATAGCCGCCCGGCCGCGTCCTGGCGCTGACCGGCGGCAGCGTCACGCCGCTTTCGCGCCAGTCGACGTTCAGCCACAGGATGCCGTCGTCGGCGCGCTCGACGTCCCACAGCACGCTGAGCTTGCCGTCGCGCGCTTTCAATGCGCCATATTTGACCGCGTTGGTGGCGAGTTCGTGCAGCGCCAGCGCCAGGCTCTGCACCGCACCCGACCGGAGCGGCACATCGTGCGGTCCGTCGAGGATCACCGAATCGGCGACGCCGTCGCGATGGAAGGCGCCGAGCGCGGTCAGTTCCGAATCGAGCAGGTCGCCGAACGTCACGCGCTGGCCGGCCGTGGCATGCGACAACAGGGTCTGCACCCGCGCGAGCGCGTGCAGCCGGTCGTTGAAACGATGTTCGAACGCTTCCAGCGAACCCGCGCCGTCGATCGTCTTCTCGGCCAGCGACTGGACGATGGCGATGATGTTGCGGGTGCGATGCTGCAGCTCGGCGACCATCACGTCCTGCCGGTCCTGCGCCTGGCGCAGCGCATCGATGTCGTTGGAGGTGCCGAGCCATTCGACGATCCGCCCGTGATCGTCGCGGATCGGCAGCGCGCGGGTGCTGAACCAGCGATAGCTGCCGTCGTGGTGGCGCAGGCGATGCTCGACATCGAACCCGCCGCTGTCCTGCGCCAGCGCCCAGGCGCTGGTGACCGCCACCACGTCGTCGGGATGGACGAAATCGAGCCAGCCGCTGCCGTGGCTGTCGCGCTCCGGCCGGCCGGTGACCGCCGACCATTGCGGGCTCGCCCAGAACCAGTCGCCCGCCAGTCGCGCCCGCCACAGCAATTGCGGCACGCCCTCGACCAACGCGCGCATGCGGCGCTCGTTGTCGAGCACCGCCTCCTCCAATTGCTTGCGGACGTCGATATCGATGTTCATCCCGAGCCATTTCTGGACCGCGCCGCTCGCATCCCGCAGCGGGATCGCCCGCGCGTTCATCCAGCGATAGGCGCCGTCGCGCCCGCGCAGCCGATATTCGAGGTCGATCGGCTCGCACCGGCGCAGCGCCTCCAGCCAGATTCGCATCGTGGCGGCGCGATCGTCGGGATGCACCACGTCGAGCCAGCCGAGGCCGCGATATTCGGCGTAGCTCTGCCCGGTATAGGCACGCCAGCTGGGGCTGTCGGCGGTGATCGCGCCGTCGGGCGGCGTTTCCCAGATCGTCGTGGCGATGCCGTCGATCAGTTGCTGCGCACGCGCCTGAACCTCGCGGAATTCCGCATCGCGGTGGCGGAAGCCGGCGGCCGATCGGGCATGGTCGATCGCCACCCACGCGCGCTCGGCGACGTCGTGCAACAGCGCGCGATCGGCGTCCTGCCACGTTCTGGCGCGGTCGTGCGCGATGCCGAGCGTCGCGACCAGGCGGCCGCGGCGCATCACCGGCACGACGATCCGCGCGTGCCCCGCCGGGTCGTCCGCGACCACCGCCCGCCCCGCGTGCAGCGCCGCCGCATCCTCGGGCTCGCACACAAGGCCGCCCTCGTCCGTCGCGTCGCTCCAGCGGCACCGGTCGACCGCCAGCCACGCCGCGACCATCGTGGTGACGCGGTCGCGGATGGCGGCGGCGTCGTCGATCAGCTGGATCGTGTCGCTGAGCCTGAGCAGGAACGTCTGCCGCCGCTCGGCGTCGCGGAGCGATTCGGAGGTGCGCTTGAGCGCGTCGATGTCGCTGATCACGCTCGCCTGCCCGGTGATCCGGCCCTCGGCATCGCGCAGCGGGGTGGTCGCCACCCGCACCCAGATGTCCTTGCCGTCGTCGTTGGTGTAGAGCAACTCCTGGCCGGGGACGACGCACTCGCCGCGGCTCGCGCGCGCACCGGGAAAATCGTTCGAATCAAGCGGCCGGCGATCCCGGTCCCAGCCGCGCCAGCGCCAGCGCCGCTCCGGATCCTTGGTCGGCATGCTCCCGCTCGGGCAGAAGCGCTGATATTGCGCGTTGGAGACGACGATCCGGCCCTCCGTGTCGAGCATCGCGACGCCGACCGGCACGCTGTCGAGCGTGGCGGCGAAGCGGGTTTCGCTTTCGGCCAGCGCCGCCTCGGCGCGGGCGAGGCGCTGGCGCAGGTCGGCGATCGTTGCAGCATCGTCCATGCCGCTAACAACGCACAAATGCGGTTGCGATGCATCGATTGGCATCAGATTTGGTATAATTAATTCATCGACTTAGCGAGAATGTCGCCGATGCGGCGGTCACGCCGGCCGGGCGAGCCGTTCAGCGAGGAAGTCGACGAACACCCGCACCCGCGCGGGCAGATGCGTGCCGCCGACGAACACCGCGTGGATCAGCTCGACATCGCCCGGATTATAATCTTCGAGCAACGGCACCAGCCGCCCGTCGGCGATCTCCGCGGCGACGCTGAACCGGCCGACGCGGGTGACGCCGACGCCGGCGGCGGCGAGCTGCCCCAGCGTCTCGCCATTGTTGGCGACGATGCCGCCATCGACGCACAGAGAGAGATCGCGCCCGTCGCGACGGAACGGCCAGATCGGCTCGGCGCGGCGGAAGTTGAAGTTGAGGCAATTGTGCGCGTGCAGGTCCTCGGGGACGCGCGGCGTGCCGTGGCGTGCGAGATAGTCGGGCGCGGCGACGATCACCCGGCCGCTCTCGCCCAATTTGCGCGCGGTCAGCGCACTGTCGGCGAGCGGCCCGAAGCGTACCGCGACATCCGCCTGCCCGCCGGCCACATCGATCAGCGTATCGGTCAGCGCGATATCGACGAGGATGTTGGGATAGGCGCGCGTGAAGTCGCCGAGCAGCGGCACGACGCACAAGCGGCCGTGCGCCAGCGCGGCGTTCACCCGCAACCGCCCGCGCGGGCTGCCCTGATCGGCGATCTGCTGTTCGGCATCGTCGAGGTCGGCGAGGATGCGGCGAGCGGCGAGCAGATACGCCTGCCCCTCCGCGGTCAGCGCCAGCCCGCGGGTGGAGCGCAGCAGCAGCCGCACGCCGAGCCGTGCCTCGATCCGGTCGATCGCCCGCGCGACCGCCGACGGGGTCAGCTCCAGCCCCCGCGCCGCGGCCGAGAAACTGCCGCCGTCGATCACCGCGACGAACAGGGCGAGCGAGCGGGCGCGATCGCCATTGCCCGCTATCTTTGCATCCATTGCACAGATCCTTCGCCTTACCGGGCGGTTCCGCGGAGACGATCCGCCCTGCATCTATGCACGCGACGCTGAACCGCGAAAGGGTTGATCATGGAATACCGCCAATTGGGGGCATCGGGGCTGCGCGTGCCGGTGCTGTCGTTCGGCACCGGCACGTTCGGCGGCACCGGGCCGTTGTTCGGCGCCTGGGGGCGGAGCGATGCCACGGAGGCGCGGCGGCTGGTCGATATCTGTCTCGACGCCGGCGTCACGCTGTTCGACACGGCCGACGTCTATTCGAACGGCGCGTCGGAGGATGTGCTGGGCGCGGCGATCCGCGGCCGGCGCGACGCGGTGCTGCTGTCGACCAAGACCGGCCTGCCGATGGGCGACGGGCCGCAGGACTGGGGCGCGTCGCGGGCGCGGCTGATCGGCGCGGTCGAGGCGGCGCTGCGGCGGCTGGGCACCGACCATATCGACCTGCTGCAACTGCACGCCTTCGACGCCGGCACGCCGACCGAGGAGCTGATGGGCACGCTCGACCGGCTGATCGCGGCGGGCAAGGTCCGCTATGCCGGCGTGTCCAATTATCCGGGCTGGCAGGTGATGAAGGCGCAGGCGCTAGCCGACCGGCATGGCTGGCCACGGCTGGTGGCGCATCAGGTCTATTATTCGCTGATCGGTCGCGCCTATGAGGCCGATCTGATGCCGCTCGGCCGCGACCAGGGGGTCGGCGCATTGGTCTATAGCCCGCTCGGCTGGGGGCGGCTGACCGGCAGGATCGGGCGCGACCGGCCGATCCCGGCGGGCAGCCGGCTGCACGAGACCGAACAATTCGCGCCGCCGGTGACGCAGGATCATCTGTACCGCGTGATCGACGCGCTGGAGGCGGTCGCGGCCGAGACGGGGCGGAGCGTGCCGCAGGTCGCGATCAACTGGCTGCTGCACCGGCCGACCGTCTCCTCCGTCATCATCGGCGCGCGCGACGAGGCGCAGTTGCGCGACAATCTGGGTGCGGTTGGCTGGGCGCTGACGCCCGCGCAGATCGCCGCGCTGGATACGGCGAGCGACGTGCTGCCGCCCTATCCGCATACCCCCTATCGCCAGCAGGAGGGCTTCGCCCGCCTCGCCCCGCCGCTCGTCTGAACCGGGAATCGATCGATGAAATTCCACCCCCCTCTCCTCGCGCTCGCTTTGGGCGCGTTCGGCATCGGCGTGACCGAGTTCGCGCCGATGGGCATGCTGCCGATGATCGCGGACGATCTCGGCGTCACGATCCCCGCCGCCGGGTTGCTGGTCAGCGCTTATGCGCTCGGCGTGCTGATCGGCGCGCCTTTGATGACGCTGACCACCGGGCGGGTGAACCGGCGGACGCTGCTGATCGGCCTGATGGCCATCTTCACGCTCGGCAATGCGCTGTCGGCGCTGGCTGGCGGCTATTGGCTGCTGATGGCGGCGCGCGTCGTCACCTCGTTCAACCACGGCGCATTCTTCGGCGTCGGCTCGGTGGTCGCGGCGAGCCTCGTTCCCCCGGAGCGACGCGCCGGTGCGGTCGCGGCGATGTTCTCGGGCCTGACGATCGCCACGATCGGCGGCGTCCCGCTCGCCACCTGGGCGGGCGAGGTGCTCGGCTGGCGGGCCGCCTTCGCGGGGATCGCCGTGGTCGGCGCGGTGGCGATGCTGTCGCTACGCGTCGCGCTGCCGCCGCTGCCCGCACCGGAGGGCGGAGACGTACGCGGCGAGCTGCGCGTGCTGAGGCGCGCACCGGTGCTGGCGGCGCTGGCACTGACCGTGGTCGGGGCGAGCGCGATGTTCACCGTCTTCACCTACATCGTGCCGATCCTGCGCGACGTGACGCACGGCTCGACCGGCTTCGTGACCGCGATGCTGGTCCTCTACGGCGTCGGCCTGACGATCGGCAACACGCTCGGCGGGAAGCTCGCCGACCGGTCGATCGAACGGACGCTGACGGGGAGCTTCGTGGTGCTCGCCACGGTATTGGCAGCCTTCGCGGTCCTGATGCACTGGCCGCTGTCCGCAGCCGCCGCGATCCTGGTCTGGGGCATCGCCAGCTTCGCGATCGTGCCGCCGTTGCAGATGCGCGTGATGCAGGCGGCCGCGGACGCGCCCAACCTCGCCTCGGCGATGAACATCGGGGCGTTCAACCTGGGCAATGCGATCGGTGCGGCGCTCGGCGGCGGGGTAATCGGCGCAGGGCTCGGCCTGCCCGCGGTGTCGCTCGCCGGCGCGGCGATGGCGGCTGCGGCGCTCGTGCTGCTGCTCGCCGTCCGCCGACCGGCGCGCGTCGCCTGCCCCGCATAGAGGCCGGGCGGGGGTCGGGCGGCGACTGGCCTGCGTCAGCGGTTCGCTACGCCGTCGGCGCCCCGGTCAATCAAGATAGGCGGTGCGCAGCCGGACGATGTCCGCCGCCGACAGCCCCATCTCGTCGCGCAACCAGCCGGTTGCGCCACCGGAATGCGCGTCGAGCACTGCCAGCGCCGCCTCGATATAGCGCCGATCCGCCGTCGCCAGCGCCGCGGTGACGCCGGGCGGCAGATGCGCCCAGGGCGTATCCGCCTGCGCCGGGCTGGCGAGGAGCTTGGCGGCGTCGAGGTAGCGGTTGGTCAGCAGATAATCCTCGACCACCGTCTCGCGCGGTACGCCGAGCGCGGTGAGCAGCAGCGCGGCGGCGATGCCGGTGCGGTCCTTGCCCGCCGAGCAATTGAACGCGAGCGGGGCGTGGCCGGCGAGCAGTTCGGCGAACATCCGGCGATACTGGCCGCGGAACTGGCCGAGCATCTTCGGATAGCTCGCGGTCATCGCCGCTCGTGCCGCCGCCTGCGTCCAGTCCTTCATCGCGCCGGCGGGAATGAAATCGCGCGTATCGAGCAGGTAATCGTCGCTCAGCACCTGCGGCGCGCCGTGCGCCGGCCAATCGACCGGCTCGGCGGCGCGCTCGCGGGTGTCGCGCAGGTCGCAGACGACGCGGATGCCGCGCCGCTGCAATTCGGCATAATCGGCCGCAGTCAGCCCGTGCATCGAACCGGAACGGTACAACAGGCCCCATTTGACGTGCCGCCCATCCACGGTGGCATAGCCGCCGAGATCGCGGAAGTTGCGCCCGCCCTGCAACGGCAGCAGCCGTTCGTGCGCCGCCGCGGTCGCGGTCGCGACCGGCTGCGACCGGGCGACCACGGCGCTGCCCGGCAGCAAGGCGAGCAGCGCCACCGTCGCGGCGGATGGTACGATACGCATCAGAAGGTCACCTGCACCTGGCCACCGAGCGTCCGCGGTTCGTTGTAGAATCCCTGCAGGCCGGTGGTGACGTACAACGCCTTGTAGAAGACATGCTGTTCGTCGAACAGATTGCGCGCCCAGACCGACAGCGTCACCTTCGAGCCGCCCTGCCCCATGGCGATATCGGCGAGCGCCAGCGACGTGTTGACGATGAACGCGGCATCGCCCTTCGGCTGGTAGACGTTGGCCGGGTTGTTCGCGCCGACGTACACGGGGTCGTTGGAATTGGCGTAGAAGCCCGAGTCGTAATTGCCGTCGATATGCGCGCGCAGCGTCACGCCGGTCAGCGGCAGTTCGAAATCGGCGGCGGCGCTCGCCGAATCGCTCGGCGTGTAGGTCTGGTAGATCGGCACGGCGAGCGTGCTGAGGTCGCCCTTGGCGTTGGGATAGGGGTTCACCGCCGGCGGGATGTGGACATAGGTATGCGCGTAGGAGCCGTGGAGCGTCAGCCCGCGCGTCGGCATCACCGTCAGTTCGGCCTCGACGCCGTGGATGCCGCCGGTGCCCGGCGCGTTGAGCGTCGAGATCGTCGTGCGCGTCGTCGCGCCGTTCTTGCCGTCGACATAGGGACGCTGGAAGTCGATCTGAATGTCTTTGTACGTCCCGGCATAGGCCGCGATGTTGAAGCGGGCGTGGCGATCGAAGAATTCGGTCTTGGCGCCGATCTCGAACACCGAGACCGTTTCCGGATTGAACGCGTCATATTCCTGCGAGCGCGAATTGGCGCCGCCCGATTTGTAGCCGGTGCTCCATTTGCCGTAGACGTGGACGTCGCGGGTGGCGTCGACGGCGAGATTGACCATCGGATCGACCCGCGACCAGCGCGCGTCGAGCGGCAGTTCGCGCGATACGCCGCGGCGGTCGACCGGCAGCTTGCCGTTGACCGTCAGCAGCGTGCCCTGCTTGGCGTCGCGGCTCCAGCGCAGGCCGCCGGTCAGGTGGAGGCGGTCGTCGAGCGCCGCCGGCGTCCAGGTCGCCTGGCCGAAGGCGCCGATGCTGCTGGTCTTCACATAGCTGGCGCGGTCGATCCGCTGCGCGGTGTAATCGAGCGGCAGCGCTGCGTAATTCGCCACGTCGGTGCGGAAGTTGGGCGGCAGGATCGTATAAGCGGTGCAGGCCGAGGTGGTGCATTGGTTGGTGTAGAAGGCGCGGGCATTGTCCTCGACATGCTCCTGATAATAAAGCGCGCCGGCGACGAACTGCACCTCCGCCACGTCGCCGATCAGCTGAACCTCCTGGCTGAACTGGTTCTGGCGGAAATCGGCGAGGCTGTAGCGTGAGAACGGCAGCGGGATGGTGTTGCCGCCGAAATCCTTGCTGACGAAGGTGGCGGTCGGCGCCGACAGCGTGCTGGCCGCGGAGCCGTTGTCATATTGCGTCTGCGTCATCGCGCGATAGGCACTGATCGACTTGACGGTGAGCGCCGACGCCGGGTGATAGGCGAGCGTCAGCTGGTTGCCGCGGACCTTGCCGACGCTGGGCTGCTGCGGCACGCCGACATTGGCGTCGCGCGCGCGCTGCGGCTGGACGGTGCCGAGCGGCGCCTGCTTGTACGTGCCTGCCGCAAGCAACTGGAGATAGAGCGGGGTCGAGGCGTCGTAGGAGGTGTCGAACGAATAATCGGCGCTGAAATCCGTGGTCGGCTTCCACAGCAATTCGTAATGCAGGCCGCGCTTGTCATAGGCGTTGAAGCCGTCGGCGCCGGTCAACGGATTGCGCACCAGCGGGCCGCGATGGCTGACGACCGCATCGATCTTGACCGCGAGATCCTGGATCGCGGGCAGATCGAGATGCACCTCGCCCTTATAGGCGCCGTAATTGCCGATGCCGGCGATCGTGTTGAGGTGGAATTCGCCGCTCGGCCGCTTGGTGACGATGTTGACCGCGCCGCCTTCGGTGTTGCGGCCGAACAACGTGCCCTGCGGCCCCTTCAGCACCTCGATATTCTCGATGTCGAACAGCGCGGTGCCGAGTCCCTGCGCGCGGCCCAGATAGACGCCGTCGATATAGACGCCGACGCCCTGGTCGCGCGCCGGCTGGTTGCTGTCGCTGAGCACGCCGACGCCGCGGATGTTGACGATCAGCGCCGAGTTGCGCGAGTAGAACGGCGCCACCTTCAGAGACGGGATCGATCCGTCGCCGAGGTCGGCGAGCGACACGACATGCCGGTTGGCGAGATCGTCGCCGCTCAGCACGCTGATCGAGATCGGCGTCTTCTGCGCATTCTGCGGCCGCTTCTCGGCGGTGACGACGATATCGGCAAGCTGGTCCGGCGTCGCCTCGGGCGTCCTGTCGGCGGCGACGACGCTCTTGGGATCCTCGGCGGCGACGACGCTCTTGGGATCGTCGGCGGCGAACGCGGGCGTCGCGATCAGCGTCGAGCAGACGGCGGTCGCGGCGAGCAGCCGTGCCGCAATGGCGGTGTTGGTGAATGACATGACAAAGCCCCCCGTTTCGTGACGAAACATGGGCGCGCGGTGCGATGAGTTCGTTTCGGACTTATGACATATCGGCCACATTTATGTTGCGGTGTGAAATATCCGCTCCCTGCGTCGTGGGGATATCCGGGGTGCTCCGCACCGCCGAACGTCGGTCCCCGTCTGGTACATGACGATCAGGCACCCCCCACAAAGCTACCAGGAACCAACTGGATTGATGTAGGTTTGTATGTCCAGAACGGTCGAACACGGCGGCTGCTCGCGAGCCTTCCCTACTCGCCCCGATCGGTTCGGCCGATCCGATGCCTGCCCGCATCGGATCGCTGACGGCTGCATGCCTGCCGTGCCGGATCGGGCGCCTTTATTTTGGAGATCGAGATGAACACGCACGAATGGCATGGCGGCGCCCGCTACGTCGGCGGCAAGGTCGAGAAGGCCGTCGGCGATGCGGTCGACAGCCGCGACTGGCAGGTCGACGGCGTCGTCGATCAGGTCGCTGGTGGCGCGGAGAACCTGTACGGCCGCGCCCAGTCGGTCGCCGAGGATGCGATCGATGCCGCGCCGCATCTCGCCGACAAGGGCCGCGAGGCGGTCGCCGATGCCGCCGACCGTGCCGCCGAGGCGGCTCGCCACGGCAAGCAGGTCGTCGCGCGCAGCCTCGACGAACGCCCGGTGTTGTGGGCGGCAGCGGCCGCCGCGGCGGGCGGCTATGCGCTCGCCTGGCTGATCCACGGCCAGCGCGACTGATCGCCGGCGCGCGTCGATGTCCACGTCGCTCAAGAGCCTGCGCGAGACCAATGACCTGCGGCATTTGCGGCAGATCATTTCCGGTCTCGACGAGGGGGTGATCCTGATCGATCCCGACCAGAGCCTGCTCTGGGCGAACGATGCCGCGCTGGCGATGCACGGCGTCGAGCGGCTCGATCAGCTCGGCGCGACCGTCGACGATTATCGCGCGCGCTTCCAGTTGCGCTATCGCAACAACCATCGGCTCGAAGCGGACGATTACCCGATCGAGCGGGTGGCGGCGGGCGATTCCTTCTCCGAAGTGGTGGTCGAGGTGACCGTCGCCGGCGAGGAGGAGCCGCGCTGGGTGCATCAGGTGCGCAGCCTGGTGCTCAACGACGCCGACGAGGACGTGCCGACCTGCGTCGTGCTGATCATCCAGGACGTCACCGCGCGCTTCGAGGCCGAGGACCGGTTCGAACAGTCGTTCAACGCCAATCCGGCCCCGGCGGTGATCTGCCGCCTCGCCGACCTGCGCTTCGTCAAGGTCAACCAGGGTTTCCTCGACATGACCGCGCAGAGCCGCGAACAGATGCTGGGCAAGACCGTCTACGACATCGACGTGCTGCACGGCGCCACCCAGCGCGACCTCGCCAAGCAGCGGCTGGCCGAGGGACGGACGATCCCGCAGATGGAGGCCGATCTGGTGCTGCCCGGCGGCGGCACCAAATTGGTGATCGTCGCGGGCCAGCCGATCGAGCTGGACGAACAGCCGTGCATGCTGTTCACCTTCGCCGACCTCGAACCGCGGCGGCAGGCGGAATCGGCGCTGCGCCACAGCGAGGAGCGGTTCACCCGCACCTTCCAGCTGGCGCCGGTGCCGATGGCGATCGGCGCGCGCGACGGCCACGTCCTGTGCGAGGTAAATGCCAGCTTCACCGCGCTGACCGGCTATGCCGCCGACGCGATCGTCGGCCGCTCGCTCGCCGACCTCGGCCTGTGGGCGGACGATACGGTGCGCGGCGAGGTCGAGGCGGTGATCGAGGACGGCAGCGACCTGCGCAACCACGAGGCGCGCATCGCGGTGCGCGACGGCGGCGCGATCGACTGCGTCGTCTCGACCGAATCGATCACCATCGGCAACGCCACCTGCCTGCTGTGGGCGTTCCAGGACATCACCCGCCGCAAGGCGACCGAGCTCGAACTGGTCGAGGCGATCGAGGCGGTGATGAAGGATACGAGCTGGTTCAGCCGCTCGATCATGGACAAGCTCGCGCGGTTGCGCGCGCCGCAGCCGGACACCGACGGCCCCGGGCTCGATGCGCTCACCGCGCGCGAGCGCGAGGTGCTGGCGCTGATCTGCCGCGGGCTCGACGACAAGAGCATCGCGCGGGCGCTCGACGTTTCGGGCAACACCGTGCGCAACCATGTCGCGCGCATCTACGCCAAGATCGGCGTCAACCGCCGGACCGCGGCGGCGGCCTGGGCGCGCGCGCGCGGGTTCGACGACGGCGCGGTCGTCCTGCGCTCGGTCGAGCGCAGCACCGCGCAGCGAGGGGCCGCATGACCGGAAAGATACCTGCCGACCGGAAGACGCGCGCGGCCAAGGGCGCCGCGCGGGAAACGATCGGCAAGTTGCTCGGCGACGATGCCGAGGTGCGCAAGGGGCGCGCAGAACGCGACGCGGACGCGACCGGCCCGGCCGATCGTACGCCCGCCGACCGATAACGACAGACGACAACAGGAGTGAATATGGTGACGATGACGACGACCGGCGTGACGCCGGCAGAAGAGAACGCGATCCTGCGTGGGCCGAAGCGGCTGTCCTGGGGCGCGATCTTCGCCGGCGTGGTGATCGCGGTGGCGATCCAGCTGGTGCTCGGCATCCTCGGTACCGGCATCGGGCTGACGATGGTCGATCCGGTCGAGGGCACGACGCCCGGCGCCGCCGGCTTCGGCATCGGCGCCGGCATCTATTGGCTGATCACGACGATCGTAGCACTCGGCGCGGGCGGCTATGCCGCGGCGCGCGTCGGCGGCGCGACTGATCGCTTCGACGCGCTGGTCCACGGCCTGGTCGTCTGGGGCGTGACGCTGATCCTGACGCTGTACCTGCTGACCTCGGCGGTCGGCGGGATCATCGGCGGCGCGTTCCGCACCGTCGGTGCGGTCGCCGGCGCCGCGGGTTCGAGCGTCGGTGCGGTCGCACCGCGCGCCGCGGAGGTTGCCGGTGTCGATCAGGGCGACGTGCGCCAGGAGGCCGCCGCCTATCTGTCCGCCGCGCCGTCCGACCCCGCGCAGATGACGCCGGAACAGGCGCAGAAGGAAATCGCCAAGCAGCTTCCCGCGCTGGCACGCGGCGGCAACGAGGGCGCGCAGGCGGAAAGCCGCGTGGTCGATATCGTCGCCGCGCAGCGCAAGATCAGCCGTCCCGAGGCGCAGGCCCAGGTGACGCGCGCCAAGGCCGATTTCGTCAAGACGAAGGACAAGGCCGTCGCGACCGCCAAGTCGGCGACCGACGCCGCCGCCGGTGCGGCTGCCGGTACCTCATTCATCATCGTGCTCGCGCTGCTGGTCGGCGCCGGTGCGGCCGGGTTCGGCGCGACGGCGGCGACGCGCCGCCGCCTGCGCTGAGTGTCGGCGGCAGGTCGGCGTATTTCGACCTGCCGCTCCCCCCTCGCGGGCAGATGCGCCTCCGTCGCCGTCCGATCGGACGACCGGCGGGGGCGTCACTTGCTTATCGAGCGGTTCGCGCCCATCTAGGGTGTCCGTATAGTCGCATATCGACGTGACGCGCCGGTGTTCGACCGCGCCGTTCGCCCTTCCCTGCCTCTCTTCTTTCCGCTGACGAGGTGCCCGATGTCCAGCGACGCCACATTCTTCCGCAAGCAGGCCGATCAGGAGCGCAACAACGCGTCCGAGGCCAATCTGGACAACGTCCGCGACCGGTGCGAGCGCGCCGCACGGTCGTGGGAAGCGATGGCCGCCCGCGCCGAGCGGACCGAGGCGATGCGCGACCAGCGCGCCGCCGCCACCCGCGCCGCCAGCACGCTCGCCGCATCCGAGGATGCCGACACCGATCCGGTGCATAGCGAGGCGTGATTCATACCCGCGTCACGCCGCTGCGGGGGGCAGCGGCGGCGCACGACACCTTGACCCGCGGCGCGACCTTCCTCGCCGCGCTCGCCGAGCGTCCGGTGATCACCGACGGCTGGCCGCAGGGCGCACATGCGCGTACCCGTGCCCGCTTCGTCGCCAATTGCCTGCGCGAGCTCGACCGCTTCCTGCACGGCCTGCTCGATGAACTCGGCGCGTCGGCGGGCCATGTCGTGCGCGAGGAGCAGCGCAACACCGCCAACAAGCTGCGCGATTATGGCGTCCACCCGCTCACCCTCGGCGCCGATCGCGCACGCTTGCTCGCGCTCGGCCGGTCCAGCGCCTGCCTGATCCATTGCAACGGCGTGGTGCGCCGGCCCGACGTCGCCGGCGGCAGCGTGATGACCGCCGGCTGGCGCGCGACCGCGGGCGACGAACTGCGCCGCTATGCTTTGGGCACACGGCTCGCGCCGGGCCGTACCGAGATCATCGACGTCTGCCGCTTCTACGACCGGCTCGGGCATCGGCTGATGCTCGCCCCGCCGGTGATGCCGCCGCGCCGTCAGCCCGCGCCGAGGAAGCCGCGCATCGCCGCCGCCGCGTCGTTCCAGGCGACGCCGTGCGTCGCGCACCAGGCGTCGTCGTAATAGGTGCAGGCGTAGCGGTCGCCGCCGTCGCATAGCAGCGTCACGATACTGCCCTGCTCGCCCGCCGCCGCCATCTCGGTGACGAGTTGCGCGCAGGCGTGGAGGTTGGTGCCGGTCGAGCCGCCGACCGAGCGGCCGAGCACGTCCGACAGCGCGCGCATCGCGCCGACGCTGGCGGCGTCCTCGACCGCGATCATCCGGTCGATCACCGAGGGGATGAAGCTCGGTTCGAGCCGCGGCCGGCCGATCCCCTCGACGCGCGACGCGCAGCCATCGGGCAGCGCGGTGACGCGCGGGTCGGCGAAATGGCGGTGGAATACCGAATGTTCGGGGTCCGCGACGCACAATCGCGTCGCATGCCGCTGGTAGCGGATGAAGCGGCCGATCGTGGCCGAGGTGCCGCCGGTGCCGGCGCCGCACACCACCCAGCGCGGTACCGGATGCTCCTCCTGCGCCATTTGCGCGAAGATGCTCTCGGCGATATTGTTGTTGCCGCGCCAGTCGGTCGCCCGCTCGGCGTACGTGAACTGGTCCATATAATGGCCGCCGGTTTCCGCCGCGAGCCGCTGCGCGGCGGCATAGACGGTGCGCGGATCGTCGACCGCATGAATCTCGCCGCCGTAGAAGCGGATCGCATCGAGCTTGGGCGCCGCGGTCTGCGCGGGTACCACCGCGATGAAGCGCAACCCGAGCATCCGCGCGAAATAGGCCTCCGACACCGCGGTCGACCCCGACGACGCCTCGATCACCGTGGTGCGCGGCCCGATCCACGCGTTGCACAGAGCGTAGAGGAACAGCGAGCGCGCCAGCCGGTGCTTGAGGCTGCCGGTCGGGTGCGAGCTTTCGTCCTTGAGATACAGCGTGATGCCGGGAAAGCGCGGCAATTCGAGGCGGATCAGATGCGTGTCCGCCGAGCGGTTGTAATCCGCCTCGATCCGCCGCACCGCCTCGGTCAGCCAGCGACGTTCGGTGTCGGTTGCGTGAGTCATGGCGGCGGCCTCTACACGGATGGGGCGGAAACGGACAGGGTGGTGCGCAACTCGACGGCGCGCGTGATCGTGGAGCTCCCGCCCTGTCCTCCCCCTCCGTCACGCCTTCGGGGCGCCACCTCCCCCTGGCGGGCAGGGCGATCGCATATGGCCATTGGGGTGTTGCAACGGCTTTCCCATCCCCGTCATGCCGGACTTGATCCGGCATCCCGCTTCTTCGCGCCGTCCAAAGAAGCGGGACCCCGGCGCAAGGCCGGGGTGACGAAGTGGATTTGGAGGGCGTACGACTTACCGGGAGGGCCATATGCGATCGCCCTGCCCTGGCGGGGGAGGACTTCCTTATTCCTCCCCCGCCAGGGGGAGGTGGCAGAGCGTCAGCGCTGACGGAGGGGGAGGATGGGGCGGGAGCCATGAGGCAGACAAAACCGCACCCCATCTTTACCCGCCTCCACCATTTCTATCGTCGCGCCAACACCGCCCACCCCCTACATCCCCGCGATGATCAGGACTTCAACGCAGTGACCCGCCCTCCCTTCGGCGTGCAGGTGTTCATCGGCATGGCGATCGGGCTCGCGCTCGGCTTCGTCGCGCGCAGCTATGCGCTCGCCGGGCTCGCCGACGGGCTGAAGATCGTCGGCGACATCTTCGTGCAATTGCTCAAGGCGCTGGTCGTGCCGCTCGTCTTCACCGCGATCGTCGCGTCGATCGCCGCGCTGCGCGACCTCAACAACGCCGCGCGGCTGGTCACCGGCACCTTCCTCTGGTTCGGACTGTCGGCACTGATCGCGGTGTCGATCGGGCTGACGCTCGGCACATTGCTGCAGCCCGGCGCGCATGCCGGGGTCAGCGCCGCCGCTGCGGTGCGGCCCGAGACTGCGGGGTCGTGGCTCGACTTCCTGCGCGGGCTGGTGCCGGCCAATATCCTCGGCCTCGAAGCCTCGACCAGGCTCGCCGACGGCGGCGCGAAGACCGGACTGTCGTTCAACGTGCTCCAGCTGATCGTCGTCGCGATCGCGATCGGCGTCGCCGCGGTGCGGACGGGTGAGGCCGGCGCGCCGTTCCTCGCCTTCAACGCCTCGGCATTGGCGATCTTCCGCCGCATCCTGCGCTGGGTAGTGCGGCTGACCCCGATCGGCACCGGTGCGCTGCTCGGCAGCGCGATCGTCCGCTACGGCTGGCAGTCGCTGTCGGCGCTCGGCACCTTCGCGATCGCCATCTATATCGGCCTCGGCCTCGTGCTGTTCGTCGTCTATCCGCTGCTGCTGCTCGCCAACGGCATGAGCCCGAAGCGTTTCTTCGCCACCGCCTGGCCGGCGATCCAATTGGGCTTCGTCTCGCGCTCGTCGATCGCGACCTTGCCCGTCACCGAACAGGTGGTCGAGCGGCTCGGCGTGTCGCGCAGCTATGCCGCCTTCGCGGTGCCGTTCGCGGCGACGACCAAGATGGACGGCTGCGCCGCCGTCTATCCCGCGGTCGCGGCTTTGTTCGTCGCGCAATATTACAATATCCCGCTGCACGGCACGGATTATCTGCTGATCGTGCTCGTCTCGGTGCTCGGCTCGGCGGCGACCGCGGGGCTGACCGGCGCGCTGGTGATGCTGACGCTGACGCTGTCGACGCTCGGCCTCCCGCTGGAAGGCGCGGGGCTGCTGCTCGCGATCGACCCGATCCTCGACATGGGCCGCACCGCGGTCAACGTCGCGGGGCAGGCGCTGATCCCGGCGATCGTCGCCAAGCGGCAGGGGCTGCTGGCCGAGTCGAACGCGGGCGAATTGGTCCCGGCCTGAACGATATAGGTGCGACTCCGGGGCAAAGCCTTGCACCGACGCCGGAAACGCGCGCGCCTGTCCTACCGGCCGCGCATCCGGTAAGCCGTCGTCGGACGGCGCGGCTCTTTTTCATTGGTGCAGGAATCGAAACGATAGACCCGGATCGTTTCCGTTAAGGTGTCCAACTTGTCCATGTTGCCCGGTGATGGCGTCCGGGGATCAGGCCGTGGCGAGCGGTGCGAACCGCGCGACCTGCCGGCCGACGATCCCGAGCTGTTCGACCACCGCGGGGTCGCTCGCGCCGCCGTCGGCGTCGAACTTGGTGATCTGCGTGTTGATCGCCGCGGCGAAGGGCGTCGGCCAGCCGCGCAGCGCGTGGACGATCGAGCGCAGCGCCGCGATCGTCGAGCCCGTCGCCTGCCAGCCGTAAGCCGTCGCGATCAGCCCGACCGGCATGTCGGCGAGATAGGGGCGCGGATCCTTCGCCGTCTCCTCGAGCAGGTCGAGCGCGTTCTTGACCACGCCCGAGATGCTGCCGTGATAGCCGGGGCTGGCGATGATCACCGCCGACGCCTGCCGCACCGCGTCGACGAACGCCTCCTCGTCGGCGGTGCGGCTGGTCGCGCGCGGGTCGTAGAGCGGCAGGCGCGCCATGTCGGCGCCGCCGAACATGCGGGTGCGGAAGCCCTCGCGCTCCGCCGCGTCGAGCGCGATGCGGAGCGCGCGCTCGGTCGACGACACGCCGCCGATGGTGCCGCCGATGCCGACGACGAGGGGGGGAGAAGCGGGATCGACTGCCATGACGCCTGCGATAGCGCGGCTCGACGGACGGCGCCAGCCAAGGTAAACTTCGCTAACCGCACGCATAGCCGTGCGCCCTTGCCTCAGCTGTTTTAGGATTGTAATACACCTCATGGCTGACCGCTGGGACGAGCCGATGCGTCACGAACCCGTCGATACCAATCGCCGCAATTCCATCGGCCAGCGCTACGAGCTGGACGACGAGACACCGCGCGACCACCGCCTGGGCGGCCGCTTCGACGACTTCCTCGACCGCGACGATCCGTCCGGCGGCGACCTGCCGCCGTCGCCGCGCAGCCCGCGCAACATCGGCCGCTGGATCGTGCGCGGCATCGGCGTGGGGATCGTCCTGCTGGTGATCGCGATCGGCTGGCTCGCGGTCACCGCGCCGCTGAGCCGCTCGCTCAAGCCGCCGACGCCGCCGTCGATCACGCTGACCGCGGACGACGGCACGCCGATCGCGCGGCGCGGCGCGATCATCGGCGCGCCGGTCGACGCCGCCAAGCTGCCCGCGCACGTCACCGACGCGTTCCTGGCGATCGAGGACCGCCGCTTCCGCTCGCATTGGGGAATCGACCCGCGCGGCATCCTGCGCGCCTTCGTCCACAATGTCGGCTCGGGCGGGGTGCGCGAGGGCGGCAGCACGATCACGCAGCAGCTCGCCAAGAACGCCTTCCTCGATTCGGACCGCACCGCCGCCCGCAAGATCCGCGAGGTGATGATCTCCTTCTGGCTCGAGGCATGGCTGAGCAAGGACGAGATCCTGTCGCGCTATCTGTCGAACGTCTATTTCGGCGACAACGTCTATGGCCTGCGCGCCGCGTCGAAACATTATTTCGGCCGCGAGCCCGAGAAGATGAACGTCGGCCAGGCGGCGATGCTCGCCGGCCTGGTCAAGGCGCCGTCGCGGCTCGCGCCGACCAGCAATCTGGAAGGCGCGCGCAAGCGCGAGATGCTGGTGGTGCGGGCGATGGCGGAAGCGGGCTTCATCACCAAGGCCGAGGCCGCCGAGGTCGAGCCGCAGCGCGTGCTGGCCAGCCGCCCGACGCAATTGCCGAGCGGCACCTATTTCGCCGACTGGGTGCTGCCCGACGCGCGCGACCAGGCGGGCGAGATCAAGACCGAGGCGACGGTGAAGACGACGCTCGATCGCCGGCTGCAGAATACCGCCGAGCGCGTCGTGCGGCAGGCGGGGCTGCGGCAGGCGCAGGTGGCGATGGTCGCGATGCGCCGCGACGGCCGCGTCGTCGCGATGGTCGGCGGCAAGGATTACGCCAAGAGCCCGTTCAACCGCGCGACGCAGGCACGCCGCCAGCCCGGCTCGACGTTCAAATTGTTCGTCTATCTCGCCGCGATGCGCGCCGGCATGACGCCCGACACGATGGCCGACGACAGCCGGATCGAGATCGCCGGCTGGAAGCCGAAGAACGACGACAACCGCTATCTCGGGCCGATCACGCTGCGCCGCGCCTTCGCCCGGTCGAGCAACGTCGTCGCGGCGCGGCTGACGCAGGAGGTCGGCGTGCGCAACGTCATCAAGGCGGCGCGTGATCTCGGCATCTCGACGCCGATCCCCAACGAGGCGACGATCGGGCTCGGCACCGCGGAGGTCTCGCTGCTCGAACTGACCGCGGCCTATGCGGCGGTCGCCAACGGCAAATATCCGGTCCACCCGCGCGGGCTGGAGGACAGCGGCGCGAGCAAGAGCTGGTATCAGTCGCTGACCGGCGGGCCGAGCACGATGCCCGACGGCATCCGCGAGCATATGCTCGACCTGCTCGGCGCGTCGCTGCGCGGCACCGGTCGCGCCGCGGTGCTGACGCTGCCGGCTTATGGCAAGACGGGGACGTCGCAGAACAGCCGCGACGCCTGGTTCATCGGCTTCGCCGGCGATCTGGTGGTCGGCGTGTGGGTCGGCAACGACGACAGCTCGCCCAATGCCGGGCTGCACGGCGGCGGCATCCCAGCGCAATTGTGGCGCCAGTTCATGGTCTCCGCACTCAACATCGCGCCGGTCGTCGCGCCGGTAGTGATCGAGGAGAATGCGATGGACCCCGAGGCGGTCGTCGGCCCCGATGAGGCATTGGACGAATCGATGGGCGACATCGCCGCGCCCGAGGGGACGATCGACGGCTTCGGCATGCAGATGAAGATGGGCCGCGACGGCAGCATCAGCATCACGCCGGGCCGCGACCGCGCGCCGGTCCCGCCGGACGCGCCGCCACCGCGCGACCGGCGTGGTGGCGACGGGGGGGATGAGGAATAGGCCGGATCGGTATCCGGCTGCCGCGGGACGCGTAGCGACGAGGGATGTGTTCGCGCGAAGACGCGAAGGCGCGAAGGTGTTGCGCTCGCCGCGGTTGCGGCCCTTTCCATCAGGCGATTGCGATGACAGGACGACGCCGCCCCACGCGGTACACCTTCGCGCCTTCGCGTGATCCCGCTCTTCTTCTTGCGATGTCTGCGAGCGCTGGAGCGATTAAGGGTTGAGCAGAGCAACGCCTGACGACATTCGCGACTCCTGGGCTACCGCCTGCGCGGGAGCACTGGGGTTGAGTGAAGGGTCGTCGCCATGCGGAATATCGAGCCGGGATGCGGGCCAGTCGCCTAGGCGTTTATCTTCGCCCAATGCTCTCCCGGCTTCCGCCGTCACCCCGGCCTCGTTCCGGGGTCTACTCTGCGGCGAGGAGAAACGCTTGAGATGATGCCGTTCGCCTGCGGCCCGGAACGAGTCCGGGGTGACGGATACGTGGGGAAGCGGCGCGCATGCGGGCTGGCATCGTGCTCCGCCTCGGCTAGACGGTCGCACCATGGCGCAGCGACGCACCCCTTCCCGGCCGCGCGGGCGGCGTAAGGCGCATGATCTTGCGTCGGAGCGGTGGTTGCTGCTGCTCGGCGTCGTCGCGGTAGTGATCGTGGTGGCGGGGTCGATCGGGCCGTGGCGGTTCGCGCTGCCGCCGGCGCCGCAGGTCGCGAGGCCGCTGACGATGGAAGAGGCGCGCGCGTCGAACGCGGCGGTGCCGATCGAGACGAAACGGCGGCTGCGCGCCCTGCCCTATCGCTTCCAGGGCGGGCCGGCGGCGCGCGAGCAGGCGGCGGAATGCCTCGCCACCGCCGCGCTCTACGAAGCGGGCGACGACCGCCGCGGACAGCAGGCGGTGATCCAGGTGATCCTCAACCGGGTGCGCGCGCCGGGCTTTCCCAAGACGATCTGCGGCGTCGTCTATCAGGGATCGGACCGGACGACGGGCTGCCAATTCTCGTTCACCTGCGACGGTTCGTTCGTCCGGCGGCCGGTGCACCTCGGCTGGGGCGCGGCACGGCGCGCGGCGCGGCGGGCGCTCGGCGGCTATGTCTTCGCCACGGTCGGGCGGGCGACGCATTACCATACCGACTGGATGGTGCCCTATTGGCGCGATACGTTGGTCAAGGTCGGGCGGGTGCGCTCGCACCTGTTCTACGTGCGGCATTAGAGGCGAGCGTTTCGCGCGCCGATCTGGCAAGACCGCCCCCCGCAGCAAGGAAGCAGACGATGGCAAAACGATTCTGGGCGCAGATCATCGAGTTGGACGAAGAGGTCGAGGCGGCGAGCATCCCCGGCGTGACCGATCACGAAAGCGCCGCCGATGCGCTGGTCACCGACTTCGTCGGCGCGATGGGCGGCGAGATCACCAGCGGCGCGGTGCGCGTGTGGATCGAGGGCGGCGCGGCGAAGGTGTACGACTGGAGCGCGGAATTCGACATGCCCGAGGATGCCGATCTCGACAGCGACGAGGATATCGAGGTCGAGGGCGAGATCGTGCTGACCGAGCGGATGGGGTGATCGCGGGGTAGGGCTTCCAGGCTCTCCCGTCACCCGGACGTGATCGGGACGTCCGCGAACCCACCCGTGCTCCTGCGTTCGCAGGAGCACGGGTGGGTTCCTCCGAAGTGTCAGTCAGGGCGGTGGCCATTCGCCCGCCAAGCGCGGTTGACGGTGCCGGCCCCGCGCCGCAAGGTTTTCGGCATGCGCTTCTTTTCAGACAATGCCGCACCGGTGCATCCCAAGGTGATGGCCGCCCTCGCCGAGGCGAACACGCTCGACACCGCTTATGACGGCGATGCGCGGTCGCAGGCGCTCGACGGACGGTTGTCCGATCTGTTCGGCACCGATGTCGCGGCCCTGTGGGTGCCGACCGGGACCGCGGCGAACTGCCTCGCGCTCGCCGCCTTGTGCCCGCCGCATGGCGCGGTGGTGTGTCATCGCGACGCGCATATCCAGAACGACGAGGGCGGCGCGCCGGAATTCTACACCCATGGCGCCAAACTCTATCTCGCCGACGGCGAGGGCGCGAAGCTGACCCCCGGCACGATCGCCGCGGTGATCGACGCGATCGCCAACGACGTGCATCGCGTCCAGCCGCATGCGATCTCGATCACCAACGCCACCGAGTATGGCCGCGTCTATACGCCCGACGAGGTCGCCGCGATCGGCGCGCTGGCGCGGACGCGCGGGCTGGGACTGCATATGGACGGCGCGCGCTTCGCCAATGCGGTGGCGACGCTGGGGTGCTCGCCCGCCGCGGTGACGTGGCAGGCGGGGGTCGACGCGCTGAGCTTCGGCTTCGTCAAGAACGGGGCGATGAGCGCCGAACTGCTCGTCTTCTTCAAGCCGGCGCTTGCCGGGGCGACGCTGTACCGGCGCAAGCGGGCGGGGCTGCTGTTCTCCAAGGGCCGCTATCTCGCCGCGCAGGTGCTGGCGATGCTGGAGGACGACCTGTGGCTCGACAATGCCCGCGCCGCCAATGCGCGCGCGGCGGCGCTGGCGGCGGCGGCGGGGGCGCGGCTGGTCCACCCGGTCGAGGCGAACGAGGTGTTCCTGCAGGCGACGCCCGACGAGGCGGCGGCGCTGCGCGCGCAGGGGTTCGACTTCTACGATTGGGCGGCGGGCGAGATCCGGCTGGTGACGGCGTGGGACAGCCCGGCCGATCAGGTCGCGCTGCTCGCGGCGGCGATCGGGGAGCTGTGAGCGAGGCCGCCGCGCCCCGGTCGACGCGGGCGGCGATCCTCGTCCCCTTCGCCTTGGTGACGCTGATCTGGGGATCGACCTGGCTGGTGATCCGCGACCAATTGGGCGTGGTGCCGCCGAGCTGGTCGGTGACCTACCGCTTCCTCGTCGCGGGCATCGCGATGACGATCGTCGCCAGGGCGAAGGGCGAACGGTTCGCGCTCGATGGGCGCGGCTGGGCGTTCGCCGCGGCGGTCGGCGTGCTGCAATTCTGCCTCAACTTCAACTTCGTCTATCGCGCCGAGCATCACATCACCTCCGGCCTCGTCGCGGTGGTGTTCGCGATCCTGCTGGTGCCCAACGCGCTGTTGGCGCGCATCCTGCTCGGGCAAAGGATGGGCGGGCAGCTGATCGCGGGATCGGCGGTGGCGATGGCGGGGATCGCGCTGCTGTTCCTGCACGAGGCGCGCAGCGGCCCGGCGGGGACCGCGGCGACGCTGGCCGGGATCGGTTTCACCGGGGTGGCGATCCTCGCCGCGTCGATGGCGAACGTGCTGCAGGCGACGCCGACCGCCAAACGCTATCCGATGATGGCGACGCTGGCGGTATCGATGCTGATCGGCGCGGGCGTCGACGGGATGGTCGCCTGGTGGCTGACCGGGCCGCCGGTGGTCGAGATGCGCGGCGCCTATTGGGCGGGGATCCTCTATCTCGGCCTGTTCGGCTCGGCGGTCGCCTTTCCGCTCTATTACAAGGTGCTGCGCGTGATCGGGCCGGCCAAGGCGGCCTATTCGAGCGTCATCGTGCCGGTGATCGCGATGCTGCTGTCGACATTGTTCGAAGGCTATCGTTGGTCGCCGCTCGCCGCGGCGGGAGCGGCGCTGACCGGGGTCGGGCTGGTCATCGCGTTGAGGGCGCGCAGGCCGAACCGGTAATCGCGATAGACGGGGCGCCAGCCGAGGATGCGCTTCGCCTTGCCGTTGGCGACGCGGCGGTTCTCGGCATAGAAGCCGCGCGCCATCGGGCTCAGCGTCTCCAGCGCGACCAGCGGCGGCGGCGGCAGGCGGAGCAGGCGCGCGGCGAAGGCGACGACCGCGTCCTGCGAACAGGGGCGGTCGTCGGCGAGATTATAGGCGCCGGCGGGGGCGTCGCGCGCGGCGAGGACGCCCGCCACGATATCGTCGACATGGACGCGGCTGAACACCTGATCGGGCAGGCCGATGCGATGCGCCCGGCCCGCGGCGACGCGGTCGAGCGGCGAGCGGCCGGGACCGTAGATGCCGGGCAGGCGGAAGACGCGCGCGCCGTGCGCCAGCCACGCGGCATCGGCGGCGGCGCGCGCCGAACGGCGGCCGGAACCGGTGGGCGCGCTCTCGTCGACCCACGCGCCCGCGGCATCGCCATAGACGCCGGTCGAGGAGAGATAGAAGAGCCGGCCGCCGCCGAGCGCATCGCCGTAGCGGGCGAGCACCGGATCCTCCTCCCCCTCCGGCGGGACGGAGGAGAGGATGTGCGTCGCCGCGGCGATCGCCGGGCGCACCGCGGCCTCGTCGGCGAAGCGCAGGCTGCCGTCGCGGCCGTCGCGCGTGGTGCCGAGCGTCGCGCCGGGCCAGGCGGCGGCGATGCGGGTGGCGGTATAACCGAGGCCGAAGATCAGGAGCATAGCGCATCCTACCCGTCAGGCGGAGCTTGTCGACGGCCCAGCGCGAGGATGCGCCGTGGTCCTGTGCGGAGGAAGGACTGGCAGCGGACGCGTGCGTTCTTATAAAGGGTGGATGCTCGACGCCCTCAACGCCATCGCCCAGCCCGATCACGCCGCGACCGGGGCGATCAGCCGCCACGATTACCGCCCGCCCGCCTGGCTGGTGCCGGAGACGCGGCTGGTGTTCGACCTCGATCCCGCCGCGACGCGGGTGACCGCGACGCTGTCGGTGACGCGCAACGATGCGAGCGGCGACCCGCTGCGGCTCGATGGCGCCGGCCAGCGCCCGCTCGCGGTGCGCATCGACGGCGTCGCCACCGAGGATTGGCGGATCGAGGGCGAGCAGCTCGTCGTCCCGCTGCCCGGCGACGCGCACACGGTCGAGACCGAGGTGGAGATCGCGCCGGAGCGCAACACGCAGCTGATGGGCCTTTATGCCAGCGGCGGCATCCTGTGCACGCAATGCGAGGCGGAGGGCTTCCGCCGCATCACCTATTTCCCCGACCGGCCCGACGTGCTGAGCCGCTATGCGGTGCGGATGATCGCCGATGCGGCGCGCTATCCGGTGCTGCTCGCCAACGGCGATCCGATCGCGCAGGGCACGCTCGACGACGGCCGGCATTGGGCGGAATGGAACGACCCCTTCCCCAAGCCCTCCTATCTGTTCGCGCTGGTCGCCGGCGATCTCGCGGTCAATCGCGGCCAGTTCACCACGCAATCGGGCCGCACCGTCGACCTCGGCATCTGGGTACGCGCCGGCGACGTCGAGAAGACGCGGCACGCGCTCCACGCGCTCGAGCTGGCGATGGCGTGGGACGAGCGCGTCTACGGCCGCGAATACGACCTCGACGTGTTCAACATCGTCGCGGTCGACGATTTCAATTTCGGCGCGATGGAGAACAAGGGGCTGAACATCTTCAACAGCCGCTACATCCTCGCCGATCCCGATACCGCCACCGATTACGATTACGACGCGATCGCCGCGGTGGTGGCGCACGAATATTTCCACAATTGGTCGGGCAATCGCATCACCTGCCGCGACTGGTTCCAGCTCAGCCTCAAGGAAGGCTTCACCGTCTATCGCGACCAGGGCTTTTCGGCGGACCAGGGCTCGGCGGCGGTCAAGCGGATCGAGGACGTGCGCGGCCTGCGCGCCGCGCAATTCCCGGAGGATGCCGGCCCGCTCGCGCATCCGGTGCGCCCGGAAAGCTATATCGAGATCGGCAATTTCTACACCGCGACGATCTACAACAAGGGCGCCGAGCTGATCCGGATGATGGCGACGATCCTGGGGCCGCAGGCGTTCCGCGCCGCCACCGACCTCTATTTCACCCGCTTCGACGGCACCGCCGCGACCTGCGAGGATTTCGTCGCCTGTATGGAAGAGGCGAGCGGCCGCGACCTGACGCAATTCCGCTTGTGGTACAGCCAGGCGGGCACGCCGCGCGTCGCCGCCAGCCTGGCGCATCAGGCGGGTGACGGCCGCGCGACGTTGCGCCTCGCGCAGCACGTGCCGGCGACGCCGGGCCAGCCCGACAAGCAGCCGATGGTGCTGCCGCTGCGCATCCGCGTGTTCGGCGCGGAGACCGGCCGCGCGCTAGGCGACGAGCAATTGGTGCTGCTCGACGATGCGGCGAGCACGATCGTGTTCGACGGCATCACCGAACGGCCGGTGCTGTCGGTCAACCGCGGCTTTTCCGCGCCGGTGATCATCGAGAGCGACCGGTCGGCCGCCGATCTCGCCTTCCTCAGCGCGCACGACGACGATCCCTTCGCGCGCTACGAGGCGATGCAGCAATTGATGCTCGACACGTTGGTGGCGACGACGATCGAGGGGCGGCCCGACAATGACGCGGTGATCACCGCGGTCGCCAACACGCTCGACGACCGCACGCTCGATCCGGCGTTCGTTGCCGAGGCGGTGCTGCTGCCGTCGGAGGGGTTCATCGGCGACCAGCTCGCGATGGTCGATCCCGAAGCGATCTTCCGCGCGCGCGAGGGGCTGCGCCGGGCGCTCGGGCTGCGCCTCGCCGACCGTTGGCGCGACGCCTACGAGCGCGCGCCCAGCGGCCCCTATGTCTACAGTCCGGCGGCGAAGGGCCATCGCCGGCTGCGCAGCGTCGCGCTCGGCTATATCGCGGCGAGCGGTGCGGACGATGCCGCGACGATCGCCTTCCGCCAGTTCGAGCGCGCCGACAACATGACCGACCGGCAGGGTGCGCTCGGCACGCTCGCCAACGGCTATTCGGACGAGCGCGAGGCGGCGCTCGACATCTTCTACCATCGCTATGCCGGCAACGGGCTGGTGATCGACAAATGGTTCCAGACGCAGGCGCTGTCGTCGCGCGACGACACCGGGCGGCTGGTCGCCGACCTCGCGCGGCATCCCGATTTCACGCTCGCCAACCCCAATCGCGCGCGCGCGCTGGTCGGTGCGTTCGGGGCGAACCAGCGCGCGTTCAACGCGGCGGACGGCTCGGGCTATCGCTTCCTCGCCGACCAGTTGATCGCGCTCGACAAGCTCAACCCGCAGACCGCGGCGAAGCTGCTGCCGCCGCTCGCGCGCTGGCGCCGCTTCGATGCGGATCGCGCGGCGCTGATGCGCGGCGAGCTGGAGCGGATCGTCGCTACGCCGGGGCTGTCGAAGGACGTGTTCGAACAGGCGTCGAAAAGCCTGGGGTAGAGGGATCGCTCCAACACCCTGTTATGCCAAATGCGTTTCAGCTGAAGGTAGAGCGCATCACCTACGCAGAAACGGCAAAACCTCTGCACAACACCCGGTGTACTCCGGCGGAGGCCGGGGCCCAATCGGGAAGGCCGTTGTAAGTCATTACGACGCTTCGCCCAACTGGGCCCCGGCCTTCGCCGGGGTACCCGCTTGCTACGTGACGGACGATCTTACGCCGCGCCGGCCTCGGCCCGCGCGTTGAGCTTGCTCGTTGCCAGTTGCGTCAGTTTCTCGTCGGTCGCTTTCTCTTCGTCGAGCGTCTGCTGGTACAGCGCCGCGCTTTCGGTGTGGCCGAGCTGCTTGGCCCAGGTGACCAAGGTGCCGTAGCGGCTGATCTCGTAATGCTCGACCGCCTGCGCCGCCGCGGTCAGTGCAGCGTCGAGCACCGCCTTGTCGCTCACCTCGCCGGCGACCTCGTTGGCCTCCTTGATGATGCCGTCGATCGCCGGGCAGGTCGCCCCCTTGGGCTGGCGGCCCTCGATCTCGAAGACGCGGCGCAGGCGCTCGATCTGCCCCTCGGTCTCGCGCAGATGCTGTTCGAAGCCTTGGCGCAATTGCACGTCGGTCGCCTTTTCGATCATCTTGGGCAGTGCCTTGGTGATCTGCTGCTCGGCGTAATAAATGTCCTCTAGCTGGTGGACGTAGAGATCCTCGAAGGTCGCAATGTCCTTGCTGAACAGGCCCATGGTCGTTCTCCGTCATGCTGGTGTCGTCGGGGGGTGCAACGAGCCGGACGGCGGCGCGGTTGCGTCGGCAGGCACTGATCCGAATCAATCCGCTTGCGGCTGCGATCGCGATTGCCGGCGCTTCGGCGCAGGCCTAGACTTGCGTGGATCGGGTGGGGAGACAATCGGTGACGATACGGCGTTCGGTGACGGTCCTGGCGATGACCGCGATGCTGACCGGCTGCGGCGGTGGCGGCGGCGGATCGTCCTCGACCGCCGGCAACGGCGCCACCGGCAACGCCCCGACGACGAGCACCCCCGCGCCGACACCCACGCCGACCGCGACGGCCGCGGGTTGTTCGCTGCGCGAGCGGCAGGACTGGATCACCGCGCAGATGCGCGAATGGTATCTGTTCTACGACACCTTGCCCGCCAACCCCGATCCGTCGCCGTTCACCAGCGTCGATTCCTATCTCGATTCGCTGACCTCGACGGCGCGCTCGCAGGGCAAGGACCGGCATTTCACCTATCTCACCTCGATCAAGGAGGAGGATGCCTATTATTCCTCCGGGTCGACCGCGGGCTTCGGCTGGCGCTTCGGGCTGACCGCCGACGGGCATCTCTACGTGACCGAGGCGTTCGAAGGCGCGCCGGGCCTCGCCGCGGGCGTCGATCGCGGTGCCGAGATCGTCGCGATCGGCACCAGCGCGAGCAACCTGCAGACCGTCGCCAGCCTGTTCCAGAGCGATACCACCGGTGCCGCGCTCAACACCGCGCTCGGCCCCGATTCGGCCGGCACGACGCGCTATTTCCAGGTCAAGGACGGCAGCGGCACGCGCACCGTCGCGGTGGCCAAGAGCGACTTCACGCTCGATCCGGTGTCGAGCCGCTACGGCGCGCAGATCATCACCGACGGCGGTCAGCGCTACGGCTATGTCAACCTGCGCACCTTCATCACCACCGCCGATACCGCGCTGCGCACCGCCTTCGCCCGGTTCAAGAGCGCGGGCGTCACCAACATCATCGTCGATCTGCGCTACAATGGCGGCGGGCTGCTCTCGACCGCCGAATTGCTCACCAACCTGCTCGGCGCCAACCGGTCGACCGGCGACGTGATGAGCTATACCAGCTTCCGTCCCGAGAAGGCGTCGAACAACGAGACGACCTATTTCGCCCCGCAGGCGCAGTCGGTCGCGGCGACCCGCATCGCGTTCATCGGCACCGGCGGCACCGCCTCGGCGAGCGAATATGTCATCAACGCCTATCTGCCCTACCTCCATGCCAATGCGGCGCTGATCGGCACCAACACCTATGGCAAGCCGGTCGGCCAGATCCCGCTCGACAAGACCGCGTGCGACGACCGGCTGCGCGTGATCGCCTTCGCATTGCAGAATTCGGCGCGGCAGGGCGCCTATTACGGCGGCCTGGCGGCGTCCTCCAACGGCGTGCCCTCGTCGCTGGAGGCGAGCTGCCGCGCGTCGGACGACATCGCCTATCCGATGGGCGATCCGCGCGAGGCCTCGACGCGCTCGGCGCTCGACTTCCTGCAGGGCAAGAGCTGCACCAAGCTGACCGCGTCGGCGAGCGCGGAAGCGCGGGCGCTGTCGGTGCCGATCGAGCGCGAGGCGCTGATGCCGGCGAGCGGGCGCATCTCGACCGCGCGGCGCGAGGTGCCGGGGCTGTTCTAACCCGCCCGCCAGGCTGTAAGGGCATCGGCCTGGACAAGGGGGTTTGCGATGCAGAACGACGAGGACAGCTTCGTGTACGACGAAGCGAGCGGCGAGTGGATCAGCGCGGCGGATGCCGCCGCGGCGGCGGGGGCGCCGGCCGAGGGGGCGGTCGAGGTGCGCGATTCGGTCGGCAATCTGCTCGCCGACGGCGATCAGGTGACGCTGATCAAGGACCTCACCGTCAAGGGTGCGGGCCAGACACTGAAGCGCGGTACGCTGATCAAGAGCATCCGGCTGACCGGCGACGCGCAGGAGATCGACTGCAAGTTCGACGGGATCAAGGGGCTGGTGCTGCGCGCCGAATTCGTGCGCAAGCGCTGAATGCCGCCGCGGATCGATCCAAGCTGGGCGGCACCGCTCGCCGAAGCGCTCGCCTGCCCCAGCCTCGCGGCGCTCGACGCCTTCCTCGCCGCCGAGGCGGCGGCGGGCAAGGCGATCTTCCCGCCGGCGGCGGACCGGTTCCGCGCGCTCGAATTGACCCCGCTCGACCGCGTGCGCGTCGTGATCCTCGGGCAGGACCCGTATCACGGGCCGGGACAAGCGCATGGGCTGAGCTTCTCGGTCCGGCCGGGGGTGCGGCCGCCGCCGAGCCTCGTCAACATCTACAAGGAATTGCACGCCGACCTCGGCATCGCGCCGGCGCGGCACGGCTTCCTCGAGCCATGGGCGCGGCAGGGCGTGCTGTTGCTCAACACGGTAATGAGCGTCGAAAGCGGCCGCGCCGGATCGCATCGCGACCGCGGCTGGGAGCGATTCACCGATGCAGTGATCCGCGCGGTCGCCAGCAAACCCGATCCCGTCGTCTTCCTGCTATGGGGCGCACATGCGCAGAAGAAGGCCGGCTTCGTCACGCGACCCGACCATCTGGTGCTGAGCGCGCCGCACCCCTCGCCATTGTCGGCGTACAAGGGCTGGTTCGGCAGCCGCCCGTTCAGCCGGACGAACGCCTTCCTGGTCGCGCATGGCGTAGCGCCGATCGACTGGGCGTTGCCGGATGCCTGACGGTAACGCGACGTCGCTGGCGTTGACATTGGACATAACGTTGTCCATCTCAGGGCGATGCAGGCCGTCAGCTATTCCGAAGCGCGCGAAAATCTGAAGTCGATGATCGACAAGGTCGTCGCCGATCGCGCCCCACTCGCCATCACGCGCCAGCGCGGCGAAGGCGCGGTGCTGGTTTCGGCGAGCGAATGGGCGTCGATCGAGGAGACCCTGTATCTGCTACGTTCGCCGAAGAACGCCGAGCGACTGTTGGCGAGCATCGCCGAACTCGACGCCGGCCGCGGCGAGGTTCATGAGCTTCTCAAGCCGTGAACGTACAATTCTCGTCCCGTTCGTGGGCCGAGTATCTCGATATGCAGGCGCATGACGCCAAACTCTTCGACAAGTTCAATGCGTTGATCGAGGAATGCCGACGCCATCCCTTCAAGGGAACGGGCAAGCCGGAACCGCTCGGCGGCAATCTGTCGGGCTGGTGGTCGCGGCGGATCAGCCATGAGCATCGGCTGGTGTATCGCGTCGCCGGCAACGGGGCGGACCAGACGGTGCAGGTGGCGCAATGCCGCTATCATTATTGAGGCGGCACCGCGCAGGTCCCGCGTCATAGGCCACCGCCGTGCGCATCCTTTCCCCCGCCGATCGGTTGATCGGGCGCAAGGAGATGCGGACATGACCGAAGCCTATTGGAACGGGGTGCGGATCGCGGCGAGCGACGACATCGTCACGGTCGAGGGGAATGCCTATTTCCCGCGCGCGGCGGTCGATCCGGCGGTGCTGATCGATAGCGCGACGACGAGCGTGTGTCCGTGGAAAGGCACCGCGCATTACCATACGCTACGCGTCGACGGCGCCGAGAACCGCGATGCCGCCTGGTATTATCCCACGCCCAAGGACGCCGCCAAGGAGATCACCGACCGGATCGCCTTCTGGAAGGGCGTCGAGGTGCGCTGAACGCCTACCAAATCGGGATCGTCACCCGTTCGTTGCCGGGGTGGATGCGATAAGTGATGCTGGTCGGCACGATGCTGTCGCCGCGATAGGCGGGGTGGACCTCCATCGTGCGCCGGGGCGCGTCGCCGATCTTTGCGATCAGCCGGGCGATCAGCGCCTCGATGCGACGCGCGGCGTCGGGCGGGACGAACAGCTCGTTGGCGCGAACCGCCGGCCCGCCGAAATCGCGCGGGAAGAGCCAGGTCTGGACGAGCTTGCCGCGCATCGCCAACGCGCGCGCTTTGGCACGCGACGTGACGGCGGCGGGATCGACGGCCTCCGGCGCCGCTTGCGTGAGGACGATCGGTACACTCATCTGGAGCCCCCTCCCCGGTCCCCCGACCGGTGCCGCCGAAATTAGGCCGGCGGCGGTGGCAGGCAAGGTGCGGCGGCCAGGTCGCTGACGGACGGGCGCATTTCCCTCAGCGACTCGGAGCGGGAGATCATTCGGCGGCGGGCAGATACACCTCCCCGCCCTTCTCCCTGAAGCGTTCGCTCATATCCGCCATTCCCGCCTCGGCCTCTTCCGCCGCGACGAAGGTGGCGACGGGCGCATTCTGCTTGGCGGTGAATGCGCGAGGTTCGGGATCGCGACCTGCTCCCAACAGGTCGCTATTCGCCGCGCGAGACGCGGCGAATTCGCGAACCTCCTGCGTGATCTTCATCGAGCAGAATTTCGGGCCGCACATCGAGCAGAAATGCGCGGTCTTGGCGCCTTCGGCGGGCAGCGTCTGGTCGTGGAAGGATTCGGCCGTATCCGGGTCGAGCGACAGATTGAACTGATCGCGCCAGCGGAAATCGAAGCGCGCGCGGCTCAACGCGTCGTCGCGCAGCTTGGCGGCGGGGTGGCCCTTGGCGAGATCGGCAGCGTGCGCGGCGAGCTTGTAGGTGACGACGCCGACCTTGACGTCGTCGCGGTCGGGCAGGCCGAGATGCTCCTTGGGCGTGACGTAGCAGAGCATCGCGCAGCCGAACCAGCCGATCATCGCCGCGCCGATGCCGCTGGTGATATGGTCGTAGCCCGGCGCGATATCGGTGGTGAGCGGCCCGAGCGTATAGAAGGGCGCCTCGCCGCAAACCTCGAGCTGCTTGGTCATATTCTCCTGGATCTTGTGCATCGGGACGTGGCCCGGCCCCTCGATCATCACCTGCACGTCCTGCGCCCAGGCGCGATGGGTGAGTTCGCCGAGCGTATAGAGCTCGCTGAACTGCGCCTCGTCGTTGGCGTCGGCGATCGAGCCGGGGCGCAGGCCGTCGCCCAGCGAATAGGCGATGTCATAGGCCTTCATGATCTCGGTGATCTCGTCGAACCGTTCGTAGAGGAACGATTCCCTGTGATGCGCGAGGCACCATTTCGCCATGATGCTGCCGCCGCGGCTGACGATGCCGGTGACGCGCTTCGCCGTCATCGGGATGTAGGGCAGGCGGACGCCGGCGTGGATGGTGAAATAGTCGACGCCCTGTTCCGCCTGTTCGATCAGCGTGTCGCGGAAGATATCCCAGGTCAGTTCCTCGGCGATGCCGCCGACCTTTTCGAGCGCCTGATAGATCGGCACGGTGCCGATCGGCACCGGGCTGTTGCGCAGGATCCATTCGCGGGTGTCGTGGATGTTGCGGCCGGTCGACAGGTCCATCACCGTGTCGGCGCCCCAGCGGATTGACCAGACGAGCTTGTCCACCTCCGCCGCGACGTTGCTGGCAACCGCGGAGTTGCCGATGTTGGCGTTGATCTTGACCAGGAAATTGCGGCCGATCGCCATCGGTTCGGATTCGGAATGGTTGATGTTGTTCGGGATGATCGCACGTCCGCGCGCGACCTCGTCGCGGACGAATTCGGGCGTCACGTAATCGGGGATGGCGGCGCCGAAGCTCTCGCCGTCGCGGACGTGGTCGCGCAGCATCGCGCGGCCGAGATTTTCGCGCGTCGCGACATACTCCATTTCGGGGGTGACGATGCCGCGGCGGGCGTAATGCATCTGGCTGACGTTGGCGCCGGCGCGGGCGCGCAGCGGGCGGCGCGCGGCGCCGGGGAATTGCGGCACGCCGCCGGAGCGGTCGGGGCCGAGCTGGCCATTGTCCTCGGGACGGATCGCGCGGCCGTCGTAGCGCTCGACATCGCCGCGACCCTCGATCCACGCGCGGCGGAGCTGCGGCAGGCCGGCCATGATGTCGATCCGCGCATCGGGATCGGTATAGGGGCCGGAGGTGTCGTAGACGCGCAGCGGCGGTTCGCCCGAGGAGGGATCGAGGTGGATCTCGCGCATCGCGACGCCGAGCGGGCCGACGTGGATCTTCTTCGAGCCGCGGATCGGGCCGGTGGTGACGCCAATCTCGGTACGCGCGGGAATGTCGGCCATGAGTCTCTCTCCATGAACGGAGAGCGGACGCGGGTTTTCGGATGAAACCGCTCCCTCCCTCCGCCGGTATCAACCGGATCAGGTTCAGCGGGTCGAAGGCTGCGGCCTTCCTCTCAAGCGCTGCGTCAGCGCTCCCCCGGGGATAACGATGATGGTGTACGCGGTTCGCCGGCGGGCGCCAAGCCCATTCCTCCGCCCGCCCGGGGTCTACTGCTTATCAGCGTGGGGCTGGTTCCAACGGGTTTCCGAACCCGCTCCGTCACCCCGGCCTTGCGCCGGCGTCCCGCTTCCCCGGACGGCGCGAAGCAGCGGGATGCCGGATCGAGTCCGGCATGACGGAAGATACGGGCGCCGCTGCGACACCCCGGCCGGTCATACGCAATCGCCCTCCCCCGGAGGGGAGGGCATCGGAGCGTCAGTTGGCGGCGGAGGTGCGGATGTTGCCGTTGATGCCGGCGGGGAAGAACCCGCCCGAGGCGACCGCAGCCTTGTTGAGATAGACGATGTTGAGCACCTGGCCGGTCGAGCGGCTATAGGCGAGGCCGTTGGTATCGGTCGGCACGACGTTGGCGGTGGTGGTGTCGCCGATGCCCTGATCGATGTCGCTGCTGCCGTCGAGGCTGTCGCGCGCGTCGGAGATCAGCCGCGCGTTGTTGAGGATCGACGAGGCGCCGGCAAGCGTCTCGGCGGGGTCGACGCCCTTGCGATAGAGCACCGAACGGATCAGCCCGGCGTGATAGCCCTCGGTGGCGAGGATGCCGGCGGCGGCCTCGATGAACAGCTTGTTGACGATCAGCGGCGAGGCGCCCTTGTAGGCGGAGACGCCGACGTCCTCGAACAGATAGGCGCCGAGCAGGAAGCTGATGTCGTCGGCATAGGGGTTGAAGACGCCGCTCCCGCCGACCACGCCGGCGGCGCGCGCCGCGGTGGTGAAGGCACCGTTGGCGTCGCCGCCGATGTTGATCGCCGGCATTGCCACCGCGAAGCTGCCGAGGATCGAGCGCAGGAAGGTGACGTGCGCGACCTCGTCATTGGCGATCTCGCGCGCATATTGCGCAACGATCGGGTCCTGGAAGTTCACCTGCGCGCCGCCGGTGACGGTGCCGAGCGCGCCGACGCCGCTGATGATGCCGCTCGACAGGCCCTGGCCGAACGCCGCCCAGCTGTAGAAGCTCGCCTCGAGATATTCGAGGTTGAGCGCGAAGTTGAGCACGTCGGCATCGGTGCCGACGGTCGGCGTGGTCGCGGTCGGCGTCGGGCTGGGGCTGCTGCTGCCGTCACCATCGCCACCGCAGGCGGCGAGCAGCGACAATGCGCCGGCCGAGGCGGCGGCCCCGCCGGCATAGCGCAGGAAGTTGCGGCGTTCGGCGCGGCGGTCGGCGATCGCGTCGAGGATCGTGTCGGTCGGAAGATCGGTCATCGGGTCTATCCCCTGAAAGCTTTGAATACGGACGGCGGGATCAGGAGGCGGTCGCCGCCTTGATGGTGCCGTTGAGGCCGGCGGGGAAGAAGCCGCCCGCACTCGCCGCCGCGGCGTTGAGATAGACGATGTTGAGCACCTGATTGGGGGTGCGGCTGTACGCGACGCTGTTGGCGTCGGCGGGCACGATGTTGGACACCGCGAAGGTCGGCACCGGGGTGGGCGTCGCGGTCGGGGTCGGCGTCGGCGTGGGGGTCGGCGTGGCCGTGGCCGTCGCGGTGGGCGTCGGCGTCGGCAGGATCTGGCCCGGCGCGGCGGTGACGCCCGGCGTGATGCCCTGGTCGATGTCGGTGCCGCCGTCGAGGCTGTCGCGCGCGTCGGAGATCGCGCTGGCGCTGGTGATCAGCGCCGAGCCGGCGACCGAACCGCGGCGGAACAGCTCGCCGCGGATCGTCGCGGCATGATAGGCCTCGACCGCGAGGATGCCGGCGGCGGCCTCGATATAGGTCTTGGTAAGCAGCGGCGCGGCGCCCTTGTAGGCGGTGACGCCGACGTCCTCGAACAGATAGGCGCCGAGCAGGAAATTCTCCTCGCTGCCATATTGGTTGAAGGTCTGGCCCGCGGCGATCAGCTTGGCGGCGACCGCGGCGGCGGAGAAGGCGCTGTTGGGGCCGACCGAAAGGTCGAGCGCCGGCTGCGCGATCGCGCTGCTCCCCAATGCGGTGCGCAGATAGGTGACGTGCGCGACCTCGTCGGCGGCGATCTCGCGCGCGTAGCGGGCGAGCACCGGGTCGGTGAAGGTCACCGCGGCGCCACCGCTGACGTTCGCCGCGCCCTGCGTGCCGGTACCGGTGAGCAGGGTGGCGGCGAGGCCGGCGCCGCCGGTGGCGAAGGCATAGAATTGCGCCTCGAGATATTCGAGGTTGAGCGCGAAATTGAGGATATCCTGATCGGAATAGGTCGTCGTCGTCTGCGCCTCGGCAGCGCCGGCGAGGCCGAGCGCCGACGCACCCGCGGCGGTGACCGCCATCGCGCCGATCGCGGTGCGGAAGAAGTCGCGGCGTTCGCTGCGGCGCTGGACGCGGGCGTCGAGTGCCGCTGCGAGGGCGCTGTCGGTATCGGTTCGGGCGGTCATTACTCGGGTTCTCCCCACGCGCGGGCGGTCTGGCGGCCGCCCAGGATGGCCTTGCCGTTCCGCATCCGGCGGGAGGCGTCAACCCCGGACGCGGCGGAAATCGGCGGCGGCGCGACGGAACGGCGGCGACCGCGCATAAAAAATCCTCCCCCGACATCGAATCGGGGGAGGACCGTGTGCCGGCCAGCGTGGAAGGGACCGCCGGCCAACCCGTGGAAGGCTGGGCTCAGCCGAGGCCGACGGTGAAGGCGGGGTCGGGATTGTTGGTGCCCGCCGGGAAGAAGCCGCCGCGGGTGCGGTTGGCGCCGGTCGCGTTGAGATAGGCGATGTTGTGCACCTGCTGGACGCTGCGGCTGTAGGCGATGCCGTTGCTGTCGGTCGGCACGATGTTCGACACGGCATTGGCCGCGCCGATGTTGGTGCCGGCGATGCCCTGGTCGTCGTCGCCGTTGGTGCCGCCGGTGGTGCCGTCGAGCAGATCGCGCGCGTCCGAGATCTTGGTGGTCGCGGTGATCAGATCGGCGTTGGTGACGCCGCGGGTGTAGAGGATCGTGCGGACGAGACCGGCATGATAGGCCTCCGCCGCGAGGATACCCGCAGCCGCTTCGAGATACATCGACGAGATGACCGGCGAGGCACCCTTGTAGGCGGTGACGCCGATATCCTCGAAGATATACGCGCCGAGCAGGAAGTTGGTCGGGCTGGCATATGGATCGAACAGGCCGTTCGACGCGACGACGCCCGCCGCGCGCGCCGCCGCGGTGAACGCGCCGGTCGCCGTGCCCGAGATGTCGATCGCCGGCTGGGCGACCGCGGCGCTGCCGAGCGCCGTGCGCAGGAAGGTGACGTGCGCGATCTCATCCTGCGCGATCTCGCGCGCATATTGGCCGATCAGCGGGTCGGCGGTGAAATTGACCGCGCGCGGGAAGCCGTCGCCCGAGCCGGTGACGACCGACCCCTGCGTGCCGGTACCGGTGAGCAGCGACGCCGACAGGCCGGTGCCGAAGGCGGCGTAGCTGTAGAATTGCGCTTCGAGATATTCAAGGTTGAGCGCGAAGTTGAGCACCGCGACGTCGGTGCTGACCGAGGTCGCGGTCGGCGTCGGGGTCGGGGTCGGAAACGGCACCGACATATTGTCGTCGTCGCCACCGCAGGCGGCGAGCAGCGACAGGCCGCCGACTGCGGCGACGCCGGTCGCAGCGGTCTTCATGAAGGCGCGTCGCGCCCGGCGGCGCGCCGCGGTTGCCTCGACGATGGCGAGGACGGAGAGTTCCTTGGTCATATATCCACCCCTGCTCAGTTCGCGGCGCTGCTGCGCAGCCCGCTGTTCCCGTTGTTGATGCCGTTCGGGAAGAACCCGCCCGCGGTCACCGATCGGGGATTGAGATAGACGATGTTGAGCACCTGCGCCGGCGTCCGGCTGAACGCGAGGCCGTTGGCGTCGAGCGGCACGATGTTGGAGGTCGTGCCCGCGTTGGTGGTCGTCGCGGCGATGCCCTGGTCGAGATCGGTGGTGCCGTCGACCGAGTCGCGCAGGTTGGAGATCGCGGTCGTCGCGGCGACGTTGTTCTGCGCGGTGATGATCGTCGGCGTCGCGATGCCGCGCGCGTAGAGCGCGGTGCGCACGATCGCGGCATGATAGGCCTCGACCGCGAGGATGCCGGCGGCCGCCTCGAGATAGGTCTTGTTGTTGAACAGCGCGCCCGCCGCGCCCTTGTAGGCGGTGACGCCGACGTCCTCGAAGATGAAGGCCGCCTGCAGGAAGCTGTCGTCGTTCGCATAGGGGTCGAAGCCGGTCAGCGCCGGGGTGGTGCTGGCGGCGGCCGCGGCGAAGGCGCCGCCGGTGGCACCCGAGATGTCGATCTGCGGCTGCGCGGCGATCAGCGCGTCGCTGGTGCCGGTGCCGCGGATCGCGGCGCGCAGGAAGGTGACGTGCGCCACTTCGTCCGCGGCGATCTCGCGCGCATAAGCGGCGATGCCGCGGTCGCTGAACTGCACCTGGCGGGCCGAGCCGGTGCCGGTGCCGGTCACCACCGTGCCCTGCGTGCCGACGCCGCCGGTCAGCAGATTGGCGGGCAGGCCGGTGCCGAAGGCGGCATAGCTGTAGAATTGCGCTTCGAGATATTCGAGGTTGAGCGCGAAGTTGAGCACGTCGACCTCGGTCACCGCGGTCTGCGCCGCCGCGTCGCTGGCGATCGACATCGCCGCCGCGCCGGCTGCGGTCACCGCCGCCATGCCCATCGCGTTCTTGAAGAATCCGCGCCGTTCCTCGCGTCGCCGCGCCCGGGCGTCGAACGCCTCGATGATCTGGTCCGTCTGGGTCATCGTCAGCAACCTCCCTCACCTTATGCGGTCCTCCGTCATCGCCGCATGCTATCGACGGGCGACCGGAAGACCTGTGGCGAGCTACGTTGCCGGGCCGCTGAAAGATGCGTCGCGGCCGAAACATTATGTCTATTTTGCAAAATGATCCGACATGGTCGGAATGTTGGCCGCGGGATATTGCCGCAAGGCGCGCGCCGGGTTAGCCCATCATCGTGTCTCCCGCCGCCCCCTCCAGCCCCCAGGCGGCTCGCGCGATCCTGGTCGAGGCGCTGGTCCGCACCGGCGAGGAGGACCGCGACGCCTTTCGCACCGTCTACCGTCTGACCTCGGCGAAGCTTTTCGGGATATGCCTGCGTATCTGCGAAGACAGGCAAGGCGCCGAGGACGTGCTGCACGACGTATATCTCACCATCTGGCACCGCGCGGGGGCCTATCAGCCGGGACGGGCGAGCCCGATCTCGTGGCTGGCGACGATCGCGCGCAACCGGGCGATCGACTGGCGGCGACGCCATGGCCGGGCGCGCATCGCGCCGGTCGAGGATGCCGACGCGATGCCCGATCCGGCGGCGGCGCAGGACGATGCGCTGATCGCCGACGAACAGCGCGCGCGGTTGCACGACTGTCTGGAGACGATCGAGGCGCGCCAGCGTGGCGCGATCCGCAGCGCTTTCTTCGGCGGGCTGACCTATGCCGAGCTGGCGGTGGCGCAGGCGGTGCCGCTCGGCACGATGAAGAGCTGGGTACGGCGCGGGCTGCTCGCCTTGCGGGGGTGCCTCGATGGCGAGTGACGACCTCCCCGACATGACCGCCGCCGAGCTGGCGCTGGGGCTGCTCGACGGCAGCGAACGCGCCGCGGCGTTGCGGCGGCTGGCGAGCGAGCCGGGCTTCGCCGGCGAGGTGGAGCGCTGGCGCGACTGGCTGGGCGCGCTGTTCGCGTCCTGGCCGGCGGTGGCCGCGCCCGACGCGGTGGCGACGCGGGTGGAGGCCTCGCTCGACGCGCAGCGCGGCGTGCTTGTGGCGGCGAACGACAATGCGGGCGGCGTCGCGCGCTGGCGCGGGCTGGCGGTGGCGGCGAGCATCGCCGCCTGCCTGTTGCTGGCGGTGACGACGCTGCTGATGCTGCGGCCGGCGCCCGCGCCGATCCGCATCCCGGTGCGCGTGCCGGTCGCCGCGCCGGCGCCGCTGCTCGCCGCGATCGTGCCGACTGGCAAGGGCGCGCCGATCGCCGCCGCCTACGATCCTGCGAGCGCGACGGTGCGGATCGCCGGCGGTGTCGACGTACCGGCGGGGCATTCGGCGGAATTGTGGGCGATCCAGGGATCGGCCGCGCCGCGCTCGCTCGGGGTGATCCCGGCGGGGCCGGCGCGGGTGATCGTGCCCGCGGCGGTGCGGCCGGCGCTCGCGGCGGAGACGGTGCTGGCGATCTCGATCGAGCCGGCGGGCGGTTCGCCGACCGGGCTGCCGACCGGCCCGGTGGTCGCGACGGGCAAGCTCAGCGGGTGACGATGCGGTTCGCGTCTACCATCGTCCCCGCCGGGGCCGGGACGATGGTTGGATGCTCTTGCCTTCAGAACGTATAGGCGAGCCCGACCGCGCCCAGCCACTGGTTGCGCGACCCGGCGACGCTGACCAGCGGGCTGTCGGCGAAGCCGTTGAGCATGCGAACATAGGTGCCGCCGGCGACGACCTTGAAGCCCTTGAGCAAATTGCCGGTCAGCGAATAGGTGAACAGCCCGCCGAGCGAATAGTTCTTCCAGCCGGCGCGCGCATTGTAGGTCGGCAGGCCGCTCGCCAGCGTCTGCGCCGGCGACACCGAATAATAGGTCGTGGCATAGCCGCGGCCGGCGCGCTCGGCCGAGGCGAAGATCGCCACCGCCATCTTCTCGCTCAGCGGCGTGATGTAATTGACGCTCGGCTGCCAGATGCCGCTGTCGTGCGCATTGGCGACATCGTGGCGATAGCTGACCGTCGCCGACAATTGGTCGTACGGGCTGGTGATCACCCCGGTCTTGCCGATGCCGACATAGCCGCCGAGCTCGATCGCGGTATCGACCTTGCCGAGCGCGCGCACGCGGGGATCGTCGATGCTCTTGAGGCTGCTGCGGTTGAAGTTGACGACGCCGATCGGGCCGGCCTGCACGTCCCAGACGGGGCCGGGCTTGTCGCGGATCAGGTCGACGCTGATCCGGTTGCCGGCAAGGACGAAGCCATAGCCCTTGATCGAGCCGACCGCGCCCGGCGCGGCGGTGAAGCGATAGTCGTTCGAGCCTTCGTAATCGCTCAGATAGACGCCGGCGGCGCCGACGGTAACGGTATCGCGGTTGAAATCGAATTCGGTCGACTGCACGGGCGCCGAGGCCTCCTGCGCGGCGGCCGGGGTGACGAATACGGCAGCGGCGGCGAGCGCGAGCGGCATCAAGATCTTGGCGGACAAACTACGGCTCCAAACCTGTTACGACGCCGTAACGCGGCGGAAGCCGGTTGCTATCCATTGCCGACCGATCAGAGGATGTAATGCATCCGTATCTGTTGCTGATTTGCATCACCGGTCACCGCGAAGCGTGCGGCGGCGAAGTGCGGCGCGCCGAAGCGGATCGGCGGATTGCGCGAGAAGCCGAAGCCTTCGCGCGGGATGCCGGCGAAGGTGTCGAGCCTGGCGTTGCTGTTCTCGTCGTGGATCACCGCGACGGCATATTGGCCGTGCGGCAGGCCCTCGAAGCGCAGGCTGTGCGCATTGGCCGGCACCGAGCGGGTGATCGCATCGGCATCGTCGACGCAGGCGGGGAAATTGTCAGGATCGGCGGTCAGGCAGACGCGCAGCAGCCCCTTGGCCGAACGCATCTGGCTGACGGCAACGTCAAGCCGCGCGATCGGCGCCGCGCCGAGCACCAGCGCCGCCGCCGGCAACAGCGCGGCGAGCGCCACCGGCCGGTTGCTGCGCCTGCGCCTTGGCACGCGCGTGGCTGCGCGCGAAATCGCCGACGCCGCGATCGGTGCCGCAGAGGCGGTCCCAGAACCGGAAGTAGAGCCCATAGTTACATCCATATTGCTCATGGTGCCGCTGATGATGGCTGGCGGTGATCAGCCAACCGCCCAATGGCCCCCGCCACATGAACCGCGGGAAAACCTCCCAGCCCATGTGATTGGTTACGCCCATAACCGTCATAGTCGCCAGCACGAAGCCCAGAGCGGCGACATGGATCGGAATTGCCAGCACCAGTAACGGAATTGCCACAGCGCCGGTGAGCGCCTCGATCGGGTGGAAGGCCATCGCCGCCCAGGCGGTCGGCGGGCGGCTGGCGTGGTGGACGGCATGCGCCGCCTTGAACACCGCCGGCCGGTGCATCCAGCGATGCGTCCAGTAGAACCAGGTGTCGTGGAGGACGAGGTAGAGCAGGATCGATACCGGCCAATACCATAAAGGATAAGCGTGGACGTCGCGATACACGCGCGTCCAGCCATGCGCCTGCCACCCCCAGGCGAGCACGCCGGCGGGGATGCCGTAGATCGCGGCGGAGGCGAGGCTCCATGCGATCTCGCGCCGCATCTGCGCATCGAGCCCGCGGTAGAGGCCGGGATGGCGCAGCCGCGTCGCCGCGGCGAACGCACCGGAGACGAGGAGATAGCGCACGCCGACGATCATCGTCATCGCCAGCGCGGACAGGGTGACGGCGAGCAGCATGGCACGGGACGTAGCGGATTTCCCGACGCGGGGATATGGCGGAAGCGACTGGCTTGGCTTGTGCGGCATTCCCCATCTTCGGCTCTGCAAAGGGAAAACAAGCACTTCGATCCTCCCCCGCCAGGGGGAGGTGGCGCGCCCGAAGGGCGTGACGGAGGGGGAGGATACGGTCAGCTCAGCATTTACGGAGACGCCCCCTCCGCCACCGGCCTGCAGCCAGCGGTCCCCTCCCCAACTAAAGCGAGGACGGAATTACCGTTCGAACACACGTATCGTCCGGCCCTTGTAATCCGCCGTGCGCACCAATTCGTACCCCAGCCGCGCCGCCAGCCGGAGCGACGGCGCGTTGCCCGGATCGATGATGCAGGTCGTGCGCGCGATGCCCTGCGCCTGCGTCCAGGCGAACACCGCCGCGAGCGCCTCGCCGGCGTAACCGCGGCCGTGCGCCGCCGGGGAGAGGGCCCAGCCCATCTCGGGCAGCATCAGCGGCGGATCGATCGCGCGGCGTGACTCGAGCAGGCCGACTTCGCCGACCAGGCCGCCGGCGCGGTCGCGGACCACCCAGCTGCCGTAATCGAACGCCTGCCATTGGCCGATCGAGCGGAGCAGGCGGAGCCACACCTCCTCGCGACTGCGCGCGACGCCGCCGATCCGTTCGAACACCGCGGGATGCGCCCACATTGCGGCGAGCGCGTCGAGATCGGCGGGGCGATGGACGGTGAGGATCAGGCGATCAGTGGCGAGGACGGGCGGCGTCATGCCGGCGAGGCTAGCGCGGCGCGCGGCGGCGTAAAAGCCGGTTCTCCCGTCGTGCGCTTTGGGCTAGGCGCAGGCATGGGTTCGACCATCCCTTGCGACGTGGCGATCGTCGGCGGCGGCCTCGCCGGCTGCCTGATCGCGCTGGCGCTGCGCGCGCGGCACCCCGGCCTCGACGTGCGGATCATCGAGGCGGCACCGCATCTCGGCGGCGACCACGTCTGGTCGTTCTTCGGCAGCGACATCGCGCCACAGGATCGCTGGCTGGTCACGCCGCTGACGGTGCACGACTGGCAGGGCTATGACGTCGCCTTCCCGCACCTCGCGCGGCAGATCGACGCGACCTATCATTCGGTGACCAGCGAGCGGCTGCATGCGGTGATCCGCGCGACGCTGCCAGCGCCGGCGATGATGCTCGGGCGCAAGGTGCTCGCCGCCTCGGCGACCGCGGTGGTGCTCGCCGACGGCGACCGGATCGCCGCCAAGGGGGTGATCGACTGCCGGGGGCCCGGCGACCTGTCGGTGCTCGATCTCGGCTGGCAGAAGTTCGTCGGGCAGGAACTGCTGCTCCACGCGCCGCACGGCGCCGCCGGCCCGACGGTGATGGACGCGACGGTGGAGCAGATCGACGGCTATCGCTTCGTCTATTGCCTGCCCTTCGCCGCCGACCGCATGTTCGTCGAGGACACCTATTACAGCGACACGCCGCACGTCGACCGCGCCGCGCTGGGGCTGCGGATCGCCGCTTATGCCGCGGGCCGCGGCTGGCAGGTCGACAGCGTGCTGCGCACCGAGGCGGGCGTGCTGCCGATCACGCTGGGGGGCGATTTCGAGGCCTATTGGCGGTCGAGCGGCGCCAACGTCGCCAAGGCGGGGATGCGCGCCGGGCTGTTCCAGCCGACCACCGGCTATTCGCTGCCCGACGCGGTACGGCTGGCGGTGCGACTGGCGGAACGCACCGATTTCGCGGGCCGGGCGCTGGCGGACTTCACCCACGATTACGCCCGCGCGGCGTGGAAGCACGGCGCCTTCTATCGCATGCTGAGCGCAATGATGTTCCGTGCGGGCGATCCGGCGGAACGTTGGCGCATCATCGAGCGCTTCTACCGTCTCGACCCGACGCTGATCACCCGTTTCTATGCGGGGCGATCCAGTCTCAAGGACAAGATACGGATTTTGACGGGCAAGCCACCGGTCCCGGTGGGCAGTGCGATCAGGGTCCTGCGAACGACGGCATGGCGGTAACCCGCGCAGAGGAATGGAAACGAACATGAAGTCGGCGATCGTCATCGGTGCGGGGTTCGGCGGGCTGGCGCTCGCAATCCGCCTGCAATCGGCAGGAATTGCGACGACCATCGTCGAGTCGCGCGACAAACCCGGCGGCCGGGCCTATTATTGGGAGCGCGACGGCTTCACCTTCGACGCGGGTCCCACCGTCATCACCGATCCCGCCTGCTTGCAGGAATTGTGGGCGCTCACCGGCCGCGACATGGCCGAGGACGTGACGCTGGAACCGGTGACGCCCTTCTACCGGCTCAACTGGGTCGACGGCACCAATTTCGATTACACCAACGACGAGGCGCTGCTCCAGCGCGAGATCGGCAAGCTCAATCCGGCCGATATCGCCGGCTATCACAAATTCCTCGAATATGCCGAAGGCGTTTATCGCGAGGGCTATGAGAAGCTCGGCCATGTCGCGTTCCTCGACTTCGCCTCGATGATCAAGGCGGCGCCGGCGCTGGCGAAATACCAGGCGTGGCGCTCGGTCTATTCGATCGTGTCGAAATACGTGCAGAACGAGAAACTGCGCGAGGCGCTGAGCTTCCACACGCTGCTGGTCGGCGGCAACCCGATGACGACCAGCGCGATCTATGCGCTGATCCACAAATTGGAGCGCGACGGCGGCGTGTGGTTCGCCAAGGGCGGCACCAACCGGCTGATCGCCGGGCTCGTCGCGCATTTCGAGCGGATCGGCGGCACGCTGCGGCTTGGCGATCCCGTCGCCTCGATCGAAACCTTGGGCGACCGCGCCACCGGCGTGCGCTGCGGGAGCGGCTGGGAAGCGCAGGCCGATGCGGTCGCCGCCAACAGCGACATCATGCACACCTATCGCGACCTGTTGAGCGATTCGCGCAGTGCGCAGCGGACCAAGGCGCGGCTCGAGCGCAAGAGCTATTCGCCGTCGCTGTTCGTGGTCCATTTCGGCATCAAGGGCACATGGCCGGGCATCCCGCACCACATGATCCTGTTCGGGCCGCGCTATAAGGAACTGCTCGCCGACATCTACGATCACGGCGTGCTGGCGGAGGATTTCTCGCTCTACCTGCACCATCCGACCGTCACCGACCCCAGTCTCGCGCCGGAGGGGCATTCGACCTTCTATGCGCTGGCGCCGGTGCCGCACATGGGCAAGTTCCCGGTCGACTGGAACGAGGTCGGACCGATCCTGGAAAAGCGCATCCTCGACGAGGTCGGGCGGCGGCTGATCCCCGACATCCACGAGCGGATCGTCACCAAGTTCAGTTATGCGCCGAACGATTTCGCGACCGACCTGAAGGCGCATCTGGGCAGCGCGTTCAGCCTCGAACCGGTGCTGACGCAAAGCGCCTATTTCCGCGTCCACAACCGCGACGACCATATCCCGAACCTGTATTTCGTCGGTGCGGGCACGCATCCCGGCGCGGGCATCCCCGGTGTGGTCGGAAGCGCCAAGGCGACGGCGGCACTGATGATGGCGGCGCGATAAACGCTCATTCCTCCCCGGCACGGAGCGCCAGGTCGGATCGTCCCCCGGACGATCCTCGATCATGCGGGGCATGATCGACCTGACGCTGGGGACCGGGACGCGCAGCGGCGTGGTGGAGGGGGGCTTCCTCAAACGATAGCGCTCGTGGAAGCCCCCCTCCACCAGCTTCGCTGGTCCCCCTCCCCGTTCCGGGGAGGAATGCTTGTTTCTACAACGCCTCCAGAAACCCCCGCACCACTTCCGGGATCGGCGCCGGCCGCCCCGTCGGCAGATGCACGTTGACCATCACCAGCGACACGGTCGCGTGCAGGTCCCCGGTCGTGCCGTGCGCCATGTCCATCGCCATCGTCATGCTGGTGCCGCCGACCCGCGCGATGCGGACGTGCGCGGCGACCGTATCGCCCCAGACGAACGGGCGGAGATAGTCGACCTCCGCCTTGCGGACGTGGAATTCGAGCTGCTCCCACACCGGCCCCAGCGCCGCGCCGATCCCGGTCCATTCCCAGAATTCGGTCGCGGCGACGTCGGCATATTCGAGGTAGCGCGAGTTGAAGACGACCTTCTGCCCATCGATCTCGGCATAGCGCACGCGGAAGCGCGTCGCGAAGGCGAAGCCCTCGCGCGGGCCGCCGCCGGCCGCGCCGTCGGCGGCGGCGCGCAGCAGCATCAGCCCGCGGTCCGGCTCGGCGTGTTGACGCCCATCGACTGGAGGTAGCGCTTCACGTTGCGCGCCGCCTGGCGCAGCCGCTGCTCGTTCTCGACCAGCGCGATGCGGACGAAACCCTCGCCGTTCTCGCCATAGCCGACGCCCGGCGCCACCGCGACCTGCGCATGGGTGAGCAATTGCTTGGAGAATTCGAGGCTGCCGAGATGCGCGACCGCCGGCGGTAGCGGCGCCCAGGCGAACATCGACGCACGCGGCGGCGGAATGTCCCACCCCGCCCGGCCGAAGCTCTCGACCAGCACGTCGCGGCGCTTGTGATAGAGCTGGCGGTTCTTCTCGACGATGTCCTGCGGGCCGTTCAGCGCGGCGCAGGCCGCCGCCTGGATCGGCGTGAACGCGCCGTAATCGAGATAGGATTTCACCCGCGTCATCGCCGCGATCAGCTTGGCGTTGCCGACCGCGAAGCCGATCCGCCAGCCCGCCATGCTATAGGTCTTGGACAGCGAGGTGAATTCGACCGCGACGTCCTTGGCGCCCTTGACCTGCAGGATCGAGGGCGTCGGATTGCCGTCGTAATACAGTTCCGAATAGGCGAGGTCGGAGATGATCCAGACCTGGTTCTCCTTCGCCCACGCGACCAGCCGTTCGTAGAAGGCGAGATCGACCGCCTCGGCGGTGGGGTTGGACGGATAGTTCACCACAAGCACCGACGGCCGCGGCACGGTGAACGCCATCGCGCGCTCGAGGCTTTCGAAATAGGCTTCGTCGGGGGTGGTGGGCACCGCGCGGATCGTCGCACCGGCGATGATGAAGCCGAAGGTGTGGATCGGATAGGAGGGATTGGGCGCGAGCACGACGTCGCCCGGTGCGGTGATCGCGGTGGCGAGGCTGGCCAGCCCCTCCTTCGACCCCATCGTCACCACCACCTCGGTTTCGGGATCGAGGTCGACGCCGAAGCGGCGGCCGTAATAATTGGCCTGGGCGCGGCGCAGGCCGGGAATGCCCTTCGACTGCGAATAGCCGTGCGCATCGGGCTTGCGCGTCACCTCGATCAATTTGTCGAGCACGTGCGCGGGCGGCGGCAGATCGGGATTGCCCATGCCGAGATCGATGATGTCCTCTCCCGCCGCGCGCGCCGCGGCCCGCATGCCGTTGACTTCGGCGATGACATAGGGCGGCAGGCGCTTGATGCGGTAGAAATCGTCGGACATGGGTCACCTTGTAGTTGACCCCGCCACCCTACGCCGCGGGCGGCGCTTGCACCATCCGATAATCCCGCCGCTCGCGGTCGAGCACGTTGATCGCATCGTGGACCCGCGCCTCGATCGCCTCGCGCGGCAGGCCGGGCGGGATCGTCTCGCCGATGCGGATCGTCACCACGCCGGGACGCTTGGGGCCGTGCCTGGGCCAGACCAGACCGGTATCGAGCGCGACCGGCACCACCGGCAGCGCGAGCGCGCGATAAAGGCCGGCGAAACCCGATTGCAGCGGCGGCTGCTCGCCGGGGGCGACGCGGGTGCCCTCCGGATAGATCAGGATCGAGCGGCCCTCCGCCTTGAGCGCCTTGGCGGCGCGCATCATCGAGCGCAGCGCGCCCGCCGAAGCCTCGCGATCGGCGATGATCCCGCCATAGCGCATCGCCGCCCACCCCCAGAACGGGATGCGGCTGAGCTCGCGCTTGATGACCATCGCGGGGTCGCCGAGCAGCAATTGCAGCTCCAGCGTCTCGAACATCGCCTGATGCTTGGCGGCGAAGAAATAGGTGCCGGCGGGCACCTGCCCCTCGACGCGGACGCGGACGCCCATGATGTACCGGTAGAGCAAGCGGTGCATCCGCGCCCAGACGTGCGCATGGCGGATCACCGCACGCCGCCCGAACAGCGCCGAGACCGGCACGCTCATGACGATCGGCACCGACAAGATATAGAAGAACGTCGCGAACAGGATCGTGCGCAGCCGGTTCATGCCCCTACCCCCAGCCACAGCGCCACGCGCCGCAGGATCAATTTGTTGTATTCGTTCACCAAAGTGCCGAGCCGCGGCGTGCTGGGCACGCCGTCGCCGAGCACCTGCACCCCCGGCCCCATCGCCGCGGCCAGCTCCATCCGCGCGCGCGGCACGTGCCAGTCGGACGTGACGAGGCGGACGGTGCGATAATCGTGCGTCTTGACCCAGGCGGCGGTCTCCTCGGCGTTCGAGCGGGTGTCGACCGCGTCGGCGCCCAGATCGATGCAGCAGCCGAACAGCGTCACCGGCACCTTATATTCGCGCGCCAGGTCGATCGGCCGCACGCCCGGCGCGACGCCGGTGACGAGCATCCGCCGCGCCTGCCGCGCCTGGAGCAGCGCGATGCCGCGATCGATCCGCCCCGCCCCGCCGGTCGGCACGACGATCGCATCGGTGGTGTTGGGGGCGAGCGGCTTGGGCAGCATCAGCATGAACGCCGCGAAACCCAGGCACCAGGCGAGCGCCGCCAGACCGAACAGCCGGACGATCACAGCGACCGCCTCAGCGCGGTGACGACGGTGACCCGTGCCGCCAGCGTCGCCAGCACGACGAAGCCTAGCGGCAGCAGCACGAGCAGCCCCCAATCGCCCGCATCGAGCGTGATGCCGCCGAGCAGCTCCGATCCCAGCGCGGCGAGCCGCGTCCCCAGGAACAGCAGCACCGCGAGTGCGCCCGCACCGCCGGCGACGCCGCCGAGCGCCGCGTCGAGCGCGATCCGCCGCTGGAACAGCCGCGCGACCTGCACGTCGGTCGAACCGAGCATATGCATCACCTCGATCGTCGCACGATGCGTCTCCAGCCCGGCGCGCGCCGCGAGCACCACCACCGCCCCGGTCGCGCCGAGCATCAGCAGCACCAGCGCGAACGCGAGCCAGGTCAACGTGTCGAGGAAACCGCCGACCGGCGACATCCAGCGCTGGTGGCGGTCGACGCGGCTGACTGCGCTGATCCGCCTCGCCGCGGCGATCACCGGCCCGGGCGCGGCGGCGGCGAGATCGACGTCGATCATCGCCGGCACCGGCAAATCGGCATCGTCTCCGGCATCGCCGAGCCACGGTGCGAGCGTGCGGGTCAGCTCGGCACGATCGACCAGCGTCGCGCGGCGCACCTGCGGCAGCGCGCGCAGCGCGGCGAGCGTGCGTCGGGCGAGCGCGTCGCGCGTCGCCGGGCTGCCCTCGACCACCTGCACGGTGAGCCGGCCGGCGAGCTGGCGTTCGAGCGCCTGCGCGGACTGGCGCGTGCCGAGCCCCAGCGCCGCGGCGAGCAGCGTGAGGAACAGCATGATCGCCATCACCCAGGTCATCGCGCGCAAACCGCCCGCCTCGTCGAGCACACGCCGATCCGCGCCGCTCATCCCTGCCCCCGCGGTGGCGGCGGGTAGCGGAGCATGCCGGTCGGATCGAGCAACCGGCCCTTGTCGAGCCGCATCATCTGCGCGCCGGGCACGCGGCTGAGCAATTGATAATCGTGCGTCGCGACGACTACCGTCGTGCCGAGCGTGTTGAGCGATTCGAACAGATGGATCAGCCGGTCGGCCATTTCGGGATCGACGTTGCCGGTCGGCTCGTCGGCGACCAGCACCTCGGGCCGGCCGATCACCGCACGGGCGATGGCGACGCGCTGCTGCTCGCCGCCCGACAGCGTCGCCGGGCGGGCGTGCAGCCGGTCGCCGAGGCCGACCCAGCCGAGCATCTCGCGCACTGGCTGTTCGATATCCTCTTCGGGCACGCCGGCGACGCGCAGCGGCAGCGCGATATTGTCCCAGGCGGAGAGATGCGGGACGAGGCGGAAATCCTGGAACACCACGCCGATGCGGCGGCGGAATCCGGGCAGGCGGCTGCGCGGCATCGTCACCGCATCCTCGCCGAACAGGCGGATGACGCCGCGGCTCGGCCGTTGCGCGAGATAGAGCAATTTGAGCAGCGAGGTCTTGCCCGCGCCGCTGGCGCCGGTGAGGAAATAGAAGGCGCCGCTGCCCAGCGTGAAGCTGATGTCGGACAGGGTTTCCTGCCCGGCGCCATAGCGCAGCCCAACATTTTCGAACTGCACGATATTTGCCATGCGCCTGGCCGCAACCGCTCCGTCTGGGGTGTCCGGGGCCGCAACCGGCCCTGCCGACAGCCTTCGCATGGGCGGCGCGCGGCTTCAAGCTTGCCACACGGGCGGGTCACGTGCTTAGAATCGCACGCAGTCCCGGTCATGGTTCCGGCACCCGTCCGTAAAGCGTCGCGCATGATCCTCGAATGTCCCGAATGCAGCACCCGCTATCTGGTGCCCGACAGCGCGATCGGGACCGAGGGTCGCACCGTGCGCTGCGCCAATTGCCGGCATAGCTGGTTCCAGGACCCGCCGCCGCCCGAGCCCGCGCCGCCGCCGCCGCCGCCGGTCGTCGATCCGATGCCGCCGTTCGAATCGGCGCAGCCGGTCGCGGCGGTCGAGCCCGAACGGCCCGCCTTCCTCGAACCCGCGGCGATTCCCCCGGTCCGGCCCGCGGCCGCGGCCGAATCGGTGCTGCCCGCGCCCGATTACGACGCCTTCGCGCCACGCCCGCCGTTCCGCCCGCGCCGCAACACGTCGAAACGCTGGACGGTGATCGCGGTGCTCGCCGGACTGCTGATGATCGCCGGCGTCGCCGCGATCGTCTTCCTCGGCGCGCCCGGACTGCTCGCGCGCATCGGCCTGCCGATCGGCGCGCAGGAATCGCCGCTGCGGCTCAAGGACAATCCGATCGAGCGGCGCGGGCTGGAGAACGGTTCGGAGCTGTTCGCGGTGAGCGGCCAGGTCAGCAATCCGTCGACCGAGCGCCAGCGCGTGCCCGATATCCGCGCCGAATTGCGCGATGCGCAGGGCCGCATCGTCTACAGCTGGACGATCACGCCGCAGCAGCGCACGCTCAATCCGGGCGGCACGATCGACTTCAACTCGGCCAAGCTCGACGTGCCGGCGAATTCGAAACGGCTCGAACTCAGCTTCGCCGGCGAAGCCGCGAACTGACCAAAGCGAACCGCCCGCCGTGCAGCAGCCCGGCGGCGAGCATTCCGATCCCGGACGCCCAGACCAGCGACGACGCGCCGCCGTCATGGTGAACCAGCCACCAGCCGACGCCGCCGGTGACGACGAAATAGGCGAGGATGCTGTTGACCCCCGCCGCGACCTGATCGCCGAGGCTGCGCAACGCATAGACCAGCACCACCTGGATGCCGTCGAAGACGATGAACGGCGCCCAGAGCGGCAGCATCGCCGCGGCGATCCGATGCACCTCCGCGGTCGCCGGGAACAGCGCGACCAGCACCGGCGCCGTCGCCGCGAGCAACGTCGCGCCGAGCCCGAGCGCGAGCACCGACAGGCCGACCGCGATCAGCGTGCGACGGATCGCCGCCACCGGCTGGCCCTCGCCCACCGCATTGCCCGCCCGCACGCCCGCCGCCGAGCCGAGACCCAGCGCGACCGCGAAGGTGACGTTGTGCATCGCGAACACGATCTGGAAGGCGTGCGCCGCGGCGTCGCCCAATTGCGTCGACAGCGCGATCAGGATCGAGAAGCCGGCGAGCTCCAGCCCGGAGGCGACCGCGGGCACGGTGCCGAACACCGCCAGCGCCCATGCGCCGCGCGGCACCGCGCGCCACGCCGCGGCGTCGAAGCGCAGCACGCCGCGCGCCCGTGCCCGCGGCAGGGTGAGCACGCTCGCCACCATGCCGATCGCGCCGAGCAGCGCGGCGATCGACGTCGCCAGCGCCGCCCCGACCGCGCCCAGCGCCGGCAGGCCGAGATGCCCTGCCGACAGCGCCCAAGCGAGCAGCGCGTTGACCGGCAGTACCGAGAGGTTGACGACGGTGACGCGCCGCGGACGGCTCACCCCTTCGAGGAAGAAGGCGGCGGCGACGTTCACCAGCTGGAACGGATAAGCGATCGCGAAGGCGCGGACGACGCGCGCGCTTTCGTCGATCCGGTCGGCGGCGACGCCGATCAGCGCGAGCAGCGGCTCGGCGGCGACGAGGAACAAGGCGCCGATCGCCAGCCCGAGCAGCAGGCCGAGCAGCAGCCCTTCGCGCAGCACGGCACCGGTGCGCGGCAGGTCGCCGGCGCCGTCGGCACGCGCCGCCATCACCAGCACCCCCGACAGCCACGACAGGCCGGTGACGATGCCGACGAAACCGAGCGCGCGGCTGGCGCCGAGCGCCGCCACCTCCTCGGTCGAGACGAGGCCGACGACCATCACGTCGGTGACCTGCAGCAACGTCCAGTTGAGGCTGGTCAGCGCCACCGGCCAGGCGAGCGCGAGCAGCAATCGCGTCTCGGCACGGGTCGTCAGACGGGGGAAGGTGCTGGCCATGGCGGCGCGCTACCGCGTCCTGATGACAGCGAAAAGCGCAGGATATGAAAAAGGGGCGTTGCGGAGCGCACGAGCCTTTGCTAGGGGCCTGCGCCTGCCAGATGCCGGCTCAGCCCGGTGTTCTTCACGTGCGGCCGTGGCGGAATTGGTAGACGCGCAACGTTGAGGTCGTTGTGGGCGAAAGCCCGTGGAAGTTCGAGTCTTCTCGGCCGCACCACTGTTTGCAGACAGAGTTATAGCCCGCGCCTCATGAGGTTGCGGGTTTTCTCTTGTCTTGTTGGAAAATGTTGCTGATCTGTTCTCGTCGCAACGGGATGGAGCGGCGATATGCAGGTGTCGATCGAGGCGAAACGGCGGGCCTATGCGGTCTGGTTGCGGACCGGACGATGGCCAGTCGCTAGGGGTGCGGATGGCACCGAATGGAAGTTCAATCCCTGGCATGATCCGAGGGACGGCCGGTTTACTACCGCGGGAAGCGGAAGTGTTGAGGCCACGACGCCTCCTGCAAAGGTGCAGCGGAGAGGGATAATACCGACTGGAAGACAGTTACCTGAAGTCGGTAATGAAAAACCAAATATGGCCGATAAAGCAGCTACTTTGCTATTGGCGCCTATTAAATCACAAGTAAATTTTGATATCGGCGTCATCAAAGGAGTAGCTGGCAGTTTCTCAGGGGTAGTGCGTTCAGCAAAATCATTAGCCGCTCACCCAGTTACAACAATAGTTAATTCTAATCTATCTTTAGCCAGTAGTATTGACAGGTTTGTTGCTGACGAAGAAAAGCCGACGGTCGAAAGACTCAAAAACATAGCTACCAAAATCAGCGAAAAATCCCCGGAGGAATTTGGCTATTTTCTTAGCAAAAACGCCACTGACTTTGCGATGTATCGCGGCGCGAAGGTCTTGGGACAAATCTCCAAACTCGCGAAGATGCGCGTGTCGCTGCCAGTCCGCTCTCCGACTCCTAAGTTAGTATGGGTCAAAGAGAACGTCGGCGGAAAAAGTATACATAAGTTGTACAATGATGCTGCGCCAGGCGCCCGCCCGGGCCATGCCCCCGCCTTGATGCGAACGCTAGCGGATGGCACAAAGCGCCCAGTCAAATTTGACGGTATAGACGGTAAGCATCTAATAGATCGCAAATGGAATTTGACTTCCAGACCAAATTCTAAAAAACAAATTTTACGGCAAGATGCGGTTTTGAGGGAACACGGCGTTCATGCGATCTACGAACTTCCTACCGACCAAAAGGTCCTTACGGCCAACAAAATCCTAAATAAGCTGAAAACTACAAACATCAGTACAAGAAAGGCAGAGCTATGAACGATGACCTAATCGCGTCCCAAATTGCTCGTTTAATAGCGAACCTGCTGTTATTTATAGAAGGATTAGATGAAGATGCCATTGAAAACGATATTACCGTACATCTTATAGAACAGATTTCCGCCGATCTAGAATCCTTAGACAAGTCATTCTTAAGAAAATTAGTCACAGCCTTTGAAAACATATCATCTGAGTACGACGAGGGTGATGATAAATTTGTGAGAGATATTCCAGTTGATCTATCCTTGGAGCCTTCGCTCCTTGATGGTAATTGAAAAATGCAAGCAAATAATTCAAACGGTCGTGGCGACGCGCGATGTCAAAAGTCTGCCCCTCACCCCGCTCCCATCCGCCGCAAATAGGCGGTGATCGCGGCATAGCCCGAATCGCTCAGCGAGATTTCCATGCGGCGCCGGTCAATCGGGTCGATCACCCGGTCGATCAGCTTGAGCTTGTGCAGATGGTCGATCCAGCGCTGCGAGGTGGTCACCGGCGCATGCGCGCTGCCGACCAGCGTCTTGACGTTCATCGTCCGGCGCTCCTCGTGCGCGACGAACAATGCGAGCAGCATGTCCCAGGCGGGTTCGTGGAACAGTTCGGCGGGAAAATGGTCGAACCGCGCCTGGCGCTGCGCCAGCAACTGCTTGGCCAGCTCGCGCCCGTTGAGCGGCGTGGCGACGGCCTGCGCCTCCCCGGTGCCGCCCGTCGTATCGGCGAGGCGATCGGCGCGCGTCCCGAACTCCACCGCGATCGCGGAGAGTTGCGTCGTCAGGTCTTTGACCAGTCCGGCGATGGACTCATGTGGCACGTCGCGTTCCCCAAGCGTCGTTTGTCGATCGTCTGCCTACCATTCAGGCAAAGAAAAAACACAACTATTTAGGGGACATGACCAATATTGGGTCGTCGACCGGCCCGGACGCGCGATCGGCGCCATCCGCCGTGCTGCATCCTTGTCGACCGATCGTGCGTTGCTGCTGTCCCGATCGTCGGACGCGGGTGTAAAGGATTTCGGTGGCTGCTTATCTGAATGCCGTCGGCACCGCCGTCCCGCCCCATGACGTCCACCACGCCTTCATCGACTGGGCCGGCGCGCGGGTCGAGCCGCGCGCACGACCGCTGTTCGCCCGGATGGCCTCGCGCGCCGGGATCGCACACCGCTGGTCGGTGCTGCCCGGTGAGAACGGCGGCAGCGCGGTCGACGTCGGCGGGTTCTACGGCGACGCGACGCCCGGCACCGCGGCGCGCATGGCGCTCTATGCCGCGGAGGCACCGGCGCTGGCGCTCGCCGCGATCGCCGCGCTGACCGGCGACGCGGCGGTCGCGCCCGCCGGCATCACCCATCTCGTCGTGGCGAGCTGCACCGGCTTCGTCGCGCCGGGGATCGACCAGATCATCGCCCGCCGGCTCGGCCTGGCGCCGTCGGTCGAGCGGCTGCTGATCGGCTTCATGGGTTGTTATGCGGCGATCGTCGCGCTGCGCGCCGCGCGTCATATCGTCCGCTCCGAACCGGATGCGCGCGTGCTGGTGGTGACGGTCGAGCTGTCGTCGCTCCACCTGCAGGACGAGACCGCGATCGAGCCGCTGCTGGCGATGCTCCAGTTCGGCGATGGCGGCGCCGCCGGGATCGTCAGCGCCGAGCCGACCGGGATCGAACTCGGCCAACCCTTCGCCGCGACGCTGGGCGACAGCGCCGAACTGATCCGCTGGACGATCACCGATACCGGCTTCGCGATGCACCTCGACGGCGCGGTGCCGGGGCGGATCGGCGACGCGCTCGGCGATGCCGACTTCGTCGCGACGGTGACCGGCGGCGCGGTGCCCGCCGATCTGTTCTGGGCGGTCCACGCCGGCGGCCGCTCGATCCTCGACGCGGTGCAGGCCGCGCTGGCCCTTCCCCCGGCTGCGCTGGCGCCGTCGCGCGGCGTGCTCGCCGATTATGGCAATATGTCGTCGGCGACGCTGATGTTCGTGCTCGCCCGGCTGCTCGCCGCACCGCCGGCGCAGGGCGAGGGCGTCGCGCTCGCCTTCGGGCCGGGCCTCGCCGCCGAGGGGCTGGCGCTGCGGGCGGTGCCATGAGCCTCGCCACCCGCGCGCAGGGCGAGGAGCTGATGGACGCGGACGACCTGCCCGCCGCGACCTATGCCGCGGTCGTCGCCGATCTCGCTCGGGTCAACACGGTGACGCTGGCGGCACGGCCGACGCTCGCCTTCCTCGATCGCGCGCTCGCCGGCGCCGGGACGCTGCGGCTGCTCGACGTCGGCTTCGGCGATGGCGACATGCTGCGTCGCATCGCGCGCTGGGCGGGCAAGCGCGGCATCGCCGCCGAGCTGGTCGGCGTCGATCTCAACCCGCGCAGCGAGGCGGCGGCGCGCGCCCACACCCCCGCCGGGCTGCCGATCGCTTGGCGGACCGGCGATTACGCCGATTGCGCCGGCGAAGGCTGGGACGTGGTGATCTCCAGCCTCGTCGCGCATCACATGACGCAGGCGCAGCTCGTCGCCTTCCTGCGCTTCATGGAGGCCGAAGCGGCGCGCGGCTGGCTGGTCAACGACCTGCACCGCCATGGCTTCGCGCATGCCGGCTTCCCGCTGCTCGCGACGCTCGCCCGCTGGCATCCCATCGTCCGTCACGACGGCCGGCTGTCGATCGCGCGGTCGTATCGGCCGGACGAATGGCCGCCGCTGCTCGCCGCGGCGGGTATCGCCGACGCGCGCGTGTTCCGCGCCTTCCCCTTCCGGTTATGCGTCGAACGGCTGCGCTGATCGTCGGCGGCGGGCCGGCGGGCGCGGCGGCGGCGATTCGCCTCGCCCGAGGCGGCACCCGCGCGCTGCTGGTCGAGCGGCAGCCGGCGGCGGATGCCCTGTGCGGCGGCTTCGTCAGCTGGCGGACGATCGACCGGATCGCCGCGCTCGGCGTCGACCCCGATATGCTCAACCGCGACCGGCTGACCCGCGTGACGATCTTCGCCGGCGGGTCCGTTCGCGAGGCGGCGCTGCCGCGTCCGGCGATCGGTGTGTCGCGGCGGCGGCTCGACACCGTCTTGCGCGACGCCGCCATTGCGGGCGGCGCGCAGATCGAGACCGGCGTCACCGTGCGCAGCATCGACGGGCTCACCGCGCAGCTCGCCGACGGCCCAGACATCGCCGCCGAAGCGCTGTTCCTCGCCAGCGGCAAGCATGACGTGCGCGGGCTGGCGCGGCCCGCCGCGGCGCGCGGGCGCGACCCGACGCTGGGCATCCGCGTCCACCTCGCCGCCGATCCCGAACTGTCGCGCGCGCTCGCCGGCCGGATCGAGCTGCATCTGTTCGATCGCGGCTATGCCGGCATCGCCTTGCAGGAGGATGGCAGCGCGAATGTCTGCATGGCGGTGCACCGCTCGCGCCTCCAGGCGGCGGGCAGCCCCGCCGATCTGCTCGACGAGCTCGGCCGCGAGCTGCCGCGGCTCGGCGAGCGGCTGGCGCGACTCGCCCCCGGCGCGCCGATCGATGCGATCGCCAACGTCCCTTATGGCTGGCGGCAGCAGGGCGGCAGCGCCGGGCTGTTCCGGCTCGGCGACCAGGCCGGCGTCATCCCCAGCCTCGCCGGCGAAGGCATGGGCATCGCGCTCGCCAGCGGCGTCGCCGCGGCCGAGGCCTATCTAAGCGGCGGACCGCAGGCCGCGATCGCCTGGCAACGCGATTTCGCGGCGCGGCTGGCGCGGCCGATGGCGGTCGCCGGGTTCGTCCGCCGCCTCGCCGAAAGCCGCTGGTCGGGCGGCGCGCTGCGCTGGTTGCCGCCGGGACTGATACAGGTCGTGGCGCATGCGACCAGAATGACCCCATGATGGTTGACGCTGACCCCCTCCGTCACGAGATTGACCCTATGGATCACCTGAATCTTTCGGAAGCCGAATGGCGCAAGCGTCTGAGCCCGGCGCAATATCACGTCCTGCGCGAAGCAGGCACCGAGCGCGCCTATGCGGGTGCGCTCACCGACAACAAGGCGGACGGGCTGTACCAATGCGCCGCCTGCCACCTCGATTTGTTCGACAGCGCGGACAAGTACGACAGCGGCTCGGGCTGGCCGAGCTTCATCCAGCCGATCACGCCCGATCGCGTCGCCGACCATAGCGACACCAGCCACGGCATGACCCGCACGGAAACGCGCTGCGCCCGCTGCGACAGCCACCTCGGCCACGTCTTCCCCGACGGCCCGCCGCCGATGGGGCTGCGCTATTGCATGAACTCCATCGCCCTGGAATTCCGCGCCCGCAAGGCGGCGTAACCCACGTCCTCCCCGCCAGGGGGAGGTGGCAGCACGAAGTGCTGACGGAGGGGGAGGACGGGATGGGAGCTTTCTAACAAGGCTTCCGCCCTGTCCTCCCCCTCCACCATTCGGCGTACGCCAAACGGTCCCCCTCGCCCTTACGGGGGAGGATTGCCGCGCTCGGCTCCCACCACGTCCCTCCCCGCGCGCCGTTACCGGCGCGAAACATCGCCTCGCCCGCTTGTCGGCACCGCGGTCATCCGGTAATCGCGCAAATCTTCATGGCCCGTGCGCGCACCCCCCGCTCCGCTCCTGCCCGCCGCTCGCCATGGCGCCGGCGGCTTGTCCTGTCCGCCCAGATCGCGGTGGCGCTCGTCGTGCTGGCGTTCGGGGCGCTGGCGATCGCGGTCTATGTCGCGCGCGCGCAATTGCCGAGTTTCGAGGAATTGAAATCCTCCCCCAACGGCCAGATGATCCGGGTCCATGCCGCCGACGGCAGCGTTATCGTCTCGATGGGGCCGAGCTACGGCGAATGGCTGTCCTACGACAGCATCCCGCGGGTGATGCGCGAGGCGACCGTCGCGGTCGAGGATCGCCGCTTCTACAGCCATCCCGGCGTCGATCCGCTCGGCATCGCGCGATCGGTCCTGATCCGCTACGAACGTGGCCGCTGGATCCAGGGCGGATCGACCATCACGCAGCAGCTCGCGCGCAACGTCTTCCTCAACAATCAGAAGAAGTTCGGCCGCAAGTTCCGCGAATGGATCCTGGCGCTCGCGCTCGAACGCAAGTTCAGCAAGGACCAGGTGCTCGAGCTGTACCTCAACAAGGTCTATTACGGCGGCGGCGCCTATGGCATCGACGCCGCGTCGCGCAAATTCTTCGGTCATGGCGCCAACACGCTCAACCTCGCCGAGGCGGCGGTGATCGCCGGGCTGGTCAAGGCGCCGTCCAATTATTCGCCGACCGCCGACGCGCAGGCCGCGGTCGGCCGCGCCGGCGTCGTACTCGACGCGATGGTCCGCCACGGCTCGATCACCCGCGAGCAGGCGAACGAGGCCGATCCGCAGGCGCTGCGCCTCGCCCCCGAACCCAGGCAGAACAGCGCGCGCTATTTCACCGATTGGGCGCTGCCGCAGCTCGACACGCTGATCGACGAGACGCAGGCACCGCTTGACGTGTGGACGACGTTGGACCTGGGCATGCAACGCGACGCCGATGCCGCGGTCCGCGCCAACGCCCCCGACGGTGCGCAGGGCGCGTTGGTCAGCCTCGATCGCGACGGCGCGGTCAAGGCGATGGTCGGCGGCAAGGATTACGTCTCGTCGATCTACAATCGCGCGACGCAGGCGCAGCGCCAGCCGGGCTCGGCGTTCAAACTGTTCGTCTATCTCGCCGCGCTGGAGGCCGGCCACAAGCCCGAGGACACGATCGTCGACGAGCCGGTGACGATCAACGGCTGGAGCCCGCGCAACGATTCGCGCCACAATTCCGGGCCGGTGACGCTGCGCACCGCCTTCGCTTTCTCGCTCAACACCGTCGCGGCGAAACTGGGTCAGGAGGTCGGCTTCACCACCGTCGCCGACATGGCGCGGCGCTTCGGCATCACCACGCCGATCAACACCCACCCTTCGATGGTGCTCGGCACCTCCGACGTGCGGCTGATCGACATGACCCGCGCCTTCGCCAGCGTCGCCGCCAAGGGCGTCGCGGTGACGCCTTATGGCATCACCCGCGTCACCGCCAACGGCCAGACGATCTACACGCACGAGGTCGACCGCAGCCACGTGCTGGTCGCGCCCTATGTCGCGGCGGAGATGACCGACCTGTTGCAGACCGCGGTCAACACCGGCACCGGCCGCGCCGCGCAGATCGGCCGTCCGGTCGCGGGCAAGACCGGCACGACCAGTTCGTCGAAGGACGGCTGGTTCCTCGGCTTTTCCAGCGGACTCACCACCGGCGTGTGGATGGGCCGCGACGATGCGCGGCCGATCGCCGGCCTGCACGGCGGCACCGCACCGGCACGCGCCTTCGCCGCCTTCATGAAGCCGGCCACCGCCAACCGGCCGATCGAGCAGTTCGAGACGCAGGTGACTTTGCCCGAATGGCAGCTCGAACCCGACGAGGAGACCTATTACGGCCCGCCCGATAACGGGGCGGCGATGGTCGACGAGGACGGCAACCCGACCGCGCAGGCGCCGCGCGACGAGCAGCAGCAGGACGAGCAGAGCATCCGCCCGCAGGACAGCGCGCCGCAGCAGCTCGACGATCTCATCGACCGCGTCACCGGCCGCGATGCGCCGCAGCCCCGCGACGACCGGCGCGACCCCGCCGCGCCGGCGCGCCAGCCGCTACGCGACGATCGCCGCGATGGGGCCCCGGCGAACCGCCAGCCGCCCCGCCCGCTTCAGGACGACCGACCGACCCAGTGAAGCGCGGCGCCGTGGTCGCGCAGCCACGCCCGCGCCGGGGTCGGGTCCTCGCCGTACAGGCGCGCGACCAACGCGTGGAACACCGGCGCGTGGTTCATATGGACGCGATGCGCGACCTCGTGCGCCACCGTCGCGCGGCGTACCCAGCCGGGGGCGAGGATCAGCCGCCAGCTATAGCGGATCGCGCCATCGTGCGCGCAACTGCCCCAGCGGCCCCGCGCATCGCCGATCGCGACGCGTGCGACGGTGACGCCGGCCTTGGCGGCATAATCGGCGGTCTCGCGGGTGAGCAGGTCGAGCGCCTGCCGCTTCAGCCATGTCTCCACCCGTCGCGGCAGCGTATCGAGCGGCCCCGAGAGCGACAGGATGTCGCCGTCCACCTCGACGCGGCGACGGCTGCCCGGTTGCCAGACGATCGTCAGCGCCCGGTCGGCGACGGTGAGCGCCATACCGGGGGCGAACGGGCGCGGCTGCGGCAGGCGGGCGCGCTGCTCGGCGATCCATTCGGCCTTGCCCTGCGCCCAGGCGAGCGCCGGCTTCAACGCCGCACGCTTGGGCACCACCAGCCGCGCCCTGCCGCTCGCCGGATCGAGCGACAGGCGGATACGCCGCGCGGTCGGGTGCCGCACGACCTCGAACGGCTCGCTCACAATTCGCGTTCGACGATATGGTTCTCCATATCGCCGACATCGTCCTCGCTCACCGTCCAGCCGCGCACCGAAATGCCGGCGGCATGCACCGATTCGCGATTCCCGCTGATGAGATAATGCCAGTCGCGCAGCGGCTCGCCCGCCGCGCGCAGCCGATAGGCGCAGGTCGACGGCAGCCAGTCGATGCCGCGGACGTTGCCCGCGGTCAGCCGCACGCATTCGGGGACGTAGGCGTGGCGATGCTTATAGTCCGAACAGAAGCCGCTGCGCCGGTCGAGCAGCCGGCAGGCGACGTTGGTCGGAACGATCTCGCCCGTCTCCTCGTCTTCCAGCTTGTGGATGCAGCATTTGCCGCAGCCGTCGCACAAGGCTTCCCATTGGCCGCGGTCGAGCTGCTCGATCGGCAGCTCCCAGAATTTGTTCATTTCGCCCAGCGCTTGATCTCGGCGGCCACGGCATGCGGCCCCTGCTCGGTCGGCAGCAGCGCAAGCGGCTTGCCGTCCGGGTCCATCAGATAGGTGGTGCGGCTATGGTTCACCAGATAGCCGCCGCCCGGCTGCATCGCGCCCTTGCCGGCATAGACGCCATAAGCCTTCGATACCGCGGCGATCTCAGCCGGCGTGCCGGTCAGCCCGACCATGCGCGGGTGGAAGGCGGCGGTGAAGCTCTTGAGCACCTTGGGCGTGTCGCGCTCGGGATCGACGGTGACGAAGATCGGCACGATACGGCGGGCGAGATCGGCGTCGCTGCCGTCGAGTTCCGCCACCGCCTTGCCGATCGCCGCCGCGTCGGTCGGGCAGACGTCGGGGCAGAAGGTGTAGCCGAAATACATGATGCGGTATTTGCCCGCGAAATCGCGATCGCTGACGGTCCGCCCGTCCTGGTTCACCAGCGTGAACGGACCGCCGATCCGGGCACCGGCGAGCGGCGGCGCCTCCTGCGGCGCGGCGTGACAGGCGACCAGCGCAACGGCGGCGAGCGGGGCGAGACGCAGAATGTTCATGACCTCGCCAGCTCTGATCTGTTACCGGCAGGGCTGCAAGCTTTCCTCGTCAGGGACCCCGCCATGAACCGTCCGCGCCTTCTCCTCGCGCTCGCGCTCTCCACGCTCGCCATGCCGGCCGCGGCGCAGCAGCAGTCGGAGAGCTACAAATTCCTCTCCGCGATCGAGAAGGAGGACGGCAAGGAGGTCACGACGATGATCGAGACGCCCGGCAGCACGATCATCAACACCAAGGCGGTGACCACCGGCAAGGGCGCGCTGCACATCCTCGTCGGCCATTCCGGCAGCCTCTACATGCAATATCTGCTGCAGCATAAGGCGGACCCCAACATCCGCGACGGCAAGGGCAATACGCCGCTGATGCTGGCGGCGCTGGCCGGGCGCGAGGATCTGATCGACCTGCTGCTCACCTACAACGCCAACATCAACCTCGCCAACGGATCGGGCCAGACGCCGCTGATCCTCGCGGTCAACGCGCGCAACGAGCCGATCGCGCGCAAGCTGCTCGCCAAGGGCGCCGATCCCGACCAGACCGACAATCTCGCCGGCCTGTCGGCGCGCGCCTATGCGCTGCGCGATTCGCGCAATCCGACGATGATCGCGCTGTTCAAGGACACCCCCAAGAAGACGCGCGCGCAGGTTGCGGGGCCGAAATTCTGATCGGTCGGAAGACCCATCCACCGAATGGCGACCTCGCCCCCTTCGATCCGTCACCCCGGACTTGATCCGGGGTCCCCGCTACGTCCTTTGCGGATGCCGATCGGGAATAAGCGGGACCCCGGGTCAAGCCCGGGGTGACGGGAGAGTGGTCGGGGAACGGCGGGGATATCGAATGTCGATCCCGCCTGGGACATCACCGTTCGTGCTGAGCCTGTCGAAGCACGATGGGGCTCACCGCCCTCAGCCTTGCAGCCCCAGCAACCGCGCCACCTCGCCGAAGTCGGACGCCACCGCATCGACGCCGAGCGCGCGCAGCCGCGCGTCATGGCCGACGCCGCAATGCGTCCCCGCGCACAGGCCGATGACATAGCCGCCCGACGCCACCGCACCGGTCGCGCCGACCGGCGAATCCTCCAGGATCGCGCAATCGGCGATGTCGACGCCGATCGCCTTGGCGCCATACCAATAGAGATCGGGCGCCGGCTTGCCCTTCGCGACATGCTCGCGGCCGCTGTAGATATGGTCGCCGAACGCATCCGACAGGCCGATATGATCGAGATGACGGCGGATCCACGCGGTCGGGCTGGACGACACCACCGCGCGTGGCAGATCCGCGGGCAGCGACCGGACGAACGCCACGGCACCGGCAACCGCGTCGATCCCCTCGGCCATCGCGCGCGCGTCCTCCGCCTGGCGCGCGGCGGTGAAGCTTTCGGGCAGCGGCCCGCCGATCCAACCCTCGACCGCGGCACGGAAGTCGGCGCCGGCCAGTCCCATGAAATTGGCCATCGACTGTTCCGGCGTCGTGGGATGCCCCGCGGCGCTCAGCCATTCGGCGATCTGCCGGTTCCCGGCATATTCGCTCTCGATCAGCACCCCGTCGAAGTCGAACAACAGGCCTTTGCAGTTCATGCCTTGTCTCCCCGTACGCCGAACAAGGCGCTGCCCACCCGCACGTGCGTCGCGCCGAGCGTCACCGCCGTCTCGTAATCCGACGACATGCCCATGCTGAGCCCCGCCAGCCCCGCCTCGCGCGCCAGCTTGGCGAGCAACGCGAAATAAGGCGCTGGCTCGACCTCGGCGGGCGGGATGCACATCAACCCGACCACCGGCAGCGCCGCGGCGCGCGCGCGATCGAGCAGCGCCGGCAGATCGGCGATCGCACAGCCGCCCTTCTGCTCCTCGGCACCGATATTGACCTGCAGGAAGCAATCGGGCCGCCGCCCGGTCTTCGCCATCGCCTTGCCGAGCGCGTCGACCAGCGACGGCCGGTCGACCGCATGGATCGCATCGAACAGCGCCACCGCCTCCTCCGCCTTGTTCGACTGGAGCTGCCCGATCAGGTGGAGCGCGACGCCGGGATAGGCGTCGCGCAGCGCCGGCCATTTGGCGGCGGCCTCCTGCACCCGGTTCTCACCGAACACGCGCTGGCCCGCGTCGAGCAGCGGCCGGATCGTCTCGGCGTCGTGCGTCTTGGAGACGGCGATGAGCGTGACGTCGGCGGGTTCGCGGCCCGCGAGGCGGGCGGCGTGCGCGATGCCGGCGGTGACGTGGTCGAGCGGGCTGGTAGCGGCGGTCATGCGCGCCCTATAGCGGCGTGGTGGCCAATCTGAACCGCAATATCGATCCGCGCCGCCACGCCTGGCTGATGACCGATCCGCGGATCGACGAGGCATTGTTCGCGACGCTGCGCGCCCTGCCACCCGGTGCGGGCGTGGTGTTCCGGCATTACGGTCTGTCGCGGGGCGAGCGGCACCGGCTGTTCCTCAAGGTGCGGCGGCTGGCGCAGGCGCGCAGGTTGCGGATCACCGCGGGCGGCGCGCTACCCGGCGCGCCGGCGCATGGCGGAGCGCGGGCGGCGACCTACCCGGTCCATGATCGGCGGCAGGCGGTCGCGGCGAAGCGGGCGGGGGCGACGTGGCTGTTCGTCTCGCCGGTCCATGCGACGCGGTCGCATCCCGGGGCGGCGCCACTCGGCCTGCGACGGGCCGTGGCTCTGGCGCAGGGCGGCCGGCGGATCGCATTGGGCGGAATGACCGCGGCACGCTGGCTCAGGTTGCGGCGGTACGGATTCGACGGCTGGGCGGCGATCGACGGGCTGACGGCCCGCTGATCGTCCCGCGCGGATCATGATCGGACCAGCCCGGTCCGATCATGCATCAGGTCAGAAGCGGAACGCCGTCCCGACGTAGACCGACTGGCTGTCGCGCCGGTCGTCGTCGAGCCGCGCCAGCCGCTCGCGATCCGAGCGATAGCGCATGCCCGCGGTCACATCGAGGTTGCGCGTCAGCGAATAGGAGCTGCTGACGTCGACCGAATAGCTCGGCAGTTCCTGCGTCAGCTTGGGCGTGTTCTCCAGCGGCCGGTCGGCGACCGCGACCAGACGGCTGCTCGCACGACCCGCGCGATAGCTGACCGCGACGTCGGTCGATTCGCGGCTGCCCGGGATCGGCCCCAGATCGATGCGGTTGACCGCGCCGGAGACGGCGAACCGCTTCCAGCCCACCGACACGCCGAGGTTATAGGCGATCGGCTGGATACCCACGGTCGGCGCGGTCACCGCGCTGCTGCGGCCGGCATCGGCGAAGGCGGTACGGGTCGAGCGGGCGCGGACCGCGACGGTCACCGCGCGCTTGTCCTGCTGCGCCTCGGCGGGCGTGAACCGGAAATCGGCCTCGTCGAGGCCACCGCGCGCGATCGCCGCGGCGAGCCGCGGATCGGCGGCGGCCGGGGTGAACGACCCGGCGAAGCGCGACGCGACCGCACGCTTGGCGGGGACGGCGCGTTCGCTGGCGCCGAAGGCAGGCGCGACCATGATAGCGGTAACGCACAGCGTCGCCGTCATCATTCCAGTCACTGCACGCCCTATGGCACGCTTGGCAAACACTAGCAGTCCCCTCGACTCCCGCTGCAACGCGCCTAACACGATTCAGGCCCACACCAATATGGAACCTTGACCGCCCGATGCATCATTTCCCCCGACTGTTGCATTAGTCCCACATATTGCGGCCCCATCGCGCCATGACGCGTCGCTTGCGGCTCCCCCCCTGCATCTATAGAGCGAAAAGCGCCCTTTTTATCGCAGGACAGTTACGCCCATGATCCGCTCGTTGCGCACCGCCCTCATGGTCGCCGCCATTGCGCTGCCGCTCGCCGCTTGCGGCGGCCGCGGTGGCAACGCCGTCGCCAAGACCGACCTCGCCGCGTCGAAGGTGACGACGATCGGCGTCAACGCCTATCTGTGGCGCGCGAGCCTCGACACTCTGTCGTTCATGCCGCTGGTGCAGACCGATTCCAACGGCGGCGTCATCGTCACCGACTGGTACGTCAACCCGCAGGTGCCGACCGAGCGGATGAAGGTCACCGTCTCGATCCTCGATCAGGATCTGCGCGCCGACGCGGTCCGCGTCGCGGCGCTGCGGGAGGTCAACCGCAGCGGCCAGTGGGTCTCCGCCCCCGTCGCCGCGGCGACCACGCAGAAGCTGGAAGACGTCATCCTCACCCGGGCCCGCGATCTGCGCCGCGCGTCCATCGCGGGCTAATCCAGACCATGGTTACGCGTTTCAACGCGCTGCAAGCGGACTCGACCTGGCAGAAGGTCTGGGACGACCGCCAGACCTTTGCCGCCCGCGACGATAGCGGCAAGCCGCAGAGCTACGTGCTCGAGATGTTCCCCTATCCGTCGGGGCGCATCCACATGGGTCACGTCCGCAATTACACGATGGGCGACGTGCTCGCGCGCTTCCGCCGCATGCGCGGCTATGAAGTGCTCCACCCGATGGGCTGGGACGCGTTCGGCATGCCCGCCGAGAATGCGGCGATGGAAAAGCAGGTCCATCCCGGCAATTGGACGCGCGAGAATATCGCGACGATGAAGGCGCAGCTGAAACGGCTCGGCTTCGCGCTCGACTGGAGCCGCGAACTCGCCACCTGCGAGCCCGATTATTACGGCCATGAACAGGCGCTGTTCCTCGACATGTTCGCCGCCGGGCTGGTCTATCGCAAGGAATCGGCGGTCAATTGGGACCCGGTCGACATGACCGTGCTCGCCAACGAACAGGTGATCGACGGGCGCGGCTGGCGCTCGGGCGCGCTGGTCGAGAAGCGCAAGCTCAGCCAGTGGTTCCTCAAGATCACCGACTTCGCCGACGAGCTGATCGAAGGCCTCGGCAAGCTCGACCATTGGCCCGACAAGGTCAAGCTGATGCAGGAAAACTGGATCGGCAAGAGCCAGGGGCTGACGTTCGGCTTCGCGGTCTCGGACGGCGGCACGGTCGAGGTCTTCTCCACCCGCCCCGACACGATCTTCGGCGCGAGCTTCGTCGCGGTCGCCGCGGATCACCCGATCGCGCAGGGCATCGCCGAACGGCCCGAGGTCGCGGCATTCATCGAGCGCTGCAAGCAGGGCGGCACCACCGCCGCCGAGCTGGAGACGCAGGAGAAGCTCGGCTTCGACACCGGCCTCACCGCCGCGCATCCGTTCGACGCAACCCGCCGGTTGCCGATCTACATCGCCAATTTCGTGCTGATGGATTACGGCACCGGCGCGGTGATGGGTGTCCCCGCGCACGACCAGCGCGACCTCGACTTCGCGCGCAAATACGACATTCCCGTCCAGCGCGTCGTCTCCGACGGCGACCAGACCGATCCCGTCTTCACCGGCGACGAAGCCTATACCGGCCCCGGCGCCTTGGTGAATTCGCACTTTCTCGACGGCATGGACATCGAGGACGCCAAGCGCGAGGTCATCCGCCGCGCCGAAGCGGGCGGCTGGGGCAAGGGCTCGACCGTCTATCGCCTGCGCGACTGGGGCGTCAGCCGCCAGCGATATTGGGGCACGCCGATCCCGATCATCCATTGCGGGACGTGCGGCGTACAGCCGGTGCCCAAGGACCAGCTTCCCGTCGTGCTGCCCGAGGACGTGTCCTTCGCCGTTCCCGGCAACCCGCTCGACCGGCACCAGACGTGGAAGCACGTCGATTGCCCGGCATGCGGCAAGCCGGCGGTGCGCGAGACCGACACGCTCGACACCTTCGCCGATTCGTCGTGGTATTTCATCCGCTTCGCCAGCCAGCCCAAGGACCGGCCGTTCGATCGCGCGGTCGCCGAAAGCTGGCTGCCGGTCGGCCAGTATATCGGCGGGGTCGAGCATGCGATCCTCCACCTGCTCTACGCGCGCTTCTGGACGCGCGCGCTCAAGCATATGGGGCAGCTCGATATCGCCGAGCCGTTCACCGGCCTGTTCACCCAAGGCATGGTGACGCACGAGACGTACAAATCGGCGGACAACCGCTGGCTCTCTCCCGATGACGTCCGCGACGGGCTGGAGGTCGCCACCGGCCAGCCGGTCACCGTCGGCCGCGTCGAGAAGATGTCGAAGTCGAAGAAGAACACCGTCGATCCCGAGCCGATCGTCGATCGCTATGGTGCCGATGCGACGCGCTGGTTCATGCTCTCCGATTCGCCGCCCGAACGCGACCTGCCGTGGAGCGAATCGGGGATCGAGGGCGCGTGGCGCTTCATCCAGCGATTGTGGCGGCTGTTCGACGGCGATGACGCCGCTCCCGGCGAGGGTGGCAATGTCGCGCTCGACCGCAAGCTGCACCAGACCATCCTAGGCATCGAACAGGATATCGAGGCGCTCGCCTTCAACAAGGCGGTCGCCAAGCTGTACGAACTGTGCACCGCGATCGAGCGGGCGGAGCCGAGCCCGTCGCGCAACAACGCAATCTATACGCTGATGCTGCTCGTCGCGCCGATGGTCCCCCATGTCGCCGAGGAGGCGTGGGCCGCCAGGGGCTTCGACGGGCTGATCGCCGACGCCGCCTGGCCCGAGGTCGACCCCAAGCTCCTCGTCGAGGACGAGGTGACGATCGCGGTGCAGGTCAACGGCAAGCTGCGCGACACGCTGACCCTGCCCAAGGACATGGCGCGCGAGGAGATCGAGGCGGCGGCGCTCGCCGCCGACAAGATCGCCCGCCTGCTCGACGGCAAGCCCCCCAAGAAGGTGATCGTCGTGCCCGGACGCCTCGTGAACATCGTCGCATGACCAAGGCTCCGATCAGAACCATCCTGCTGCTCGCACCGCTGGCGCTGCTCGTCTCGGGCTGCGGCCTGCGCCCGCTGTACAGCGGCGGGTCGGGCGGCGCGGTCGCCGGTACGCTCGCGCATATCGAAGTAACGCCGATCGACGGCAAATCGGGCTGGCTGATGAGCAATGCGCTGCGCGACCGGCTCGCCGCCGGTGGCACGCCGCAATATCGGCTCGACGTACGGCTCGACGACAAGATCGCCGGCTTCGGCGTTCGCCGCGACGACAGCGTCACCCGCGAACGCCGTACGTTGCGCGCGCGCTTCCAGCTCGTGAACCTCGCCGACGGCAGCGTGCTGCTCGACGACACCGCCGGTTCGGATGCGGGCATCGACGTCGTCCAGTCCGAATATGCGACGATCGCCGCGGAGAATACCGCGCTCGAACGGCTCGCCGGCATCGTCGCCGACCAGATCGTCGCGCGCGTCGCCGTCTACGCGCGCAGCCGCCCGGCGCGATGAAAGCCAACGCGCGCGACATAAGGTCCGCGCTCGAACGCCCTTCGCCCGATATCCGCCTGTATCTGCTGCATGGGCCGGACGGCTCGGCGACCGCCGAACTCGCCGCATTGCTCGCCAAGGCGATGGGACCGGAGGCGGAGCGCGTCGATCTCGACGGGGCGACGCTGCGCTCCGATCCGGCGCGTCTGTCCGACGAAGCCGCGTCGATGTCGCTGTTCGGTGGCGCTCGGCATATCCGCGTTTCGCCGGCCGGCGAAGAATGCCTCGACGCCTTCACCGCGCTGCTCGCGGCGAATCATGCGGGCAACCCGGTGGTTGCGCTTGCCCCCACGGTCAAGTCGACCGCCAAGATCGTCAAGCTGGCGATCGATTCCCGCCGTGCGATGGCCTTCGCCGCCTATGAGCCAAGCGCGGCCGATCTCGAGCGGCTGGCGGCAGCGATGGCGCGCGACCAGGGCCTGCGCCCGACCAACACCGCCGCGGCGCGGCTCGCGGCGACCTGCGGCGGCGATCGCGCGGTGCTGGCGCGCGAGATCGAGAAACTCGCGCTGTTCCTCGATGCCGCCCCCGATCGCCCGCACGACCTCGACGACGCCGCACTCGACGCGATCGGTGCCGACCTCGGCGAGGCGGAGATGACGCAGGTGGTCGAGGCGGTCGTCACCGGCCACACCGCGGCGCTCGGTGCCGAACTCGGCCGCCTCAGCGAGGCCGGCACCTCCCCCATCCCCTGGCTGCGCCTGCTCGCCCGCCGGCTGATGACGCTCGCCGAGATGAAGGCGGAGATCGACGCCGGCGCAACGCAGGACACCGTCTTCAAACGCCACCGCATCTTCTTCAAGGAGGAAGCCGCCACCGGCCAGGCGCTGCGCCGCTGGACCCCGGCGATGCTCAGTACCGCCCTTACCCGAGTCCGCCACACCGAACGCGCGATCATGGCGAGCGGTAACGCCGGCAGCGTGCTGGCCGACCATGCGCTGACCGAACTGACGCGGGGCGTCGAACGCCGCGGTTAGTGCGCGCGATACATCCTACCGCAGCACGCGCCCGAACAACGCCAGCGCCCAGCCCGTGGCCGCGACGAACAACGCCGGATCGTAGCGCGGCCCCTCGTCGCGCAGGAAGGCATGCTGTCCGTCGACCTCATGCCATTCATAGCGCGCGCCGACCGCCTCCAGCCGCGCCCGGATCGTCTCGCGCCCGGCGAACGGCACATGCGGGTCCTGCCGCCCGAACACGAACAGCGTCTCGGCGCGCAAATCCGCCATCCGCGCGAGGCTGTCGTCCGACCGCCCCTCGCCCAGCGTCCCCGAATGGATATCGGTCGGATAGAATAACGCCGCTGCGCTCACCCGCGGATCGAGCGCCGCGCGATAGGCGAGATGCCCGCCGAGACACACGCCGACCGTCCCCAGCCGCCCCGAACAGGCGGCATGCCCGGCAAGCGCATCCAGCACCAACGTCGCATCGGCGTCGAACCCCGCCACCGGCTTGGTGAACTTCAGGTCGTTGCCCCGCGCCGTCCCCTCGGCATCGTAGCGCAGCACCGTCCCCGGCGCCTCATAATCGTGATAGACCTCTGGCACCGCAACGACATAGCCATGGCCCGCGAAGAACGCCGCCAGCCGCCGGATGGGATCGGTGACCTGGTAGATTTCCGAATAGAGCACCAGCCCTGGAAACCGCCCCTCCCCCGCGGGCCGGAACCAATGCACCCGCATCGTCCCGCCCGCCGCGGTCGGCAGATCGTCATATTCGTCGCTGCGCAGGATCATCAGATCGAATCCCCGGTCAGCCGCTGACAGACCATGTCGAGCTGATCGAGCGTCGAATAGGTCAGCGTAATCGTCCCGCCCTTCTCGCTATGCGCGACGCGGACGTGCAGGCCGAGCAGGTCGGACAATTGCCGCTCCAGCGCCGCGATATCCGCATCCGGCGCGGGCGCCTGCGAACGTTCGCGATTGCCCCCTGCCCGCTCCGGCTTGGCGCCCTTGGCGAGCTTCTCGGTCTCGCGCACCGACAGGCCACGCGCCACCACCTGTTCGGCGAGCATCTCGACGTCGCGCGATCCCAGCAAGGCACGCGCATGGCCCATCGACAGCGAGCCGTCGGTCACCCGATCCTGCACCGCCTCGGGCAGTTCCAGCAGCCGCAACAGATTGGCGACGTGGCTGCGCGACTTGTGGACGATCTTGGCGAGCGCCTCCTGCGTGTGGCCATATTCGCCCGCCAACCGTTGATAGGCCTGCGCCTCTTCGATCGCATTGAGGTCCTGGCGCTGGATATTCTCGATCAGCGCGATTTCGAGCGTCTGCGCATCGTCGAAGTCGCGGACGACGACGGGCACCTCGTGCAGCCGGGCACGCTGCGCCGCCCGCCAACGCCGCTCCCCCGCGACGATCTGATAGTCATGGCCATGCGGCCGCACGACGATCGGCTGGATCAACCCGCGCGACGCGATCGACGCCGCCAGCTCGTCGAGCAGCGCATCGTCGAAATGCCGTCGCGGCTGGCCGGGATGCGGGGTCAGCGCGCTGACCGGCAGCATCCGCACGCCGGAGGGCACCTTACCCTCCGTACCGGGGCTGACCGGTGCCTCGCTCGCCATCTCGCCGAGCAGCGCGCTCAGCCCGCGGCCGAGCCCCGCGGGCCGGCTGCGCTTCGCCGCATCGCTCATGCCGCCGCCGCAGTCGCCGGCGTCTGCGGCAGACGCGCGATCAGCTCGCGCGCGAGATCGATATAGGCCTGCGACCCCGAACAGCGATAATCGTAGATCAGCGCCGGCAGACCATGGCTCGGCGCCTCGGACAGGCGGACGTTGCGCGGGATCACCGTATCGAACACCACCTGCCCCAATACCGCACGCACGTCGGCCGACACCTGCTCGGTCAGCCGGTTGCGGCGATCGTACATCGTCAGCGCGACGCCGAGGATCGCGAGGCCCGGATTGAACCGCTCGCGGATACGCTCCACCGTGGTCAGCAATTGCGACAGCCCCTCCAGCGCGAAGAATTCGCATTGCAGCGGCACCAGCAATTTGTCCGCGGCGACCATCGCGTTGATCGTCAGCAATCCCAGCGACGGCGGGCAGTCGATCAGCACGATGTCCCAGCGATCCTTGGTCTGCGCGAGCGCGCGATCGAGACGATGCGTGCGGTGCTCGAACTCGACCAGTTCGATTTCCGCTCCCGACAGATCCTGCGTCGCCGGCACCAGATCGAGCCGCGGCACCTTGGTGGTGATCACCGTCTCGCCGATCTCGGCCTCGCCGATCAGCACATGATAGCTCGACCGGCCGCGTTGCGCCTGGCTGATGCCGAGGCCGGTCGAGGCATTACCCTGGGGGTCTAGGTCGATCAGCAGCACGGTCTTGCCCGTCGCCGACAAAGCGGTGGCGAGGTTGATCGCACTGGTGGTCTTGCCCACGCCGCCCTTCTGGTTGGCCACCGCAATACAGGTCATCGCGCGCGTCCTTGGTTGCGATCCACGATCAGGATCGAGGATTGAGGATCGGTCAAACTATGTTCCACGTGAAACACTCTGGTCCGGTCACGCTGTAGGCGGGCCAATTCTTCGGCCTCGATCCGTCCGCGGGGGAGGATCCAGCGTGTTGCCGGTGTGGCGCAATGCTCCGCCGCTTGCAAAAGCTTTTCGACCGAGGCGACCGCACGCGCCGAGATTGTCGCGAACCGCCCGTCGATCGCCTCGACTTTCGCCGTCACCACGTTGGCGTGACGCAGCCCGAGTTGCTCGACGCACGCCTCAAGGAACGCCGCCCGCTTCTTGCGTGGTTCGACCATCGTGACCGGATCGGCACGGAGGATCGCCACGATCATTCCGGGGAAACCACCACCCGTCCCGATGTCGAGCCAGCTCCCGCCGGATTGTTTCACGTGGAACAATAGCTGTGCGGAGTCGACGGCGTGCCTGGCCCAGATCGCCGCGACGCTCGCAGGCGAGATCAAATTCTGGTGTTCATTCTCCTGCCGGACAAGTTCGAGAAACGCACCGACCTGCGCCGTCTTGTCCTCGCCAAACCGCTCGACAAACCACTCCCGTGCCTCGTCCTCCGTCATGCCGCCCGCCGTTGTGCATAGAGATAGATCGCCGACAGCGCCGCCGGCGTCACGCCGCGCACCCGCGCCGCCGCCCCGAGCGACGCCGGTCGCGCCTTACCGAGCCGATCGATCATCTCGTTCGACAATCCGGGGATCGCCGCATAATCCAGCTCCGCCGCCAAAGGCACCGCCTCTTCGCGGCGCATCCGCGCGACCTCCTCCGCCTGGCGTTCGATATACGGCGCGTAGCGCGCATCCTCGATCACCTCATCGACGATCGCCGCGGGTGCCATCCGCCGTACCTCAGGGGCGACCCGATCGAGATCGAGCTCCGCCATGCGCAGCCATTCGTACAGGCTGCGGCGGCTGCCATCCTGCGCGACGTGCACACCGGCCGCCGCAATCCCCGCCGCGGTGACCGTCTGCGTCAGCGCCGCCCGCACCGCCACCCGCGCATCCGCACGCCGCCGCTGGTGCGCCAGCCGCTCGTCACCCAGGCACCCCAGCGCCTCCGCAACCGGCCCCAACCGCGTCTCGGCATTATCGGCGCGCAGCGACAAACGATATTCCGCGCGCGCAGTGAGCATCCGATAGGGTTCGGTGACGCCCTGCAGCACGAGATCGTCGATCATCACGCCGGTATAGCTCGACGCGCGATCGAGCACGCAGGGCGCCAGATCGCAGGCAGCGGCCGCTGCGTTGAGCCCCGCAACGAGCCCCTGCCCCGCCGCCTCCTCATAGCCAGTCGTCCCGTTGAGCTGCCCCGCGCAATAGACGCCGGGGATCGCCGCCAGCGCCAGCGTCGCGTCGAGCGCGCGCGGATCGAGATAATCATATTCCACCGCATAGCCCGGCATCGTGATCCGCGCGCGCTCCAGGCCGGCGATACTGCGGATCATCGCGTCCTGCACGTCCGTCGGCAGCGAGGTCGACAGGCCGTTCGGGTAGACAATGGCGTCATCCAGCCCCTCGGGTTCGAGGAACACCTGATGACCGTCGCGGTCGCCGAAGCGATGCACCTTGTCCTCGATCGACGGACAATAACGCGGGCCCTGCCCCTCGATCGCGCCGCCGAACAGCGGCGAGCGATCGAGCCCGCCGCGGATCAGGTCGTGCGTCGCCGCATTCGTCCGCGTCACCGCGCAGGCGATCTGCGGGAGCAACCGATGCTCGGTCATCGGCGACATCGTCCACGGTTCGACGTCCGATCGTTGCTCCTCGAGCCGCCCCCAATCGATCGTCCGCCCGTCGAGCCGCGGTGGCGTCCCGGTCTTCAGCCGGCTGAGCGGCAGCGCCAGCGCGCGCAATTGCTCGGCGAGCTTGCGTGCCGGCCGCTCGCCGATCCGTCCGCCTTCGTGACGCTCGTCGCCACGGAACATGCGCCCGCCGAGGAACGTCCCCGTCGCGAGCACGACCGTGCGGCCGGCGACGCGGCTGTCGTCCGCCAGCACCACGCCGTCGACCCGCGTGCCGTTCAGGCTAAGCGCCTCGACATCGCCCTCCGCGATCGTCAGCGTCGGCAGCGCCGCGAGCATGTGCTGGATCGCCGCGGCATAGCGCCGCCGATCGGCCTGCACCCGCGGACCCTGTACGGCCGCTCCCTTACTGCGATTGAGCATCCGATAATGGATCGCTGCGGCATCGGCAGCGCGGCCGATGAGCCCATCAAAGGCATCGACTTCGCGAACGATATGGCCTTTGCCGAGCCCGCCGATGGCGGGATTGCACGACATCGCGCCGATCAGGCGCCGGTCGTGACTGAGGAGAAGGGTCCGCGCACCCCGCCGCGCAGCGGCAGCAGCGGCTTCGGTTCCGGCGTGTCCACCGCCAACGACGATCACGTCATACATGCGATCCGCCTATGCGAGCGGAGGCGCGAGGTCAAAAGTGTTCCACGTGGAACACAGCTGTTGGGCTGGCGGGTAATGTTTCACGTGGAACATTGCCGCGGTTTTTTCAAACGTCCGACGGTATCATGCCGTCAACGGAGCCTTCGAATTATAACGCTCCATAAGGATGGAGAGTCACTTCGTTGAAGGTCGGCACTATCACTCCTGCGGCGACGTTCCACGTGGAACATCATTTCCCGATGCAGAACCGTCCGAACAGCGTGTCCAACATCACCTCGGTAGCATCCACGCCGAGGATTCCCGCTAGCGCTTGGATCGCCAATCGGAGCTGCTCCGCAACGATCAACGCGTCGGCCTCGTCCTGCTCGATCGCCGACAATGCCACACGACATGCCGCCCGCTCGCTCTCCCGAAACGCGACCGCATCCCCGCGCGGCATCAACGTCTCGGCCCGCTCCGCCAGCGTCAGCCAAAGCCGCTCGACGCTCTCCGGATCGCCTTGGGCAACCGCCACATCCGCACCGGCGATCGTCCCCCGCCCCGGCGCATCGCTCCGCGCCTGTACCCAGATCGCGTCCCCACGCGGCGGGGCATCATCACCCAGCCACAACAGCAGGTCCGCGCGCAGGATCGATCCCTCGGCGCGCTCCACGCCGATCCGCTCGATGGGATCGTCGCTCTCGGTCAGCCCAGCGGTATCGGTCAACACATAGACGAGCCCAGCGCGCGTCACCGTCGCCTCGATCCGGTCGCGCGTCGTCCCCGCGATCGCCGAGACGATCGCGACCTCGCGCTGGCTCAGCAGATTGATCAGCGTCGACTTGCCGCTGTTCGGCGGTCCGGCGAGTACGACATGCACGCCATCGCGCAACCGCTCGACCGGCGGCATGGCGAGCACCCCGCGCAACTCGGCGGCAAGAGCTGCCCGCCCCTCGCGCACCGCCGCCATATGATCGTCGCCGACATCGTCCTCGTCCGCGAAGTCGAGTTGCGCCTCGGTCAGCGCAGCGAGCATCGCCAGCCGGTCGAGCCAGCCGCGCACCCGCTGGCTGACGATCCCTTCCGCTGCGGCCAGTGCCGCGACCCGCTGCCGTTCGGTATCCGCCGACAGCAGATCGGCGAGGCCCGCCGCCTCCGCGAGATCGATCCGACCGTTGGTCAGTGCGCGCCGGGTGAACTCACCGGCCAATGCCGATCGCAGGCCGGGCTGCGTGCCGAGCGCATTCAGCACCGCGGCGATCACCGCCCGCCCGCCATGGCAATGCAGCTCGGCGAGGTCCTCTCCCGTCGCGCTTCCCGGTCCGGGGAACGTCAGCACCAATGCGCGGTCGAGCAACGCCCCCTCGGCATCGCGCAACGCGCGCACCCGCGCCGTCCGTGCCGGCGGCAGGCTGCCCGCGATGCGCGCCACCGCTACGAATGCCTGCGGTCCGCTCACCCGGATCACGCCGATCCCCGCGGGTGCCGCGCCGCTCGACAGCGCGAAGATCGTGTCGCTCAATTGCCCGTCTTCCCCCCGCCGGTGGCCTGGTCGAACATCTGCCGCCACATCGCCAGACCGGCATCGCCCATCGGCGCCCAATTCTTCATCATCGTCTCGAGCAGTTCGGGCCGCACCTGTCCGTTCATCGCTTCGAGCAGCGACGCGACATAGCGGTCGTGCAGCGGCGTCAGATCGGGCAGCCCCATCGCGGTGCGTGCCTCCTCCGGGGTCAGATCCACGTTCACCGTCACCTTCATGCGCGTCGCCCCTTGAGCAGCCCTCAGCCCCGCTGCATAGCTCAGCGCGCTCCCACGCGCGAGAGGACCCCCATGACCAAGACCATCCAGATCGAGACACTCGACGACCGCGGCCGCTTCGACGTCTACGTCGCCGAACCCGTAGGCACGCCGCGCGCGGCGATCGTCGTCATCCAGGAGATTTTCGGCGTCAACGCCGGCATCCGCGCCAAGGCGGACGCGCTCGCTGCCGACGGCTATCTCGCCCTCGCCCCCGACCTGTTCTGGCAGATCGCCCCGGGTATCCAGCTCGACCCCGACGTTCCCGCCGAAATGCAGCAGGCGCTCGAGCTGATGGGCCGGTTCGACCAGGACGCGGGCATCCGCGATATCGAGGCGACGATCCGCACCGCGCGGACAGCGCTCAACGATGCGCAGGCGGGCAGCGGGCTCGCGGCGAAGGTCGGCGCGGTGGGCTATTGCCTCGGCGGCCGCCTCGCCTTCATGACCGCCGCACGCACCGACGTCGACGCGACGGTCGGCTATTACGGCGTCGGCATTGATGGATTGCTCGGCGAGAAGCACGCCATCGCCAATCCCGTCCTCCTCCACGTGCCGCAGGAGGATCATTTCGTCGACAAGGACGCGCAGGCGCGGATGCACGCCGGCCTCGACGATCACCCCAAGGTGACGCTCTACGATTATCCCGGCGAGGACCACGGCTTCGCCGCGCAATTCGGCAAGCGCCGCTCCGAGGACGCCGCCCGCCTGGCCGACGAACGCACCGCGGCCTTCTTCGCCGAGCAACTCGGCTGAAACGAAAAAGGGGGGCTCGATGGCCCCCCTTTCTGCATCAGAACAAGGTCAGCACCCCGACCTGCGGGTCGACGACCCCTTCGTAGATCATCTTGCCCGCGACGTAGAGGATCACGAGCAGCCCGACATAAGCGATCCAGCGATAGCGCTCGATATATTTGGCGATCAGATTCGCCGCGATGCCCATCATCGCCACCGACAGCAGCAGGCCGATGATCAGGATGCCGGGATGATCGCGCGCCGCGCCGGCGACGGCGAGGACGTTGTCGAGGCTCATCGACACGTCGGCGACCGCCACCGCCCAGGCCGCCGCGGCGAAGCTCTTGGCGGGCTTCAGCCCCGACGCCTCGTCGCCGTCCACCTCGGGCGAGCCGGCGTTGCTATGCTCGCGCAGCTCGCGCCACATCTTCCACGCCACCCACAGCAGCAGGATACCGCCCGCGAAGATCAGCCCGATCACCCCGAGCAGCCAGCTCACCGCCAGCGCGAAGATGATGCGCAGCACCAGCGCGGCCATGATCCCGATCAGGATCACCTTCTTGCGCTGGTCGACCGGCAGGCCCGCGGCGAGCGCCCCGACGACGATCGCATTATCGCCGGCGAGCACGACGTCGATCATCAGCACCTGCACGAAGGCGGCGAGTGCGGCGGGTGTGCCGATGTTGGAAAAGTCGTTGAGGATATGTTGCCAGATCTCGGCCGGAGACCCCGGCCCGCTGGCGGCGGCAGCGCTCAGCATGGCGATGATGGACACGTTTCAAACTCCCGGTTGATCGATAGGTCCATAACGCAGCGACGCGCGAAAGCCATGCTTCCGCGCGTCGCGATCTCGATACGGCCCGTGCCCGTTCGGGCTGAGCCCGTCGAATCCCGGTGAAACCACCCGCCCTTCGACGGGCTCGCCAAACCGGCGTTTACTGGTTCATCGAGTCGAAGAAATCCTCGTTGGTCTTCGAATTCTTCATCTTGTCGAGCAGGAACTCCATCGCGTCGATCGTGCCCATCTGCATGAGGATGCGGCGCAAGACCCACTGTTTCGACAGCTTGTCCTTGTCGACCAGCAGCTCTTCCTTGCGCGTGCCCGACTTGCCGACATCCAATGCCGGGAAGACGCGCTTGTCGGCGACCTTGCGGTCGAGCACGATTTCGGAATTGCCGGTGCCCTTGAACTCCTCGAAGATCACCTCGTCCATGCGGCTGCCGGTATCGATCAGCGCGGTGGCGATGATGGAGAGCGAGCCGCCCTCCTCGATATTGCGCGCCGCGCCGAAGAAGCGCTTGGGCCGCTGCAACGCATTGGCGTCGACGCCGCCGGTCAGCACCTTGCCCGACGACGGCACGACGGTGTTGTAGGCGCGGCCGAGGCGGGTGATGCTGTCGAGCAGGATCACGACGTCCTTCTTGTGCTCGACGAGCCGCTTGGCCTTTTCGATCACCATTTCGGCGACCTGGACGTGGCGCTGCGCCGGCTCGTCGAAGGTGGACGACACCACTTCGCCCTTCACGCTGCGCTGCATGTCGGTGACCTCCTCGGGCCGCTCGTCGATCAGCAGCACGATCAGGAACACCTCGGGATGGTTGTCCGAGATGGCGCGCGCGATGTTCTGGAGCATCACCGTCTTGCCGACGCGCGGCGGGGCGACGATCAACGTCCGCTGGCCCTTGCCCTGCGGCGAGACGATGTCGATGACGCGCGCCGATTTGTCCTTCTGCGTCGGATCGGCCGGATCGAGCGTCAGCTTCGATTCCGGATAGAGCGGCGTGAGGTTGTCGAAATTGACGCGATGACGGACCGCATCGGGATCGTCGAAATTGACCGTGATCAGCTTGGTCAGCGCGAAATAGCGCTCGCCATCCTTGGGCGCGCGGATCTCGCCCTCGACCGTGTCGCCGGTACGCAGGCCGTGCTTGCGCACCTGATTGGGCGAAATGTAGATGTCGTCCGGCCCGGCGAGGTAATTGGCCTCCGGGCTGCGCAGGAAGCCGAAGCCGTCCTGCAGGACCTCGATCGTGCCGAGGCCCATGATCTGGTCGCCATTCTCGGCCTGCACCTTCAGGATCGCGAACAGCAGGTCCTGCTTGCGCAACGTCGAGGCGCCCTCGACCCCCAGCTCTTCGGCCATGCTGACCAGCTCGGCGGGGGTCTTTTTCTTCAAGTCTTTAAGATGCATGGAATAATCCGAATGCGTAGTCGGGGGGCTGGCTCAAATCGGCGAAGGACTCGCAGCGACGATAGCCAAGGAGGAACGCGGAACCACCGGACGGCAGCTCTACGCGTGTTCAGGAGGTAAGAGCGTGGAGGGGGTTCGTCAAGCGGATTGGCGATCGGCCCCCTCCGTCGACCGGCCGCCGCTTCGGCCGAAACCCGTGCCGTCATCCCGGCGAATGCCGGGACCGATGGTCACGACGTCGGTAATGATGCGCGCAACCGCACGCCCACCGTGACCATGGGTCCCGACCTTCGTCGGGATGACGGAGGAGGAGGACTGCGCAACGCGTCACATCGTCCCCCATCCGCGATGATCAAAACGGCTTCACGAACACCAGCACCACGATCACCACCGCGGCCAGCGCCGGCACTTCGTTGATCATCCGCAACCGTCGCCCGTCGAGCTTCATCACGCCGCGTGCCAGCGTCTTTGCATAGCCGACCGCCCAGCCATGATAGCCCGACAGCACCACCACGAAGAGCAATTTGGCGTGCAGCCACCCTTCGGCCCAATGGTGGCCGACGGTCGCGAGCGTCAGCCCGAGCACCCACACCACGATCATCGCCGGCGTTAGGATGATCGCGCGCAGCTTGCTCTCGCGCTCGACCCACAAGGACGCCTCGTCGGCACGCCCGGCGACCAGCGCCTCCTGATGATAGACCAGATAGCGCGGCAGCATGAACAGCCCCGCCATCCAGAAGATGACGAAGATCACATGCGCCGCGACGATCCACAGATAGGCGCCTGCCAGCATATCCATCACGATCCCCTTACCCGCGCGACCAGCTGCTCGACATGCGCGATCGGCGTGAACTGGCCGATGCCGTGGCCCAGGTTGAAGACGTGCGGCCGGTCGCGGAACGCCGCCAGCACCCGGTCGATCCCGTCGTCGAGCGCCGCGCCGCCGGCGAGCAGCGCCAGCGGATCGAGATTGCCCTGCACCGGCAGCCCCGCGGGCAGCATCGCATCCGCCCACAAAGGATCGACCGTTTCGTCCAGCCCGATCGCATCGACGCCGGTCTCGCGCGCATAGGCCGGCAACTTGCCGCCCGCCCCCTTGGGGAAACCGATGATGCACGCATCCGGACAGCGCGCGCGCAGCCCGGCGACGATCGCCGCATTGGGCGCGATCACCCAGCGTTCGAACTGCGCCGGCGACAGCGATCCCGCCCAGCTGTCGAACAATTGCACCGCCTCGACGCCCGCCTCGATCTGCCGCGCCAGATACTCGATCGTCATCGTCACGATCGCATCGATGATCGCACCGAACGCCGCCGGATCGGCATAGGCGAACCCGCGCGTCTCGCCCTGGTCCTTCGACCCGGCGCCCGCGACCATATAGGTCGCCACGGTCCAGGGTGATCCTGCAAAGCCCAGAAACGTCGTCTCAGGCGGCAAAAGGGTCGCCACCCGTTCACAGGTACCGTAAACCGGATCGAGCCGCTCAGGCACCCGTTGCAGCGCCGCCAGCGCATGATCGACGAGCGGTGGCGTCAGCCGCGGTCCCTCGCCCGGCCCGAAGGTCAAATCCTGGCCCAAGGCCCAGGGCACCATCAGGATGTCGGAGAACAGGATCGCGCCGTCGAAGCCGAAGCGTCGGATCGGCTGCACCGTCACTTCCGCCGCCGCGTCGGGATCGGTGGCGAGCGCGAGGAAGCCGCCCTTCTCCGCCCGCAGCGCGCGATACTCGGGAAGGTAGCGCCCCGCCTGACGCATGAGCCACATCGGCGGCACCGACGGTTTCGCGCCCTTCAGGACGGCAAGGAGCGGCTTGTTCACAGGATCGGACAGGGCCTTCTTCCTATCTAAGAAGAATCTAGAGAAGATTGTTGCAGTGGTTGGCACGTGGAACGCGGGATAAAGCGTTTCGTCCCGTAATCACCCACAGGTTGACCGGCAAGGATCGGGACAACGCCGGGGATTCGGGGCAGGCCATCAACACGATCCACAGCCTGTGGATAAAACCATGCCCTGTGTGCGCAATTGTGGATGGAATGCGGGTTGTCCACCGCCGTCGGGTCGCTTGGCGGGGGTGCCGACTTGCCCTATCCCTTATGCCCATGTTGTCCACAGGTCTGCCCCGGAGCGCGCGATGATGCGCCTCCACCTCCACCTCCTCTCGGACTCGACCGGCGAGACGCTGGAGAACATCGCCAAGGCGGCGCTCGCCCAATATGACGATGTCGAGACGGTCCGCCATTTCTGGCCGATGGTGCGGACCGAGGCGCACCTCGAACGCATCCTGCAGGAGATCGCGCAGAACCCGGGGCTGGTGGTCTTCACGCTCGTCAACGTCGCGACGCGCCGCATCCTCGAACAGCGCTGCCTCGCGCTCGGCCTGCCCGCGGTGGCGCCGCTCGATCCGGTCAACGACGCGCTGTCCGGGCTGCTCGGCCAGCAGGCCAAGGCGCGCCCCGGTCGCCAGCATGCGCTCGACGCCGCCTATTTCGCGCGCGTCGATGCGATCCAATGGACGATCGCGCACGACGACGGTATCGCGTCCGAGGATTGGGAGGAGGCGGAGATCGTCCTCGCCGGCGTCTCCCGCTCGTCGAAGACGCCGACCTCGATCTATCTCGCCAACCGCGGCTGGAAGACCGCGAACATCCCGGTGGTGGTCGAAAGCCCGCCGCCGCGCATCCTGTTCACGCTGCGCAACCCGCTCGTCGTCGGCCTCACCACCAGCGCCGACCGGCTGATCCAGATCCGCCGCAACCGCCTGCTGTCGCTCAACCAGATGCCCGACACCCCCTATGTCGAGGAGGAAGCGGTGACCCGCGAGATCGCTTATGCGCGCCGCATGTTCGCCGACAACGGCTGGCCGGTGATCGACGTCACCCGCCGCTCGATCGAGGAAACCGCCGCCGCGATCATCGCGCTGGCCAACGACCGCAAGGCGGTGCGGACGTGACAGCGATGCGCACGGCCCCCGCCCCTTCTTCGTCACCCCCGCTCCTTCCGTCACCGCTGCCCAGTCTGTCATCCCCGCGCAGGCGGGGATCCATACGCGCGGACCTCGCGGCGCCATCGCGACCGTCAGCGTCTATGGATCCCCGCCTCCGCCGGGATGAAGAGGCGGGGACAAATACCCCGATGAAGAAAGCCCCCGCATGATCCTCCTCGCCTCGCAGAGCGCCTCCCGCCGCGCGATGCTCGCCGCCGCCGGCGTGCCGTTCGAGGCGACCGCCGCCGGCGTCGACGAAGACGCCGCCAAGGCCGGTCTCGCCGGAATCAAGCCGCGCGACCTCGCCGATGCGCTCGCCGAAATGAAGGCGGTCAAGGTCAGCCTTCGCCATCCCGGCCGGCTGGTGCTCGGCAGCGACAGCGTCGTCGCGCTCGCCGACGGCAGCCTGCTCGACAAGCCCGAGAGCCGCGACCAGGCCGCCGATCATCTCGCCCGCATGTCCGGCGCGCGCCACGATCTGTGGAGCGCCGCGGTGATCGCCGAGAACGGCCGCCCGGTCTGGCGCCACGTCGAGGCGGCGAAGATGCACGTCCGCCCGCTCTCCCCGGGCTTCATCCAGGGCTATCTCGATGCGGAATGGCCGGCGATCTCTGGCTGCGTCGGCTGCTACCGGATCGAAGGCCCCGGCGCGCAGCTCTTCACCCGCATCGACGGCAGCCAGTTCACCGTGCTCGGGCTGCCGCTGCTCAACGTCCTCGACTATCTCCGAACCCGTGAAGTGATCCCCGCATGACCCGTCCCTATGCACCCGCCGGCGAAGGCCAGCCATATGCCGAAGTCATCGGCGACCCCATCGCCCAGTCGAAATCGCCGATCATCCACCAATTCTGGCTCGATCAGCTCGGCCTCGACGCCGCCTATCGCAAGACGCTGGTGACGGCGGACGACCTGCCCGCCTTCTTCGCCGAACGGCGCGCGGATCCCGACTGGCGCGGCTGCAACGTCACCATGCCGCACAAGCTCGCCGCGCTCGACCATGTCGACGACCGCGGCGACGTGCGCGGCGGCATCGGCGCGATCAACACCGTCTTCCGTGACGCGGACGGCGTCGCGATCGGCACCAACACCGACGCCGGCGGCTTCTATGCGCCGCTCGCCGGTTTCGACTTTACCGGCCGCGCGGTGACGGTGACGGTGATCGGTGCCGGTGGCGCGGCGCGCGCGATCCTCTTCGCGCTCGCCCGGATGGGGGTCGGCCCGGTCACGCTGCTCAATCGTAACGTATTGAAGGCAGGCGTTTTATTATCGGCGTTCGGGCTCAAGGGCCAGGCGCTGCCGCTGTCGGCGCCCCTGCCCCCGGACACCGGCCTGCTGGTCAACGCCAGCACGCTCGGCATGACCGGCCAGCCGCCGCTCGACCTCGATCTGCGGGAGCTTGGTGAAGATAGCGTCGTCTACGACATCGTCTATTCGCCGCTCGAAACCCCCCTGCTCGCCGCCGCCCGTGCCCGCGGGCTGGAGACGGTCGACGGGCTGGAGATGCTGATCGGCCAGGCCGCGCTCGCCTTCGAACTGTTCTTCGGCGCCGCGCCGCCCCGTGATCGCGACGACGACCTGCGCGCGGCGCTGCTGGCGTGAAGATATTGGGCCTCACCGGCTCGATCGGCATGGGCAAATCGACGGTGGCGGCGATGTTCGCCGCCGAGGGCGTGCCCGTCTTCGACGCCGACGCCGCGGTCCATCGTCTGCAAGGCCGCGGTGGCCGTCTCGTTACGGCGATCGAGGCCGCTTTCCCCGGCACCACCGGCGCCGACGGGGTGGACCGCCCTGCCCTCGCCGCCGCGGTGCTGGGCGACGACGCCGCGATGAAGCGGCTCGAAGCGATCGTCCACCCCGCCGTCGCCGAGGAGCGCGCCGCCTTCCTCGCCGCCCATGCCGACGCCGCGCTGGTCGTCTTCGACGTGCCGCTGCTGTTCGAGACGGGGGGCGACCGCCATGTCGACGCGATCGTCGTCGTCTCCGCCGCGCCAGACGTCCAGCGTACCCGCACGCTCGCCCGCCCCGGCATGACGCCCGCCAAGTTCGACGCGATCCTCGCCCGCCAGCTTCCCGACGCCGACAAGCGCGCCCGCGCCACGCACGTCATCGCCACCGACGTGCCGCTCGACCAGACCCGCGCCGCGGTTCGCCGCGTGATCGCTTGCATGGCGGCCCGCGCAGGCGGATAGAGGTCGGATGCGCGAGATCGTCTTCGACACCGAAACCACCGGCCTGAGCTTCGCCGGCGGCGACCGGCTGGTGGAGATCGGCTGCGTCGAGATGGTCAACCGCGTCGAGACCGGCCGCACCTTCCACGCTTATTACCACCCGGAACGCAACATGCCCGCCGAAGCGCAGGCGGTGCACGGCATCTCCGAAGCCTTCCTCAGCGACAAGCCGAAGTTCGCGCAGGGCGTGGACGAACTGATCGAGTTCCTCGGCGACGCGCCGCTGGTCGCGCACAACGCCGGCTTCGACTTCTCCTTCCTCAACGGTGAGCTGCAGCGCTGCGGCCGGCCGATCGTCCACGTCAAGCGGATGGTCGACACGCTGCAGATCGCGCGCAGCCGCCACCCCGGCGCCAAGCATACGCTCGACGCTTTGTGTTCGCGCTTCGGCGTAGACCGGTCGCACCGCGTCCTCCACGGCGCGCTGCTCGACGCGCAGCTCCTCGCGCAGGTCTATGTCGAACTGCTCGGCGGTCGCCAGATCGGCCTCGGCCTGGTCAGCGACGTGCCCATCGCCACCACGACGCAAGTCGCGGTACGCCGCCCCGTCACCGTCCGTCCGCCGCGCGTCTTCCGCCCGTCGGACGCGGAACTTGCAGCCCACGCAGCATTTGTTTCGAAGCTACAGGATCCGCTTTGGGGGGTCGGGGCGTTGGAATGACCCCAACCGGGCAAAGGCCAACAGGCCAGCCCTTAATGATGGAGAATACGATGGATATCCGGATTTCTGGTCATCAGGTCGCGACCGGCGACGCGCTCAAGGATCATGTGAGCGACCGACTCCAGGGTATCGCCAGCAAGCATTTCGCCCGCGCCCTTTCGGCCGAGGTGACGTTCGGCAAAGGCCCGCACGACGTCGGCTTCGGCTGCGATATCGTCGTGCACGTGATGAAGGGGCTGGTGCTCAAGGGCAGCCACCAGGCGCAGGACGCGCATCCCGCCTTCGACGGTGCCGCCGCCAAGATCGAGACGCAACTGCGCCGCTACATGCGCCGCCTCAAGGATCGCCATGCGAGCGAAGCCGCCGCGATCCAGGAGGACATGGGCTATGACAATGCCGGCTACACCCTGTTCCAGGAGACGCCGCAGAGCGAGGAGGACGTCGGCGACGCACCGCTGATCATCGCCGAGACGCGCGTCGACGTGCCCGATGCCAGCGTGTCCGATGCGGTGATGATGCTCGATCTGCGCAACACCGCCGCGCTGCTGTTCCGCAACGCCGGTACCGGCTCGTACAACATGGTCTATCGCCGCGGCGACGGCACGATCGGCTGGGTCGAGCCGCAGCGCGAGCAGGCGGCGCAGCCCGCCGCGCGCTGACCTTCCCCCGCCCCGCCGGTTCCGATAGAGGCCGGCGGGGCCTTCCATTCGAGTGACGCATGCACGACTTCAGCGATCTGCTGCGCCCCGAGGCGGTTTATGAGGGCGTGGCCGTCGCGCACAAGAAGGCGCTGTTCGCCCAGCTCTGCACCGCCGCCGAGGCGATGGGCCTCGACGGCAAATTGGCCGCCGAGCGGCTGGCGGCGCGCGAGAAGCTCGGCTCGACCGGTTTCGGCGGCGGCGTCGCCATCCCGCATGCGCGGCTGCCCGATCTGTCCGGCGTCACCGGCGTGTTCGTGCGGTTGGCGCAGCCGATCGAATTCGATGCGGTCGACGACCTGCCCGTCGATCTCGTCTTCATGCTGCTCTCGCCGGTCGATGCGGGGGCGGAGCATCTGAAAGCGCTCGCCCGCGTCTCGCGGCGGCTGCGCGACCGCACCTTCCTCGCCAAATTGCGCGGCGCCGGGTCGCGCGATGCGCTGTATGCCCTGTTCACCGCCGATGCCGCGCGCGATGCCGCCTGACGCCGGCGCGCTGGCGCATTATCGCGCGCTCGAATCGCTCTACGCCGCGGCGCCGATCAACCGGTTGTTCGAATCCCGCCTGGAGATCGTCGAGGCGGGCGTCGCGCGCATCCACTTCCGGCTGACCGAGGATCATTATCACGCCGCCGGCGCGGTCCACGGCACCAGCTATTTCAAGATGCTCGACGATGCCGCTTTCTATGCGGCGAACAGCCTGGTCACCGATCGCTTCCTGCTCACCACCGCGTTCAACCTGCTGCTGACCCGGCCGCTGAAATCCGGGCTGGTCGTCGCCGAAGGCCGCTGGATCAGCGGCAAGCGCCGCGTCTACGTCGCTGACGCGCGGCTGATCGACGCCGAGGGCGAGGAGGTCGCGCGCGGTACCGGCACCTTCATGCGCTCGCAGATCGCGCTGTCGGGCCTGCCCGGCTATCGCAGCGCATGACCGGCCGGCTGCCGACGCATCTGATCGTCGGCGCGCTGCTCCGGCGGGTCAACGACGCCGGCGGCAGCGCGATGGTACGCGCCAAGGGCGAGCCGCAGGGCGGCGCGATCCTGCTGCTGATCGAGGATCGCCACGGTCCGACGCGCGTGCTCGAGCGCCGGATCGCCTTCGATGGGCATGCGATCCTGACCGATTCGGACAAGACCGACGATGCCGAGGCCTATTGGCGGCGGCGACGCGAATACGATCCGGATTTGTGGGTAATCGAACTGGACATCCCGGAAGCCGAACGGTTCGCCGCTGAAACGATCGCGTCGAATTGACTCATGACAGCGGTGTGACGAATGCCACGCGCACAGTGAATGCGCGTTGTGCTGTGCCTGGGTGCGATCCGGGTCGGTGACGCAGTCGGGGGGATGCCCGGACGATCGGCCTGGCCGATCGGGTCCGTGGTCCAACCGCATATCGAATACGTAGATGACGATTATGCAGCGCGCCGCGGCCATCGCGGCGATGACTTTCTCTCTGGCGGGCCTCATCAGCCACAGCTCGCCCGTCAAGGCCTCGGACATCGACCGTACGTCGATTCCCGCGCCGGCCTCGACCATTCAGATCATCAACTCGGTCAGCCCCGTGTCGGTTCCCGTCCCCGCCGCCAGCGCCACGCCGCAGGTCGCCGCGACGGTCGAGCCGATCCCCACGGTGCAGCAGGCCGAGGACGACCGTTTCAATAGCCTCGCCGAAGCCGTCGCCGCGCAGGACGCCGAGCAGGTCGACGCGACGCAGCGCTGCCTCGCCGGCGCGATCTATTTCGAATCCAAGGGTGAGCCGCTCGCCGGCCAGCTCGCGGTCGCCAACGTGATCATCAACCGTTCGAAGTCGGGACGTTTCCCGACCAACGTCTGCTCGGTGGTCAAGCAGCGCGGACAGTTCAGCTTCGTGCGCGGCGGTGAGATCCCGTCGATCGACGAAGGCCGCGCCGCCTATCGCACCGCGCTCGCCGTCGCCAAGATCGCGCTCGCCGCGGCGTGGGAAAGCCCCGCCCCCAAGGCGTTGTTCTTCAACACGCCGAACCGCCGCCCAGCCGGCAACGTCACCAAGATCGCGATGATCGGCAACCACGTCTTCTATCGCTGATCGTTTCGAGCGGGCTTGTCCCGTTCGCGGAATGTTCCTAAGCGGGGGTCATGTTGGACATGGCCCCCGCTTCGTGTTTGGACGGCGGCGATCCCGCGATCTGTGCTGCGGATGTCGCCCGCGGCGTGACGCGGATGCTGCTGCGCCACGATATCACCACCATCGCGGAGGTTCCGCTGGAGGGCGGCCGTAGGGCCGACCTGATGGCGATCGATTCGCGCGGCCAGTTGATCGTCGTCGAGATCAAGGTGTCGCGCGCCGACCTGCTCGGCGACGCCAAATGGCCGGACTATCTCGCGCATTGCGATCGCTATTATTGGGCGGTGCCGGCGGGGTTCGATACCGCGCCGCTCGACGGCGCGGCGTTTCTGCCCGAACGCACCGGGGTGATCGTCGCCGATCGCTATGACGCCGCGATCATCCGCGAGGCGCATACCGTGCCGCTCCCCGCGCACGTCCGCAAGCGCGACACCCTGGCGTTCGCGCGCCGCGCCGCGCGGCGGGTGACCGGTCTGGTCGATCCCGAAGCGTTCAGCGCCTAGCGTTGCCCGCCGAGGGCGGGCGGTCCGTCACAATTGGTGACCGGTCCGATCGCGCTTGGTCGCGAGATAGCGCGCATTATGCGGATTGGGCGGCAGTTGGTGCGGCACCCGCTCGACCACGCTTACGCCGGCCGCTTCCAGGCTAGCCACCTTCGCCGGATTGTTGGTCATCAACCGCACCGCGCGTTGCCCGAGCAGCTCCAGCATCCGCGCCGCGACGCCGAAATCGCGCGCATCCACCGCGAATCCCAGCCGCACGTTGGCGTCGACGGTATCGAATCCCTGATCCTGCAGGGCATAAGCGCGCAGCTTGTTGACCAGCCCGATCCCGCGCCCCTCCTGCCGCAGATAGAGCAGGATGCCCCAGCCGTTCGCCGCGATCGCGGCGATCGCCGCGCGCAATTGCGGCCCGCAATCGCATTTGAGGCTGCCGAGCACGTCTCCGGTCAGACATTCGCTGTGCAACCGCACCAGCGGCGCATTGCCATTGGGCTGGCCGATCAGCAGCGCGACGTGCTCGTCGCTCGAATCCGGGGCGCGGAAGGCGACGATCTCCGCATCTTCGGCACCCTCGACCGGCAGGCGCGCACGCGTGGCGAGTTGCAGCGCGCGCGCGTCCTGATGCGCGTCGATCGCCGCGGGGGCGATCGTGATTTCCGGGTCGTTGCCGTCGATGAAGAAGGCGGGGAGCAGCCCGGCGATCCGCGCCAGCCGGATCGCGGCAAGGCTGGCGGCGGGCCGCGTCACCGCCGCGGTGCGGAACGGCCCCTTGAGCGGCGTCGCCAGATCGAATTGCGGATCGGCGAGCGCCACCGCGGTGCTGAAGTCGAGCCAGGGCGCTGCCTCGACCACCACCGGCGTATCGGGATCGGCGGCGGCGAGCTGGTTGGTCAGCTTCAGCGTCGCGGCGCGGCCGTTGGAGATCAGCAGCGGTCCCGCGCCGCCCGCCGCGAAGGCGTCGAGCCCGCGGGGATCGGCGGTCTCGACCGCGAGCAGGGGCAGGGGGGCCTCGCCGGGCGCATGGATCGCGATCGGCCAGCCGCGGCGCAGCGCGTCGATCGCCCGCGCGACGTCGCGCGCGCCGCTCAAAAGGCGAACTCGGTCATGATCGGCACATGGTCCGACGGCTTGAGCCAGCTACGGCAATCCTCGAACACCGTGTGCGCGCGCGCGGCCTTTGCGGCATCGCCGGTCGCCCACATATGGTCGAGCCGCCGGCCGCGATCGTTCTTGGTGAAGTCGGGCGAGCGATAGCTCCACCAGGTATGCAGCCGCGCCGGGGCAGGGTGGAAGTGGCGGCCGAGATCGACCCAGTCGTTCGACGCCTGCAATCTGTCGAGCGCCGCGACCTCGATCGGGGTGTGGCTGACCGTCTTGAGCAATGCCTTGTGGCTCCACACGTCGCTCGGCAACGGCGCGATGTTGAAGTCGCCGGTCAGGATCGTCGGGCCATCCAGTCCCGCCGACCAGTCGGTCATCCGCTCCAGAAAATCGAGCTTCTGCCCGAATTTGGGGTTCACGTCGCGATCGGGCACGTCGCCGCCGGCGGGGACATAGACGTTCTCCAGCCGCACGCCGTTGGGCAGGCGGACGCCGACGTGGCGCGCCTCGCGATTGGCCTGCCAGTCGAACCGGTCGTCCTCGGCGATCGGCACGCGGCTGAGGATCGCGACGCCGTGATGCATGCGCTGGCCATGGATGACGATATGGTCGTAGCCGAGCGCGCGGAACATCTCGAACGGGAAGTCGTCGTCGACCACCTTGGTTTCCTGCAGGCACAGGATATCGGGTTCCGCCTCGCGCAGGAACTGCTCGACGATGGCGATCCGGAAGCGGACGGAATTGATATTCCAGGAGACGATCTTCACCGCCGCCATGTAGCGAGGGGCAGGCGACACCGCCAGAGCGACGACGCCTTCCGCCCACAGCCGCCGAGCCATCGCATCGATCCGGCAAGAACCGCCGATAGGCACCGAAAACGGAAAGGCCCCCGCTCCGGGGGCATGGAGCGAGGGCCGACCTAGCGTTCGTCACGCAGGCGGGAAGTGGGTTTGGTCATCCGGGCAACAGGGGGAAAAATCCCGGACGCCCCACATCCGCGAGGAAGCTTTTACCCTCGCGAACCTGTCGCGATGATGAATGGCGCCGGCACTTCCCGTTCATTAACGGGTATTTGATCTCCGCGGGTCGACCCATTTGAACGTTCCGTCGCTAACCGCCCCGCCGAAGCGCTGATTGGCGAGGCGAATCGTCGTGCGGTTGTTCTGGCTGTCGAGCTGTACCCAGCCCTGTAGCGCCAGCCCTGCCGGCGCGGCGGCGTCGCGCGCGAAGATCATCGTGATCCGGCCGATCTCGGGATGTTTGGGATCGTTCGCCTCGACCGAGACGACGCGATCGTTACCCGTCTGCACCACCCGCGCATAACGGGTGATGTCGCGGCCGGGATCGAGCAGCACCCCCAGCGGCGAGTTCTTGATCGGCCAGCGCTGCACCTGGCGGACGGAATAGTCGATGAAGGTCAGCGCGCCGCCTTCCGCGACGATCAGGATCGGCACGCCCTTCTCATATTGGAAGCGCAGCTTGCCGGGCTTCTTGAGCGTGAAGGTGCCGGTCAGCACCTTGCCGTTGCGGTCGGTCTGGGTGAAGTCCGCCGTCATCGTCGTGATCGACTGGAGGTGGCGCTGTACCGCGGCGAGGTCGCCGGTCGCCTGGGCGGGCAGCGCGGCGGGGGCCGCGATCGCGGCGATTGCTAGAGCGTATCGGATCATGCGGGTCCTGTGGTCCTGTGGCATTGAATGACCGCTTAACCGCGCGAGGGGCGGGGAGGGTCCGTGCCCCCACCGGGGAACACTTTGCTCAGATCGCGTGCCCTTCGGTATCGCGCAGCACCTCGCGGCGGCCGACGTGATCGGGGCGGCTGACGATGCCGTCCTTCTCCATCTTCTCGATCAGCCGTGCCGCCGAATTATAGCCGATGCGCAACTGGCGCTGGAGCCAGCTCGTCGAGGCCTTCTGCGATTCGCAGACGAGCTGGATCGCGGCGCGATATTGCTGGTCTTCGGCCGAATCCTCGCCCTCCGGCGATCCTTCCAGCGTGAAGCCGTCCTCGGGCTCCTCGGTGACCGAGGTGATATAGTCGGGCTGGCCCTGGCTGCGCCAGTGATCGGCGATGCTGCGCACCTCGTCGTCGCTGACGAACGGCCCGTGGACGCGGACGATGCCCTTGCCGCCGGGCATGTAGAGCATGTCGCCCTTGCCGAGCAGCTGTTCGGCGCCCTGTTCGCCGAGGATGGTGCGCGAATCGATCTTGCTGGTGACGTGGAAGCTGATCCGCGTCGGCAGGTTCGCCTTGATGACGCCGGTGATGACGTCGACCGACGGCCGCTGCGTCGCCATGATGAGGTGGATGCCCGCCGCACGCGCCTTCTGCGCGAGCCGCTGGATCAGGAACTCGACCTCCTTGCCCGCGGTCATCATCAGATCGGCAAGCTCGTCGACGATGACGACGATCTGCGGCAGCGGCTCGTAATCGAGCTGCTCTTCCTCATACACCGGCTGGCCGGTCTCGGGATGATAGCCGGTCTGCACGCGACGGCCGAGCCGCTGGCCCTTCGCCTTGGCGGCGCGCACCTTGTCGTTGAAGCCGGCGAGGCTGCGCACGCCGACCGACGACATCTGGCGATAGCGATCCTCCATCGTCTCGACCGCCCATTTGAGCGCCCGCACCGCCTTGGCCGGATCGGTGACCACCGGCGACAAGAGATGCGGGATATCGTCGTACATGCTCAATTCGAGCATCTTGGGATCGATCATGATCATCCGGCACTGGTCCGGCGTCAGCCGATAGAGCAGGGACAGGATCATGCAGTTGAGCCCGACCGACTTGCCCGAGCCGGTGGTGCCCGCGACGAGCAGATGCGGCATCGGCGCGAGATCGGCGATCACCGGATCGCCGGCGATGTTCTTGCCGAGGATGATCGGCAATTGCGCCGCCTGATCCTCGAACGTCTGGCTGCCGACGAGTTCGTGCAGCGATACCGATTCGCGCTTCTGGTTGGGCAGTTCGATGCCGATGACGTTGCGGCCCGGGATCACCGCGACGCGAGCAGACACCGCCGACATGTTGCGTGCGATATCGTCGGCCAGCGCGATGACGCGGCTCGCCTTGATGCCGGGGGCCGGCTCCAGCTCGTACATCGTCACGACCGGGCCGGGGCGCACCTCGTTGATGACGCCGTGCACCTTGAAATCGTCGAGCACGTTCTCGAGCAGCCGCGCATTGCGCTCCAGCGCCGCCTTGTCGATCTGTCCCTTGGGCGCGGGCGGCGCGGGGGTGAGCAGGTCGAGCTGCGGCAGCGCATAAGTGTGGCCGAGGTCGAGGCTCTGCTGGCGCGGCTTGGGCTTGGCGGCGGACGGCGCCACCGCGCGATCGGCGATGACCGGCGCGGGGCGGGTATCGGGCTCGGCGACCGCGCGCGGCTCGATCACCTTGCGCGCGAGCTGCAGCGGCTCCTCGTCCTCGTCGTCGTCGATATCGTCATAGGCGTCGAGGATATCCTCGCCATCGGCAGCGACGCGCGTCCGGCGCAGACGGAAGCGGCGCTCGCCGAGGTCGATCTCCAGGCTCTTCGCCCAGATGACGATCCCCGCGACCCCGGCGACCAGGCCGATGCCGCGCGCCACCCAGCGCTCGACGCCGGGCTGGCCGACGAAGCTCAGCCCCCATTGCACGAGATGCGCGACCGACAGGCCGATCACGCCGCCCCAGCCGGCGGGCAGCGCCAGCACCGAGGAATCGGATACGAAGGCGAGCGCGGCGGCCATCAGCGCGACGCCGATCGCCGCATTGCGCAGCATCGCGACCCAGCGGCCCGGCGGCTGGTCGCGCCACAACCGCATCGCGACGATCGGCGCGACGGGCAGCAGCAGCGCCACCGCCGGCCCGAACAAAGTAAGCGCCAGGTCGGCGAACCACGCCCCCGGCGGACCCGCCAGATTGAGGATCGGGCCGCCCGACGCGGTGTTCAAAGCCGCGTCGCTGGCGTGATAGCTGGTCAATGCCAGCACCATTAGCGCGGTGACGAGGAACAGCGCGATCGCGGTGATCAAGGCACCGCCGCGTACCGCCCCTGCCTTCACCGTCTCACGCAACAGCCCTGGCTGCGCACGGCTCGCCATCGCCCGATCCCTTCAATGTGCGAAAATGCGCGGAAATCATCGGGCCGCGCGCGCGTTACGTCAAGGCGGTTGGCTGCGATGGATCGAGGATGGATCGACACGGGCAACCGTTGGCACCTGCGCGCGGCAGGCGTAGGGAGACGATATGGACACGGACGTCATCATCCTGGGCGGTGGCCTGGTCGGCGCGACGCTCGCGCTCGCGCTCGACGCGCATGGGCTCACCAGCATCGTCATCGATCCCGCCGATCCGGCGGTGATGCTCGCGCCCGGCTTCGACGGGCGCGCCTCGGCGATCGCCAGCGCGAGCGGGCGGATGCTCGATGCGATCGGCATCGGCGCGGTGCTCGCCGGCCATGGCTGCGCGATCCGCCACATCCGGGTCAGCGACGGGCTGGAGCCGGGCAAGCTCGATTTCCGGCCCGACGCGGGCGATGGCGCGCTCGGCACGATGTACGAGAACAAGCGGCTGCGTACCGCCTTGTTCGAGGCGGCGAGCGCGGCGAGCCACGTCGATCTTCGCATGCAGACCCGCGCGGTCGACGTGGTGCGCGGCCCCGCCGGCGTCACCGCGACGCTCGATTCCGGCGCGACCGTCACCGCGCCGCTGCTGATCGCCGCGGAGGGGCGCAATTCGCCGACGCGCGAGGCGGCCGGCATCACCGTCGCGCGCTGGCAATACGATCACGCCGCGATCGTCGGCGCCTTCCACCACGAATATCCGCACGAGGATATCGCTTACGAGATCTTCTACCCCTCCGGCCCGTTCGCGCTGCTGCCGCTGCCCGACGACGAGATCGGCCACCGCTCGGCGATCGTATGGTCGGTGAACGGCGAGGATGGCCCGGCGATGATGAAGCTCGGCGACCGCGCCTTCCTCGCCGAAGCGAGCAAGCGGATGGGCGGCTTCCTCGGCGCGTTGACCGCGCCGAGCCCGCGCGCGAGCTATCCGCTCGGCTTCCATCATGCGGCGCGGGTCACCGCCGAGCGGCTGGTGCTGGTCGGCGACGCCGCGCACGGCATCCATCCGATCGCGGGGCAGGGGCTCAATCTGGGCCTGCGCGACGTCGCGACGCTCGCCGAGGTGCTGGTCGAGGGTAAACGGCTCGGTCTCGATCTCGGCGATCCCGCCTTGCTCGACCGCTATCAGCGCTGGCGCGGGCTCGACACGTTCATGGTCGCCGCCGCCACCGACACGCTGACCCGATTGTTCGGCATCCCCGGCAAGACCGCCAGCGCCGTCCGCCGCTTCGGCATCGGCGCGGTCGACAAACTGCCGCCGCTCAAGAACCGCTTCATGGCCGAGGCGCGGGGCGAAACCGGCACCCTGCCGAAGCTGTTGCAGGGATTGCTGGTGTGACGGAGCCCGTGCCAGCCCCGAGCTTGCGCAAGGCGCAGACCGGCGTCGCGCGCGGGATCGGCATCGGATTGGGACTGACGATCGCCGCGGCGATCCTCGGCTATAGCCGCAGTTCGGCGGCGATCCTCGAAAGCCGGCTGACCACGCTGGGTATAGCCGCCCTGGTGCTCGGCCTGTGGCTGGCGGCGGCGATCGGCAACGTGGCGCGGCGGCGTTTCGCCTCCGACGGCGCGATCGACGGCCGTAACGGCGCAGACCCGCATGTCGACGTCGCCAATGCGGTTCTGCGCAACACCGCCGAACAGGTGGTGCTCGCGCTTGTCGCCTATGGCGCGCTGACCTTGCTCAGCGATCATGCGCGGGTGCCGGTGGCGCTGTTCGCCGCCTGTTTCACCGCCGGGCGATTGTTGTTCTGGACCGGCTATCGCGATGGCGCCGAGGCGCGCGCGCTCGGCTTCGCGCTGACCTTCTACCCCAGCGTCGCCGCGCTGCTGATGGCGGCGCTCGCCACGCTGCGGTGAGCGTCCCAGGTCAGGCCTTGCCGGAGACCAGTTTGGGGTTGGCGATCGCCAGCCCGGCGGCGAAGACGATCGCGTCCTCGACGAAGCCGGTCGCGGTCTGGCCATAGCGCGCCATCGCCGCACGGCGTAGTCGCCAGCCGAAATAGGATGCGGCGAGCGCACTGCCGACCGCGACGGCGGCACCGAGCACCTTCTTGTCGCGCGGCGCCAGCGCGGCGCCGGCATAAGCGGCGGTGACGCTGCGCACGGCGAGGCCGATCGGCACGATGCGGTCGGGCGCGGTCTTCATCTTGTCGCCCGCCATCTCCGCCGCGGCGAAAGCCGCGGTGCCGGCGGCGATCACCGGATTGCGCAACAGCGTCTGGAGCGGCAGCGTCGCCGGAATCTCCTCGCGGCGGGTGGCGGTGGCGATCACCGCCAGCGGGGTGATGCCGCGCTGGCCGGCGACGAGACCGATGAGAAACGAGCGGATCATGCAATGCTCTCCGAAACGGGTTCGCAGGCTACAATCCGTATGATCGCATCCGTATCCCGGACGGGCCGACGCGCATCGGGATAATATCCTCACCGCGCCGGCGGGGAGGACATGACGGACGATCAGACCAGCGTCAGACCGACGTCGAGGTTGCCGCGGGTGGCGTTGGAATAAGGGCAGATCTGGTGCGCGGTGTCGACCAGCCGCTGCGCCTGGTCGCGCTCGACGCCGGGCAGCGACACCTGCAGGTCGGCGGTGATGCCGAAGCCGCCCTCGGAGCGCGGACCGATGCCGACCTTGGCGGTGACCGTGACATCGTCGGGAACCTTGACCTTGAGCTCGCGGCCTGCCGCCTTCAGCGCGCCGATGAAGCAGGCCGAATAGCCCGCGGCGAACAATTGTTCGGGATTGCTGCCGTCGCCGCCGGCGCCGCCGAGTTCCTTTGGCGTGGCGAGCTGGACGTCGATCCTGCCGTCGTCCGAGCGGGCGTGACCGTCGCGACCGCCGGTGGCGGTGGCCGCAGTGCTGTATTTGACGTCGACGGACATGATGAATCTCCTGCTTGCTTATCGCGATAAGCATCTAGGGCGTGCGCACATGATCGTCCAGAACTATTTGTCGCGATAATCATTTTCGTGCTAAGCCGTTGGCAAGGAGAGTGACGATGCCGGGTCCGCTACCCCTCGATGAACAATTGTGCTTCTCGCTGTACGCCGCGACGATCGCGATCAACCGGGCGTATAAGCCGGTGCTCGACCGCCTCGGCATCACCTATCCGCAATTCCTGGTGCTCCAGGTGTTGAGCGGCGCGGAGGACGGCGTGCCCGTCGGTACGATCGCCGAACGGCTGGCGCTCGAACCGAGCACGATCACGCCGCTGGCGAAGCGGATGGAGGCGGCGGGGCTGGTCACGCGGCTGCGCAATCCGGCCGACGAGCGGCAGGTACGCGTGCGCCTGACCGACGCGGGCCGCGACCGCTGGCGCGAGACCGGCTGCCTCGCGCCGATGATCGTCGAACGTACCGGGATCAGCCGCGAACGGCTCGCGGCGCTCAACGCGGAGGTGACCGCGCTGCGCCGGGCGCTGGCGCTCGATCCGGCGGCGGCGGAACCGGCCGCCGCCTGACCGGGGAGCGTCAGTCCTTGCGCTCGGCGCGGGCGCCGACGATTATGCGCCGGGCGATCGCGCGCACCGCATCGTCGTCCTTGCTGCCGTCGCCGGCGGGATCGCCGAGATGATCGAGGCTGCGCTCCATATAGTCGAGCAGCCCGGGATGGCGCTCCTCGACATATTCCATCAGCTTGAACAAGAGATGCTCGGTGGCGATCTCGCGCTGGCGGGTACGAATGGCGGTGTCGTCGGTCATGATGCCTCCTGTGAGAGAGGCGCCAACGCATCATCGCGCGGTTGGTGACGCGGCCGGCGCAGGCGATTCGCATCCGGTGCCGCGGGAACATTCGGGGTCGCGCCCCGCTTCCTCCCTGACCTCATGGGAGAGAATGCGATGGACGACAGCCGTTTGTGGAGCTTCGAGCAGAGCCTGTGGACCGAAGGTCCCGACAATTACCGCGAGAAGGTCGACCCCGAGGTCGTCATGGTGCTGCCGCGACCGCCGTTCGTGCTGCGCGGCAGCGAGGCGATCGACGCGGTCGCCGACACGCCGGTGTGGAACGCGGCGGAGCTGACCGAGCGGCAGGTGTCACGGCCGCAGGAGGGCCTGATCGTCATCGGCTATCACGTCCACGCGCAGCGCGACGGCGAAGCCTATGAGGCGCATTGCACCTCGACGATCCGCCGACTCGAGCACGAGGTGTGGCGGGTCGTCCAGCATCAGCAGAGTCCGGTCCTCGCCAAGGCGGTCGCGAACGGCTGACGCACCACCGCCGTCCGGCCGGGGCCGGACGGCGGTGGCATCATCCGACGGGGATCAGCGGTCGCGTTCGGCGCGCTTGCGATCGGCCTTGCGCGCACGGCTCACCGCGGCGGCATGCTCGCGGGCGCGCTTTTCCGACGGCTTCTCGTAATGCCGGCGGAGCTTCATCTCGCGGTAGACACCCTCCCGCTGGAGCTTCTTCTTCAGGGCGCGGAGGGCTTGATCGACATTATTGTCGCGAACGATGATCTGCATGGAAGGTCTTTGCTTTCGGTGGGCACCAATGCGCCTAATTGAAGTTCTTGCGCGCCAGCGTCAACCGTGGATCGTGGCAGAATCGGCAATTCCGACCCACGAAAGCGGCTTTTGCGGCGGTTTTGCCCTTCAACTGCCAGTCGAGCCAGTTGGTTGCGACCAAAGCGCCGACTCCGCCATGCGGTTGCATATAGGTGCCGCCATGGCCGACGGGGATGTTGACCAGCGCCGCGGGGACGTGGTCGATTCGCCGGAAATCGTCGGTGCCGTTGGCGGCGGCGATGTCGGTCGGACCGCCGAGCACGTAAAGCACCGGCCCGTGCAGCCCGGCGAGCAACGCCTTGTCCGAGACGATTCCGGCGATCGGATTGGCCCCCTCGGGAAAGAAGCCGCTGTTCATGATGATCGCGGTCTTGACGCGCGGGTCCTGCGCGGTCGCCAGCGCCTGTAGCCCGCCGCAGCTCCACCCCGATGCCGCCACCCGATCGATCGCGATATGGCCGCGCAGCGGGCTGCCGGCACGACCGTTCTCGCGTTGCGCCCAGTCGATCGCATCGGCGAGCAGCCGGGTCGGCGTCGCCACGGTGAGGTTGGCCGCGGGCGCGGTGGCGGGCGGGGCGGCCGGCGGCGTCGGCGTCGGCGTCGGCGTCGGGCCGGGAATGCGGCCGGCGGCGATGACCAGATAGCCGTGCGAGGCGATCTCCAGCAGATGATTGCGCGAACTCGTCCCGTCGGCGCTGCATCCGCCATTGCCCCAGACGTAGATGCCGAGTCGCTCGCCCTTCAGCCGCGTCAGATCGGCGGGGCGATAGACGACATGGTCGGGCAGGTCGGGCCGCTCCTCGAACAGCGCGGGATAGCGGCCGGTGCCTTGTTCGGGTGCCTGAGCGGCGGGCGCGGCGCTTGCCAGCAGTGTGGCGGCGAGAAGAAAGCGCATTATCGACACCGCTTGTTGGAGTGGACGCGGGGCAGGGTGGCCCGCCCGAACGACGTTGACCAGCGGAAATGCGCCCGGCGGCGCGGGTTAAGTCTCTGCAACCTTGGCGCTTTACTTCGGGTGGTAGCGGCAGGCCGGCCGCCGCATCGCGGCCATTGCCGCTTTTGGACCGTTTCGGTACATGATGTTAAGCGGTCGCTGGCCGTTCACGCCCGCATATGGCTGGATCAACGAGCGAAATGGACCCCATCACCGAGCGGGAGACGCAGAGGCTCGCAGCGCTGGACCGCTATGCGGTGATGGATACGCCGCGCGAAGCATCGTTCGACGAACTCGCCGCGCTGACCGCCCGGTTGTGCGACGCGCCGATCGCGGTGATCAACCTGGTCGCCGCGGACCGCCAGTTCTTCAAGGCCGAGGTCGGCCTTGGCGTGCGCGCGACGCCGCTGGAAAGCTCGTTCTGCGTCAAGGCGTTGCTGGAGGACGATCTGCTCGTCGTGCCGGATCTCACCCGCGACCCCCGCTTCGACTGCAACCCGCTGGTGATCGGCGAACCGCATATCCGCGCTTATGCCGGCGCCTTGCTCAAGACCGAGGACGGGCTGGCGATCGGCACCTTGTGCGTGCTCGACCATCGCGTCCGCCCGTTCACCGATCTCCAGCAGGAAACGCTGCGCGTGCTCTCCCGGCAGGTGATGGCACAGCTCGATCTGCGTCGCGCGGTGGAGGAATGCGATCGCCGCTACGGCCAGTTGCGCGCCAGCGAGGAGCGGCTGCGGCTGATCCTCGACAGCGCGCGCGATTATGCGATCGTCACCACCGACACCGATCGCCGCATCACCAGTTGGTCCGCCGGCGCGGAGGCGACGTTCGAATGGACCGAGCAGCAGGCGATCGGCCGGCCGATCGACGATCTGTTCCTGCCCGAGGACCGCCGCGCCGGCATCCCCGCACGCGAATGCGCCACCGCCGCCGCGGAGGGCTGCGCGCCCGACGTGCGCTGGCACCTGCGCGCCGACGGCACGCGCGTGTTCATGACTGGATCGACGCATCCGATCATCGAGCGCGACGGCGGCCACAGCGGTTTCCTCAAGATCGCACGCAACGAGACGCGCGAGCGCAGCCAGGCGGAGGAACTGGCACGCACCCGCATCGAGCTGGTCGACAGCGAAGGGCGCTTCCGCAACATGGCCGATCATGCCCCGGTGATGATGTGGGTGACCGATCGCGACGGCCATTGCATCTATCTCAACCGCCGCTGGTACGATTTCACCGGCCAGACCGCCGCCGAGGCGCAGGGGGCCGGCTGGCTCGACGCCACCCATCCCGACGACCGGGCGAAGGCGGCGCGCCTCTTCCGCGAGGCGCATGCGGCGCGCGTGCCGTTCCGCCTCGACTATCGGCTGCGTCATGCCGACGGCAGCTATCATTGGGCGATCGACGCCGCCTCGCCGCGGTTCGGGCCGGAGGGCGAGTTCCTCGGCTATATCGGCTCGGTGATCGACATCCACGACCGGCGCGAGGCGGAACGGCGGCTCGCCGACAGCGAGGCGCGCTACCGCACGCTGTTCGAATCGATCGAATCGGGCTTCTGCGTGGTCGAGGTCGCACCCGCCACCGCCGATACGCCGACCGACTATCGCGTCGTCGAGGCCAATCCCGCTTTCTACCGCCAGACCGGCTTCACCACGGCGATCCACGGCCGCTGGCTGCGCGAATCGATGCCCGATCTCGAAGAGCATTGGTACGAGGTCTATGGCCGTGTCGCGGCGAGCGGCGAACCGGTGCGGTTCGAACAGGGATCGGCGGCGCTCGGTCGCTGGTTCGATATCGCAGCGTTCCGCGTCGGCGCCCCCGCCGATCGCCGCGTAGCCGTGCTGTTCAACGACATCTCCGCACGCCGCGCCGCCGAAGAGACGTTGCAACGGCTCAACGATCGGCTGGGCGACGAGGTCACCGAGCGTACCGCCGAGCGCGACCGGATGTGGGAGACCTCGCCCGATCTGATGCTGGTGATGGATGCCGGCGGGGTGATCCATCGCGCCAATCCGGCATGGACGCGGATGCTAGGCTATGACGCCGACGAGCTGATCGGCCACCACGTCAGCGATTTCATCGTCGCCGAGGATCATGACGAGACGATCGACGCCTACGAACGCGCCGCCGCGGGCGGCAGGTCCAACGTCGAGAATCGCTATCGCCACAAGGACGGTTCGATCCGCTGGATCGCCTGGGTGGCGGCGCCGGCGGGAAACATGACCTATGCCTCCGGCCGCAACGTCACCGCCGAGAAGGCGCAGGCAGCCGCGCTGGCGCAGGCCGAGGAGCAATTGCGCCAGGCGCAGAAGATGGAGGCGGTCGGGCAACTCACCGGCGGCATCGCGCATGATTTCAACAATCTGCTGACCGGGGTGATCGGCTCGCTCGATCTGTTGCAACGGCGCCTCGCGCGCGGCGAGACGGACAAGGTCGAACGCTACGCCACCGCCGCGATCACCTCCGCCAACCGTGCCGCCGCGCTGACGCATCGGCTGCTCGCTTTCTCCCGCCGCCAGCCGCTCGATCCCAAGGCGGTGGATGCCAACCGGCTGGTCGCCGGCATGGAGGAATTGCTCCGCCGCACGATCGGCGAGAGCATCGCGTTCGAGATGGTGGGCGCGATCGGGTTGTGGCGGACGCGCTGCGATCCGCACCAGCTCGAAAGCGCGATCCTCAACCTCGCGATCAACGCGCGCGACGCGATGCCCGACGGCGGCACGCTGACCATCGAGACGTGCAACGCGCGGCTCGACGCCGCCTATGTCGCGCAGCAGCGCGACGTGCGCGCGGGCGACTATGTCTGCGTCTGCGTCACCGACACCGGCACCGGCATGTCGCCCGAGACGATCGCGCGCGCGTTCGAACCCTTCTTCACCACCAAGCCGATCGGCCAGGGCACCGGCCTGGGGCTGTCGATGATCTACGGTTTCGCCCGCCAGTCGGAGGGCCATGTCCGTATCTATTCCGAGCTCGGCCGCGGCACCGCGATCAAAATGTACCTGCCGCGCCACCACGGTGCGGCGGATGCCGCCGACGCGGTCGCGCCTGGGCCGGACGAGGCGCATCGGGCCGCGGGCGAGGTGGTGCTGGTCGTCGAGGACGAGACGGCGGTGCGCGACCTCGTCGTCGAGGTGCTCCGCGACCTCGGCTATCGCGCGGTGGAGGCGGCGGACGGGCCTGCCGGGCTGAATTTGCTCCAGTCCGGCATGCGCGTCGACCTGCTCGTCACCGACATCGGCCTGCCCGGGCTCAACGGCCGCCAGGTCGCCGACGCCGCGCGCCAGCAGCGGCCCGAGCTGAAGGTGCTGTTCATGACCGGCTATGCCGAGAATGCGACGATCGCCAACGGCTTCCTCGAACCCGGCATGCAGATGATCACCAAGCCCTTCGCGATCGACGCGCTCACCGCCCGCATCCGCGGTATGATCGAGGGCACGTCGATCGCCGGCGGTTAGGCGGGCCGGCCGATCGCATCGAGCGTGGCGATCGCCGCATCGGGCAGGACGAGCGACGCCGCCGCGAGATTCTCGTGCAGATGCGCGAGCGACGACGTGCCGGGGATCAGCAGGATGTTGGGCGAACGCTGCAACAGCCAGGCCAGCGCGACCTGCATCGGCGTCGCCGACAGGTCCGCCGCCACCGCCGACAGGGCCGCCGACTGCAGCGGGCTGAACCCGCCGAGCGGGAAGAACGGCACGTAGGCGATGCCCGCCGCCGCCAGCATGTCGATCACCGCATCATCGTCGCGATGCGCCAGATTATACTGGTTCTGGACGCAGACGATCTCGGCGATGCCGCGGGCCTCCTCGATCTGCGCCGGCGTGACGTTGCTGATCCCGATCTGCCGTACCAGCCCCTGCCGCTGGAGATCGGCGACGACCGAAAGCGGCGCGGCGAGCGATCCTTCCGCCGGGCCATGCGCATCGAACATCAGCCGCAGGTTGACGACGTCGAGCGTTTCGCGCCCGAGGTTGCGCAGATTGTCCTCGACCGCCGCGACCAGTTCGTCGCGGGCGAAGGCCGGCAGCCACGATCCGTCGTCGCCGCGCCGCGCCCCGATCTTGGTGACGATCACCAGATCCTGCGGATAGGGCGACAGGGCCTCCCGGATCAGCTGGTTGGTGACGTGCGGGCCGTAGAAATCGCTCGTATCGATATGGTCGACGCCGGCCGCCACCGCGGCGCGCAGCACCGCAAGCGCCTGGTCGCGATCACGCGGCGGTCCGAAGACGCCGGGGCCGGCGAGCTGCATCGCGCCATAGCCGAGTCGCTTCACGCTGCGTTGGCCGAGGGAATAATGTTGATCGGTCATGTCCGTCTCCTTGCTCGTAGCGATCAGTGCTGGGCGATCATTTAGGCGTTGCGGATCAGGGCGATAAGCCGGCATGATCGGCACGGGCTGTGCGGAAAACCGAACGATGATTGCCGATCTCGCCGACCTCAACGCGTTTCTCGCCGTCGCCCGGGCACGCGGGTTTCGCGACGCGGCGCGCACGAGCGGATCGAGCGCGTCGACGTTGAGCGAGGCGGTGCGGCGGCTGGAGGCGCGGCTCGGCGTCCGGTTGCTCCACCGCACGACGCGCAGCGTCACGCCGACCGAGGCGGGATCGCGGCTGATCGAACGGCTGACGCCGGCGCTAGGCGAGGTCGCGGCGGCGCTCGAAACGGTCCATCTGTTCCGCGACCGTCCCGCCGGTACGCTGCGGCTCAACGTGCCGGTCAGCGCGGCGCGGCTGGTACTGCCGGCGATCCTGCCCGGCTTCCTCGCCGCCTATCCCGACATTCAGGTCGAGATCGTCGCCGAGGACGGCTTCGTCGACATGGTCGCCTCGGGCTGCGACGCCGGCATCCGCTACGACGAGCGGCTCGAACAGGATATGATCGCGGTGCCGATCGGCCCAAGAATCCAGCGGTTCGCGACCGCCGCCGCCCCCGCTTATCTCGACCGCCACGGCCGGCCGACGCATCCGCGCGACCTGCTCGGCCACGCCTGTCTGCGCGGCCGCTTCAGCAGCGGCGCGACGACCAGCCCATGGGAGTTCGAGCACGCCGCCGAGATCGTCCGGATCGAGCCGCAGGGACCGCTGATCGCCAGCGTCGGCGGCGCCGCCGACCTCGTCGTCGACATGGCGGTGGCGGGCAGCGGCATCGTCCATCTGTTCGAGGACTGGCTGCGCCCGCATCTCGACCGCGGCACGCTGATGCCCGTGCTGGAGGACTGGTGGCAGCCGTTCTCCGGCCCCTTCCTTTATTATTCCGGCCGCCGCCTCGTTCCGCCGCCGCTGCGCGCCTTCGTCGACTTCATCCGATAGCGCGCGGACACGCGAAAAGCGGCCCGTAGGACCGCTCTGTCGTGTCACGATAACTGAAACTGGAGCGGGCGAAGGGATTCGAACCCTCGACCCCAACCTTGGCAAGGTTGTGCTCTACCCCTGAGCTACGCCCGCTCTGGCGCCGTATTCCGGTTGCTCCTGCGAGCCACCGTTTGGGTGAGGCGCGCCACTAGCAGCGCTTGTCGGGGGCTGCAACAGCAATCGTACAAAATCAGCAACACGATTTCGGCTTGGCGACTCAGCCATTAGAACATTACAAGAACATGCATGAGCGACTCGTCCGCCCTGATCGCCCGTCTGCGGCGCCTTGCCGCCGGTGACGGCGCTACGCAAGCCGTCGCCGCGCCCGTCGACGCCTGGCTGGCGCAGGGGCTGACGCGCGCGCAACTGCATGAAATCTATGCGGTCGAGGAGGGTGACGGGCCGAGCGGTGCGGGCTTCGGCATCGCCGTCGCGCTGGCGGCACGGGCCGTGCCGCTGCTGTGGCTGCGGACCGAGGCGTGCGAGCGGACGCAGGGACGGCTGCATGCCGGCGGACTGATCGAACTCGGCCTGTCCGCCGACTCGCTGGTGCTGGGCATCGTCGCGGACGAGGCGGCGCTGCTGCGCGCCGCGGCGGATGCGGCGCGCTGTCCGGGGCTGGGAACGGTGCTGGTCGAGAGCGTCGGCCGCGCGCCGGGGTTCGACCTCACCGCGACGCGGCGGCTGATGCTCGCCGCCGAATCGTCGGGCGTCACCGTGCTGTCGCTGCGGGTCGGCGCCGAACCGACCGCCAGTGCGGCGGCGACGCGCTGGGGCGTGGCGGCGGTGCCGTCGATCGCGCTCGACCAGGGCGCGGGCGCGGGTGCGCCGGGCTTCGCCGCCTTCGATATCGAATGTCTGCGCCGGCGCGGCGGCCCCGCGGGGCAGCGCTGGCGCGTGGAGTGGGATCGTGATGCCAAGAGTTTCCGTGGAGCGTCGCTATCTGGCGCTGGTCTTTCCGTGGCTCCCGGTCGAGCGGCTGCGCGCCACCCGGCCGCACCTGTTCGCCGGACGGGGTGAGACGCCGGTCGCCTTCGTCGAGACCGTCGGCAACGCCATGCGGCTGACCGCGACCGATCTCGCCGCGGCACGCGCCGGGCTGGAGCCCGGGCTGACCCTCGCCGATGCGCGCGCGCGGGTGCCTGAGCTCGAGGTGTTCCCCGCCGATCCGCATGCCGACATGGACTGGCTCGAACGGCTGGCGGACGGCTGCACGCGCTACAGCCCGACGGTGGCGCTGATGCCGCCCGATGCTTTGGTGATCGACATCGCGGGTTGCGCGCATGCCTTCGACGGCGAGCGCGCGCTGGCGGCGGATGTCGAGGCACGGATGGCGCGGCGCGGCATCCTCGCGCGCCACGCCTTCGGCGACACGCCCGAGATCGCGCGGGCGCTCGCCCGTTATGCCGGCGCGCCGGCGCCCGACGAGACGCGCGCGGTCAAGCGGCTGCCGGTGGCGGCGCTGGAGCTGGACGCGGATGCGACGGTGGCGCTGACGCGGGCGGGGCTGAAGACGGTCGGCGACGTCATGGCGCGGCCGCTCGCGGGGATCGCCGCGCGCTTCGGCGAGGAGGCGGCGACCGCGGTGCGGCGGCTGGCGGGCGATCACAAGGCGCCGGTCAAGCCGCGGGTGCGCGTCGCGCCGGTCGCGGTCGAACGCCGCTTCGCCGAGCCGATCGCACGCACCGATTATACGCTGGAGGTGCTCGAGGAGCTCGCCGCGGATGCCGCCGGGACGCTGGCGGAGCGGCATCAGGGCGGGCGGCGCTGGGAGGCGCGGCTGTTCCGCGCCGACGGCCATATCCAGTCGCTGCGCGTCGAAACCGGGCAGCCGACGCGCGACGTGCCCTTGCTGATGCGGTTGTTCGCCGAGCGGATCGACAGTCTCGCCGATCCGCTCGATCCGGGTTTCGGTTACGATCTGGTGCGCCTCGACGTCGCGCTCGCCGAGCGGCTCGACGCGGCGCAATTGCGGCTGGAGGGCGGCGCGGCAGCGCGCGAGACCGGCGCGGGGGAAGGGCAGGTCGCGCAACTGGTCGATCAACTCTCCACCCGGCTCGGTCGCGGCCGGGTGCGGCGGTTCGGATCGCGCGACAGCCATATTCCCGAACAGGCCGAACTGATGCTGCCCGCCACCGCTGACGCACCGGCGAGCGCCTGGTCGGCGACCGAGGCGGGCGAGCCGCCGCTGCGCCCGATCTATCTGTTCGACCCGCCGCAACCGATCGAGAGCGTCATGGCCGAGGTGCCCGACGGCCCGCCGCACCGCTTTCGCTGGCGGCGGCGGGTGCATGAGGTGGCGCGTTCGGAAGGGCCGGAGCGGATCGCCGGCGAATGGTGGCGTCGCCACGACACCGCGATCCCGACGCGCGATTATTACCGCGTCGAGGATCGCCGCGGCCGCCGCTTCTGGATATTCCGCCACGGGATGCACGACGAACAGGCGCATCCGCGCTGGTATCTGCACGGCCTGTTCGCGTGACTATTGGGGCCATGCCTCCTGCCGTTCGGACGGAGCCCGTCGAAGCCGCTGCCGGTGATGGCAGGCCGGCCGTAGACAGGATCGGGGCGATCGGGCGTCGGGCGGGACGGGATACTCTCTCATGACCGCGTTCGCCGAACTCGTCGCGGCGACCAATTTCTCGTTCCTCGAAGGCGCAAGCCACGGCGAGGACATGATCGCGCAGGCGGTGGCGCTGGGTCATGCCGGCATCGGCATCGCCGACCGCAACACCGTCGCCGGCGTGGTGCGGGCGCACAAGGCGCTGCGGCTGATCCGCGCCCGCGCGATCGAGGGCGGCTTTGCCGATATCGACTTCAAGCTGGTGGTCGGCGCGCGGCTGGTGTTCGCCGACGGGACGCCCGACATCGTCGCCTATCCGACGACGCGACACGGCTGGGGCCGGCTGACGCGGCTGCTGACCACCGGCAATCTGCGGGCGCGGAAGGGGGATTGCATCCTCGGCTTCGGCGATCTGCTGCGGCATCTCGACGATCTGCTGGTGATCGTGCTTCCCGCATCGAGCGCGCGTCCGCACGAGGCACGCGATGGGGCGATCCTGCCGCCGCCGCGGGCCGATGCGGGGCTCGACGCGACGGTGCGGGGCCTCGCCAGCGCCGCGCCGGATCGCGTCTGGCTCGGCGTGACGATGCCGCGCACGGGGCGCGACCGCCGCCGGTCGCTGCACCATGCCCGGCTGGCGCAGGCGATCGGCGTGCCGTTGCTCGCCACCGGCGACGCGCTCTATGCCGAACCGGCCGATCGGCCGCTGCACGACGTGCTCACCTGCATCCGGCTCGGCACGACGATCCGGTCGGCCGGGCGCCGGCTCGCCGCCAATGGCGAGCGCCATCTGAAAACGGGCGCCGAGATGGCGCGGTTGTTTGCCGATCTGCCGCAGGCGGTCGCGGAGAGCGGGCGCATCCTCGACCGCATCGCCTTTACACTGACCGATCTTGCGTATGAATATCCGCACGAGCCGGTGCCGGCAGGCTGGGCGCCGCAAGCGTGGTTGGAGCACATCACCTATGCCGCGGCTCGCCAGCGCTTTCCCGACGGCATACCGGCGCGTCTGCAAAAGCTGCTCGACGAGGAACTGCCGCTGATCGCCGAGCGCCAATATGCCTTCTACTTCCTCACGGTGCACGACATCGTCCGCTTCGCACGCGAGGAATGCGATCCGCCGATCCTGTGCCAGGGGCGCGGATCGGCGGCGAATTCGGCGGTCTGCTGGCTGCTCGGCGTCACCTCGGTCGATCCGATGCGCTACGACCTGCTCTTCTCGCGCTTCGTCTCCGCTGAGCGCGACGAGCCGCCCGATATCGACATCGACTTCGAGCACGAGCGGCGCGAGGAGGTGATGCAATATATCTACCGCCGCTATGGCCGGCATCGCGCGGCGATCGCGGCGACCGTCATCCACTACCGCCCGCGCAGCGCGGTGCGCGAGGCGGGCAAGGTGCTGGGGCTGAGCGAGGACGTGACGCAGCGGCTGACCAGCACCGTCTGGGGCAGCTTCGCCGATCGCTTCGAGTCCAAACACCTCGGCGAGACCGGATTTGCCGTCGACAATCCCGAGATCGCGCGGCTGCGCGACACGGTCGACCGGCTGATCAAATTCCCCCGCCACCTGTCGCAGCACGTCGGCGGCTACGTGCTGACGCAGGGGCGATTGGACGAGACGGTGCCGATCCATCACGCCGCGATGGCGGATCGCACCTTCATCGAATGGGACAAGGACGATATCGACGAACTCAAGATCATGAAGGTCGATATCCTCGCGCTGGGCATGCTGACCTGCATCCGCAAGGCGTTCGACCTGATGCGGGAGAACGGGCTGGAAAGCCACGATCTCGACAGCATCCCGCCCGACGATCCGCCGGTCTACGACATGCTGTGCAAGGGCGACAGCATCGGCGTGTTCCAGGTCGAAAGCCGTGCGCAGATCAACATGTTGCCGCGCCTGCGCCCGCGCAAGCTGTACGATCTGGTGGTGCAGGTGGCGATCGTGCGGCCGGGGCCGATCGAGGGCGATATGGTCCACCCCTATCTGCGGCGCCGGGCGGGCAAGGAGCAGCCGGAATTTCCCTCGCCGCATCCGCCGCACGATCCCGACGAACTGCGCACGCTGTTGCGGGAAACCTATGGCGTGCCGCTGTTCCAGGAACAGGCGATGAAACTCGCGATCGTCGCGGCGGAATTCACGCCGGGCGAGGCCAACCAGTTGCGGCGGGCGATGGCGACGTTCCGCAACGTCGGCGGCATGGAGGATTTCCAGGCCAAATTGGTCGAGGGCATGGTCCGCCGCGGCTACGAACGCGACTTCGCGATGCGCTGCTACAAGCAGATCGAGGGGTTCGGCAGCTACGGCTTTCCCGAAAGCCATGCGCTGTCGTTCGCGCGGCTGGTCTATGTGTCGTCGTGGATCAAATGCTTCCACCCGGCGGTGTTCGGCTGTGCGATCCTCAATTCGCAACCGATGGGGTTCTACGCGCCCGCGCAACTGGTGCAGGATGCGCGCGCGCATGACGTCGTCGTGCGGCCGATCGACGTCAACGCCAGCGGCTGGGACAATGCGCTCGAACGGCTCGACGATGGCGGGCTCGCGATCCGGCTCGGCTTCCGCCAGATCGACGGGTTTCGCGAGACGTGGGCGACGGAGCTGGTCGCGGCGCGCGCGGCGGGGGCGTTCGCCGATGTCGAGGCGGTGGCGGCGCGCGCCGGACTGCCCAAGCGCGGGCTCGACCTGCTCGCCGACGCCGATGCCTTCGGTTCGATCGCGCTCGGCCGGCGCGACGCCTTGTGGGAGGTGCGGCGTACCCCGCCCAAGCAGCTCGCGCTGTTCGCCGCGGCCGACGCGCCCGAATTGGGTCGCGAGGTCGATGCGCAGCTCCCCGCGATGCCCGCCAGCGAGGAAGTCGCGGCGGATTACCAGACGACGCGGCTGTCGCTGAAGGATCATCCGATGCGCTTCCTGCGGCCGCTGTTCGCCGCCGAGGGGATCGTCTCCAGCGCGCAGGCGGGGCGGCTCAGGGACGGGCGGCGCGCGCGGATCGCCGGCGTTGTGCTGGTCCGCCAGCGGCCGGGCAAGGGCAATGCGATCTTCGTGACGATCGAGGATGAAACCGGCGTCACCAACGCCTTGATGTGGGCGCGCGATTTCGAGGCGAACCGGCGCGCGGTGATGGCGGCGCGGCTGCTGGTGCTGGAAGGCGTGATCCAGCGCAGCGAGGAAGGGGTGATCCATTTGATGACGGTCAAGGCCTATGATCGCAGCGTGGAGCTGCGGCGGCTGTCGTCGGACTATAATGCCGAGACGCCGCTGCTGCCGGTCGACGAAGTGATCCGCCCCAAGCCGATCGCGAGTCGCGACCCCCGCGGCCAGCATCCGCGCGACGTGCGCATCATGCCGCCGTCACGCGATTTCCATTGAGGGGGCGAAGAACGGTCGGGGGGAACGGTCGGCGATCCTAATGGCTCCGCCCGAAATCCGGCTTGGCGTCGTCCTGCCCCTGTTCGATGATCGAGCGGCGGATCGCGCGGGTGCGCGTGAACAGGTCGAAGAGCTGGTCGCCGTCGCCCCAGCGGATCGCGCGTTGCAGCATCGTCACGTCCTCGGTCAGCCGCTGCAGGATCTCCAGCACCGCCTCGCGGTTGTTGAGGAAGACGTCGCGCCACATCACCGGGTCGGAGGCGGCGATGCGGGTGAAGTCTCGGAAACCGCCCGCCGAGAATTTGATCACCTCGCTCTGCGTCACCTCTTCGAGGTCGCTGGCGGTGCCGACGATCGAATAAGCGATGAGATGCGGCACGTGGCTGGTCACCGCGAGCACGAGGTCGTGGTGGCGCGGCGTCATGATCTCGACCTGCGCGCCGAGCGCCTCCCAAAAGGCGCGCAGCCGGGCGACCGGCGCCTCGGCCGTGCCTTCCTCGGGGGTCAGGATGCACCAGCGGCCGCGGAACAGCGTCGCGAAGCCCGCCTCGGGGCCGCTATGCTCGGTGCCCGCCACCGGGTGGCCGGGGACGATCGTCGCGTCCGGCAGCACCGCGCGCAGCGCGGCGAGCACGCTCGCCTTCGATCCGCCGACGTCGCTCACGATCGCCTCGGCGGGCAGATCGTCGGCGAACTCCGCCGCCACCGCCCCCATCGCGCCGACCGGCACGCAGAGCATGACGAGATCGGCGTCGATCACCGCCGCGCCGGCGCTGTCGGCGATATCGTCGGCGAGGTCGATCCGCTCCGCGATCGCGCGCACCTCGGGATCGGCGTCATAGCCGGTGATCCGCACCGTCGGCATCGCCTGCCGCACCGCGCGCGCGACCGACGAGCCGATCAGCCCGAGCCCGATCACCGTCACCCGCGCGAACGGCAGCATCAGGCGGCACGCTCCGTCTCGGCGCGCAGCACCGCGACGACGTCGCGCATCTCCGCCTCGGTGCCGATCGTGATGCGCAACGCCTGCGGCAGGCCCTGGCCGGGCAGCCAGCGCGTCGCATAGCCCGCCGCCATCAGCGCCTTGTACGCATCCTCCGCGGTCAACAGCCCCTCGAACAGCACCAGCACGAAATTGGCCTTGCTCGGCACCGCGCGCAGGCCGGGCAGCGCATCGACCTGTTCGCTGAACCAGCCGCGCCATTCGCGATTGTGGCTGCGGCTGCGCTCGACGAAATCCGCGTCGCCCAAGGCCGCGATCGCTGCCGCCTGCGCGCCGATGCTGAACGCGAAAGGCGCGCGGATACGGTGCATCGCGTTGATGATCTCGGGCGACGCATAGCCCCAGCCGACCCGCTCGGAGGCGAGGCCGAAGATCTTCGAGAAGGTGCGCGTCACCAGCACGTTGGACGCGCTACGTGCGAGGTCGAGCGCGCCGTCGTCGTCCTCCGGCTCGAGATATTCGGTGTACGCCTGATCGAGCACCAGCAGCACCGAATCGGGCAGGCCGGCGTGCAGACGCGCGATCTCCGCGGCGCTCGAATAGGTGCCGGTCGGATTGTTCGGGTTGGCGACGAAGACGACCTTGGTCCGCTCGGTCACCGCGGCGAGGATCGCGTCGACGTCGGTCGCATAATCGCGATCCGCCACCACCACCGGGGTCGCGCCGACCCGGCGCGTCGCGATCTCGTACACCGCAAACCCGTAACGGACGTGGATGATCTCGTCGCCCACGCCGGCGAAGGTGCCCGCGGCGAGGTGGAGCACCTCGTCCGAGCCGGTGCCGTAGATCAGCCGCTCCGCCTCGACGCCGTAATGCGCGGCGAGCGCCGCGCGCAGGTCGATCGCGGCGGCGTCCGGATAGCGTTCGAGATGGTCGGCGGCGTCGCGATAGGCGGCGCGCGCCGGCTCGGGCGTGCCGAACGGATTCTCGTTCGACGAGAGCTTGACGACCTTGCGGCCGTCCTCGCTGGTGGCGCGGCCGGGGACATAGGGCGCGATGCCCAGGATCCAGGATTTGGGGGCGGGTGCGGTCATGCCACGGCCTTAGCGGGCGCGTGCTTGCGTTGACAAGAAGAGCGCCGTAGCGAGCCGGTAATGACCGGGGACGACCGTTTCGGATGCAACCGCCATGTGACGCTGCCGGGGCCGCTGCGCCTCGACGGCGGCGTGCTGCTGTCGCCGGTCGAGATAGCCTATGAGACCTATGGCAGCCTCGCGCCCGATGGCGGCAATGCGATCCTTGTCTGCCATGCGCTGACCGGCGACCAGCACGTCGCCTCGGCGCATCCGCGCACCGGCAAGCCGGGCTGGTGGACGCGGATGATCGGACCGGGCAAGCCGATCGACCCGGCGCGCGACTTCGTCATCTGCGCCAACGTGCTGGGCAGCTGCATGGGCTCGTCCGGCCCGGCGAGCGTCAACCCGGCGACGGGGCGGCCATGGGCCATGGCCTTCCCCGTCATGACGATCCGCGACATGGTCCGCGCGCAGGCGATGCTGCTCGACCATCTCGGTGTCGGCCGGCTGAAGGCGATCGTCGGCGGCTCGATGGGCGGCATGCAGGCGCTGAGCTGGACCGCGACCTTCCCCGACCGCATCGACGCGGCGGTGATCATCGCCTCGACCGCGCGCCATACCGCGCAGAACATCGCCTTCCACGAGGTCGGGCGACAGGCGATCATGGCCGATCCCAATTGGCAAAGCGGCGACTATTACGGTGGCGAACCGCCCGCGGCGGGCCTCGCGGTGGCGCGGATGGCGGCGCACATCACCTATCTGTCCGAGGCGGGGCTGACCGAGAAGTTCGGCCGCCGCTTGCAGGCGCGGGAGGCGAAGAGCTTCGGCTTCGACGCCGATTTCCAGGTGGAAAGCTATCTGCGCCATCAGGGCCTGAGCTTCGTCGACCGGTTCGACGCCAACAGCTATCTCTACATCACCCGCGCGATGGACTATTTCGACCTCGCCGAGGAACATGGCGGGCTGCTCGCCAACGCCTTCCGCGCCAGCCGCGCGCGCTTCTGCCTCGTCAGCTTCGACACCGACTGGCTGTATCCGACCAGCGAATCGCGCAGCATCGTGCAGGCGCTCAACGCCGCCGGCGCGCCGGTCAGCTTCGTCGAACTGTCGTCGCCCTACGGCCACGACGCCTTCCTGCTCGACGCGCCCGAGATGAACCGCGTGGTCGACGGGTTCCTGCGGGGCGGGCGATGACGCTGCGTCCCGATCTGTCGGTGATCGCCGATCATGTCGCACCGGGCAGCCGGGTGCTCGACATCGGCTGCGGCGACGGCGCGCTGATGGCGGCGCTGCGCGATACGCGCGGCTGCGACGCGCGCGGGCTGGAGATCGATTCGGGCAACGTCGCCGCGGCGGTGGCGCGGGGGTTGTCGGTGATCCAGGGCGATGCCGACGTCGATCTGGCCGGCTATCCCGACCAGAGCTTCGATTATGCGATCCTCAGCCAGACGTTGCAGACCGCGCGCGCGCCCGATTTGGTGCTCGACCATCTGCTGCGCATCGGCCGGCGCGCGTTCGTCAGTTTCCCCAATTTCGCGCAGTGGCGGGTGCGCGTGTCGCTGTTGTGGGGTGGGCGGATGCCGGTGACGCGGCAATTGCCCGAACAATGGTACGACACGCCCAACATCCACCATGTCACGATCGACGATTTCCGCGCCTTCCTGAAGCAGCGCCAGGTCGTGGTGGAGGGCGCCTGGTTCCTGTCGGGCGACAAGCAACGCAGCTCGGCCGCCGCCAATCTGCTCGCCCAACATGCGATATTCCTGTTGCGACGATAACGACGATATGTCTGTTGTTGACTTTTATATGGTAAAAAGCGGAACTATCCGGATCAACAAAGGTTTGGAGCACCCAAGCCGGGACGCATGATGACCAAGACCGCCCTCATTGTCGAAGACGAGATTTTCGTGGCGCTGGACCTCGAGCGGATCCTGCTCGATGCCGGTTACACGGTCGCGGCGATCGCGGCGGACAGCGACAGCGCGATCCAGGCGGCCCCCGGATGCGGCTTCGCCTTCGTCGACGTCAATCTGCGCGACGGGCCGACCGGCCCCGGCATCGCCGAGCGGATGGCGCGCGATTACGGCGTCAAGGTCGTGTTCGTCACCGCCAATCCCGCGCAGATCGATCGCGGCATGGAGTGTGCGCTCGGTTATATCCGCAAGCCGTTCAGCGAGGCGGCGATCCTCGCCGCGGCCGCCTTCGCCACCGATGGCGAGCGGCCGGCCAACGACGATATCGTCATGCTCGGCTCCAATATCGCCTGATCAGCCGCGTCGGAAGGCGGCCAGCGGTACGGTGATCGTCATCACCAGTCCCTCAGGACGCCAGTCGCGCGTCACCGTGCCGCCGAGCTGACGCACCGCCGACAATTCGATCAGCTGGCTGCCGAATCCCTGCGGCCCGTCGGGCGCGATCACCGGCGGCCCGCCGCATTCGGTCCAATACAGCGTCGCATGATCCTCGTTGCGTTCGACGGCGACCGTGATCGTGCCGCCTTCGGTCGACAGCGCGCCATATTTGGTCGCGTTGGTGGCGAGCTCGTGAAACAGCAGGGCGAGCGGCGTCGCCGACCGGTCGTCGATCGCGATCTCGTCGCCGGTCACCGCGATCGGCGGATGATCGCCGCGCCGATAGGGTTCGAACAATTCGCCGAGCAGGCCGTGCAGGCTGTCCTGCTGCACCGCGGGGCGTGACTGCGGGCTATGTGGGCGGACGAAATCATGCGCGCGGCCGAGCGCGGTGATCCGCTGGCGCAAGTCGGCGGCGATCGGTGCGAAGCCCGGATGGCTGCGCGCCGCGAACGAGATCAGCCCCGAGATCACCGAGAAGATGTTCTTGATCCGGTGGGACAATTCCTGGCTGATCACCTCGCGCTCGTGCAGCGCCAGTTTTTGTTCGTGGATGTCGGTACAGGTGCCGAACCAGCGCGTGATCCGGCCGTTGGCATCGCGGATCGGCAGCGCACGGCCGAGCACCCAGCGATAGGTGCCGTCGAAGTGACGCAGGCGATATTCGATCTGATAGGGCTCGCCGGATTCGAGCGAATGACCCCAGACTTCCCAGGCGCGTGCCTGATCCTCGGGGTGGAACACGTCGTTCCAGCCCTCGCCGTCGGTCGATCCGGGCGGCGTGCCGGTGAATTCGTACCAGCGCGCATTGTAATAATCGTGATAGCCGTCGGGCAGCGTCGACCACACCATCTGCGGCATCGTATCGGCGAGCGTGCGGAACCGGTCCTCGCTGTCGGTCAACTGGCGGCGGGTCGCCTGGTCTGTCGCGCGCCACGCCGCCGCGTCGCGGCTGTCGCGCAACCGTGCCATGACGTTGTCGGCGAGCGTCGTCAGACCCTGTATCTGCAGCTTGGTCAGCCCCTTGCGGGGAATGGTGTCGATGACGCAGAGCGATCCCAACGCGATACCGTCGTCGGAGATCAGCGGCGCACCGGCGTAGAAACGCAGATGCAGGTCGCCGGTGACCAGCGCATTGTCGATGAAGCGCGGGTCCTGCGTCGCGTCGGGGATCACCATGATCCGGTCCTCCAGCATGGCATGCTGGCAGAACGACATTTCGCGCGGCGTCTCCGAAATCTCGAGCCCGGTGCGCGACAGGAAGGTCTGCTGCGTTTCCTCGACCAGGCTGACCAGAGCGATCGGCGTGCCGCACAAGGCGGCGGCGAAATCGGTGATCTTCTTCAGCGACGCGCTGTCGCGCAGCGATTCGAGGTCATAGGCCTGCATCGCCGCGGTGCGCGTCGCCTCGTCGACGTGCCAGCCGGGGGCGACGGGCGCGCGCGCCGGTTCGACCGGCGGCACGCCGCAATGCAACGTCAGGTCCGTGGGTGCGGCGGGATCGTTCAGAACGGCACGTCGTCGTCGAGATCGTCGGCGAAGCCTCCACCCTGGCCGAAGCTGCCGCCACCGCGATTGCCGCCACCCGCAGGCGCACTGCCGCCGCGATTGCCGCCACCGCCGCCATAGCCGCCGCCGCCCGACGGGGCGCCGCCACCGAAATCATCGCCGCCGGTCCAATCGTCACCGCCGCTCGCGCCGCCGCGACCACCGCCGCCGCCGCCGCCCTGGCCGCCGCCCGGACCGTCGAGCATCGTCAGCACGCTGTTGAAGCCCTGCAGCACGATCTCGGTCGAATATTTGTCGTTGCCCTGCTGGTCCTGCCATTTGCGGGTCTGCAGCGCGCCCTCGATATAGACTTTCGAGCCCTTGCGCAGGAAGCGCTCGGCAACATTGGCGAGGCCCTCGTTGAAGATCGCGACCGAATGCCATTCGGTCTTTTCCTTGCGCTCGCCGCTGTTCTTGTCCTTCCAGGATTCTGACGTGGCGATGCGCAGGTTGACCACCTTGCCGCCGTTCTGGAAGCTTCGGCTTTCGGGGTCGCGCCCCAGGTTGCCGACGAGAATGACCTTGTTGACGCTACCCGCCATGAAATGCCCCGAAAATGCCTAGAGGCCGGCGAACACCGCCAGCCAGTATGTGATTCCGGCCATGATGTAGGCGGCGGCGAACAAATAGCCAACCATGAACAGCGGCCACTTCCACCCGTTCGTCTCGCGGCGGGTCACCGCGATCGTCGAAATGCACTGCGGCGCGAAGACGAACCACATCAAGAAGGCGAGCGCGGTCGGCAGCGTCCAGCGGCCGCGGATCTGGTCGGTGATACGGTCGGTGCCGCTGCCCTCCTTGTCGTCGATCGCATAGACGGTGCCGATCGCCGACACCGCGACCTCGCGTGCCGCCATCGCCGGCAGCAGCGCCAGCGCGATGTCGCGATTGAAGCCGATCGGCTTGACGACATATTCGATGCCATGGCCGATCCGGCCGCCGACCGAATAATCGACCGGACTGATCCCGCTGCCTTCGGGTGGCTTGGGAAAGCTGAGCAGCAGCCACAGCACAACGGTGGTCGCGGCGATGATCGTGCCGGCGCGCTTGAGGAAGATCACCGCGCGCTGCCACAGGCCGAGCAGCACGTCGCGCAGCAGCGGCACCTGGTATTTCGGCATCTCCATCATGAACCCCGACGACGCGCCCTTGGTCACCGTCCGGCGCAGCACCAGCGCCGCGCCATAGGCGCCGGCGATGCCGATCACGAGCAGGCCGAACATTACCACGCCCTGCAACCGCACGAACGGCAGGATCTGCGTATTGGGGATCATCGCACCGATGATCAGCGTATAGACCGGCCAGCGCGCGCTGCACGTCATCAGCGGCGCGATCAGGATGGTGGTCAACCGGTCCTTCTCGTCCTCGATCACCCGCGTCGCCATGATGCCGGGGACGGCACAGGCGAAGCTCGACAGCAGCGGGATGAAGGCGCGGCCGGACAGGCCGACGGTGGCCATCAACCGGTCCATCAGGAACGCCGCGCGCACCATATAGCCAGACGATTCGAGGATCAGGATGAACAGGAACAGGATCAGGATCTGCGGCAGGAAGACGATCACCGCGCCGACGCCGGCGATCAGCCCGTCGGTGAGCAGCGAGCGGAAGAAACCGTCGGGCAGCGCGGTCTTGATCGCGTCCTGCAACGCGGCGAAGCCCGCGTCGATCGCGTCGGCGGGCACCGCCGCCCAGGTGAACACCGCCTGGAACATCACGAACAGGATGGTGACCAGCAGCACCGGCCCGGCGATCGGGTGCAGCGCGACGCTGTCGAGCATATGCGCCCAGCGCCGGCCGGCGGTTTCCGACACGGTCGCCGCACCGGCGATCTGGCGGGCGCGGCGTTGCAGCTTGACGATATCGTCCTGCGTGCCCGCCGCCGCGTCGCGCGGCCGCGTCTTGCCGCCGCCGCCGACCGCATCGGCGACCGCGGCGCGCAACGCGTCGAGCCCGCGCTTGCGCACCGCGACGGTCGGGATCACCGGCACGCCGAGTTCGCGCTCGAGCACCGCCGCATCGAGCGTCAGCCCGTCGCGCTCGGCGAGATCGACCATGTTGAGCGCCACCACCACCGGCAGGCCGAGCGCGATCAGCTGCAGCGTGAAGCGCAGATGGTTGTCGAGATTGGCGGCATCGACCACGACGATCATCGCGTCGGGCAACCGTTCGAGGCTGCTGGCGCCGGTGACGACGTCGCGGGTGACGCGCTCGTCGGGACTGGACGGTTCGAGGCTATAGGCGCCGGGCAGGTCGATCAGCTCGACCGGGCGGCCGTCGTCGAGCACCAGCCGGCCGGAATGGCGTTCGACGGTGACGCCCGGATAGTTGCCGACCTTCTGCCGCGCGCCGGTCAGCGCGTTGAACAGCGCGCTTTTGCCGGCATTGGGATTACCGACCAGCGCGACCAGCGGGGCTGCATGCACGTTTATTCGGCGGCGGCGGCGGGAGCCACATGCACCGCACCGGCGACGGCGCGGCGCAACGCGACGGTCATCCGGCCGATGCGGCAGGCGATCGGGCCGCTGCCCAGCGACGCGCGGTGCAACACCTCGACCGCGACGCCCTCGTCGAAGCCGAGCTCGCGCAATCGCCGCGCCTCGGGCGCCGCGAGGCGCGTCCAGTCGATCGCCGCGACCGTCGCCGGTTGGCGGCGCGGCAGCGACACGAGGTCGAGGGCAGGAACGACGGTACGCGACATATCCATGATGCGACTGATTATCATTTACCCACGGGGGAGTAAAGCGGCGGCGAGGCGAAATGTCGGGGGATGTGGACCTCAAATTCCTCCCTTGCTTCAGCGGGAGTGCAAGGTTGGATTGCCCCCGGCAATCCAAGATCATGCCGGCGGCATGATCGACCTTGCACTGGGACCGCGGCCGCAGGCCGGTGGTGGAGGGGGCGTTTCCGCAAGCGCCGAGCTGACCGTATCCTCCCCCTCCCTCAGTGCTTCGCACTGCAACCTCCCCCTGGCGGGGGAGGAACTTAAGATCACCGGAATCACACCGCCGGGTAGCGCAGCCTTCCGATGAAGCGCGACAGGCTCGGCCGGTGCTCGTAGCGTTTGGTGAACGCCGCCTTGGTCTTCTCGAAGCGCATGATCCCGTCGATCCGGCGCGCGAGGAAGGCGCGCGTGTCGGCATGACCCTCGCTGTCGTCGTCGAGGAAGACGGTCATCGTCGCGGTATAGACGCCGAGCAGGATCGTGCGCTTGGTATAATGATTGTAGTCGGTCGCGGTATCACCCGCCATCCGCCACATCAGATCGACGCTGCGCCAGCCGAGCCGCGCGGCGCGCGATACGTTCTGCGGCAGCGCGAGGATCGCGCGCGCGCGGCGCAGCGATTCGCGATCCGGCGCGACCAGTTCCAGCCGCGTCTCTACCAAGGCGGTGATCCGCGCGCGGATCTTCATCGCCGCCAGCGTCTCGGGCGGCAGCGCGGCCGCCATCCGCCGGTCGATCGCCGCGAACCAGGCGTCGATCATTTCGATCGCGCCGCCGGAAAAGGCGAGCCGCGCGACATCGCGGTCGATGCCGGCACCGTCCGCCGCCAGGTCGCGCGCGGCGTCGCCCCAGCCGTCGAAGGCGGCGTTGGCGGCGATCCCTTCGGCGAGTGCCGCGCGGATCTCGTCGAGCGTCAGGTCCTGCGTCATGCTTCCATCTCCTGCACGGCTGCCTCCTGCGCCCGCCGGCGCGACGGTGCAACCTCGGCGCGGCGCACCAGCACCAATGCCAGCGCGACCAACGCGACGCCGACCCAATCCGGTCCCTGCAATCGCTCGCCATATTCGACCCAGCCGATCGCGCCCGCCACCACCGGCTGGATCAGCAGTCCGATGCCGATCACCAGCGGCGACAGGCGGCCGATCGCGAAGATCATACAGCCCTGGCCGATCACCTGGCTGACCAAGGCGAGGCCGACGAGCGGCGACCAATGCTGCGGCATCACCTGTTCGCGCAGCAGCAGCGCGAAGGCGAGCATCGGCAGCGCGGTCGCCGCGCTGGCCAGCGCCAGCGCCGGCAGCGGCCGCATCGCCAGCCGGACGCGCGCCATCAGCACGATGTAGAGCGTGTAGAGGATGCCGGCGAGGATGCAGAGCAGGTCGCCGGCAAGGTTGCGCGAATCGAGCTGATACGAGCGCCCCATCAACAGCGCCGCGCCGATCGCGGCGAGCAGCAGCGCGATCCCCTGCATCCGCGTCGGCCACGCCCTGGCGACCAGGAAGCCGTAGAACGGATAGATCAGGATCGCCGAATTGCCGAACAGCGTCGCATTGGCCATCGTCGTCCTGACGATGCCGAGATGCCAGCTCGCAAGGTCGGCGGCGAAGGCGACGCCGCCGATCGCGAGCATGATCCACAGGCCGGCGGTCAGCCGTGCCGGCCGGCCGCCGCTCGCCAGCGCGAGCCCGGCGAGGAAGGGGATGGCGAGCGCGATCCGCCAGAACCCGGCGGCGACCGGCCCGACATCGGCAAGCCTGACGAACCATGGCCCGAACGCGAGCGCGACATTGGCGACCACCAGCGCGGCGAAAGCGGCGCCCGGCGTCTGCCAATTTGCCGCCGCGACAGTTTTTCTTCTGGGCCCCGCCTGATGCATGCCGCCCTGTAGCGTCCTATCTTCCGCCCGTCAGGCCATTTGGGAGCTTCTATGCCGAGCCTTTTCGACTCCATTCAACTGGGCGATATCCACGCCGCCAACCGCGTGCTCATGGCGCCGCTCACCCGCGGCCGCGCCACCGACGATCATGTGCCGACCGACATCATGGTCGATTATTATCGCCAGCGCGCCGGCGCCGGCCTCATCATCACCGAAGGCACCGGCGTCAGCCGTCAGGGTCTGGGCTGGCCGAACGCGCCGGGCCTGTGGACCGACGCGCAGGTCGAGGCATGGAAGCCGGTGACCGCCGCGGTGCACGAGGCCGGCGGCAAGATCGTCGCGCAGATCTGGCACATGGGCCGGCTCGCCCGCCCGGACGTGATCGGCATGACGCCGCTGTCGTCCTCGGCGACGCGCGCGCCTTATCACAAGCCCGAAAATCCCTATGCCGAGGCACAGGCGGCGACGCTCGACGACATCCGCCGCGCGCAGGACGAATATGCCGATGCCGCGACCAACGCGCTGCGCGCCGGTTTCGACGGCGTGCAGATCCACGGCGCCAATGGCTATCTGATCGACCAGTTCCTGCGCGACAACACCAATTTGCGCGACGACGATTATGGTGGGAGCCCGCAGAACCGCATCCGCTTCATGCGCGAAGTGGTCGAGCGGGTGATCGACGCGATCGGCGCCGGCCGCACCTCGATCCGCCTGTCGCCCAACGGCGAGACGCAGGGCGCCGATGACAGCGATCCCGCCAGCGTCTTCGTTCCCGCCGCGGCGGCGCTCGACGCGCTCGACATCGGCTTCCTAGAGCTGCGCGAACAGGCGCCCGACGGCACCTTCGGCAGCACCGACGTGCCCAAGCTCAGCCCGCAGATCCGCGAGGTGTTCAAGCGGCCGCTGATCCTCAACCAGGATTACACCCCGGCGCAGGCGCAGGCCGACCTCGATTCGGGTCTGGCGGACGGCATCGCCTTCGGCCGCAAGTTCATCGCCAACCCCGATCTGGTCGATCGTCTACGCCAGGGCGCACCGCTCGCCGACGACGATCAGGCGACCTGGTATTCGAAGGGTCCGGAGGGTTATATCGACTATCCGGCACTCGAAACCGAAGCGGCGTAACCCGGTTCCTCCCCCGCAAGGGGGAGGAATACAGCGCTACCGCCCGAGATGCGGCACGAGCCGCTTGAGATCCGCCGGTGCGAGCCGGCGCACGTCGAGCGCATCCACCCCGGCGACCAGCACCGCGCCGAGCCGCCGCTCGCCGGTATCGATCAGGATGCCCTCCGCAGTCGAGCGCAATGCCCCCCACGGTACCTCGCGCACCGCAATCCCTGCACCGTCGCGCGTCATCACCGCGACGCGGCCGCCGCGATCGACCGCGAGCGCGCCGCCGCCGTCGGCGCCGACCACCGCGCCCTGCGTGTCGAAGCCGGAGAGCGCGCGTTCGGCCGCCTCCGCCGCTTCCTCGGGGCTGGCGATCCGCGGCTTGCGGCGCCCGCGCAGCATCAGCACGACGCCGAGCGTCACCAGTATCGCGACCAAAGCCGCGCCGACCGCGATCCACATCTCCCGATCGGTCACGTCCGTCACGCTCCGCCGGCGAGCGCGTCCAGCGTCGGCTTCATGCCGGCAAGGTCGTAGCCGGCCCCGCGCGCCTGCGCGACGAGCAGTTCGGGATCGCGCCCCGCCTTGGCCGCGGCGAGCGCCCACAGGTTGCAGCTGCGCGTTCCCGACCGGCAATAAGCGAGCATCGGCCCGTCCGCGGCGGTCAGCGCCGCCGCCATCGCGTCGATCTGCGGGTGCGAGAAGCCGGCATGCGTCACGGGAATCGCGCTATAGGCAAGGCCTGCCGCCTCCGCCGCGGCGCGGATCGCATCGCCGCTGGGCTGGCCGCCTTCCTCGTCGTCGGGACGGTTGTTGACGATCGCGACGAAACCCGCCGCCTTGATCGCCGCCATATCCTCGGGAGCGATCTGCGGGGCGACGCTGATCCGGTCGTTGATGCTGCGAATGTCGGCCATCCGGTCCCATTACGCGATCGGTCGAGATACGTCAGCTATTTTGGTCGCGATTCCGACGGTTTTGTGGGGTGTTTTTTAACCCTGCGGCAGTCAGCCGTGCGATCGAATCACGTCGAGAAAGGCATCGCCATAAGCCTCCAGCTTGCGCGCGCCGATGCCCGACAGGTGCATCAGCTCGGCGCGGCCCGCCGGCCGCTGCGCCGCCATCTCGCGCAGCACCGAATCGTGGAAGATCACATAGGGCGGCACGCCCGCCTCCTTGGCGAGATCGCGGCGGCACGAGCGCAGCGCCTCGAACAGCGGATTGTCCGCCGGATTGGTCGCGACACCGGCATCGCGCTTGCGCCCGCCGCGCGCGCGCTTGGGCGGCACGACCAGCATCACCTGCTGCCCCTCCTTGAGGATCGGCCGCGCGCCGGGACCGAATTCCAGCCCGCCATGCGCATTGGTGCGCAGCGCGTCGCGCAGCAGGAGCGCGCGCGCCACCGGCTTGATCAGCGCCGCCTCCTCGCCCTCGACGATTCCCCAGACCGACAGGGATTCATGCCCGCGATCGACGCTCCGCTCGGTCGATTGCCCGAGCAGCACCTGCTCGACATAGCCGACGCCGAACATCTGCCCGGTGCGGAACACCGCGGAGAGGAACTTCATCGCGATCTGCGTCGCGTCGACCGCATCGGGCGACCCGAGGCAATTGTCGCAATTGCCGCAATCCTCCTGCCGGTCCTCGCCGAAATGCTTGAGCAGGATGCGGCGGCGGCACCCCGCGGTCTCCACGAGCGCGCCGAGCGCCGCCAGCCGGGTGCGCTCGCCCGCCTGCCGCTCGGGCTCGACCTCGCCGATACGCTGGCGGGCGCGGGCGAAATCCTCCGCGCCCCAGAACAGATGCGCCACCGCCGGATCGCCGTCGCGCCCGGCGCGGCCGGTCTCCTGATAATAAGCCTCGATCGACTTGGGCAGGCCGGCATGCGCGACGAAGCGGACGTCGGGCTTGTCGATCCCCATCCCGAACGCGACCGTCGCGCAGATCACCATGTCTTCCGACGCGACGAAATCCGCCTGGTTCTTCTGGCGGATGTGCGCGTCGAGCCCGGCATGATAGGCGCGCGTCGGCCGCCCGGTGCGGCCCAAGGCCTCGGCGAGCTTTTCGGTCGCAGCGCGGGTTTGCGCATAGACGATGCCGGGGCCGGGGGTGGCGGCGATCACGTCGGCGATCTGCTTGGTGGTGTTCGCCTTGGGGGTGATCGCATAGCGGATATTGGGCCGGTCGAAGCCCGAGACGATCAGCCCGTCCGCGGGAATGCCGAGCTGCTGCAATATGTCGCTGCGGGTGTGCGCGTCGGCGGTCGCGGTCAGCGCCAGCCGCGGCACCTCCGGAAAGGCGTCCATCAGCGGCGCGAGCAGCCGGTAATCGGGGCGGAAATCGTGGCCCCATTCGCTGACGCAATGCGCCTCGTCGATCGCGAACAGGCTGAGCTTCGCGCTCGCCAGCAATTCGCGAAAATGGCCGGTCGAGGCGCGCTCGGGTGCGATATAGAGCAGGTCGAGCTCGCCGGCGCGGAAGCGCGCGATCGACTCGGCGCGATTCTGGTCGGCGCTGGTCAGTGTCGCGGCGCGGATCCCGACCGCCTCGGCGGCGCGCAGCTGGTCGTGCATCAGCGCGATCAGCGGCGAGACGACGACGCACGTCCCCTCCATCATCACCGACGGCAATTGATAGCAGAGCGACTTGCCCGCACCGGTCGGCATCACGCCGAGCGTCCGCTGCCCCGCCAGCACGCGGCTCACGACGTCCTCCTGCACCCCGCGGAACGCAGGAAAGCCGAAGACGCGCGACAGGGTGGGCAGGGGATCGGGGATCATCACCGCGCCATGTAGGGGCGGGGGCCGCCAGCGTCGACCCGCGCCCGCCTCATTCCGCCGCGAGCGCGCCCTCGCTGGCGCCCGGCACGTCCTCGTCCTGCTCCTGCGCCTGGCGCGCCCACATTTCGGCATAGACGCCGCCCAGCCGCAGCAGTTCGGCATGCGTCCCGCGCTCGGCGACATGGCCGCCGTCGAGCACGACGATCTGGTCGGCGTGGATCACCGTCGACAGGCGGTGCGCGATGACGATCGTCGTGCGGCCGCGCTCGATCGCCTCCAGCGTGTCGAGGATCTCCGCCTCGGTGCGGCTGTCGAGCGCGCTCGTCGCCTCGTCGAGGATCAGGATTGGCGGGTTCTTGAGCAACGTCCGCGCGATCGCGACGCGCTGCTTCTCGCCGCCCGACAATTTGAGCCCGCGCTCGCCGACGCGCGCGTCATAGCCTTCGGGCTGGCGCTCGATGAAGCCGGCGATCGCCGCGCCCGCCGCCGCCGCCTCGACCTCGGCGCGGCCCGCCCCCTCGCGGCCGTAGGCGATATTGTAGCCGATCGTGTCGTTGAACAGCACCGTGTCCTGCGGCACGATGCCGATCGCGGCGCGCAGGCTCGCCTGCTGGACGTCGCGGATGTCCTGGCCGTCGATCGTGATCCGTCCCTCGGCGACGTCGTAGAAACGGTACATCAGCCGCGCGAGCGTCGACTTGCCTGCGCCCGACGGCCCGACCACCGCCAGCGTGCTGCCCGCCGGCACGTCGAGGTCGAGGCCCTTCAGGATCTCGCGACCCGGGTCGTAACCGAAGCGCACGCCTTCGAAGCGGACATGGCCCTTGGCGATCCTCAACGGCGCGGCGCCGGGCGCGTCGACCACCTCGGCCGGCGTGTCGATCAGCGCGAACATGCTCGCCATGTCGATCACCCCCTGGCGGATGGTGCGATAGACCATGCCGAGCAGATCGAGCGGTCGGAACAGCTGCGACAGCAGGGTCGAGACGAACACGACGTCGCCCGCCGAGAAACTGCCCCGGCTCCAACCCCAGGCGATATAGGCCATGCCCGCGCCGAGCATCAGATTGGTGATCAGCGCCTGCCCGACGTTGAGCCAGGCGAGGCTGTTCTCCGACTTGGTCGCCGCCGCGGCATAAGCGGAGATCGCCGAATCGTAGCGCCGCGCCTCGCGCTCCTCGGCGCCGAAATACTTGACCGTCTCGAAATTGAGCAGCGAATCCACCGCATGCGCGACCGCGCCGGTGTCGAGGTCGTTCATCTGCGCGCGCAGGGCGTTGCGCCAGTCGGTCACGCGCTGCGTGAACAGGATATAGATCGCGACCATGACCACCGTCGCCGCGACCATCGGCCAGCCGAAGCTGTGCCAGAAGATGCCGAGCACCATCGCCAGTTCCAGCACGGTCGGCGCGATGTTGAACAGCAGGAAATACAGCATCGTATCGATGCTCTTGGTGCCGCGTTCGACCACCTTGGTGACCGCGCCGGTGCGCCGTTCGAGGTGGAAGCGCAGCGACAGGCCGTGGAGATGGCGGAAGACGTTCGCCGCCAGCCGCCGTGTCGCATCCTGCCCGACACGCTCGAACACCGCATTGCGCAGATTGTCGAACAGCGTCGTCGCGAAGCGCGAGGCGGCATAGCCGACGACCAGCAGGATCACGATCGTCGCGACGCCGCGGTCGCCGACCGCCATCCGGTCGACGGCATATTTCAGCGTATAGGCGGCGCCGAATACCTGGACGATCTTGCTCATCACGACGAGCGTCATCGCGCCGACGATCCGCACCTTCAGCCCCGTCTGACCCGCGGGCCAGAGATAGGGCAGGAAGCGGCGCAGCGTCGGCAACAGGGGCTGGTCGGCGCGGGTGTGACTGGTCGGATCGACGGGAGGCATTACGCCTCATGTAAGCGCTGGCAGCCGCGCGCGAAAGCGACGCGGCGGAACATAATGCGGCCGCCACGGATTTTACCCCACGGAAGCGAGGCGATCATGGAACCGTTGTTCTACGTCATGGCGATCATGGGCTGCGCGGACGGCAACGTCCAGTGCACCGAGGCGCGGATCGTGCCGACGCATTATACCTCGATGGCGCAATGCCGCGCGGCGTTGCCCGACCAGCTCGCGCAGAATACCGATGTGCCGTATCCGATGATCGGTGCGGCCTGCCGGACATCGGGCGCGCAGGTGGCAAAGGCCGAAAGCAAGACAAAGCGATCGTAAGTAATTCCTCCCTCGCGAAGCGGGGGAGGGGGACCGCCCGGCGCAGCCGGGTGGTGGAGGGGGCGTTTCCGCATAAGGCAAGCCCACCGTATCCTCCCCCTCCGTCAGGCCTTCTGCCTGCCACCTCCCCCTGGCGGGGGAGGAATTAGGATCTCGGCCGCCGCCACAACCCCGCCTCCCTCGGCACCTCGACCAACCTCATCCGTCCCCGCGCCTCCACCGCCGCCCGCGCGATGAAGCCCAGCTTCTCCCCCTTCGACGTCGTCACTCGCCCATCCCACGCGCGCTCGCCACGCCCCGCGACCTTGCGCCCGATCGCGCCGTAGATTTGCGCCGCCGCCAGCACTGCCCAGGCCGAACGGAACGACAGCGCCCGCGTCCCCATACGCGCGCTCGCCTCGAACTGCGCGGCGCGCGTCGTCAGCCGCCGCGCGAGTATCGCCAGCGCCGGCCGATGCTGCGCCGCCATCACCGCCTCCGGCGCGATCCCCATTTCATCGAGCCAGTCGGTCGGCAGATAGCACCGCCCCGCCTGCGCATCCTCGTCGATATCCCGCGCGATATTGGCGAGCTGGAAGGCGAGGCCGAGGTCGCACGCGCGGTCGAGCACCGCGTCGTCGTCGGGCGACACCCCCATGATCACCGCCATCATGCAGCCGACCACCCCGGCGACATGATAGCAATAGGTCAGCAGATCGTTCTCGGTCCGCGGTCGCCAGCCCTGCCCGTCGAGCCGGAACCCCTCGATCAGATCGTGCGCGAACCGCGCCGGCAGCCGCGTCTCGGCGGCGACGATGCGCAGCGCGTCGAACGCCGGCACGCCGATCACCCGCCCGGCGAGCGCCGCATCGGTCAGCACCGCCATCGCCGCGATCCGCTCGGGCGCATTTTCGACCACCGACATGGTGTGGCCGTGATCCTGGCCGTCGGCGATATCGTCGCAGGCGCGGCACCAGGCGTAGAGCAGCCACGCGCGCTCGCGCGTCGCGCGGTCGAACAACAGGCTCGCCGCGGCGAAGCTCTTCGAACCGCGCGCGATCGATTCGTGCGCGGTGGCGACGATCGCGTCGCGCGTCGGGCCGGCGCTAGAGGTCAGACGTCTTCATCCGCACGATCGGCTGCGTCGGCACGTGCGCGGCCATCTTGGTCAGCAGGCGATCGAGCGTGTCGTCGACGATCAGCAGGTCGCGATGCTGCGGCCGCAGGAAACCGACCTCCGCCGACTTCTCCCAGAAGGCGATGAGGTGATCGTAATAGCCCGCGACGTTGAGCAGCCCGACGGGATCGGCGTGATAGCCGAGCTGCGCCCAGCTCAGCGCCTCCCACAATTCGTCCATCGTGCCGGTGCCGCCGGGGATGGTGATGAAGCCGTCGGCGAGGTCGGTGAACGCCGCCTTGCGCGCATGCATGCCGGCGACGACGTGCAGCTCGGTGAGGCCGCGATGCGCAACCTCGGCATCGACCAGCGCCTGCGGGATCACGCCGATCACCTCGCCGCCCGCCGCCAGCGCGCCGTCGGCGACCGCGCCCATCAGGCCGAGCCGGCCGCCGCCATAGACGATGCCGATGCCGCGCTCGGCGAGCGTCCGCCCTATCGCGCGCGCGGACTCGATGTAGACGGGGTCGGACGGCGTGGCCGAGCCGCAATAGATAGCGAGGCGTTTCATACGCCTGCCGCTACGCCAGCGCGCGGGCGGGAACAAGCCGTCGTCATTCCGCCGCCGCCGCGCGCACCTCTTCGGGCAGCGCCCAGATCAGATCGCCCTGGCCGAGCTTGCGACCGTCATGAGCATGGACCGCCACCGGCGCGATCGGCCGCCGGTCGCGGGTGTCGACGAGCACCGGAAAGGCGGGCTCGCCGAGCTCCCAGCGCTCGCCCCATTGCCGCAGTGCGACCATCGTCGGCAGCAGCGCATGGCCCTTCTCGGTGAGCGTATAGCGGATCTTGCGGCGATCCTTGGGCAGCGGTTCGCGCTGGAGGATGCCGTGATCGACCAGCCGCGCCAGCCGGTTGGCGAGGATGTTGCGGGCGATGCCGAGCTCCGCCTGGAACGCCTCGAAATGATGCAGCCCGTTGAACGCCGCGCGCAGGATAAGGAACGACCAGCGTTCCCCCATCGCCGCCAGCGCGGCGGGCAGGCTGCATCCGCGCAGCGTCTCGCGCAATTTGGGCGGCTGGGCCGGTGTCGCCATGATGATCCTCTCCAAGACGCCGTGTGTAGCGGACATCGCCGCGGATCGCGACGCCGACGTGCCACTCCCGGCGGTCTCGCTGCCTTCTGTCGAAATCGATCGGCGAGTCGTAACAATATGTTGCAAAGCGGTACGACCCTACCCCATGTGTCCAGCGTGCTACGGCAATATGAACTGGTCGACCGCGTGCTCGACTACGACCCGGATGCGGACGAGGCGCTGCTCAATCGCGCCTACGTCTTTTCGATGCAGGCGCACGGTTCGCAGAAACGCGCGAGCGGCGACCCCTATTTCAGCCATCCGATCGAGGTGGCGGGCATCCTCACCGACCTGCGGCTCGACGACGAGACGATCGCCACCGCGATCCTCCACGACACGATCGAGGATACGGTCGCGACGCCCGAGGAGATCACCCGGCTGTTCGGCGGCAACGTCGCGCGGCTGGTCGACGGCGTCACCAAATTGAGCAAGATCGAGGCGCAGACCGAGAACGAGCGCGCCGCCGAGAATTTGCGCAAGTTCCTGCTTGCCATGTCGGACGATATCCGCGTGCTGCTGGTCAAGCTCGCCGACCGGCTGCACAACATGCGCACGCTCCATCACATCGCCAAGCCCGAGAAGCGGCGGCGGATCGCGAAGGAGACGATGGACATCTACGCGCCGCTCGCCGAGCGGATCGGCATGTACGAGTTCATGAAGGAGATGCAGACGCTCGCCTTCGAACAGCTCGAGCCCGAAGCGTATGAATCGATCAGCAAGCGGCTCGATCAGCTCAAGACCGGCGGCGGCGACCGGATCGCCAAGATCGCCTCCGGCCTCAAGCTGCTGTTGGGCCGCGCCGGGGTCGAGGCCGAGGTGACGGGCCGCGAGAAGCATCCCTATTCGATCTGGCGCAAGATGAGCGAGCGCCACATCAGCTTCGAGCAGCTTTCGGACGTGATGGCGTTCCGCGCGATCGTGCCGACGGTCGAGGATTGCTACCGCACGCTCGGCATCATCCACCGCCGCTGGCCGATGGTGCCGGGGCGGTTCAAGGATTATATCTCGACGCCCAAGCGCAACGGCTATCGCTCGCTGCACACCAGCGTGATCCACGCCGACAATGCGCGCATCGAAATCCAGATCCGCACCGCCGACATGCATGCGGAGGCCGAATTCGGCCTCGCCGCGCATTGGGCGTATAAGGAAAAGAAGGTCCGCGCCGACAGCCAGCACAGCTGGATCGCCGACCTCGTCGAAATCCTCGAGACCGCCGGCAGCCCGGAAGAGCTGCTCGAACACACCCGCATGGCGATGTATCAGGATCGCATCTTCGCCTTTACGCCGAAGGGCGAGCTGATCCAGTTGCCCAAGGGCGCGACGCCGATCGATTTCGCTTATGCGGTGCATACCGACCTCGGCGACCAGGCGGTCGGCGCCAAGATCAACGGCCGTGTCGTGCCGCTGTCGACGGTGATCGAGAATGGCGACCAGGTGCAGGTGCTGCGCTCCAAGGGGCAGGTGCCGCAGCCCGGCTGGCTCAACTTTGCGATTACCGGCAAGGCATTGGCCGGCATCCGCCGCCATCTGCGCAACCGCGAGCGCGACGAGCAGATCGCGCTGGGCCGCAAGCTGTACGACGACATCGTGCGCCGCGTGCCGGCGCAATTGGGGGCGGACGCGCTCGACCATGCGCTGTCGCGGCTCAAGCTCGGCGACGAGGCGGCGCTGATGGCGGCGATCGCGCGGCGGACGATCTCCGACCATGCGGTAATGGAGGCGCTGATGCCGGGCTCGGGCGGCGCCGACGTCGGGTTGCTCGCGCCGCAATCGACCGCGATTTCGATCAAGGGGCTGACCCCCGGCGTCGCCTTCGACCTCGCCGAATGCTGTCACCCCGTACCGGGCGACCGGATCGTCGGGCTGCGCCGCCCCGATGCGGGGATCGAGGTGCATGCGATCGACTGCCAGGTGCTCGCCGAACTCGCCGAGCGCGGTACCGACGAGACCGACTGGGTCGACGTCGACTGGGGCGACAAGAGCGACGGCGCGGTGGCGCGGATCGCGGTGCAGGTGAAGAACGAACCCGGCGCGCTCGGCATCGTCTCGACGATCATCGGCGCGCATCGGGCGAACATCATTGCGCTGCGGCTGGATACGCGCGATTCGATGTTCCACACCAACGTCATCGACGTCGAGGTCCACGACATCCACCAATTGATGCGGCTGATCGCGGCGCTACGCGCGGCGGATGCGGTGAATGCGGTGGAGCGGGTGTAGGGCGGCACGTGGTGGCGTGCCACCCGGCAAAAATCACTCCGGACTATTAAATTCCTTCATGTCAAATGTAATGTTGTAATAAGAATTGAAGATGAGATTGCATTTGGCCAGACGATCTTTGTCACTGCCTCCTCTCGACGCGGCATAAGCCGAACGCTCTCCTGTGTCGGATTTGTAAGCGTAATAAAAGGAACAGATTCCGGTTGAGCCATCTGGTCTGGTAAATGTGGCGTCGAATGATAAGTCAGTATAGCGCTCGCCGATCTGTGGATCGCCCATCCGATGGTGGCTCTGAACAGTCTTTCCTGGTTCTACTGTGCCTTGAATACGATCAGCGACTGTTCCATCACTGTTTGCTGTGCCATAGCGGCCACTCCAGCGAACTTTTGAGAAAGTTACTTGGAATGGTGTGTTGTTAACGAATGTTGCCCAAATTTCTGCGCTCGATACAGTATCGCACGTCGCCAGCGTCGGCATGCATATAAACGCTAGAAATGCGGCAGCTATGAAGGTTAAGCGTCGCGATAACGTCATTTCACTTCTCCTCATCGTAAAGTCTAACGTCTGATACTCGCCAAGTTGGCTTTCCATTCGGGCCAGATGTTGGGGAATAGCGTCTTGATGTCGTAGCCAGCATCGGCAACATGGAGGTTAGCGCCCAGCCAGTTCGAAACGATAGCGCCGCGAAAGCCCCCGGAATCGACCAAAGCTTTGGCCATTTGCATGTTGGAGAACCTTGTTCCGCTGAAGTTGGCACCACGAAAGTTCGTTCCACTAACCAGCTCACTGGCATCGATAGACGAGCTGGATCCGTAAAGTCTGTCGGGCTTCGGGCTGTCGCTGCTAAAATCGGCGCCGGAGAAATCGTAACCGGAAAAATCCATGCCGCTCATATCGCAGTTGACGAACGTTGATTGCCTTAGACTTTTGCCCTTGGTGGAAAGGTCGGCATTCCTGATTTCCATATCGGCAAACCAAAGCTTGGTGTCGCTCTCACGGAATGTCGCGCCATCCAGTTTCGATCGGCCGAAACCTACCGCTCCACCGTCGATGCGGCTGAAGTTTGCCTCGGACGCATCTGTGCCACCGATAAACAACCCGCCTTTTATTCCCTGAAAATTAGCGCCTTTGGCGCTCCCATCGGAAAATGTAATTTCCTTAATTTTCGAAGTACTGAGAGCGTTATTGAATGATGCGCCGTCCGCGACAAATTGTTTGATGAAGATGTCGCGTTGAAAAGTTACGTTCGAGAAATCGGCCTTTGTCAAATTGATGCCCTTGATAATGTAGCATTTCTCGAACGTTTGAACGTCAGTCGGCGGGAGCTGAAAGTTGGCGTTGAAGGTAGCGCCGGTGAACTTAGCTTCGGTGTAATTGCCATTGTCGAGATCGGTCTCGTCGAAGCTCGCCTTGGTGAAGCTGGCGCCGGTGGCGGTGACGCCGTGGAGATTGGTGCGGCTGAACGTAGCGCCGTCGAATTTCGCGCCGGTCAGCGTCGCGCCGCTGAGATCGATGCCCGACAGGTTCTTGCCGGAGAGGTCGGCACCGGTCAGATCGGCGCCGCGCAGATCGAGCTTGGTCAAATCGGCTGTGCGCAAATCCTGACCGTGCAGATCGAGCTTGGGTGGCGGCGGCGGCGTCTTTGCGGGCGCTTGGCTCGTCTTGCTCGTGCCCTGTTCGGTCAGCACCACGGTTGCCGCGTCGCTCGACAGGCGCTTGATCCCCTGCGCACCGGGTTTGGCATCGGCCACCGGGGTCCTGGTCGTATCGGCGGGCGGCGTGCTGTTCGGTTTCGAAGCCTCGCCGGATTGCACCGTCGTCGTCGTTGCACTGTTGCTGATGATCATCGTCTGATCCCTTCACGCATCGCATCACGCATCATTATAGAGGACGATAAGATGCCGATCGTGGCCGGAGGAAGAATTCATTGCAAATAACCGGAATATTGTGATTCCTTTTTCTATCGTTGACACTGACAATAGTTTCGGCATCTATCGGATCGTATGATGAAACCAAGCTTTCTTGAATAAAACAGATGGAAGCGGGCTTTCATTTGCGCGACCGCAAGCAAACCGGCCCGGCCGATGGCGTCTGGCGGTCCGGTGGTCGCACGGGTGCAACCGCGGGCGTGATCGGGTAGAGGTCGCTTAACACCTTGGCGCGGGCGCGCCGCTGCCCCACATGGGCGGCTACCGAATACGAAGGAGCATGACTTGGCCACGCTAGGAATGGCGCCCGCGGAAAAGCAGGCGATCGAGGATTTCCGTCGCGACGTCGTCGAACCGTCGATGACCTCCCTCGTCATCATCGATTTCTGGGCGGAATGGTGCGGGCCGTGCAAGGCGCTGGGGCCGACGCTGGAGAAGGTTGCCGCGGCCTATGCCGACAAGGGCGTCGTGCTCGCGAAGATCGACACCGACAAGAACCAGTTCATCGCCGCGCAATTCCAGATCAAGTCGATCCCGACCGTCTATGCGATGTTCCAGGGCCAGCTCGTCGCCGACCTGACCAGTGCGCGCACCGAATCGCAGCTTCGCGTGATCCTCGACCAGCTGCTCAAGCAATTGCCGATCGCCGCGCCGGGCGACGATGCCGCCGCCGAGATCGAGCCGCTGATCGCGATGGGCGAAGAGGTGCTGGCGAGCGGCGATGCCGAGCGTGCGCTGGCGATCTTCGATCAATTGTTCGAGATGGCGCCGGACAATCCCGCCGTATTGTCGGGCCGCATCCGCGCGCTCGTCGCGGCGGGGCTGACCGACGATGCGCAGGCGGCGATCGACGCATTGCCCGCCGACGTCAAGGACGCGGGGATTGATCGCGCCAAGGCGGCGCTCGCGCTGGCGCAGAGCGCGCCGCCGGTCGAGGATTTCGCCGGGCTCGCCGCCGAGGTCGCCGCCGACCCCGACGATCACGAGCGTCGCTTCGCACTCGCCAACGCGCAGATGGCGGCGGGGGATCGCGACGCCGCGGCGGACAATCTGCTCCATATCGTCGCCGCCGACCGCGGCTGGAACGAAGGTGCCGCCCGCCAGCAACTGCTCACGCTGTTCGAGGTGGTCGGGCTGGAGGACCCCTGGGTCTCGGCGCAGCGCCGGCGCCTGTCCGCGATCCTGTTCGGATGACCTCGCCGACCGTCCTCGGGCGCCTGTCGATCTTCCCGCTGCCGGGGGCGTTGCTGTTCCCGGGCATGCACCTGCCGCTGCACATCTTCGAACCGCGCTATCGCGCGATGATCGGCGACGCGATGGTGCGCGACCAGCGGATCGGCATGATCCAGCCGGTACACGGCACCGGCGGCCACGACGCGCTGTACGACATCGGCTGCGTCGGCAAGATCGCCGAGGTCGAGGCGCTCGACGACGGCCGCTACAATCTGGTGCTGGAGGGCGTCGCGCTGTTCCGCGTGCTGCGCGAACTCGACGTGACGACGCCGTTCCGTCAGGTCGAGGCGGAGCTGCTGCCCGCGGTCGAGGACGACATGCTTTCCCTCGGGCGTCGCTCGTCGCTCGAACTCGAATCGCGCCGCTTCGCCGACGCGCAGGGCTATAGCGTCGATTGGGAGGCGGTCGGCCGGCTCGACGACGAGAGCCTGGTCAACGGCATCGCCCAGATCGCGCCGTTCGACACCGCCGCCAAACAGGCGCTGCTGGAAGCGCGCGACATCGAGACGCGCGCCGAGCTGATCATCCAGCTGATGCAATTCTTCGGCCGGCACGACGGCGAGGACCGGGTGACGCTGCAATGACCGACCGGATCGATCCCTGGCTGCTGGAACGGCTGGTCTGCCCGGTGACGCGCCAGCCGTTGCGCTACGACGCGGCCGCGCAGGAGCTGGTGTCGGAGGCGGCGGGGCTCGCCTATCCGATCCGCGACGGCGTGCCGGTGATGCTGGAAGAGGAAGCGCGGCGGCTCTGAGCCGGGGACGGTCTCGATTCCGTCCCGGTTCGTCCTAAGCCTGTCGAAGCGCCTGCGCGAACCGCTCACCTGCGGTCGCCCGTGCTTCGACACGCTCAGCACGAACGGTATGCCGCGCTCACTCCATCTCCAGGATCACCTGATCCACCGCGAGGCTGTCGCCGGTCGCGGCGGAGACGCTCTTCACCCGGCCCGATTTCTCGGCGCGCAGGATGTTCTCCATCTTCATCGCCTCGACCACCGCGAGCGGCTGCCCCGCCTCGACCGCATCGCCGGCGCCCACGTCGAGCCGAACGAGCAGCCCCGGCATCGGCGCGATGAGGAAGCGCGACAGGTCGGGCGGCACCTTCTCGATCAGGTGGCGCGCATAAGGCGCGGCATGCGCGGGGAGGACGCGCGCGACATGGCTCGCGCCGCGCGTCGTCAGGCGGAAGCCGCTGCGCACCGGCGCGATGCGGACGGAGAGATGCACGTCCTCGCCGATCTCCACCTCCACCATCCGGTCGCCCGGCGTATATTCCAGCGCGATGTCGAGCGCTTCGCCGTCGACGCCGATCCCGTCGGTCGCCACCGCGACCTGATGGTCCGCACCGTCGATCCGCACCGTCCACTCCGACGGCGGCGGCAGGCGGCGGCCGAGCTGCCCGTCGATCCGCCGCGCGCGATCCGCCTGCGCGGTCGCGGCGAAGGCGGCGACCGCGGCGAGCGTGCGGGTGAGGTCGCCGTCGGCGGGGGCGCCGTGGAAGCCGTCGGGATATTCCTCGGCGATGAAGCCGGTGGTGATCGCACCCGAGCGGAAGCGCGGATGCTGCATCAGCGCGGAGAGGAAGTCGATGTTGGTGCCCGGCCCCTCGATCTCGAACGCGTCGAGCGCGGCGATCTGCGCATCGATCGCCGCCTCGCGCGTCGGCGCCCAGGTGATCAGCTTGGCGATCATCGGGTCGTAGAACATGCTCACCTCGCCCCCCTCAACGACGCCGTCGTCGACGCGGATGCGCGCTTCGTCGGCGGTCGACGCGAGCGGCGGATTGTAGCGCACCAGCCGCCCGATGCTCGGCAGGAAGCCGCGATACGGGTCCTCGGCATAGACGCGGTTCTCGATCGACCAGCCATGGATGCCGACCTCGTCCTGCGTGATCGTCAGCGGTTCGCCGGCGGCGACGCGGATCATCTGTTCGACGAGATCGAGTCCGGTGATCTCCTCGGTCACCGGATGCTCGACCTGCAGCCGCGTATTCATCTCGAGGAAGTAGAAGCCCTGGCCGGTGGTGTCCGCGCCCGAGACGATCAGTTCGACCGTGCCCGCGCTGAAATAACCCACCGCGCGGGCGAGCGCGACCGCCTGCTCGCCCATCGCCTTGCGCATCGCCGGCGTGACGAAGGGCGAGGGCGCCTCCTCGACCACCTTCTGGTGGCGGCGCTGGATCGAGCATTCGCGCTCGTTGAGGTAGAGGATGTTGCCGTGCTGGTCGCCGAGCACCTGGATCTCGATATGGCGCGGAGATTCGATGAACTTCTCGATGAAGACGCGGTCGTCGCCGAAGCTTGCCAGCCCCTCGCGCTTTGTCGCCTCGAAGCCTTCGCGGACGTCCTGCTCGCTATAGGCCAGCCGCATGCCCTTGCCGCCGCCGCCGGCGGACGCCTTCATCATCACCGGATAGCCGATGTCCGCGGCGATCCGGACCGCCTCGTCGGTGTCGGCGATCTCGCCCAAGAAGCCGGGAACGACGTTGACGCCGGCCGCCTTGGCGAGCTTCTTCGATTCGATCTTGTCGCCCATCGCCGCAATGGCGTTGGGGGGAGGCCCGACGAAGGCGATCCCCGCCTCGGCACAGGCGCGCGCGAAGCTCTCGCGCTCCGACAGGAAGCCATAGCCGGGATGGATGCAATCGGCGCCGGTCTCGCGCGCGGCGAGCAGGATCAGTTCGGCCTTGAGATAGCTTTCGGCGGCGGGTGCCGGCCCCAGCCGCACCGCCTCGTCCGCCATCAGCACGTGGGGGCTGCGCGCATCGGCGTCGGAATAGACCGCGACGGTGGCGATCCCCATCCGCTTGGCGGTACGCATGACGCGGCAGGCGATCTCGCCGCGATTGGCGACCAGGATTTTCTTGAACATCCTCAACTCTCCTCCCGCTTGGCGGACGGGCCGGGGCCGGTCCGCCTGCGGGTTTGATGATTTTCGGGGAGGACGGGCCGTCCCCCCTGCGGGCTATTCGGCCGCCACCCGCATCGGCTCGGCGCTTTCCATCGGCGTCAGGCCGAGCTTGGCGAACAATGCCGCGTCGGCGCTGTCGCCGGCGTTGCCGGTCGTGAGCAATTTGTCGCCGGTGAAGATCGAATTGGCGCCTGCCATGAAGCACAGCGCCTGCGTCGCTTCCGACATCGATTCGCGACCGGCGGACAGGCGCACCATCGACAGCGGCATCGTGATCCGCGCCACCGCCACCGTGCGGACGAACTCGATGTCGTCGATCTGCGCCATCGGCGTGCCCGCCAGCATGTCGCCGAGCGGCGTGCCCTTCACCGGCACCAAAGCGTTGACCGGCACGCTCTCGGGATGGCGCGGCAAGGTCGCGAGCGCATGGACGAAGCCGACGCGATCGGCGCGCGTCTCGCCCATGCCGACGATGCCGCCGCAGCAGACGTTGATCCCGGCGCTGCGGACATTCTCCAGCGTATCGAGCCGGTCCTGGAAGGTGCGCGTGGTGATGACGTTGCCGTAATTCTCTGGCGAAGTGTCGATATTGTGGTTGTAATAATCGAGCCCGGCGGCGGCGAGCTGTCGCGCCTGTTCGGGCTGGAGCATGCCGAGCGTCATGCACGTCTCCATCCCCATCGATCGGACGCCTTCGACCATCGCGACGATCGCGGGCATGTCGCGTTCCTTGGGGTTACGCCAGGCCGCGCCCATGCAGAAGCGCTGCGACCCCGCGGCCTTGGCCTCCGCCGCATCGGCGAGCACCGCGTCGACGTCCATCAGCTTGGCCGCCTTCAGCCCGCTGTCCGACGACGCGGACTGCGAGCAATAGCCGCAATCCTCCGGGCAACCGCCGGTCTTGATCGACAGCAACGTGCACAGCTGCACCTCCGACGGCGCATGGTGCGTGCGGTGGACGGTCTGCGCCTGGTACATCAGTTCGTCGAACGGCAGGTCGAACAGCGCGGCGATCTCGGCGCGGGTCCAGTCGGTACGGGTCATTCGGCAGCATCCTGTTGCGGCGGCATATTGTGGCCGAGCAGCCGTAGCACATCCTCGGCGGCGGTGATGAGATTGGTGCCCGGGCCGAAGATCGCCTGCACCCCGGCGTCGCGCAGCGCCTGATAATCCTGCGCCGGGATGACGCCGCCGGCGATCACCTTGATGTCGGCACGCCCGGCATCGCGTAGATGGCCGATCAGCTCGGGGATCAGCGTCTTGTGGCCTGCGGCGAGGCTGGAGGCGCCGACGACGTCGACGTCCTTCTCCACCGCCAGCGTTGCGGCTTCCTCCGGCGTCTGGAACAGCGGCCCGGGCACGACCTCGAAGCCGAGATCGCCGAACATGCTGCTGACGAGGTTGGCGCCGCGATCGTGGCCGTCCTGCCCCATCTTGGCGACGAGCATGCGGGGTTTGCGCCCCAGTCGCCGTTCGGTCGCGGCGACGCCGTCCTCAAGCCGCAGCCAGCGCGCATCGTCGGCATAGGCGCCGCCGTAGATGCCCTTGACCGGGGTCGGCTGCGTGCCGAAGCGGCCGAAGACATCCTCCATGGCCTGGCTGATCTCGCCGAGTGTCGCGCGGGCGCGGGCGGCATCGACCGCGAGCGCGAGGAGGTTCTCCGTGCCGCGCGCGCCTTCGCGTAATGCGTCCAGTGCCTTGCGACACGCCACCTCGTCGCGCGTCGCCTTGACGCGTTCGATGCGGCGGATCTGCGCCTCGCGCACCGCGACATTGTCGACGTCGAGGATGTCGATCGGGTCCTCGCCATCCTTGCGATATTTGTTCACCCCGACGATCACGTCCTCGCCGCGGTCGACGCGCGCGGCGCGCGCGGCGGAGGCTTCCTCGATCATCGCCTTGGGCCAGCCGGCGCCGACCGCCTTGGCCATGCCGCCTTCGGCCTGCACGCGTTCGATGATCTCCCACGCGCCATCCACCAAAGATCGCGTCAGGTTTTCGACATAATAGCTGCCGCCGAGCGGATCGACGACCTTGGTCATCCCGGTCTCTTCCTGGATGACGATCTGCGTATTGCGCGCGATCCGCGCGGAGAAATCGGTGGGCAGCGCGATCGCCTCGTCGAGCGCGTTGGTGTGCAGCGACTGCGTGCCGCCGAGCATCGCCGCCATCGCCTCGATCGTCGTGCGCATGACGTTGTTGTACGGGTCCTGCTCGGTCAGCGACACGCCCGAGGTCTGGCAATGTGTACGCAGCATCTTGCTGCGCTCGTCCTGCGCGCCGAGCTGCGTCATCGCGCGATGCCACAGCACGCGCGCGGCGCGCAGCTTGGCGATCTCCATGAAGAAATTCATGCCGATCGCGAAGAAGAACGACAGGCGTCCGGCGAATTTGTCGATGTCGAGGCCCGACGCGACGCCGTATTTCACATATTCCATACCGTCGGCGATGGTGAAGGCGAGCTCGTGGAGCTGCGTCGCCCCCGCCTCCTGCATATGATAGCCGCTGATCGAGATGCTGTTGAACTTGGGCATCTCGCGGCTGGTATAGCCGAAGATGTCGCTGATGATCCGCATGCTCGGTTCGGGCGGGTAGATATAGGTGTTGCGGACCATGAACTCCTTGAGGATGTCGTTCTGGATGGTCCCGTCGAGCAATCTACGGTCGACGCCCTGTTCCTCGCCGGCGACGATGAAGAAGGCGAGGATCGGGATCACCGCGCCGTTCATCGTCATGCTGACGCTCATCTGGTCGAGCGGGATGCCGTCGAACAGGATCTTCATATCCTCGACGGTGTCGATCGCGACGCCCGCCTTGCCGACGTCGCCGGTGACGCGCGGATGGTCGCTGTCATAGCCGCGGTGCGTCGCGAGATCGAAGGCGACCGACAGCCCCTTCTGCCCGGCGGCGAGATTGCGGCGGTAGAAGGCGTTCGATTCCTCCGCAGTCGAGAAGCCGGCATATTGGCGGATCGTCCACGGCCGCCCGGCGTACATCGACGCGCGCACGCCGCGGGTAAAGGGCGCGAAGCCGGGGAGGCCCGGATCGACCGGCGCATCGGCGGCGGTGTAGAGCGGCTTGACGTCGATGCCCTCGGGCGTGTGCCAGACGAGGTCCTTGCCCTTCACCTCCTTCGCGGCGGCGGCCTGCCAGTCGGCGAGGCCCGGCTGCGATGTCGGTTCGGGCGCGGGCGGTAGGGCGGGGGCGGCGCCGCTGTCCTCGCCGGTGTTGACCTCAATGTCCGGCAAGCGGCGTCTCCATCAGTTCGACCAGTACGCCGCCCATGTCCTTCGGGTGGACGAAGACGATCGGCGTACCGTGCGCGCCGATCCGCGGGCTCCCGAGCACGCGCGCGCCCTTGGCGGTGAGGTCGGCGATCGCGGCATGGATGTCGGCGACCTCGAAACACAGGTGATGCTGGCCGCCGGCGGGATTGGCGCGCAGGAAGCCGGCGATCGGCGAACTCTCGTCATAGGGCTCGATCAGCTCGATCTGCGTATTGGGCGTGTCGATGAAGCACACCTTCACGCCCTGCGCGGGCAGGTCGAACGGAACGCCGATCGCGGTCGCGCCGAGCAGGCTGCGATACGTCTCGATCGACCGCGCGATCGACGGCGTCGCGACGCCGACATGGTTGAGGCGGCCCAACGGCGCGTGCTCGGTCATTCCTCGATCCGCCGCTGCCGCGTCGCCATCGCGGCGCCCTCGATCACGCCTTCCAGTCGGCTGACGCGGTCGCGCAACGCGGCGTGCGCGTCAGCCAGTGCCGCGAGGCGTCCGCTCTGACTGGTGACCATATCCTTGAGCTGGCGTACGTCTTCTTGCAGCAATAGGACGTTGCGAAGCGCCTTCATCGTATCGCCGATGAAACTCATCGCCGCGATCCTTCGCCAGCGAGCACCGCATCGACCGCCGCGTTCGCACGATTGATGCTGGCAATCGCGCTCTTGATGTCCTCGCGCATACGGGGAACGGCCTCGTTCACCTCGCGGACCAACGCCGCCAGTTGCTCTTCGTCTTCTTCCGCTGCTGTCTGCGCAATATAGATCGCCGAGGCCTCGCGAACGACGTGGCCGACAGACATGCCGTTGCTCGCAGCGAACGCATCGAGCGCCGCCTTGTGATCGGGGGTGGTCAAAAAGGTCACGCGTTCGGTCTGCATGAGCCGTCTCCTTCACATGTGCTTATAATGTTCAGGAGACAGGCTCACAACGGGATGTTGTCGTGCTTCTTCCACGGGTTTTCCAGCGCCTTGCCCTTCAGCTTGCGCAAGCCCAGCGCGATGCGACGGCGGGTGGAGTGCGGCTGGATCACCTCGTCGATGAAGCCTTTGCTCGCCGCGACGAAGGGGTTGGCGAAGCGCGCCTCGTATTCGGCGGTGCGTTCGGCGATCTCCTCGGGCGTGCGGCCGCGGAAGATGATCTCGACCGCGCCCTTGGCGCCCATCACCGCGATCTCGGCGGTCGGCCAGGCGTAATTGAGGTCGCCGCGCAGATGCTTCGACGCCATCACGTCGTATGCGCCGCCATAGGCCTTGCGCGTGATGACGGTGATCTTCGGCACGGTCGCCTCGGCATAAGCGAACAGCAATTTGGCGCCGTGCTTGATGATGCCGTTATGCTCCTGCGCGGTGCCGGGCAGGAAGCCGGGTACGTCGACGAAGGTGACGATCGGGATATCGAACGCGTCGCAGAAGCGGACGAAGCGCGCCGCCTTCTTCGAGCTGTTGATGTCGAGCACGCCGGCGAGCACCATAGGCTGGTTGGCGACGAAGCCGACCGTGCGCCCCTCGATCCGGCCGAAGCCGGTAATGATGTTCGCGGCATGTGCCGGCTGCGTCTCGAAGAAATCGCCCTCGTCGACCGTCTTCCGGATCAGCTCATGCATGTCGTAGGGCTGGTTCGCCGAGGCGGGCACCAGCGTATCGAGGCTCGGCTCCAGCCGGTCCCAGGCATCGGCGGTCGGGCGTTCGGGCACGCTCTCGCGGTTCGACGCGGGCAGGAAGTCGATGAAGTCGCGCGCCGCGAGCAGCGCCTCGATGTCGTTCTCAAAGGCGTTGTCGGCGACCGAGGTCTTGGTGGTGTGCGTCACCGCGCCACCCAAAGCCTCCTGCGTCACCACCTCGTTGGTCACCGTGCGGACCACGTCGGGGCCGGTGACGAACATATAGCTCGAATCCTTCACCATGAAGATGAAGTCGGTCATCGCCGGCGAATAGACCGCGCCGCCCGCGCAGGGCCCCATGATGAGGCTGAGCTGCGGCACCACGCCGCTGGCGAGCACGTTGCGCTGGAACACCTCGGCATAGCCGCCGAGGCTGGCGACACCCTCCTGGATGCGCGCGCCGCCCGAATCGTTGAGGCCGATCACCGGCGCACCGACCTTCAATGCGGTGTCCATGACCTTGCAGATCTTCTGCGCATGGCGTTCGGACAGCGACCCGCCGAAGACGGTGAAATCCTGACTGAAGACATAGACGAGCCGGCCGTTGATCGTCCCCGATCCGGTGACGACGCCGTCGCCGGGGATCACCTGATCCGCCATGCCGAAATCGACGCAATTGTGCTCGACGTACATGTCGATCTCTTCGAACGATCCTTCGTCGAGCAGGATCTCCAGCCGTTCGCGGGCGGTGAGCTTGCCCTTGGCATGTTGCGCGGCGACCCGTTTCTCGCCGCCGCCCGCTCTGGCGGCGGATCGGCGGCGGTCGAGTTCGGTCTGCGTCGATGACATACTCTCTCCTGCCTCTTCTTTCCCGATCCTAGCCTGCCGCCGCAACTGTGGTTTTGCAAAATTGCAACGGGGCTGTTTGCAAACTATGAGCGGCACATGATCCAGCAACCGCCCCGCGCGCGCATCTTCGCCGGCGATCAGGTCCGCGCGCTGCGTGCCCGGCTCTCGCTCAGCCAGATCGCGCTCAGCCGGCGGATCGGCATCTCGACCAGCTATCTGTCGCAGATCGAGAGCGGCGACCGGCCGATCACCGGCGGCGTGCTCGGCGCGCTGGCGCGTGCCTTCCCGCTCGACTGGGTCGAGATCGCGCCCGAGGACGACAGCGCCGCCCTGGTGGGAGCGCTCGAGGCGGGGACCGATCCGTCGGTGCCCGCGGCGCTGCTCGACGAGGCGGACGTGCTGCGCGGGCTCAAGCAGCAGCCGCTGGTGGCGCGACGGATGATCGCGCTGCATGCCGCGCTGCGCCGTTCGCAGGAGCAATTGCGCGTGCTCGACGATCGCGTCGACGCGCAGGGGAGCCAGCCGCACCTGCTGCCGTGGGAGGAGGTGCGCGACTGGTTTCAGGGGATGGGCAATTACATCGATCCGCTCGATCGCTTTGCCGAGGCGCTGGCGGCGGACCTGCCGCCGGGGCGGGCGCTGGTCGACCGGTTGCAGGCGGCACACGACGTGCGCGTGATCGACGACGGCATCGCCGCGCCGATGCGCGCCTATGACGCTGCGGCGGGGACGCTGACGATCGATGGCGCGCAGCCGATCGAGACGCGGCATTTCCAGCTCGCGCACCAGCTCATCCGGCTGGAGGCCAAGGCGCTGATCGAGGGGATCGTCGCCGACGCGCCACTGCGTTCGGAAGCGGCGCGCGACCTGCTGCGCGTCGGGCTCGCCAATTACGGCGCGGGCGCGCTGCTGATGCCCTATGCGCGCTTCCGCGCCGAGGCGCGGGCGCGGCGTCACGACGTCGACGCGCTGCGCCAGCGCTTCGGGGTGAGCTTCGAGCAGGTGTGCCACCGCCTGTCGACGTTGCAGCGGCCGGGGCTGCCCGGCGTGCCGTTCTTCTTCTGCCGCATCGACATGGCGGGCAACATCACCAAGCGCCATTCGGCGACGCGGCTGCAATTCGCGCAATATGGCGGCGCCTGCCCGTTGTGGGTGGCGCATGAGGCGGTGGCGATCTCCGACCGGATCCTCGTCCAGGTCGCCGAAATGCCCGACGGCGCGCGCTACGTGTCGATGGCCAAGGGGCTGGTCAAGGCGACGTCGAGCTATCGCCGCGTCGCCCGGCGCTATGCGGTGGTGCTCGGCTGCGAGGTCGAACATGCCGGCGCGTTCATCTATGGCGACGGTCTCGACCTCGCCGGGGCGGACAGCGCGACGCCGATCGGCCCGTCGTGCCGCATCTGTCCGCGCCGCGATTGCGACCAGCGCGCCTTTCCGCCGGCCGGGCGCGAGTTGCTGGTCGATCCCGACCGGCGTTCGATCGTGCCTTACGGCTTCGACTGAGCCGGGGGTTTCCCAAAACCGGCGACTACGGCAGGAGAGGGCAAAGCGGAGGATATCAGCGTGCAATCCCATTATGACGTCGTCATCGTCGGGGCCGGTCATGGCGGCGCGCAGGCGGCGATCGCATTGCGCGCCGCCAAATTCGCCGGCAGCATCGCGATGATCGGCGACGAGCCCGAACCGCCCTACGAACGCCCGCCGCTGTCCAAGGACTATCTGTCCGGCGACAAGCCGTTCGAGCGCATCCTGATCCGTCCGCCCGCCTTCTGGGGGGAGCGTGACGTTGCGCTGCGGCTCGGCCGCCGCGTCGTGCGTGTCGATCCGCAGGCGCGCACCGTCGCCACCGACGATGGCGCGACGATCGGCTATGGCCAGCTCATCTGGGCGACCGGCGGCAGTCCGCGGCGGCTGACCTGTTCGGGCCACGACCTCGCCGGCGTCCATGGCGTGCGCACCCGCGCCGACGTCGACCGGATGATCGCCGAACTGCCCGGCGTGACCCGCGTCGCGGTGATCGGCGGCGGCTATATCGGGCTGGAGGCCGCCGCCGTACTCGCCAAGTTCGGCAAGCAGGTCACGGTGCTCGAAGCGCTGCCGCGCGTCCTCGCGCGCGTTGCCGGCGAGCCCTTGTCGCGCTTCTACGAGGCCGAACATCGCGCGCATGGCGTCGACGTGCGGCTCGGCGTCACCGTCGCCTGTATCGCCGAAGCGGACGGCCGGGCGTGCGGCGTCACGCTCGCCGACGGCGAGACGGTGCCGGCGGAGATGGTGATCGTCGGCATCGGTATCGTCCCCGCCGTCCAGCCGTTGCTCGACGCGGGTGCGGCGGGGGGCAACGGCGTCGAGGTCGACGCGCAGTGCCGCACCAGCCTGGCGCAGGTCTTCGCGATCGGCGATTGCGCGATGCACGCCAATGCCTTCGCCGACGGCGCGCGCATCCGGCTCGAATCGGTGCAGAACGCCAACGACCAGGCGACGGTGGTCGCCAAGACGATCGCCGGCACGCCGGTGGACTATCATGCGGTGCCCTGGTTCTGGTCGAACCAATACGACCTGCGCCTGCAGACGGTGGGCCTGTCGACCGGCCACGACGCGCTGGTGGTGCGCGGCGCCGTCGCCAGCCGCAGCTTCTCGCTGATCTACCTGCGCGCGGGCCGGGTGATCGCGCTCGACTGCGTCAATGCGACCAAGGATTACGTCCAGGGCCGCGCGCTGGTGCTGGCCGGCGCGGTCATCGACCCCGCGCGGCTTGCGGACGCGACGGTGCCGCTCAAGGAGATGGTCGCCGCCGCAACGCCGCCGCAATGATCCGGTCGGCCGCCGTCTCGGTCGGCCGTTCGCCGCGGAGCTGCGTAGCGATCGCGGCGGCGCGCGCGGCGATGGTGTGATCGCCCAGCAACGCGCGCAGCGCCTCGTCGGCCGCGGCGCCCTGGAACGCCGCCGGGCGTAGCGACCGGCCGATGCCGAGCCGCGCGATCCGCGCGCCATTGTCGAACTGATCGCCGAAGAAGGGCAGGACCAGTTGCGGCGCGCCGGCGTGCATCGCCTGGCCGGTGGTGCCGATCCCGCCGTGATGGACCACCGCCGCGGCACGGCCGAAGAGCTGCGAATGCGGCGCATAGCCGAGCCGCAGGAGATCGCCGTCGACGCAGGGGCTGTCCGCGGTGCCGGTCAGCAGCACCGCGCGCCTTCCCAGCGCGGGGGCGGCCGCGGCCGCGACGTCGTAGAAGCGCCCCGGCGCATGGACGACGAACGATCCCAAGGTGAAGACGATCGGCGCCGGCCCGCGATCGAGAAACGCCGCGAGGACGGGATCGAGCGCAACATCGCCGCGATCGTAGAGCGGAAAGCCGATCGCCTCGCAGCGCGGCGGCGCATCCGGCTGCACCGGCGCGAGCAGCGGCGAATAGCAGCATAACGTCGCGCATTGCGCCGGCATCGGATCGAACACCGGCGCCAGCTTGCCCGCCGCGAGGCCGTGCGCCTGCCGCACCGACGCCACCGCGCCGCCGTAGCGCGCGCGCACCGTGGCGCGGACCGTCCCGAGCAGCGCGCGATTCCACCCTCGCCCCAACGGTCCGCGAGGCCGATCGATCATCAGCGCGCCGTCGGGGGTGATAGGCGGGTCCCAGGCGGAGAACAGCGCCATCGGCTGAAGGTTGATCGCGACCAGCGGCAGCCCGCGCTTCTCGGCGACGATGCCGGCCGCGGGCGCGAACAGCGAGCCGACGATGACATCGGCGTCGCCTGCCAGCGCGTCGAGCGCGGCGGTGCTGTCGGCGAGCGAAGGCAGGATCACCGCTTCGAGCACAAAGCGGCGCTGCGTGATGACCCGCCGAGCCGCGGTCGCCGTGTCGATGCCGAGCCGTGCGCAGATCGACGCGAAGCTCGGCAGGATCGGCTCGGCGGCGAGCCCCGCCGCGCGGACCTTGTCGACATGATCGGCCGGCACCGCGAGCATTACGTCGACCCCGCGCCCCGCCAGCGCCCGGCCGATCGCGATAAAGGGGTGGAGATCGTCGAGCGACCCGATCGTCACCAAGATCGCCTTCATCGTCACGGCTCTGCCGCGGTGATATGATGGCATCATGACAATCCGAATCGGGATCGGCGGCTGGACCTACGAGCCGTGGCGCGGGACCTTCTATCCCGCCAAATGGCCGCAGAAGCGCGAGCTCGACTTTGCCGCCTCGCAGGTCACCGCGATCGAGGTCAACGGCACCTATTATTCGAGCTTCAAGCCGGCGAGCTTCGCCAATTGGGCCGCCGCGGCGCCCGACGGCTTCGTCTTCGCGGTGAAGGCGTCGCGCTATTGCACCAACCGCAAGGTGCTCGCCGAGGCGGGTGAATCGGTCGAACGCTTCGTCGGGCAGGGGATCGTCGAGCTCGGCGACAAGCTGGGGCCGATCCTGTGGCAGTTCATGGCGACCAAGGCGTTCGACGCCGACGACATGGCGGCCTTCCTCAAGCTGTTGCCCGCCAGCCATGCCGGGGTGCCGCTGCGCCACGCGGTTCAGGTGCGGCACGAAAGCTTCGCCGACCCCGCCTTCGTCGCGATGGCGCGGGCGGCGAACGTCGCGATCGTCTACGCCGATTCCACGGATTATCCGGCGATCGCCGACGTCACCGCCGACTTCGTCTATGCGCGGCTGGAAGCGGCCGAGGAGCAGAATCCGGCCGGCTACACCGATGCCGCGCTCGACGATTGGGCGCAGGCGGCGCGGACGTGGCAGGCCGGCGGCCAGCCGGAGGGGCTACCCTATGTGGTCGCCGACGCTCCGGCCAAGGCGCAGCGCGACACGTTCGTCTTCTTCATCAACGGCGCGAAGATCCGCGCGCCCCAGGGCGCGATAGCGCTGATCGAGCGGGTTTCGGCGTAACGGCAGCCGTGATGACGGAGGGGTGGCCTTTCCAGAATAGCGATCCCCTTGTCATGGAAGCTGCCGATTCTGGCATCCATGAGAAGCGCCTTCTCGAGAGGAGGCACAGGCAGGGGAATTTCGCACAGCGGATTGCGCCGGCTACGGTCAAGACACGCGGGAAAGCAGGCCGTCTTGCCGGGTAAGCCCACGTCGCGAAGCTTCGTGACGGCACGTCAGATCGTTTTGACCGCCTCGTAGTAGTTGTTACCGCCTTCATCGGAATGGCATCGCATCAGGTCGAGGCCGGCGGCGGCAAGATGTCCCGCATATGCGTCCGATCCAAGCGAAGTCGAGGTGCGACCGGTCAGCGTATCCTTCCACTCGCACATTTCGCGGGGGGCGCTGAAGAGGAACCGTCCGCCTGGTTCCAGCACGCTCGAAACGTTACCGAGAAGCTGTTGCTGGTCGCTCGGCGCGAGCAGGAAGACGAGCCCGATCGATACGGCGCCAACAAAGGTGCGATCGAAGAAAGCGCTACGCTGCGCCGGCTCACAGGCGGCGGGCATATCCGGAAAGTGGCGTCGGTAGGCGGCGATGAGGGAGGGGGACGTATCGATTCCCCAGACCGAATAGCCGTCTTCCACCAGGGCGCGCGCGATCGGTACGCCGGACCCGCATCCTATGTCGAGGATCGCAGCGGATGCAGGCAAATTGCTCTTCGCCCACGATCGCATCAGCTCCGCGCCGACCGTCGAGCGGATCGCCATGAACCGTTCAGCGACGGCATCCCAGCCCGCGGAATGGTCGGTCGTCATCCCTTGTCCCCCGATCGGTGGAAGCTAGCCTCACATTCCGACCGAGGTCGTCGCTTCCTCGTTCGACAGCGTATCGGGCATCGCGGGCAGTTCCGCCGCGGGGGCCGGGGCGGCGGCGGCGACGGTGGGCTTGCTCGCCTGGCCCATGATCGCCGCGCTTTCGATCTGGTCGAGCGCATGGCGCGCGGTGACGTAGCGGTCGGCCGCCTGCATCCAATTGCCCGCGTCGCTCGCGCCGGGCAGCCGCGCGACTTCGGCGCGCGCCGCCTCGACCTGCCCGCCTTCGAGCAGGCGGCGTGCCCGCGCCAGCCGGTCGGCGGGGCGCGGCGATGGCGTGCCCGCCTTGCGCAGCACCACCAGCCCGCCGAGTTCGCGGCGCAGGCTCGCCCACCAGCCGTCGCTGCTCACCGTCGCGATCTCGGGCGCGATCGCGTCGAGGCCCTGGCGCAGGTCCTCCAGCGTCACCGGCTGATGCGACGCCTCGATCACCGCCGCCACCGCGCGCGGCTGGACGGTGCCGAAGCGGTTGCGCAACTGCTCCTCGAGATAGCCGAGGCCGACGCCGCGATCGAGCGCGCGGCGCGACGCGAAGGCGACCAACAGCCCCTCGGCGCGGCCCGCCTGCGTGCCCGCGATCACGGCATCGCTCGCCACCGCCGCGGTGCGCGCCTCCAGCGCGGTCAATTGCCCGGCCAGAGTCGCCTCGCGCGAGGCAAGCGCGGCGGGTTCGAGCGCCGCATTGGTCGTCTGGCCATTGGCGTTGAGCGGTTGCGCCGGGTTGAAATTGGCCGGGTCGGGCTGGGTGCGCTTCGCCGCCAGCGCCCGCTCGGCGGCGGAGGTCGTGCTCAGCCAGCCGGCCTGTTTCATCAGATAGCCGGTGAGCACCGCTCCGGCGACGAAGGCGAGGGCGATGATCGCCAGGAACACCCCCGTCCGCGGCCCGCGCACGGGCGTTGCCGCGGGCCTGGGATCGATCGGCGTATAGTCGGTCATGGCCTCTTATCCCCGCCCCCCGCCGCACGGTCAATCGTCCGTGCGAGCGCGAGCGCGCACAAGGCGGCGTCGGTCGGCATCGCGGCGGCGCAGGCGAGCGCCCAGCCGTCCCCCGCCGCGGCAAGGACCGTCGGACTTAGCGCCGCGATCCCCGTGGCTTGCCGGTCGGCGACCAGCGCCGCGACGCGATGCGCGGCGCGGACCGAATGGAGCAGCACGATCCGCCCTGCCGCCGCCGCGGCGAACGCCGCCGCGTCGACGTCCAGCTCGGCGCTGGCGTAGACGATCGCGGTCGGATGGCCGCTGTCGATATGCTCGCGGCCCGCCAGGTGCAGCGGTCGCGCCAGTCCCGCCGCGGCGGCCGCCGTCAGCGCATCGGCGACGCCGCCGTCGCCGACGACCGCGACGTGCAGCCCGGCGTCGCGCGCCACTGCCGCGCTTTCCGCGCCGACCGCGATCACCGGCAGCCCGGCGAGCCGCGCCAGCCCGGCACCCGCGAGGCGCACCGCATTGGCGCTGGTCACCAGCAGCGCATCGAACGCCGCCGGATCGGGCGGTGTCCACGCGATCGGCGCGGCGGCGAACAGCGGCCGGCCGAGCACCGCGCCGCCGCCGGCACGCAGCCGCGCGATGGTGCGCGCATTGCCCGGCTCGGGCCGCACCACCAGCAGGCCGGACGGATTCACGGCTGGAACAGTCGCCGCACCACTTCGGGTGCCCGCGCCAGCAGGTCGGCGGCGAGCTCGGCGGCGACGAGGCTGCCGTCGGTGCCCTCGCCGCTGCCCTCGACGAAGGCGCTGCCGTCCTCGGCGATGAGTTCGGCGCGCAGCGTCAGCATCTCGCCCGACAAAGCGGCGAGCGCGGCGACCGGCGAATGGCAGTCGGCCCCCAGGCCGGCGAGCAAGGCGCGCTCCGCCAATACGCAGGCGCTGGTCGCGGCATCGTCGATCGCCGCGACGATCCGCGCCGCATTGGCATCCGCGCTGCGCACCTCGATACCGACCGCGCCCTGCGCCGGCGCGGGCAGCATCGTGTCGGTGGGGATCGCGCGGCCGACGCCGTCGCGTCCGAGCCGGTCGAGCCCCGCCGCGGCGAGCAGCGTCGCATCCGCCTCGCCCGCGGTCAGCTTGGCGAGCCTCGTATCGACGTTGCCGCGGAACATCACGACGGTCAGATCGGGGCGCAGCCGCAGCAATTGCGCGCGCCGCCGCGGCGAGCTGGTGCCGACCACCGCGCCCTGCGCCAGCGCGGCGACGCTCTCCGCGCCGATCAGCCGGTCGCGGACGTCGGCGCGCGGCAGCATCGCGGCGATGCGGATCGCGGGCGGGCGGATCGTCTCGACGTCCTTCATCGAATGGACCGCCGCGTCGATCTCATCGTCGAGCAACGCGCGGTCGATTTCCTTGGTCCACAAGGCCTTGCCGCCGATCTCGGCGAGGGGGCGGTCCTGCACCCGGTCGCCGGTGGTGCGGATGACGACCAAGGTCACCGCGTCGGGCGCCCAGCCATGCGCGGCGCACAGGGCGTCGCGCACCATCCCCGCCTGCGTCAGCGCCAGCGGCGATCCCCGCGTGCCCAGCCTGAATTTGATCGCCACAATCTGCTCCTTGCGTCACCCCCACCCTTCCCTCTCCCCTCGGGAGAGGGAGAGACGCCCCAAGGCGGCGATGGGCGAGGGCGACCATGATCCTACAACGACCGCCATGGCCGAAATCCCCACCCTTCGACAACCTCCGGCAACGCGCGTAAAGACTTGGGCCATGCCCCCCCGGATCATCCTCGGCCTCGAATCCTCCTGCGACGAGACCGCCGCCGCGCTCGTCACCAGCGATCGTCGCGTGCTCAGCCACCGTCTGCTCGGCCAGGAAGCGGCGCATGCGCCGTTCGGCGGCGTCGTCCCCGAAATCGCCGCACGCGCGCATGTCGAGGCGTTGGAACCGCTCGTCCGCGGCGCGCTCGCCGATGCCGGGCTGCGGCTCGACCAGGTCGATGTGATCGCCGCCACCGCCGGCCCCGGCCTCATCGGCGGCGTCATGGTCGGGCTCGTCACCGGCAAGGCGCTGGCGCATGCCGCGAACAAGCCGCTGATCGCGGTCAACCATCTCGAAGGCCATGCGCTCAGCCCGCGGCTGTCCGATCCCGATCTCGCTTTCCCCTATCTGCTGCTGCTCGTCTCGGGGGGGCATTGCCAGTTGCTGCTGGTCGAGGGGGTCGCGCGCTATCGCCGGCTCGCCACGACGATCGACGATGCCGCCGGTGAGGCGTTCGACAAGACCGCCAAATTGCTCGGCCTCGGCTTTCCCGGCGGGCCGATGGTGGAGAAAGCGGCGGCGCTCGGCCGTCCGATCGTGCCGCTGCCGCGCCCGCTGAAAGGCTCGGCCGAACCGCATTTCTCCTTCGCCGGGCTCAAGAGCGCGGTCGCCCGCGCCGTCGGCCAGCATGCGCCCGAGGATATCGCCGCATCGTTCCAGGCGGCGGTGGTCGATTGCCTGATCGATCGCACCCGTCGCGGCATCGCCGGGATCGACGCGACCGCGCTCGTCGTCGCCGGCGGGGTCGCGGCCAATGGCGCGGTGCGCGGTGCGTTGCAGGATCTCGCCACCGCCAACGGGCTGCGCTTCGTCGCGCCGCCGCTGTGGCTGTGTACCGACAATGCTGCGATGATCGCCTGGGCGGGTGCCGAGCGGTTCGCCGCCGGGCTCACCGACCCGCTCGACACGCCGGCGCGCGCGCGCTGGCCGCTCGATCCGGATGCGGAGGCGGTGCGCGGCGCCGGGGTGAAGGCGTGAGCGGGGTTTATCGAGGGAGGGCAAGGCCATGAAGATCGGCGTCATCGGCGGCGGCGCCTGGGGTACCGCGCTCGCGCAGGTCGCGGCGCATCGCGGCGAGCCCGTCACGCTATGGGCGCGCGAGCCCGAGGTGGTCGAGGGGATCAACGCCGGCCACGAAAACCGCCTGTTCCTGGCGGGCGTGCCGCTGTCGCCGTCGATCCGCGCCACCGCCGACTTCGGCGATCTCGCCGCCTGCGACGCCTTGCTCGTCGTCGCACCCGCGCAGCACGTCCGCGGCGTGCTGTCGCAGATCGCGGTCGGCACGCGCCCGCTGGTGCTGTGCGCCAAGGGGATCGAGGCGGGCACCCGGCTGCTCGTCGGCGAGGTCGCGCGGCAGGTCCATCCGCAGGCGCCCGTCGCCGTCCTCTCCGGCCCGACCTTCGCGCACGAGGTGGCCGCCGGCCTGCCCACCGCGGTGACGCTGGCGGCGGCGGACGAGGCGCTCGGGCGGGCGCTGTCCGAACGCCTCGCCGCGCCGCAATTCCGTCCCTATGCCAGCCGCGACGTCGTCGGTGCGGAGATCGGCGGCGCGGTCAAGAACGTGCTCGCCATCGCCTGCGGCGTGGTTGACGGCGCCGGCCTCGGCCAGAACGCCCGTGCCGCGCTGATCGCCCGCGGCTTTGCCGAGATGACGCGCTTCGGCCTCGCCCGCGGCGCGCGCGCCGAGACGCTCGCCGGCCTGTCGGGGCTCGGCGACCTCGTCCTCACCTGTTCCTCGACCAGCAGCCGCAATTTCTCGCTCGGTGTCGGTCTGGGGCAGGGCAGGGCGGCCGCGGACCTGCTCGCCGACCGCCGCACCGTCGCCGAGGGCGCCTTCACCGCCCCCGTCCTGCGCGAGACCGCCGCGGCGGCGGACGTCGACATGCCCGTCACCGCCGCGGTCTGCCGCTTGCTGGAGGGCGCACCGGTGGACAACGTCATCGGCGCGCTGCTCGCGCGGCCGTTGCGGCAAGAAGCGAGCTGATCGGCGCCATGCGGCGACAGAAGTGATGCAACCGGGTCACAATACCGCAATAAAGTATTGTAAAGGTCATGTTTCGGTATTGACTGACCGGGGCGTCTGACGAAGCTTCGACGTATCGAGCCAGCGAATAATCGCGGCTCGCCAAAGGGGCTGCTGTCATGAACCTGAATACCCATGTGTCGCTGCTCGCCCTCGCGGGCGGGCTGCTGCTCGCCGCGCCGGCGACGGCGCAAATCGTTAATGATACCAATAGCATGCAACCGCAGACCGACACCGCCGCCGACAGCAGCAACGTCAAGGCCGCGGCGATCAGCGGTCAGGCGCCGGAGAGCAGTGGCGATGGTGAGATCGTCGTCACCGGCACGCGCATCGTCCGCCCCAACAGCACTGCTGCCGCGCCAATCACCTCGGTTACCGCCGCCGACATCCGCGCGCAGGCCCCGATCAACGTTGAAGAGGTTCTCAACCGGCTCCCGCAGATTTCGCCCGACAGCCAGCAGAACTATCAGGATTCAGATGGTCGCCAGCGGATCAAGCTGCGCAGTCTCGGGTTCGAACGGACGTTGGTGCTGGTCGACGGCAAGCGGCTCGGCACGCAGAACGGCCAGGATACCAACATCATCCCGGTGGCGTTGATCGAACGTGTCGACGTGCTCACCGGCGGTGCCTCGTCGGTGTATGGTTCGGACGCGGTCGCCGGCGTCGTCAACTTCGTGATGAAGCAGAATTTTACCGGCATACGGATCGACGCCAACTACAATTTCTACAATCACGTCAATCAGTCCAACGTGGTGACGCAGACCGCGCAGAACTCGGGCTTCTCGCCGCGGCTCGGCCAGGTCAACGACGGTGGCCGTGCTGATCTGGCGCTCACCGCCGGCACCTCGCTGTTCGACGGCAAGCTCAACGTGTCGGGCTTCGTCAATTACCGCCATGCCGATCTGGTGCCCTATGACGCGCGTTCGACCTCGGCATGCCAGCTCGTCCAGACTGGCAAGGACGGCCCGCTGAGCTGCTCGCTGTCGACCTATTCGGTCAGCGGTTTCGTCTCGCCGGGCAGCGGCACCAACGCCGGGCGGCAGTTCGTCAATGATCCCAACGGTACGCGCACCTTCGTGCCTTATGGCACCGGGGTGGGTAACGCCGCCAATCCCTACGACGGCTATTCCTATCAACGGCAGGACAATCGCGTGAACGCTGGCGGCTTCGTCACGCTGAAGCTCTCGCCCGAATTCGAACTCTATGGCTCGGCATTGTGGTTCCGCGACAAGTCGATCAACCGCTATCCGACGCGCGTCTTCGCGGCGGCGAATTACGGCTCCGATCTCTTCCGGGTCAATTGCAACAACCCGTTCCTGTCGACGCAGCAGGCCGGCATCATCTGCGGCACCGCCGCCGGGACGGCGACCACCGTGCCGGTCGACATCCGCTACCGGTTCAATGCGCCGTTCATGACCGATACCTATACCAACACCGGTATCCGGGCGACCGGCGGCGTGCGTGGCAAGGTTGGCGATGCCTGGACCTACGACATCGGCGGCGTCTTCTCGCGCAATCAGCAGATCTGGGACTCGTCGCGCCTGCCGAGCTTCGACCGGGTCAACAATTCGCTCAACGTCGTCAACGTCAACGGCACGCCGACCTGCGTGTCCGGTGGCGCCTGCGTACCGTTCGACGCATTCAGCGCCGGCAACGGCAATCAGGCGTTGATCAACTATCTGTACGGTGATCTCGACCCGGCCCGGCAGAAGACCGTCGGCTTGCTCTACAACGTGCAGGCGAACATGACCGGCGATCTCGGCCGCTACGGCATCACCTCGCCGCTCGCCACCGACGGCGTCGCTTTCGCGCTCGGCACCGAATTCCGCAAGGATCGCCAATTTTCCGAGCTGACGCCGGGCTTCATCGAGGACTACGGCGGCGCGCCGTCCGACCTTAGCCAGCACGTCTGGGAATCGAACATCGAGGTGCAGGCGCCGCTGATCCAGGATCGCCCGTTCGCGCATCTGCTGCAGGCCAACGGCGGTTACCGCCTGTCCAAGTACAGCAGCAATCCCAACAAGTTCACCACCTGGAAGATCGAGGGCCTCTACGCACCCGTCGCCGATCTGACCCTTCGCGCCTCGTTCAACAAGGCACAGCGCGCGCCGACCGTGGTCGAGGCCTATCAGGCATCGAACATCAGCTTCTCGCGCCAGGGCGGCTCGCAGAACGACTTCTGCGCGCCGACGGCGACCAACACCAATGGCACGATCACCTATGGCGCGCCGATCGCCTCGCGCGAGGTCTGCCGCGCCACCGGCCTGTCGGATGCGCTTTACGGCAGCACGACGCTGCTGTGCCCCAACGACCAGTGCACCGTGCGCTCGGGCGGCTTCACCGCCGATCCCGAAACCGCCTACACCCAGACCTATGGTCTGGTGGTCAAGCCGCGCTTCATCAAGGGGCTCGTCTTCTCTGTCGACCGCTACCGGATCAAGATCAACAACTCGCTCGGCTATAACGATGACAGCTATTATACCGATGGCTGCCAGCGCTCGAACGGCGATCCGTTCTTCTGCTCGGGAATCGTCCGGGCCGCCAACGGCACGCTCTATGCCGCCGCATCGGGCAATCCGAGCAGCGGCTTCATCCGTGCGGGCACGACCAATTATTATTATTCGATTGCCCGGGGCTGGGATTTCCAGGGCAGCTACGCGCTCGGTCTCGGCAGCGTCGGCCGGCTGGACTTCGACTTCAACGGCTCGCTGACCACCTTCGCCGGCAGCCAGGATTCGCCGGTCCAGCCGCAGCGCAATTGCACCGGCTATTTCGCCAACGGATGCAGCCAGTTGCTGCCAAAGTGGACGCATGGCCTGCGGACGACCTATTCGACCTCGGACGGGATCTTCAACGCCTCGTTCAACTGGCGCTACATCGGCTCGCTGACCAGCGCGAACAACTCGGGCGACGCGGCGATCGGCGGCACGCCCGATCGGGCGCAGACGACCTTCTACCGTATCGCGCCGGCGAGCTATTTCGACCTCGCCCTGACCTTCAACATTGCACGGCAGTTCGCCTTCCGCGTGATCGCGAACAACCTGCTCGACAAGAACCCGCCTATCCTGGCGAATTCGTACAATATCAGTCTGGCGCGCAACAACACGATCCCGCAGCGCTATGACGCGCTCGGCCGCCAGATCGCGATCGGCACCACGATCAATTTCTGATCGGTTTACGAAAATGAAAAAGGCCCGTCGGAGCGATCCGACGGGCCCTTCCGTGTGTTCGTACCGAGCGATCAGCGCGCCAGTTCGCGCCAGCCGATGTCCCGCCGGCAGAAGCCATCGGCGAAGTCGATCGCATCCACCCCCCGATAGGCCGCATCGCGTGCCGCGCGGATGTCCGCCCCCATCGCGGTCACCGCGAGCACCCGGCCGCCGGACGCCACCAATGTGTCGCCCGCCAGCCGCGTTCCCGCCTGGAAGACGATCGCGCCGGTCGCCTCCGCCGCTTCGATGCCGCGGATCGCGCCGCCGGCTTTCGGCGTCCCCGGATAGCCCGCCGCCGCCAGCACCACCGTCATCGCCGCGGCGTCCGCGAACCCCGCCGCCGGCATGTCGCCGAGCCGCCCCTCGGCGACCGCCAGCATCGTCTCGACCAGATCGCCATCGAACCGCGGCATCAGCACCTGGGCCTCGGGATCGCCGAACCGCGCGTTATATTCGATCAGCTTGGGGCCGGTCGCGGTCAGCATCAGCCCGGCATAGAGCACGCCGCTGAACGGCGTTCCGTCCTCGGCGAGCGCCTTCACCGTCGGCGCGACGATCTCGTCGATCGCGCGTCGCTCCAGCTCGGGAGTGAGCACCGGCGCCGGGCTATATGCGCCCATGCCGCCGGTGTTCGGCCCGGTATCGCCCTCGCCGACGCGCTTGTGGTCCTGCGCGCTGCCGAACGGCAGCAGCGCGACGCCGTCGGTGAGCACGAACAGACTCGCCTCCTCCCCGTCGAGGAACTCCTCGATCACCACCGGCGCATCGCCGTCCGCGAACATCGCGTCGAACGCGGCGGCGGCCTCCGCCTCGCTGGTCGCAATCACCACGCCCTTGCCCGCGGCGAGCCCGTCCGCCTTGATCACGACCGGATAGGAGAAGGTGCTCGCCAGCGCCGCCTCCGCCTCGGCGCGCGCGCCGACGCGGACATAGCCCGCAGTCGGGATATCGGCGCGCCGGCACAGATCCTTGGTGAAGCCCTTCGATCCCTCGAGCTGCGCCGCCGCCTTGCCCGGCCCGAACACCGGCACGCCCGCCGCGCGCAAGGTGTCGGCGAGACCGTCGACCAACGGCGCCTCCGGCCCGATCACGACGAGGCCAACGTCATGGCCGGCCACGAAATCCACCACTGCGGCATGATCGGTCGCATCCAGCGCGACGCACGTCGCATGGCGCGCGACGCCGGGGTTGCCAGGCGCGGCATAGAGCGTATCGAGGAGGGCCGATTGCGCCAGTTTCCATGCGAGTGCGTGCTCGCGGCCACCTGAGCCCAACAGCAGGACGTTCATGCCAGAGTTCCTATCCGATACCGATGACGCCCGGCTGCTAGCCGAGGAGCGGCCCGGCGACAACGCGCTCGCCATGTCGGTCGGCGAACTCAGCTTCAAGCTCAAGCGGATGGTCGAGGGCGAGTTCGGCCACGTCCGCATCCGCGGCGAGATTTCGGGCTACAAGCGCGCGACCTCGGGCCACGTCTATCTGGCGCTCAAGGACGATGCGGCGGTGATCGACGGCGTGATGTGGAAGGGGCAGGCCAATGCGCTCGCCTTCGCCGCGCAGGACGGCATCGAAGTGATTGCCACCGGCAAGCTCACCACCTATCCCGGCCGCTCCAAATATCAGATCGTTATCGAGCGGATGGAGCTCGCCGGCGCCGGCGCGCTGATGGCCTTGTTCGAGAAGCTCAAGGCGAAGCTGGCGGGCGAGGGATTGTTCGACGGCGCGCGCAAGGTGCGCCTGCCCTATCTGCCGCAGACGATCGGCGTCGTCACCTCGCCGACCGGCGCGGTGATCCGCGACATCCTCCACCGGCTGGAGGATCGCTGCCCGACGCATGTGCTCGTCTGGCCGGTCAAGGTGCAGGGGCAGGGGGCGGCCGAAGAGGTCGCCGCCGCGGTGCGCGGCTTCGACGCGATGCCCGCGGACGGCCCGGTGCCGCGCCCCGACCTCGTCATCGTCGCGCGCGGCGGCGGTTCGATCGAGGATCTGTGGGCGTTCAACGAAGAGGTCGTCGTCCGCGCCGTCGCCGGCTGCACCATCCCGATCATCTCCGCAGTCGGCCACGAGACCGATACGACCTTGTGCGACTTCGCCGCCGACCTGCGCGCGCCGACCCCCACCGCGGCGGCGGAGCTGGCGGTGCCGGTGCTCGCCGACCTGCGCCACACGATCCAGAGCCATGGCCTGCGGACGCAGCGCTGCGCCAACCGCTATGTCGAGCGTGGCCGCGAGCGGCTGACCGGGCTCGCCCGGCTGCTTCCCAAGCGCGACGCGTTGCTCGGGCCGCAGCGCCAGCGTGCCGACGATGCCGGCCAGCGGCTCGACCGCGGACTCGAACGGCGGGTGACGCTGGCGCGTGGCCAGCTCGACCGGTCGAGCGGCGCGCTGCGTCCGGCGGTGCTCCAGCAACAGGTCGACCGCAACCGCGACCGGCTGGCGGCGACGTGGCGGCTGGTCCAGTCGCTCAACCCCGATGCGGTGCTCGACCGCGGCTATGCGCGGGTCACCGCGCGGCGTGAGGGTGGGGGCGGCGAGACACTGGCGTCCGCCGCCGCGGTTCGCGAGGCGGGGGCGGTAACGCTGCGCTTCCGCGACGGCAGCGTCGATGCCGTCGTCGACGACGGCAGCGGCCAGCCCGCCGAGCGCAAGGTTGAGCGCAAACCCGCCAGGGCCTATCCCAAGCCCGACCAGCCGACGTTGCTCTGACAGGACCTCAAGATATGCTCGTTTCCAACTCGGATCGCCCGGCGCGGCTTCATTATATGGCCAACGGCTTCCGGGTGCTGACCCCCGGCGACCATGTCGTCTGCGCGGTGAGCGGCGCCCGCATCCCGATCGAGCTACTGCGCTATTGGAGCGTCGCGCGGCAGGAAGCCTTCGCCAGCGCGCATCTCGCCAGCGAGGCGCTCAGCCCGCGATGAGGCTGCCCGCCGCACTCGTGCCGCTCGTCTGTCTATCCGCCGCCGCGGCGCCGCAGGCGCTCGCACCGGTCGCGGCACCCGCGTTTCGCTGGACCGGGACGCCGACGCAGGGCGGACTGATCGCCGGCACCGTGCCGGCCGGAAGCGTGGCGGTGACGCTCGACGGCCAGCCGGTCGCGGTCGAGGCGGACCGCTTCATCGCCGGCTTCGATCGCGACGCCGGCGCGCAGGCCATGCTCGTCGCGACGCTCGCCGATGGCCGCCGGATCACTCAGCCGCTCGCCGTCGCGCCGCGCGCATGGCGGATCGAGCGGCTGAACACATTGCCCAAATTCCCCGCGCCTGATCCGGTCATGGCGCAACTGCGCCCCGCCGAGCTCGCCCAGATCGCCGCGGCGCGCGCGCAAGTCACCGACGCGACCGGCTGGCGCCAGACGGTACGCTGGCCGGCGATCGGCCGCATATCCGGGTTGTTCGGCGCGCAACGCATCTATCGCGGCGAACCCGGCAGCTACCATTCGGGGATCGACATCGCCCGCCCGACCGGCACCCCCGTCCTCGCGCCGGCGGACGGCGTCGTCATCCTCGCGGCGGATCATCCCTTCACGCTCGAAGGCAATCTGTTGATGATCGACCACGGCCATGGTCTCAACAGCGCCTTCCTCCACCTGTCGCGGATCGACGTGCGTGTCGGCGACCACGTCCGCCAGGGCGATCCGATCGGCGCCGTCGGCGCAACGGGTCGCGCGACCGGGCCGCATCTGCACTGGAGCCTGCGCTGGCGCGACGCACGGCTCGACCCGCTGCTGGTGGCGGGGGCGATGCCGGGGGTGTGAGCCACTGCCCGTCAAAAGGACAGATCGCGTCCCAATGCTGCAATTGCGAGCAGTCATCGCATAGCCGGACGGGTTAGGTCAGGGGAATTGTGTCATTTGAGCGACACTCTGCGTTAAACCTGTAAGCTCCCCGTAAGGCGGGTTTACAGCGAAAAAATACGACCGCATTCCATACACATGTCTCTTGAGAGCCGCTTCGGTGGATGGGGGGACGCAGATCAACCGGGTGGATCGTCACAGCGACCGGCCGGGTTCAGCATGGGATTGCAGTCATGATTTCATCGTTTACGTCGCGCTGTGCGCTAGCGTCGGGCACGTCTGCCATGGCGTTGCTCATGGCGTTGGCCACACCCGCTTTCGCGCAGGACGCGGGCACCGCCGCGCCGGCTGATGCGCAAGCCGTGCCGCCGGCCGCTGCGGGCAGCGAAACCGCTACCGCCGTCGAGACGCAGCGTACCGCGCCCGAACAGAATGCGGCTGCCAGCGCCGACCAGGACATCGTCGTCACCGGTACGCTGTTCCGCGGCACCGACACGACCGCGTCGCCGGTGACCACGATCACCGCACAGAATCTGGATCAGCGCGGCATCAGCACCATTCAGGAAGGCATTCAGCGCCTCTCGTCGAACAATGGCCCGGCGCTGACCAACAGCTTTACCGCGAATGGCGCATTCGCGTCGGGCGCATCGGCCGTGTCGTTGCGTGGTCTGTCCACGAACTCGACCCTGGTGCTGTTCGATGGTCTGCGTGCCGCTTATTATCCGCTCGCGGATGACGGGACGCGCGCCTTCGTTGATCTGAACACCATCCCCGACGACATCGTCGAACGGATCGACACCGTGCTCGACGGTGCCTCGTCGACCTACGGCGCCGACGCGATCGCCGGCGTGGTTAACATCATCACCAAGAAGACGGTCAAGGGCGTAACCGGCCGCGCCGAAGGCGGCATTTCCGAGCGCGGCGACGCCTCGCAATATCGCCTGTCGATGACCGCCGGCGTCGGCGACCTCAGCGAAAACGGTTACAACGCCTACGTCAGCGGTTTTTATTACCAGCAGGCCGAGCTGTTCAACCGCGACCGTAAATATCCGTACAACTCCAACGATTTCCGCGGCGTGTCGCAGGACGGTATCCAGGGCGTCAACAACACCATCAACGGTGTACAGGCCGATGGCACGCTCAACGGCTTCAACTTCGGCACGCCTTTCGCCGTTCGTCCGCGCGATGCCACGACGGGAGCGGCGATTCCCGGTGTCAGCTCCCAGTACCAGTATCTCAGCGGGTGCACGAGCGGTACGCCGTACACGCTGACCGGCGCGGATCGCGCCAATCCGGTCAACGCCGTCGCGCCGAACACCGTCTGCCAGGAAGATCTGGTCAACCGCTACGGCGTCATCAACCCGTTCATCCAGCGCTATGGCGCGTCTGCCCGCGTGACCGCGCGTTACGGTACGGACGGCGAGGCCTATGCCGCGTTCAACTTCATCCAGACCAACACGCGCGTCGACGGTGCTCCGATCGCGATCCGCAACAACGCGCCGGCGCCCTTCTACTTCCCGCGGTACAGCACCGCCGCCAATGTCGCCGCGTACGGCAACAACACGATCCTGCAATTGCCGGTCTATGTCTGCTCGTCGGGCGTGAATTGCGCCGCCGCAGCGGATCGCCGCCTGAACCCGAACAATCCGTTCGCGGCGCAGGGCTACACCGCTGCGATCGGCGGCCGCATTCCCAACCTGCCGACCCGTGACGAGACCCGTACCCGCGGCTATCGTGCTGCGATCGGGGCCAAGGGCACGCTCACCGGCGATTGGCAGTACAACATCAACGCGACGGCGATGCACATCGACCTGCGCCGCAAGAGCGATGGTTATCCCTACATCCAGAACCTGTTGAACGCGATCAACACCGGCAGCTACAACTTCCTCGATCCATCGGCGAACAGCGCGGCGACCCTGTCGCTGATCGCGCCGACGGCGATTGCGAACTCGACGTCGGATCTGGACGAGCTGGACGCAAGCGTGACCGGCAAGCTGATGGATCTGCCGGGCGGCCCGCTCCAGCTCGCTTTCGGCGGTGCGGTGCGGTACGAGGCGGTGGATTCACCGAGCATCAACTCGGACATCAACGGTGCGACGCAGCGGTATTTCACGTTGAACGGCTTCGCCCTTAAGGGCAGCCGTACCGTCTATTCGGCTTACGGCGAGATCAACGCGCCGATCATCGACCAGGTGACGCTCAGCGCCAGTGGCCGTTACGATCGGTATCCCAACGGCATCGACAATTTCTCGCCGAAGGCCGGCATCGTCTTCAAGCCGATCCGCCAGTTGACGCTGCGTGGGACCTATTCGCGCGGCTTCCGCATTCCGAGCTTCGGTGAGGAAAGCGCAACCTTCCCGACGACCGGCTACGTCAACGCCACGCGCGGCATCTATAACGACAGCTATCTGGCGCAATATGGCTGCTCGCTCGCGACCTATACCAGCTGCCCCACCTATCTGACGGGCGCCAGCTACGGTGCGACGTCGCTGTCCAATGCCAATTTGAAGCCGGAAAAGTCGCGCAGCTTCACCGGTGGCGCGATCCTGGAGCCGTTCCGCGGTTTCGTGATCAAGGCCAGCTACTATAACATCAAGAAGACCAACGTCATCACGACGGCGAACAACGCACCGGCGATCCTGGCCTATTATAGCGGCCAGACGGTCCCCGCGGGTTACAACATCATCCCCGACGCAGTCGATGTGAACAACCCGAACGCCACGCCGCGTATCGCCTTCGTGCAGTCCGGCTTCATCAACGCCAACACGCTGAAGACCTCTCTTGGCGCCGACATCAATTTCCCCATCGGCAATCACGTCAAGTTCAGCACCAATGCGCAGGCGACGTACATCCTGAAGCTGGAAACCGAGTTTCCGGACGGCACGGTTGAACGCTATGACGGCACGCTGGGCAACTTCAACCTGACGGCAGGTTCGGGCACGCCGAAGTGGCGTGGGACGCTGACCTCGACGGTCGACATCGATGACGTTTTCCTGTTGAGTGGGACCCTCAACTATTTCGATGGCTATGACCTCTCGGCGATGGATCAGGGTACCGGCTACAAGGACTGCGCTCTGAACGACGGATCGCTGCCTTGCCGCACCAGTGACTATGCCACCGTCGATTTGACGGCGCAGGTCAAAATCAACGCGCAGTTCACCTTCTATGTGACGGCGCAGAACATTCTCGACGACTTCCCGCCGATCGACACCGTCACCTATGGTGCCAACGGCTATAATCCGGTGCAGGGCGGCGAAGGTATCCTCGGCAGGTACTTCAAGGCCGGCGTCAAAGTCGGATTCTGATCTTCCAACATCGCTAGATAGAAGGGCGACTTCGCAAGAAGCCGCCCTTTTTGTTTATTCCGCCTAAGCCACCGTCAGCACCAGTTTGCCGTCGCCTTCGTCGACGTGGACCGTGGCGCCGTCCTTTACCTCGCCGCGCAGGATCATGTCGGCGAGCGGGTCCTGCAGATAGCGTTGCACCGCGCGTTTCAGCGGCCGGGCGCCGTAGACGGGATCGTAGCCTACCCGGCCCAGCCAGTGGCGCGCTGCATCGGTCAGGTCGAGCGTCACCTTGCGGTCGGCGAGCAATTTGCCGACGCGCGCCACCTGGATATCGACGATCGGCGCCATGTGGCTCTGTCCCAATCGGTGGAACAGGATGATCTCGTCGAGCCGGTTGAGGAATTCGGGCCGGAAATGCGCGCGGACGACCTCCATCACCTGCGGCTCGACGCTCTCGACCTCCTGCCCCTCCTCGACCGCGGCGAGATACTGCGAGCCGAGGTTGGAGGTGAGGATGATCAGCGTGTTGCTGAAATCCACCGTCCGCCCCTGGCCGTCGGTCAGCCGACCGTCGTCGAGCACCTGGAGCAGGACGTTGAACACGTCGCCGTGCGCCTTCTCGACCTCGTCGAACAGCACGACCTGATAGGGCCGGCGCCGCACCGCTTCGGTGAGTACGCCGCCTTCCTCATAGCCGACATAGCCCGGCGGCGCGCCGATCAGCCGCGCGACTGCGTGCTTTTCCATGAATTCGCTCATGTCGATGCGCACCATTGCGGAGGGATCGTCGAACAGGAATTCGGCGAGCGCCTTAGTCAGCTCGGTCTTGCCGACGCCGGTCGGGCCGAGGAACAGGAACGAGCCCAACGGCCGGTTCGGGTCCTGTAGCCCCGCACGCGCACGCCGCACCGCGGTGGAGACCGCGCGCACCGCCTGCGCCTGGCCGATGACGCGCTGGCCGATCACCTCTTCCATGCGCAGCAATTTGTCGCGCTCGCCCTGCAACATCCGCTCCATGGGGATGCCGGTCCAGCGGCTGACGACGCCGGCGATATCGTCCGCGGTCACCTCCTCGCACAGCATCGCGCCCTGCGTCGCGCCCTGCGCCTCGGCGAGCTGCTTTTCGAGCAGCGGGATGCGGCCGTAGGCGAGCTCGCCTGCCTTGGTCAGGTCGCCGGCACGCTGTGCCTGCTCCAGTTCGAGCCGGGTGGCGTCGAGCTGTTCCTTGAGCTTGGCCTCGCGCCCGATCTTGTCCTTCTCGGCCTGCCAGCGCCGGGTCAGCGCGGCGGATTGCTCCTCGAGATTGACCAGTTCCTCCTCCAGCGCTTCGAACCGGTCGCGCGACGCCTCGTCGGTTTCGCGGCGCAGTCCCTCGCGTTCGATCTTGAGGCGCAGGATGCGGCGGTCGAGCGTCTCGATCTCCTCGGGCTTGCTCTCCACCTCCATGCGGATGCGGCTCGCCGCCTCGTCCATCAGGTCGATCGCCTTGTCGGGCAGGAAACGATCGGTGATGTAGCGGTTCGACAGGGTCGCCGCCGCGACCAGCGCGCCGTCGGTGATCCGCACGCCGTGGTGCAGTTCGTATTTTTCCTTGAGCCCGCGCAGGATGCTAATCGTGTCCTCCACGGTCGGTTCGCCGACGAACACCGGCTGGAAGCGCCGCTGCAAGGCGGGGTCCTTCTCGACATATTTGCGATATTCGTCGAGCGTGGTCGCGCCGACGCAATGCAGTTCGCCGCGCGCCAAAGCAGGCTTGAGCAGATTGCCCGCGTCCATCGCGCCTTCGGATTTGCCGGCGCCGATGAGCTGATGCATCTCGTCGATGAACAGGACGATCTGGCCGTCGGCCTGCTTCACCTCGTCGATGACGCCCTTCAGCCGCTCCTCGAACTCGCCGCGATATTTGGCGCCGGCGATCAGCGCGCCCATGTCGAGCGCCATCAGCGTCTTGTCCTTGAGGCCGTCGGGCACGTCGCCGTTGGCGATGCGCAGCGCCAGCCCCTCGACGATCGCGGTCTTGCCGACGCCGGGCTCGCCGATCAGCACCGGATTGTTCTTGGTGCGGCGGGCGAGCACCTGGATCGTGCGGCGGATCTCCTCGTCGCGGCCGATGACGGGATCGAGCTTGCCGTCGCGTGCCGCCTGCGTCAGGTCGCGCGCGAACTTCTTGAGCGCGTCGTACCGATCCTCGGCACTGGCGGTGTCGGCGGTGCGACCGCCGCGCAGCGCATTGATCGCGCCGTTGAGCGCCTCGGCGGTGACGCCGGCGGTCGCCAGCGCACGGCCGGCGGTGGTGGTCGTCGCCAGCGCGAGCGCGAGCAACAGCCGCTCGACGGTGACGAAGCTGTCGCCCGCCTTTTGCGCGACCTGTTCGGCCTGATCGAGAACGCGGACGGTATCGTTGTCGAGGCCCGGCGTCTGCTGCGCGCCCGATCCCGATACGGCGGGGATTTTGGCGAGCGCCGCGTCGGTCTCGCCGACCGCGCGCTTCGCATCGCCGCCAGCCGCCTGGATGAGCCCGGCGGCCATGCCCTGCTCGTCCTCGAGCAATGCCTTCAACAGATGTTCCGGGGCGATCCGCTGATGGTTCATGCGGATCGCAACGGTCTGCGCCGATTGGAGGAATCCCTTGGCGCGGTCGGTAAATCGTTCGAGGTTCATAAAATCCCCTTGCCTGTATGGCCCGGATGTAGTGTTGCCATTGTGCAACACAAGGGTATCGGCATCGGTGCGTGATGATTGCGCCGCCGCCGCGACGCATTTTCAAAAAAGCCGCCGCGGTCGCTTGTCAGTGTTCGCCCCCCGGTTATGCTCGACCAGTTCATAGGTTCAGGATGAAGCGGGGGACTCTATTCTCATGACGAAGCTATTCGCACTTGCCGGCGTCGCATCGATCGCGCTGGTGGCGCCGCTGTACGCGCAGACCACGCCCGCCCCCGCCCCGGTGAAGGCCGCGCCGGTGGCGGCGCTCGTCAAGGCGGTGGACATCCCGTATCAGCAGTTCACGCTCAAGAACGGCCTGCGCGTCGTCGTCCACACCGATCGCAAGGCACCGGTCGTCGCGGTCAGCGTCTGGTACGATGTCGGTTCGAAGCATGAGCCGCAGGGCTCGACCGGCTTTGCGCATCTGTTCGAGCATCTGATGTTCAACGGGTCGGAAAATGCGCCCGGCGACTTCTTCGCGCCCCTCAAGCAGGTCGGCGCGACCGATTTCAACGGCACAACCTATTTCGACCGGACCAATTATTTCGAGACGGTGCCGACCGCGGCGCTGGAGCGCGCGTTGTTCCTCGAATCGGATCGTATGGGCTATCTGCTCGGCGCGATCACGCAAGGGGTGCTCGACGAGCAGCGCGGCGTCGTCCAGAACGAGAAGCGGCAGGGCGACAACCGCCCTTATGGCCTGATGGGCTATGCGGTGACCGAGGGGCTGTTCCCGGCGACCCATCCTTATGGTCATGACACGATCGGTTCGATGGCGGATCTCGACGCCGCCAGCCTCGACACGGTGAAGAACTGGTTCAGCGGCCATTACGGCCCGAACAATGCGGTGCTGGTGCTCGCCGGCGACATCGACGCCGCCACCGCGCGGCCGCTGGTCGAGAAATATTTCGGCGCGATCAAGCCCGGCCCCAAAAGCGTGCTGCCCGCCGCCCCGGTCGTCACCTTGCCCGCCGCCAAGACGGTGACGCTCAAAGATCGCGTCGCCGCGACGATGATCAGCCGCAACTGGACGGTGCCGGGGCTCAACGACAAGGACAATGCGGCGCTGGAGGTCGCGGCCGGCGTGCTCGGCGGACTGGATTCGTCGCGCTTGACCAACGTGCTGATCCGGCAGGAGAAGCTGTTCACCTCGGTCAATGCCGACAATAGCGCCTTCGCGCAGGTCGGCATGTTCGCGGTCGAGGGGCTGGTGCGTCCCGGCGTCGATCCGGCGGTGGCGGCGAAGCGGCTCGACGAGGTGGTCGCCGAGTTCCTGCGCACCGGGCCGACGCAGGACGAGGTGTCGCGCTTCGTCACCACCCGCGTCGCCGGGCGCGTGCGCGGGCTCGAGGCGGTCGGCGGCTTCGGCGGCAAGGCGGTCGCGCTCGCCGAGGGCGCGCTCTATTCGAACGATCCCGGCTTCTACAAGAAACAGCTTGCCGATCTCGCCGCGCAGACGCCGGCGAGCGTCAAGGCCGCCGCTGACAAGTGGCTGACCCGCCCGGCGCTGGCGGTCAACGTCGTGCCCGGGGCACGCGACGCCTATGCCGAGGCGAAGGTGCCGCCGAAGGTCGACGTGGTCGCCGCGCCCGAACAGCCGGCGAAGGGCACCCGCGGTGCCATTCCGGGCGTCGGCCCGGTCACCGGCCTGACCTTCCCCAAGGTAGAGCGCAGCCGCCTGTCGAACGGCATCGAGCTGGTCTATGCGCAGCGCAATGCGGTGCCGGTGACGCAGGCGGTGCTGAGCTTCGATGCCGGCTATGCCGCGGATGTCGCGGGCAAGCTCGGCACGCAGCTCGTCGCGCTCAACATGCTCGACGAAGGCACCGAACATTACGACGTCAACGCGCTTGCCGAAGCACGCGAACGGCTCGGAATGCAGCTTTCGTCGGGGGCGGGTAACGATCGCAGCACGTTGTCGATGGGCGTGCCGAGCGCCAATCTGGGTGCGGCGCTCGATTTGTTCGCCGAGGTCGCGCGGCGGCCGGCCTATGGCGAGGCGGAGGTCGCCCGTTTCAAGGCACAGCAGGTCGCGCAGATCCAGCAGGAGCTGACCAACCCCGGCGCGCTCGCGCAGCGCATGTCGACGCGCATCCTCGCTGCGGGCACGCCGTACGAGAAGGCGCAGGGCAGCGGCGATCCGGTCGCGGTGGCGGCGCTGACGCCGGCCGACCTGCGCCGCTATCAACAGGCGTGGCTACGGCCCGAGAAGGCCAAATTGTTCGTCGTGTCCGACCGGCCGCTCGCCGAGGTCCAGGCGGCGCTGGAGGCGCGGTTCGGCGACTGGAAGGGGACGGGTGCGCCGGGGACCAAGACGTTCGGCGGCACGCAGACGCCGCTCAAGCCGGGCATCGTGCTGGTCGACCGGCCGGACAGCCCGCAGTCGATCGTCGTCGCCGGGCAGCGGACCGGGCTCAAGGGTACCGACGACCTCCTCGTCCTCAACACGGTCAACGATGCGCTCGGCGGCAGCTTCCTCAGCCGGATCAACATGGACCTGCGCGAGGAGAAGCATTGGTCCTATGGCGCGGGCGGCCGCTTCCAGCCGTCGGAGTTCGCCGCGCCCTATCTGTTGCAGGCGGGCGTGCAGGCGGACAAGACCGGCCCGTCGATCGCCTCGGCTCGCGACGACGTCGCGCAGTTCGTAACCACCAAGCCGATGACCGAGACTGAGTTCGGCCTCGCCATCAAGGGGGCGACGCTGCAATTGCCCGGCCAGTTCGAAACCTCGCAGGCGGTGCTCGGCGCGATGCAGGCGAACGACCTGTTCAAGCGGCCCGACGATTATTACGCGACGGTCGCCACCCGCTATCGCGCGATGACGCTGCCGCAATTGCGCGGCGCGGCGGCGCAGACGATCGATCCTGCCAAGCTGACCTGGATCGTCGTCGGCGACGCTTCCAAGGTAAAGCCGCAGCTTGACAGCCTTGGCCTGCCGGTCGAGGTCGTCCCGGCAAGCGCAGTCGCCGGCGCCCCCGCCGGTGCTGTGACCACAGCGCAATGAGGAGAGTGTGATGGCCGATGTTGATGGCAGCTGGGATTGCACCGTGAAGTCGCCGCTTGGCGACCAGAATCTGACGCTCACCGTGCAGAGCGAGGGAGATACCTTCACCGGCAGCGCCTCGGGTGCGATGGGCGCGGGCGACATTACCGGTACGGTGTCGGGCAACACGATCAGCTGGAAGCTCCAGATGACCGTGCCGATGCCAATGACGCTGGATTGCGAGGCGACCGCCGAGGGCGATACGCTGACCGGGACGGTCGGCGCCGGCGCATTCGGCAGCTTCCCGCTGTCGGGCAAGCGTAGCGCTTGATTCGCCGGCAATAATCGCGACACATTGCGGCCCGCCTCCCACCGGAGGCGGGCCGCTTCGTTTTGAGGTTTCCGCCGCATGATCCGTCCGCTTCTCGCCGCCTGCGCCTTGGGCGCGCTCGCCACCGCCGCGCTCGCCGGTGCGCAAAGTTACGACGAACGCCCCGCCAAGCTGGCGCCGCGCGACACGCAGTACGAATACGTCCGCAAGGCGGTCGAGATTCCGATGCGCGACGGGGTCAAGCTCCACACCGTGATCGTGATCCGCAAGGGCACGAAGGACGCCGGCATCCTGCTGACCCGCACGCCCTATGATGCGGACGATCAGACCAAGGCGGACAGCGGCACCTTCGCCGGCATCCTGTCGCACGGCGACGGGCCGTGGGACCTCATCGCGGCGGACGGCTATATCCGCGTCATCCAGGACGTGCGCGGCATGCACGGCAGCCAGGGCATCACGCTGATGAACCCGACGCCCGCCGGATCGCCCAACAATCCGACCAAGACCGACGATTCGACCGACACCTACGACACGATCGCCTGGCTGGTGAAGAACGTGCCGGAGAGCAACGGACGCGTCGGGATCAGCGGCATCAGCTACGACGGCTTCCTGCCGCTGATGGCGCTGATCAACCCGCATCCCGCGCTCAAGGTGTCGGTGCCGATGAATCCGATGGTCGACGGCTGGCGCGGCGACGACTGGTTCCACAACGGCGCCTTCCGCCAGATCGGCCTGCCCTATATGCTCGGCCAGCAGGGGACGCGCGATGCGAGCACGCCGTGGATCACCGACACCGCCGACGATTACGATTACTGGCTGCGCAACGTCTCGGCGGGCGCGGTGGCGAAGGCGCAGGGGGTCGATCAGGCGTCGGGCTTCTACCGCAAGGTCGCCGCGCATCCCGCCTATGACGACTATTGGTCGAGCGCGGCGATGGACAAGATCCTCGCCGCGCAGCCGCTGAAGGTGCCGACGATGCTCGTCGCCGGGCTGTGGGACCAGGAGGACATCTATGGCGCGCCCGCGGTCTATCGCGCGCTGGAGCCCAAGGACACGAAGAACGACATGGTCTTCCTGACGCTCGGGCCGTGGTATCACGGGCAGGAGGTCGGCGACGGCAGCGCGCTCGGCGCGATCAAATGGGATCAGGACACCGCCAAATGGTGGCGCTGGCACGTGCTGCGGCCGTTCCTGGCGCATTACCTCAAGAGCGACCAGCCGGCGATGGACGTCGCGCCGGTCACCGCCTTCCAGTCGGGCGCCAACCAGTGGCAGCGGTTGCAGGCGTGGACCCAGCCGGCGCCGACGCCGCTCTACCTCAAGCCCGGCGGCGCGCTGGGTTTCGCGGCGGCGGGCGGTGCGGCCGAGACCGCGGATTACGTTTCCGATCCCGCGCATCCGGTCTCCTATCGGGTGCGGCCGACGCGGCCGATCTATGCCGATGGCTCGACGTGGAAGAACTGGCTGGTCGACGATCAGCGCGGCGTGTCGGGGCGGCCGGACGTCGTCACCTTCACCAGCGACGTGCTCACCGCGCCGGTGACGATCGCCGGCGCGCCCGAAGTCCATCTCACCGCCTCGACCAGCGGCACCGACAGCGACTGGGTGGTCAAGCTGGTCGACGTCTATCCCGAGGTGATGCCCAAGCAGGCGGAGATGGGCGGCTATCAGCTCGCGGTGGCGATGGACATCTTCCGCGGCCGCTATCGTGAGGATCTGGCGGTGGCCAAGCCGCTCGCCGCCAATGCGCCGCTCAAATACCAGTTCGCGCTGCCCGAGACCAACCACGTCTTCCTGCCCGGGCATCGCATCATGGTGCAGGTCCAGTCGAGCTGGTTCCCGCTCTACGACCGCAACCCGCAGACCTTCGTCCCGAACATCTTCTTCGCGCAGCCCAAGGACTATGTGACGGCGACGCAGAAGATCACCGTCGCCGGGCCGGACGCGAGCTATATCGCGCTGCCGGTCGTCAAATGACGGTGCCGCGGTGAGACGCCGCCATGCCCCCGACCGCACGGCGCTCGCGCTGACGATCGGGGTGCATGGCGTATTGCTGCTGCTGGTGCTGACGATGCGGCCGCCGTCGGCGCCGGCGCCGCCGTCGATCCCGACGCTCGCGCTGTTCGACGTGGCGCCGCCGCCACCGCCGCCGCCGCCCGAGTTGCCGCCGCCGCCGATACGGCCACTGCCGCCCGCCCCGGCGCCGCCGGGTGGCGCACCGCCGACCGCCTCGCGCCCGCCGCCGCCTCCGATCGACACCACGCCGCAGCCGCTGGCGCCGCCGTCACCGCCGAGCGCGGTGGTGCCGTCGCCGTTCGGTGCGGATCAGGACGTGGCGCAGCTCGTCGGGCCGCCCTCGACCGGGGCGGGGATGGACGCCGGAACCGGGCGCGGCGCGGGCAGCGGCGCGGGCGACGGTGGCGGCGGCAAGACGCGCTACGCCCGGGCGAGCTGGATCCACCGGCCTTCGGATGCCGAGCTAAGGCGCTTCTGGCCGGCCGATGCGGTCCGCGACCGCATCTCGGGTCGCGCCCTGCTTGCCTGCCAGGTGCCGCGCTCGGGCCGGCCCGAGCGCTGCTGGCTGGTGTCGGACACACCCGCCGACATGGGCTTCGGCACGGCTGCGGTGCAGATGGCGCCCCTGTTCCGGATCAGGCCGGTGCTGCGCAACGGCAAGGTGCTGTCGATACCGGTGATCGTGCCGGTGGTGTTCGATATCGCGAAATCGCCCCCGGCGAAGACGCGCTGATCCGGTTCAGCGCCGGACGCGGGTGATGTGGCCCATCTTGCGACCAGGCCGCGCCGCGCCCTTGCCGTAGAGATGGAGGTGGGCGCCGGCCTCGGTCAGCGCCGGCTGCCACGGATCGTCGCCGATCAGGTTTTCGAGCGCCACCGCGCTTCCCGTCAGCGCGGTGCTGCCGAGCGGCAGGCCGCAGATCGCGCGGATATGGTTCTCGAACTGCGAGGTCTCGGCGCCCTCGATCGTCCAATGGCCCGAATTGTGGACGCGCGGCGCCATTTCGTTGAACACCGGGCCGTCGGCGGTAGCGAAGAATTCGCACGCGAGCACGCCGACATAATCGAGCTCAGCGGCGATGCGGCAGGCGAGCGCGGTCGCCTCCTCCCCCTGGTCGAGGATCGGCTGCGGCGCCGGCACGGTCGACGTGCGCAGGATCGCGTCGACATGGACGTTCTGCGGCGGATCGTAGCGGACGGTGGCGCCGTCTTGTCCGCGCGCGATCAGGATAGAGAATTCATGGCTGAAATCGACGAACGCCTCCAGCACGGCGGGACCGCCGATCGCATCCCATGCCGCATCGGCGTCGGCGGGGCCGTGGAGGCGCATCTGGCCCTTGCCGTCATAGCCGAAGCGCGCGGTCTTGAGCACCGCGGGGGTGCCGACATGGTCGAGCGCGGCGACCAGCGTCTCGCGGCTGTCGACCGCGGCCCAGCGTGCCGGGCGGCCGCCGACGCGTTCGACGAAGCGCTTCTCGGCGATCCGCTCCTGCGCCGCCGCCAGCGCGCGCGGATGCGGATGGACGGGCACGCGCCCGGCGAGCCATTCGACCGGGCCGAGCGCGATATTCTCGAACTCGTAGGTGACGACGTCGCAGGCGGCGGCGAAATCGGCGAGGACGATGCGGTTGTGATAATCGGCGCGGGTCAGGCTCGACGCGGTCTGCGCCGCGACGCTGTCCGCCTCGGGGGCGAGCACGTGCGTGCGATAGCCCAGTTGCGCGGCGGCGACGGCGAGCATCCGGCCCAATTGGCCGCCGCCGAGGATGCCGATCGTGCTGCCGGGGGCGAGCATCAGGCGGGCTCGTCGGCGACCGCGTCGGTCTGCCGCTGGCGCCAGGCTTGCAGGCGTTCGGACAGCGCGGCGTCGTGCGTCGCGAGGATCGCCGCGGCAAGCAGCCCGGCGTTGGTCGCGCCGGCCTTGCCGATCGCCAGCGTGCCGACCGGGATGCCGGCGGGCATCTGGACGATCGACAGCAGACTGTCCTGTCCGGACAGCGCCTTGCTCTGGACGGGTACGCCGAGCACGGGCAGATGCGTCATCGCCGCGGCCATGCCGGGCAGATGCGCGGCGCCGCCGGCGCCGGCGATGACGACCTTGAGCCCGCGGCCGGCGGCGGCTTTGGCGTAATCGTAGAGCCGATCCGGGGTGCGATGCGCCGAGACGACCTTCGTCTCATGCGCGACGCCCAGTTCGGCGAGCACGTCCGCCGCATGCCGCATCGTGTCCCAATCGGACGTCGAACCCATGATGATGCCGACCAATGTCATAGACGGCGGTTAGCGGCAGAGCGGAGGGAGGGCAACGGCTTGCGCCCGTCCGGACCGGCCAACATGGACAAGTTGGACACCTTAATGGAAACGATCCGGGTTTATCGTTTCCGTTTTGGCGATGATCGAGGTCACGATGAGACAGAGCGTGCGGATATTAGCGCGTGCGGGTCGTGTAGGACAGGGGGGCAGTGCTCTGCCGCGCCACCAGTCACCCTGGCCCCGTGCGAGACCTCTGCGAGCCGGTCGCTGACACACCGAGCGTGTACCCCGGCGGAGGCCGGGGTCCAGTTGGGTGAAGGTTTGTAACGACTTACAACGGTTTGCCCAACTGGGCCCCGGCCTTCGCCGGGGTACATTGGGCCGTAGGAGCGCGATGGAGGCTCAAGCCGTTCCCCCGCCGCAGAGTGGATTCCGGAACCAGTCCGGGGGACGGGTGGGGGCGCGCCGTTCCGAATCTCGGCGGCCGGTCTTACCGCTCGCTGAGGTAATAGCGGTCGGTGGCGTTCAACGCGTCGTCGAGTTCGTAGACGATCGGCTGCGCGGTGGGGATCTCCAGACCGGTGATCTCGTCGTCGGGGATGTTGGAGAGATGCTTGACCAAAGCGCGCAGCGAATTGCCGTGTGCGGAGATCAGCACGCGCTGGCCGTCGCGCAGCGCGGGGACGATGCGCTCCTCGTAATAAGGCAGGACGCGCGCGATCGTGTCCTTGAGGCTCTCGGTCGCGGGGATGGCGATGCCGGCATAGCGGCGATCGGCGGACAGATCATAGTCGCTGCCCGCCTCCATCGGCGGCGGCGGCACGTCGAAGCTACGGCGCCAGATCTTGACCTGCGCCTCGCCGTGCTTGGCCGACGTCTCCGCCTTGTCGAGCCCGGTGAGGCCGCCGTAATGACGCTCGTTGAGCCGCCAGTCCTTCTCGGTCGGCAGCCACAGCCGGCCCATCGCCTCGAGCGCCAGATTGAGCGTCTTGATCGCGCGCGTCTGTAGCGACGTGAAGGTCATGTCGAAGTCGAGGCCCTTGGCGGCCATCATCTCGCCCGCGGCGCGCGCCTCGGCGGCGCCCTTTTCGGTGACGTCGACGTCCCACCAGCCGGTGAAGCGGTTTTCGAGGTTCCAGCTGGACTGGCCGTGGCGGATCAGGACGAGGCGAGGCATCGAAGGACTCCCTTCAGGATGTGGGATGGAGATCGAGAGCGAAGAATCGATTGTGCGGGCTGGGGCGATAGTCGGCGAACGGCCCGGTGTCGATGAAGCCGGCGCGGCGATACAGCGCCACCGCGGGGGCGTGCAGGTCGGCGGTGCCGGTTTCCAGGCTGAGCCGGTCGTAGCCGCGCGCGCGAGCGATGGCGACGACGTGATCGAGCAGCGCGCGGCCGACGCCAGTGCCGCGGGCGGCGGGCGCGGCGCGCATCGACTTGACCTCGCCGTGGCAGGGATCGAGCTGTTTCAGCGCGGCGAAACCGACCAATGTCCCGTCGCGCCATGCGGTCCAGAAGGTCACGTTGGGCGCCGACAGGCCGCCGGCGTCGAGCGCGAAGGCGAAATCCGCCATCTGCCCGCGCAACTCCGCGAGGTGATGCGCGAGCAGGTCGGCGACATAAGGCGCGGCCGGATCGTCCTGCCTGATCTCCATCAGATCTCGTCGATCATCCCGGCGAGCACCTCAAGGCACGACACGCCGAGCGCGCGCGAGCGTTCGGGCGACCAGCCGAATTCGGCGTCGGGATTGGGGTCGTGGTCCTTGAACGGCATCTCCAGCGTCACCGACACCGCACCGAAACGCTGCGCCAATTGGTTGGTCGACATCGAGAGGTTGGCGTTGCCCGCGCTCGACTTGTCATAGCCCTTTTCGGTCTGGAAATCGGCAGTGTGCTCGGCAAGCCGTTGGCCGAAGGCGTAGAATTTGGCGCCGTGCGCCTCGGTCCAATTGGGGATGCCCTCGAAGCCGGCGATGAAGTTCGCCGGGATCGCCTCGTCGCCATGGACGTCGATCGCGAAGGCGACGCCGGTCTCGTCCATCGCATCGCGGACGCAGAGCACTTCGGGGCTGCGCTCGGGCGTCGGCGCGTGCCATTCGCGGTTGAGGTTCACGCCCGCCGCATTGGTACGCAGATGGCCGCGGCGGGTGCCGTCGGGGTTCATGTTGGGGACGACGTGGACGGTCGCCTTCGCGAGCAAAGGCGCGGCGGCGGGGCTGGTCAGCCAGTCGAGCGCGCCGTCCATCCAATATTCGGTCATCGATTCGCCGGGATGCTGGCGGGCGTAGAGCCACACCGGCTTGGGACCGTCGCCGATGCGGAAATAGTCGATGCTCTGGCCGTCGAGCGAGGTGCCGAGCTCGCGGTGGGTCACGCCGGGCCGGGCGGCGATGCGCGCGACGAGGTCGTGATGCATCTCCATCGTATAAGGCGCGAAATAGGCGAACCAGGCGAGTTCGCCCGCGACGCTATGGTCGAACGACAGCACGCCGTTGGCATAGGCGGTGTCGATCATCCGCCATGCCCTCCGGTCGGTGCTGACCCGCGTCTTATAGCCGGGCCAGCCGAAGGGATAGGCGGACTGGCCGGCGTTGACGATGCGGAAGCTCAGCCGCCGGCCGTGCGCCCCGGCGACGCGGAAATAGAACCATTGGAAGAAGTCGGACTCGCGGTCCTTGACGATCTCGAGGTCGACGCGGTCGCCGTCGATGGCGACGACGCGGATGTTGCCGCCGTCGAAGGCGGCGTTGATGCTGATGGTCATGAAGCGTGCCTGATTGGGAGAGGATGCTCGGCGAAGATGCGGGTGGACGCGGTTACCGCACCGTGATGGTGCGGCCCGAATCGCCCGGAAAGCCGGTGAACAATGCGCGGGCGAGCTTGCCGGCCTGTTCGTCGGCGCCCTTGATGTCGCTGATCCCCTGCGCCTTGCCTTCCCAGATCGGCGACTGGTCGGCGCGGCGCTTGATCGTCACCGCAAGCTCGGCGACGAGCAATTGTGTCGGGCGGCTGCGGCCGATCGGGAAGCCGATGCCGCCGCCCAGCCCGACGCCGCCGCCACCGCGCCGGCCGCCACCGCCGCTGAACCCGCCGCCGCCGATGCCGATGCTGACGGGCGACTGGCGCGGCGGGCCTTCGCGGCTGGTGCGGGTGAAGGCGACGGTCGCGACGTAATCGGGGGTCGTGCCCTGGGGCGGCACGGTATAGCCGACCTTGAGCAATTCGGCCTCGACCGCGGCGGCATAGGTCTTGAATTCGAGGCTGGCGGGGGCGCCGCCCGACATCGGCTCGACCGCGACCGTGCCGCGCGCGATCGGCTGGCCGAGATGGTAGCGGATCACCTCCGTCGGCGGCAGCGACGACGTGGTCGCGCAGCCGGCGAGCGCCGCGGCGGCGACGCCGAGGACCAGGAACGGGCGGATGATCATGACGGGGACACCTTTGCGATACGTTGCGTCTGTGAAACGCTCTAACGCGTGTCGCGTTGCTTGACTATTACGCCCTCCGCCCTTAGGCGCTCGCGCTTTCACCGACACCGTCAATTTCTAAAAAGAAGCGAATCGATCATGAAGATCCGCAATAGCCTGAAGTCGCTCAAGGACCGTCATCGCGACAATCGCGTGATCCGTCGTCGCGGCCGTACCTACGTGATCAACAAGACCAACCGCCGCTTCAAGGCGCGCCAGGGCTAACCCTTTGGGTATGCCCACGGTCGACATCTCTCCTGCGGCCGTTCCGACGGCCGTGATCTTCGATGTCGGCCGGGTCCTGTACGATTGGGATCCTCGGATCCTCTACCGGCGCCTGATCGACGACGATCGGGCGCTCGATGCGTTCCTGCGCGATGTCGTCACGCACGAATGGCATTTCCAGCACGACGCCGGACGCGACTTCGCCGAGACCTCGGCGGAGCTCGCCGCGTTATATCCGGAGCATGACGCGCTGATCGCACTCTGGGGACCGCGGTTCCTGGAGAGTATTGGCGCGCCGATCGCCGGCATGCCGGCGCTGGTCGACGAACTGGAGGCGGCGGACGTGCCGTTGTTCGCGATCACCAATTTCAGCCACGAATTCTGGCCGCCGTTCCGCGCGCGCGAGGCGGCGATGTTCGACCGGTTCCGCGACATCGTCGTGTCGGGGGTGGAGAAATTGGTGAAGCCCGATCCGGCGATCTACCGGCTGGCGCTCGACCGGTTCGGGCTGGAGGCGGCGCGGACGGTGTTCATCGACGACAATGCGGCGAATATCGCCGGCGCGCGCAGCGTCGGGCTGATCGGGTTGCACTTCACCGGCGAGCCGACGCTGCGGCGGGAGTTGGTGGCGCTGGGGTTGCTGGCGCAGCCGGTTTAAGTCTCGACCTTCCAATTACATGTCATCCCCGCGAAGGCGGGGATCCATACACGCCGACGGTGCGGCTCAAGCGGGACCCGCGCGTCTGGATCCCCGCCTTCGCGGGGATGACAGATGTGGAAGGGAGGGGCGCTCCCCCCCGCCCATTCGTCGCTAGCCTCCTGATAAACGCCGTGTATGGTGCGGCCGCGCTGCCGGGGGGCCGCGTCGTTCACTTCCCCGCGGGATGAGTCATGCATCGTATCCTGATCGGCGTCGCCGGCATCCTCGTCATCCTCGGCATCGCCGTGCTGCTGTCCGCGGATCGCCGCGCGATCCGGCTGCGCGTCGTCGGGGCCGCCTTCGCGTTGCAGGCGCTGATCGCCACCATGGTCCTGTATTGGGGACCGGGACGGCAGGCACTCGCCGGCGCCTCGGCGGGGGTCGCCGCGCTGCTCGGCTATTCGCAGAAGGGCACCGAATTCCTGTTCGGCAAGCTCGCCGCGCCCGAGATCGGCGGCCAGAGCTTCGCGATCGCGGCGCTGCCCGTCATCATCTTCTTCGCCAGCCTCGTCTCGATCCTTTATTATCTCGGGGTGATGCAGGTCGTGGTGCGCTGGGTCGGCGGAGCGATCGAGACCGTCATCGGCACCTCGAAGGTCGAATCGCTCTGCGCGGCGGCGAACATCTTCGTCGGCCAATCGGAATCGCCGCTGGTCATCCGCCCCTATCTCGCCGGCCTCACCCCGCCGCAGGTGTTCACGGTGATGACCAGCGGCATGGCGGGCGTCGCCGGCACGATCCTCGCGGCCTATGCCTCGATGGGCATCCGCATCGAATATCTGCTCGCGGCGAGCTTCATGGCGGCGCCGGGCGGCATCCTGATGGCGAAGATCATCATGCCCGATCGCCGCGTCACCCCCGAGGGCGAACTGCCGCTCGGCGACACGCCCGACGAGAACCGCCAGATCCACCTCGCCGAGGCGCGGATCAGCGGTGCCGGTCCCGCCGCGCTGCTGCCCGAGGGCGTACCGGGCGAGCCGTTGCCCGACGCGACGCACGACGAGGAGAAGCCCGCCAACCTCATCATGGCGGCCGCACAGGGCGCGCAGACCGGCGTGCGGCTGGCGGTGGCGGTCGGCGCGATGGTGCTGGCGTTCGTCGCTTTGGTGGCGCTCGCCAACGGTTTGCTCGGCGGGCTGGGCAATATGGTCGGGCTGCCGGGTCTGAGCTTCCAGGCGTTGCTCGGCTATGTCTTCCAGCCGGTGATGTTCCTGCTCAACGTGCCGTGGAACGAGGCGGGGATCGCCGGCGGCCTGTTCGGCGAGAAGATCGTGCTCAACGAATTCGTCGCCTATATCGATCTCGGCACGCAGACGAGCCTGTCGCCGCGCACCGTCGCCGTCGTGACCTTCGCGCTGTGCGGTTTCGCCAATTTCTCGTCGATCGCGATTCAGATGGCGGTGACCGGCAGCCTCGCGCCCAACCAGCGGCCGACGATCGCGCGATTGGGTCTGCGCGCGCTGGCGGCGGGCAGCCTCGCCAATCTGATGAGCGCGGCGCTCGCCGGGCTGCTGATCGGGTGAGGCCGGACCGGAAGGGCGGGGCATCATGACCGGCCTCCGCCGCACGCTCGGACCGGGCCAGCTCGCGATGATCGCGATCGGTGGCGCGGTCGGCACCGGGCTGTTCCTCGGCAGCGGCCTCGCGATCGGGCTGGCCGGGCCGGCGGTGCTGGTCAGCTATGCGATCGGCGGGCTCGTCACGCTGGCGCTGATGGGCTGCCTTGCCGAGATGACCGTCGCCGATCCGGTGACGGGGTCGTTCGGGCTGTTCGCCGAACGCTATCTAGGCCGGTTCGCGGGCTTCCTCGTCCGCTACGCTTATGCCGCGGCGGTGATCCTCGCGATCGGGACCGAGGTGACCGCGGTGGCGATCTACATGCGCTATTGGGCGCCGGGCGTGCCGGGCCTGTGGTGGATCGCCGGTTTCTCGCTGGCGCTGCTCGGCGTCAATCTTGCCAGCGTGCGGCTGTTCGGCGCGGTCGAATATGTTTTCTCGGCGATCAAGATCGCCGCGATCCTGATCTTCATCGCGGTCGGCCTGTGGGTGATCGCCGTGCACGGCATCGGCTTTTCCCATTATACCGACGCGGGCGGCTTCGCGCCGCACGGCCTGAGCGGGATATGGACCGCGGTGATCGTCGCGATCTTCAGCTATATCAGCATCGAGATGATCGCGGTCGCGGCGGGCGAGGCGCGCGATCCCGAACGCGCGATCGTCCGCGCCTTTCGCTCGACGATGCTGCGGCTGGCGCTCTTCTATCTCGGCAGCCTCGCGGTGATGCTGGCGATCGTGCCGTGGACGCAGGCGGGGACGGCGACCAGTCCGTTCGTCACGGTGATGCAGGCGAGCGGCGTGCCTTATGCCGCCGGATTGCTCAACGCGGTGGTGCTGATCGCGGCGCTGTCGGCGATGAACAGCCAATTGTATGCGGCGTCGCGGATGCTGTTCAGCCTCGCCGAGAGCGGCCTCGCGCCGCGCGCGCTGGCGCGGGTTGACCGGCGCGGGGTGCCGGCGGCGGCGCTGCTGGTGTCGGCGGGGGGAATCGCGGTGGCGGGCGGCGTCTATGCGTGGCGGCCGGACGCGGCGTTCGGGGTGATGATCGCGGTGTCGATCTTCGGCGCGCTGTTCACCTGGGGGATGATCTTCGTGACGCATCTCGCCTTCCGGCGGCGGCATGGCCCGCCTGCGGCGTTCCGGCTGTGGGGGCATCCGTGGACGAGCCTTGCCGGGGTCGTCGCGATCGTCGCGATCCTGCTGACGACGCCGTTCACCGCGCCGTTCGCGCTGACATTGGTGTATGGGGTGCCGTTTCTGGTGGTGCTGGCGGGGGTGTATGCGATGTGGTTTCGAGTCCCGCGCTAAGTCCTCCCCCGACACTGTGGCAGCACGAAGTGCTGACGGAGGGGGAGGATACGGTACGCTGGCCGTATGCGGAAACGCCCCCTCCACCACGGCCTTCGGCCGCGGTCCCCCTCCCCCGCTAAAGCGAGGGAGGAATTGGCGGAGTTATTCGTCGGTCCGCATCTTCACCTTGTTGGGCAGGTCTTTGCCCTTGGTGCGGCGCGAGGGGAGCTGCACCGGGTTCTTCTTCTTCCATTCCTTGTAGGTCATCGGCCCGTCGGGCGTGTCGACCATCGTATCGTCGAGGCTCATCGTGTCGGCTCCGGGGTGGCGCCGCTGTAATCGTAGAAGCCGCGGCCGGTCTTGCGGCCGTACCAGCCGGCCTCGACGTACTTCACCAGCAGCGGGGCAGGGCGGAACTTGGGGTCGCCGGTCCCTTCGAACAACACCCGCGTGATCTCCAGGCAGGTGTCGAGACCGATGAAATCAGCGAGCGTCAGCGGCCCCATGGGGTGGTTAAGCCCCAATTGGCAGGCGAGGTCGATGTCGCGGATCGTCGCGACGCCCTCGCCCAGCGCGAACACCGCCTCGTTGATCATCGGCATCAGCACGCGGTTGACGATGAAACCCGGCGCATCGTTGGCGCGGACCACCGCCTTGCCGAGCCGGTCGGCATAGGCCTCGATCACGCCGACGGTCGCATCGGAGGTGGCGAGGCCGCGGATCACCTCGATCAGCCCCATCACCGGCACCGGGTTGAAGAAATGCACGCCGATGAACCGCTGCGGATCGGGCGAACTCTGCGCCAGCCGGGTGATCGGGATCGACGAGGTGTTGGAGGCGAGGATCGCGTCGGGACCGAGCACCTTGCCGACCTGACCGAAGATCGCGCGCTTGATCTCCTCGCGCTCGGTCGCCGCCTCGATGACGAGACCGCAATCGGCCATCGCCTCGACGCTGGCGACGGGTTCGATCCGGGCGAGCGTCGCGTCACGGCTCGCGGCGTCGATCTTCTCCTTGTCGACCGCGCGGGCGAGCAATTTGGCGATTCCCGCCTTACCCGCCTCGGCGCGCTCGACCGACACGTCGCTCAACAGCACACGATAGCCCGCCGCCGCCGATACCTGCGCGATGCCCGCGCCCATCTGGCCCGAACCGATGACTCCGACTGCCTGCACGTCCATCTCCTATGCTTTTGACACGCCATAGCCGCTTTCGGCGCGTCTGCCAGCCGTCAGGGGGCGGGGCGCTCGGCCTGCGCTTCGGCGAGGAACAGGCCGAACAGGCCGTCGGGATCGGTCCATTCGCGGACCGGCGTCCAGCCTCCCGAGCGCAGCAGGATGCGTGCGTCGCGCGAGCCGTATTTGTGGCTGTTCTCGGTGTGGATGCTCTCGCCGGCCGCCATTTCGAACGCGCGACCGTCGACCGTGAAGGCGACGTCGCGGGTGGCGACGAGGTGCATCTCGATCCGCGCGCGATCGTCGTTCCAGCGCGCCTCATGCGCGAAGGATTCGACGGGAATCGTGCCGGAAAGCTCACGATTGATGCGGTCGAGCACATTGCGGTTGAACGCCGCGGTGACGCCGCCGGCATCATCGTAGGCGGCGACCAAGGTCGCCTCGTCCTTGATCCGGTCCATGCCGATCAGCAGCATCGCGCCTTCGCCCAGCGATGCGCGCATCGTGCGGAGCAGGTCGACCGCCATCAGCGGGATCATGTTGCCGATCGTCGAGCCGGGGAAGAAACCGAGCTTGGGCGTATCGGCGACGGTGTGCGGCAGGGTGAGCGGGCGCATGAAATCCGCCTCGAACGGCAGCACCAGCAAGCCGGGGAAGGCTTCCGACAGAGCGCGGGAGGATTCGCGCAGGAAATCGCCCGAGATATCGATCGGGACATAGGCGGAGGGTTCGGTGCAGCGCAGCAGCAGCGGCGTCTTGACCGACGAGCCCGAGCCGAATTCGACGACCGCGCGGCCGCGGCCGGCGATGTCGGCGACTTCCGGACAGATCGTCTTAAGGATCGCGGTCTCGGTGCGGGTCGGATAATATTCGGGGACGTTGGTGATGTCCTCGAACAATTCGGAGCCGCGACGGTCGTAGAACCAGCGCGCGGGGATCGCCCGCGGACGCCGTTCCAGCCCGGCGAGCACATCGGCGCGGAACTGCGGATCGGCGAGCGTCTGCTCGCCGTCCTCGACTTCGGGCTTCAACATCTAGAGGTCCTTGGCGAGCCGCACGCCGGTGAACTGCCAGCGCTGATGCGGGTAGAAGAAGTTGCGGTAGCTGGCGCGGGCGTGGCCGCGCGGCGTCGCGCAGCTGCCGCCGCGCAGCACGAACTGGCCGCTCATGAACTTGCCGTTATATTCGCCGACCGCGCCCTCGATCGTGCGGAAGCCGGGGTAGGGGCGGTAGGCGCTGCCGGTCCATTCCCAGACGTCGCCGAAAAAGGCGGGGCCGGATGCGGGGCGCGGCTCGACCGGGCCGGCGGCATCCATCTGGTTGCCGCCGCGCGCGTCCCGTGCCTGCGCCGCGGCCTCCCATTCGAATTCGGTCGGCAGGCGGGCGCCGGCCCAGCTCGCGTACGCGTCCGCCTCGTACAGGCTGACGTGCGTCACCGGCGCGGCGGGATCAATCGCGCGACGGCCGTCGAGGCCGAAGCGCGTCCAATTGCCGTCGCGCTCCTCCCAATAGAGCGGCGCGACGATCGCCTCCGCCTTTACCCACGCCCAGCCGTCGGCGAGCCAGTGCGCAGGATCGCGATAGCCGCCATCGGCGATGAACGCCGCCCATTCGCCGTTGGTGACGGTGCGGTCGGCGAGCGCATGCGGCGCGAGCAGGGCGTCGTGGCGCGGGCCTTCGCAGTCGAAGGCGAAACCGTCGCCGTCATGGCCGATGCGGACGATGCCGCCGGCATGGTCGATCCAGCGGATCGGGCCGGGCATCGCCACCGGCACCTTGGGCGCGGCGGGCCAGATCGCCGGTTCGAGCGGATTCTCGCCGAACAGGTGCAGGATGTCAGTGACGAGCAGCTCCTGATGCTGCTCCTCGTGGTGGCAGCCGAGCGCGACCAGCTCACGCGCCGCCGCGGGCAGATCGGGCAGCGCGGCGGCGAGCGCGGCATCGACGTGGGCACGATAGGCGCGGACCTCGTCGAGCGTCGGGCGGGTGATCATGCCGCGCCGGTCGCGCGCGTGGCGGCGCCCCTCCGCCTCGTAATAGCTGTTGAACAGGAACGGGAAGCGGTCGTCGTGGAGCTGATAGCCGGGGACGTGGTCGCGCAGCACGAAGGTTTCGAAGAACCATGTCGTATGCGCGAGATGCCATTTGGTCGGCGACGCGTCCGGCATCGACTGGACGGTGGCGTCGGCGTCGGACAGCGGCGCGGCGAGCGCCAGCGTCAGCGCGCGGACGGCGCGGTAGCGTTCGGAAAGCGGCGCGAGCGGCTCGGGTGCGATCTTCAACATGGCTGGCCTCCCCCGCGCGCCTTAACGCAAGTCAGGACAGCGCGCGAAACAGCAAAGGGTTGCAGCCGGGACGGACGTTTTGGCAGATGTCATGCGATTTCGATGAGTTGGGGCTTTTTATACTCGCTCCGGTTACGCGGATCGAGCATCGCGATGCGCTCCGCTGAGCAGAAGAATGGTTCACGCGAAGGCGCGAAGGTGTCGCGCTTGCCGCAGTGGCGGCCCGTCATATCAACCGCTTGCGATGACAGGGCCACGCTTGCCGCGGGCGCGACACCTTCGCGTCTTCGCGCCTTCGCGTGAACAAAAATCCTTGGTGCAGGAGCAGGCGGAGCGAATGTCCCGCGAGGAACGACGGTCCTAGCGGCTCGCGCCCGGCCGCCACAGCACGTCGCCGGCGCCGGCGCCGTTGACCACGCGGGTGGCGACGAACAGCCAGTCGGACAGGCGGTTGAGATAGGCGAGCGCCGGCGGGTTGAGCCCGTCGACCGCCACCGCGCTGCGCTCGGCACGGCGGACGATGGCGCGGGCGAGGTGCAATGCCGCGGCGGCGGGATCGCCGCCGGGCAGGATGAAGCTGGTCAGCGGGCCGAGATCGGCGTTCATCGCGTCGATCTCCGCCTCCAGCCGCGCGACCTGTGCAGGAACGATGCGCAACGCGCCGTCGATCCCCAGCGGGGTGGCGATGTCGGCGCCGAGGTCGAACAGATCGTTCTGGATGGTCAGCAGCGTCGCGGCGGGGGACCGTTCGCCGAGCGCGGCGATCGCGACGCCGATCGCGCTATTGGCCTCGTCGACGTCACCGATCGCCGCCATGCGCGGATCCGCCTTGGACACGCGCGAACCGTCGACGAGGCCGGTCGTGCCGGCGTCGCCGGTGCGCGTGTAGATGCGGTTGAGCTTGACCAACGGCTCAGGTGCGTCCGGCGAGGAACAGGATCAGCACCACGATCAGGATCGCGATCGCCTGGAAGAAGATGCGCATCTGCATCATCTTGTTCGACTTGAGCGAGGCGGCGGAGGGGCCTTGGCCGTCGCGGACCTGCGCGTGTGATTCCTGGAGGAAGGCGATGACGCCCCGGACCAAAGCGACCACCGTCGCCAGCATCGCCGCGATCAGCAGGAGGACGAGGAAGGTGTTCATCCGCTATAGGTAAGCGCTTGCGACCGCAAAGCCAATGGGAAGCCGGCCGGCGCGGATATCGTCCGCCAGCGCCGCCCCGTCCCGACCCGCGGCGCGCAGATCGGCGAGCGCGGGCGCGCCGTTGCGCTTGGCGAGGCGCGTGCCGTCGGGGCCGAGCAGGAGCGGATGGTGGCGGTAGCGCGGCGTCGGCAGGCCGAGCAGCGCCTGCAACAGCCGGTGGATGTCGGTCGCGCGCATCAGGTCGCGGCCGCGCACCACGTCGGTGATCCCCTGCGCGGCATCGTCGATCGTCACCGCGAGGTGGTAGCTCGCCGGCGCGTCCTTGCGCGCGAGGACGACGTCGCCGAACGCCTGCGGGTCCGCGCGCTGCGGTCCGGCGATCCCGTCGGTCCAGTCGAGCGCGCCGGCCTGCGCGACGGCGCGGTCCATTGCCAGCCGCCACGCATGCGGCGTGCCCGCGGCGATCCGCGCGGCGACGTCGCCCGCGGACAGATGCCGGCAGGTGCCGGGATAGATGAGCCCGTCCGGCCCGTGATGCGGGGCCGAGGCGCTCGCCGCGATATCGGCGCGGGTGCAGAAACAGGGGTAGAGCAGGTCGCGCGCGCGCAGCCCGGCGAGCGCCGCTTCGTAGACGGCGAGCCGGGTCGACTGGCGCAGCACCGGCCCGTCCCAGCGCAGCCCGAGCCACGCGAGATCCTCTTCAATCGCCGCGACGAAGCCCTCGCGGCTGCGCGTGCCGTCGATATCCTCGATGCGCAGCAGGAAGCCGCCGCCCGCCGCACGCGCGTGATCGTGCGCCTGGAGCGCGGCATAGGCATGGCCGAGGTGCAGCCGCCCGGTCGGGCTCGGCGCGAAACGGGTGCGCGCGCCGCTCACGCCCGCACCCCGCCGCAGAAGGCTTGACCGGGATCGACCCGCCGTGCTGTCATACCAGCGTCACTCTCGTGGGCGACATGGCCCGCGGGTAATCCGTGGGAGGAGCCGTGTTTCATCCCGATCTGATCCGTCACCCCGACAATTGTCCGGCGCTGGTGCTCAACGCCGATTATACGCCGCTGTCTTATTATCCGCTGAGCGTCTGGCCGTGGCAGACCGCGATCAAGGCGGTGTTCCTCGATCGCGTCGACATCGTCGCGCATTACGAACGCTCGGTGCGCAGCCCGACCGCGGAGATCAAGCTGCCCTCGGTGATCGCGCTGAAACAATATGTGCGTCCTTCGGCGTTTCCGGCGTTCACCCGCTTCAACCTGTTCCTGCGCGACCGCTTCGCCTGCCAATATTGCGGCGTCGGGCGCGACCTGACCTTCGACCATGTCGTGCCGCGCGCGCAGGGCGGACGGACGACGTGGGAGAATGTCGTCACCGCCTGCGCGCCGTGCAACCTCAAGAAGGGCGGGCGGACGCCGAAACAGGCGCATATGCCGCTGTACGTCGAGCCGATCCGGCCGACCAACTGGCATTTGCAGGAACATGGCCGCGCCTTTCCGCCCAACTATCTCCACGACACGTGGCACGACTGGCTCTACTGGGACGTTGAGCTGGAAGCGTAACGAACGGAGACCGGGTTTGCGAACGGGGATCATCATCGCGGCGGGCCTCGCCGCCGCGGGCGCGCTGGCCGGCTGTGGCCAACGCGAGGACAAGGTGGCGGCAGCGGACGCCAATGCCGCCGGCTTCGTGCCGCCCGCGGTGACCAGCCGCGTCGACTTCACCAGCACGATGGAGCGGCGCTTCCGCACGCTCGACCGCAACGCGGACGACCGGCTCGACAAGACCGAGCTGCCCCGCCAGAACAGCCGCCTGATGAGCCTCGACCGCAACGGCGACGGCGTCATCAGCCTGATCGAATGGGACGAGGGCACGCTCAAGCGCTTCGACCAGATGGACCTCAACCACGACGGCACCGTCACCTCGGAAGAGGAAAAGGAATGGCGCGCCGCCCGCGATGCGGGCCGCGAGCCGGCGACGCGCCCGACCGCACCGGTGCCGGGCGATCCGCTGGGGAACGGCAAGTCCTAGGGGGGCGACAATCAGCAATTCCTCCCCCGCCAGGGGGAGGTGGCATGCCGCAGGCATGACGGAGGGGGAGGACGGAACGCAAGTCGTCGCTTACCTCCCCCTCCGTCACGGCTTCGCCGCGCCACAGTGCCGGGTCGGTCATGCCCCCGGCATGACCTTGAACGGCCGGGGGCCGTTCAACCCGGCACTCCCTTGCGGGGGAGGAATTACAAGGAATGCTCTCTGCGCCTCTGCGCACTTCTTCTTCTCTCCGCGCCTCCGCGTGAACCATTCTCTTCGCGTCTTCGCGTGAACAACCCTCTTCGCACCCGCAGCATATTCGCCGTGGGCAAGGGAGCCTTAACCTCGGTCGTGCGTGTTAGCTCGATGCGTATCCCCTATCTCGACGTGACGTTGCCCGAATGGCAGGCCCGGTTGGCGGGGGTGCTGGTGTTCGTGCTGATCCTGGCACTGGTGCATCGCATCCTGTTCGCGGTGCTGCGCAAGGTCGCCAACCGGACCGCGACCAAGACCGACGATATCCTGATCGCGCGGCTGGGGCGGCCGACTTTTTGGCTGATGATCGGCGTCGCGCTCGCGGCGTCGGGGCCGGGGCTCGACCTGCCGCGCTATTGGGAGACGATCTGGCAGCGGGTGATCGGGCTGCTCACCCCGGCGATGTTCGGCTGGATGCTGCTCGCCGCGCTGACCGCCTATCGCGACCTCAGCGAGGTGCGGTTCGACATCACCGCGACCGACAATCTGCGCGCCCGGCGGCGGCGGACGCGGATCAGCATCCTCCACCGGATCGGCGTGTTCGTGCTGGTCCTGCTGACCGTGATGATGATGCTGATGAGCATTCCCAGCGTCCGGACGATCGGCGTGACGCTGGCGGCATCCGCCGGTGTCGCCGGCCTCGCGATCGGCGCCGCCGCGCAACCGGCGCTCAAGAATCTGATCGCTGGTATCCAGATGGCGTTCACCGAGCCGATCCGCATCGACGACGTCGTCATCATCGACAACGAATGGGGGCGGATCGAGGACATCCGCCTGACCTATGTCGTCGTCCGCATCTGGGACGACCGGCGGCTGGTGGTGCCGGTGTCGAAATTCCTCGAGAACAGCTTCCAGAACTGGACGCGCGAGACGAGCGCGCTGCTCGGATCGGTGTTCTGGTATCTCGACCCCGCCGCCGACGTGCCGCGCATCCGCGCCAGACTGGAAGAGGTCGTCCGCGCCAACCCGCGGTGGGACCAGCGCTTCTTCAACCTTCAGGTGACCGATTCCAAGCCCGACGGGACGATGGAAGTGCGCGGGCTGATGACCGCCAAGGACGCCTCGACCGCGTTCGACCTGCGCTGCGACGTGCGCGAGGCGATCTACGCCTTCATCCGCGCGGAAATGCCCGAGGCCTTGCCCCGCGAACGGATCATGCGTGCTCCGTCTGCTCCTGCTCCGTCTCCACTGTCGGACCCATCAGCGCATCGGTGAAGGTCTTGCGCCACCAGCCGATATCCTCGCGCATCAGCACATCCATCATCTTGGTCCAGCGCTCGATCCGCTCTTCCTTGGGCATGCGCAGCGCGCGCATGATCGCGTCGGACATCTCCTCGGCGGAATAGGGATTGATCAGCAGCGCGTCGGTGAGCTGGCAGGCGGCGCCCGCGAAGCGCGACAGGATCAGCACGCCGGGATCCTCCGGATTCTGCGCGGCGACATATTCCTTGGCGACGAGGTTCATGCCGTCGCGCAGCGGCGTGACGAGCCCGATCTTGGCGGCGCGATAGATGCCGGCGAGCACGTCGCGCGGATAGCCCTGGTTGACGTAGCGGATCGGCACCCAGTCGATATCGGCATAGCCGCCGTTGATCCGCCCCGCGAGCCCTTCGAGCGTGCTGCGGATCTTCTGGTAGCTGCCGACCGCGCCGCGGCTGGGGGGCGCGATCTGGAGCAGGGTGACTTCTTTGCGCTCCTCGGGATGTTCCACGAGGAAGCGTTCGTAGCCGAGGAACCGCTCCTCCAGCCCCTTGGAATAATCGAGCCGGTCGACGCCGACGATCATGTCGCGGCCGACCGCGGCGTCGCGCATCTGGCGAAAGGCGAGCCGCCCGCGCGTGCTGGTCGCGAGATCGGCGAATTCCCTGGCATCGATGCCGATCGGGCAGGCCATCACCCTGACCCGGCGGTCGTCGAGGACGAGGTCGCTCCCCTCCATATGCGCGCCGAGTTCGTGCATGGCATAGTCGCAGAAGCTCTGCAGCCATTCCTCGGTATGGAAGCCGATGACGTCATAGGCGAACAGGCTGCGCACCAGCGCCTGCGCCTCGGGCAGGATCGACAGCAGGCGGCGCGGTGGCCAGGGGATGTGCAGGAAGAAGCCGAGCCGGTTGGTCGCGCCGCGCTTGCGCAATTCCTCGCCGAGCGGGAACAGGTGATAGTCCTGGATCCAGACCGCATCGTCCTCTTCGATCAGCGGCTGGACGGTGTCGGCGAAGCGTTCGTTGACACGCTGATAGCCGCCGGCGAATTCGCGTTCGTATTCCGCCAGATCGACGCGGTAATGGAACAGCGGCCACAAGGTGCGGTTGGCATAGCCGTTGTAATATTCGTCGATATCCTGCTCTTCGAGGTCGACGGTCGCGGTGGTGACGCCCTCGTTGCGCTGGAAGGTGATCTGGCCGGTATATTCGTCGGTCTGATCGCCCGACCAGCCGAACCACATGCCCTTATATTCGCGCAGCGCGGAGGCGAGCGCGACGGCAAGGCCACCCTGTGCCCCGGAATCGGAGCCCTTCGGGGCGGAAACGCGATTGGATATGATGATCAGACGGCTCAGCGGATCGAACTCCATGGTTTCGACAACAGGGCGGCACAATTGATCATGCCGACCAGGGAATAGGTCTGCGGGTAATTGCCCCACAATTCGCCCGATGTCGGGTCGATATCCTCGGAAAGAAGCCCCGCTGCGGTGCGCCGTGCCAGCATCTCGTCGAACAGCGCACGCGCATCGGCGTGGCGGCCGGTGAAATGCAGCGCCTCGATCAGCCAGAAGGTGCAGACGTTGAACGCGGTCTCGGGCAGGCCGAAATCGTCCTCGGTGTCGTAGCGCAGCATGTGGCTGCCGCGGCGCAGGCCCTTCTCGACCGCCTCCAGCGTGCCGATGAAGCGGGGATCGTCGGGCTCGAAGAAGCGCAGGTCGAGCAACTGGATCAGGCTGGCGTCGAGATCGTCGCCCGAGAAGGTCGCCGACATGCGGTTGGTCTCGGGCCGCCACGCGCGCGTCTCGATCTCGGCGCGGATCGTGTCGGCGCGCTGCTGCCAGAAGGCGCAGCGATCGGGCAGGTCGAGCGCATGCGCGGCATTGGCGAGCCGGTCGCACGCCGCCCAGCACATCGCCGACGAATAGGTGTGGACGCTCTGCCGCGTGCGCAGCTCCCACAGGCCGGCGTCGGGCTGGTCGTGGAACTGCCAGGCGCGTTCGCCGACATGCTCCAGGCTCTCGAAATCCTCGCGGCCCGACAGGCGGAACAGGCGCTGGTCGAAGAAGGCGTGGACGCTGCACAGCACGATCTGGCCGTAGGCATCGTGCTGGATCTGCTCATAGGCCTGGTTGCCGACGCGCACCGGCCCCATGCCGCGATAGCCGCCGAGGCCGGGCGCGAAACGCTCCTCCAGCGTCGGTTCGCCGAGCACGCCGTACAAGGGCTGGATATGGCCGCCCGCGGCATTGTCGACGATGTTGCGGAGATAGCCGAGATAGCCCTCCAGCACGTCGAGCGCGCCCAGCCGGTTGAGCGCCTGCACGGTGTAATAGGCGTCGCGCACCCAGCAATAGCGATAGTCCCAGTTGCGCTCCGACCCGGCATGTTCGGGAATCGAGGTGGTGAGCGCGGCGACGATCGCGCCGGTCTCCTCGTGCTGGCACAATTTGAGCGTGATCGCCGAGCGGATCACCACGTCCTGCCATTCGAGCGGGATGGCGAGGCCGCGCACCCATTCCTGCCATTCGGCGATCGTCTGCGCGAGCATCGCCTCCAGCGTCTCGGCGAGATCGCCGCTGAAGCTCTCGTCCGGCCCGAGGAAGAAATGCAGCGGCCGTTCGAGGCGGAAGGCGCGTTCCTCCTGCACCATGCCGATCGGCGCGGTGGTGGTGAGGCGGAGCTGCATCGAATCGAGCAGGATACGCAGATGGTTGGAGCCGCCGATCTGCTCGCGGCAGGTGCCGCCCCAGCCGCAGGTGGTGCGCAGCTTGACGGTGACGCGCGGGCTGCCCGCGGTCGGCCGGACGATGCGCGCAAAGGCGACCGGGCGATAGGTGCGGCCGGTGCGCACGAACCGCGGGCAGAAGTCGATCACCTCCAGCGCGTTGCCCGCATCGTCGGTATGCGTGCTGACCAGGATCGGGGTGTTGCGGATGTAATGCTGCTCGACCTTCACCGAATTCTCGATGCCGATCGACCAATAGCCGCTGTCGGGCTGCGCACCGCCGACCAGCGCCGAGAACAGCGGATCGCCGTCGACGCGCGGCACGCACGCCCAGACGAAGCGGCCGGCGCGGTCGATCAGTGCACTGACCTGGCAATTGCCGATCGGCCAGAGGTCGACGCTCACAGCGGACGCATCGGGCGTGGAGGTCATGCAGCGAGGCTTTCGGTTGCGGCTTCGAGCCATTGGAGGGTCTGGGCGACGCTTTCGAGACGATAAGCGGCGGCGGTGTCGCGCGGCGCGCCGATCAGCACGCCGGCGCCGCCGAGCGCACGTGCGGCGATCATCGCGGGTTCGTCGGTATCGTCGTCGCCGAGGAAGACGGGGCGCTTGCCGGTCATCGCGGGGCTCTGCATCAGCGCGGCGAGCGCGGTACCCTTGTCGGCGCCGGGCACGCGCACCTCGACCATCATCTTGCCGGTCTGCAGTTGGAGGCCGGCGTCCGCGGCGAGGCGGCTGGCCAGATCGTGCGCCCCGGCTTCGGCAGCGGGGACGGCGCGATAGTGGAGTGCGGCGCCGAGTGGCTTCTCCTCGACCAACACCCCGGATGTTGCAGTTGCGAAGGCTTTCATCTCGGTCACTATACGGTCGAGGGCGGCCGGGCGTTCCGCGCGGGTGTGACGACCGTCGGGCCAGAGCACCTCGAGGCCGTGGCTACCCGAGACGGCGAAATGCGGATCGCCGAACAGCGCGCGGATGCCGCTGACCGGGCGCCCGGAAATGATCGCGACGCGGCCGTCGAGCCGGTCCGACAGCCGCTCGATCAGCGCGGCGAGGCGAGCGTCGACCGCGACCGCCTCCGGATGCTCGGCAAGCTCGACCAGCGTACCGTCGAAGTCGAGGAACAACGCGGCGTCGCGCAGCAGGTCGGCGGGGGGCGGGGGGAGGTGCGTCACGCGGCGCGGTGTCGGGGATCGGGCGGCGGGGGTCAAGGTGGCGGTGGCGCTACGGCCCGGACAATTACCGGACGAGCCGCCATTGCTGATTAGGGTGGAAGCCGCAACTCCACAGCCGCAGCGGCGCGCCAATCGCGAGATTGCCGATATTGTCGAGACAGGTCTCCGTCTCTCGATTGCGCAGCAGGAACCAGCCCGGCTCGCCGACCGGCATCATCTCCCATTGCTGGCGCTTGCCCTCGGCGGCGGCAACCAGCGTCGTCGGGCCATTGTCGCCAGTGACGCCGGTCGATGCGAGGGCGAGACCCGAATCTACGTTGGTAAGAGTGACGAAGCCGTGGGCGAAACCGACCCGCCATTGCTGCGTCGCCCCGGTCGCATTGGCTGCGCCGACCGGCGCGCTGCCGCTTGTTGCGCCTTGCAGCACTCGTTCGCTCGATCGGTTCTGAAAGCGGCGGGTGCCGGCGACCGCAGCGGCGGCATCGGTCGCCAACCCCATGTCGACGCGTTGCGCGCTGACGAGCTGCGTGTTGCGCTGCGTCTCGCGAAATTCGGAGTCGTAGTTGAGGCCGTATGGCCAGAAATGCTGGGTGTCGGCGTTGAGCAGCGCGTCGTCGCCGTCGAACCCCCTGAGCCGGGTTACGGTCAGCGCGCCAGTGAAATGGCCGTTCCTGACGAGGTCGCCCCATGCCGCGACCGATCCAGATCCCAGCCAATGCGCCAGTTCGTGCAAGGCGATGCGGCGGCCGATCGAACCGCCGAAGCGGATCTGGCCCTGATAGCCGGCGTCCGCGGTCGGCGTCGCGGCGCCGTAGACGACCGATACGGTACCGGGAAAGTCGGCGATCGCATTGGTGTGCGCGACGGCGAAATCCATCGCGTCGCGGATCGCGACGACCTTGTCGGCGGGGGTGTCGGCGGCGAGCGTATAGGTAAGGCTGCCGATCGTATAAGGCTCGACCGCTGCGGCGGGTGCTGGCGTCGGAGAGGCGTTCGGCGCCGGCGAGGCGGTCGCCGTCGGTAAAGGCGTCGGCGCCGGCGTGACGGCGACCGGTGCGGATGATCCGTTACTTGCCCCACCGCATGCCGCAAGCGGAACTCCGACCGTCAGCAATAAGGATAAGCAGCGAAGGGATAGCATCGACGATCTCGACCATGGTGTCGGGGCACCGGGATCGTCGCACTACGTCCAAACGCGTTAAAGAACTAAGTTCACATTGGCCATATCCGATCAGCGGTGCCTGCTTCCAGGCGGATCACGCCGCCAGCTTGGTCATCCAGCCTTCGGCGTGTGCGAAGGCGGGGGCGTCGTCGACGTCCAGCCAGTCGAGGTCGCTGCAGTCGACGATCTTCGCCGAGCCTTCCGCGGCGAGCAGGCGGACGCCTTCGGTGAGCGAGGGGCTGTCGAGCGTCGCCAGCACCTCGAAGAAGCGCTGCGAGACCGCGAAGATGCCGGTGTCGTAGCAATCGTGGGGTTCGAGGCCCTTGCCGATCGCGACGATCGCGTCGCCGCGGGTCGCGACGCAGGTGACGTCGAGCGGGTCGACCCAGGCATGACCCAGACGGCGATCGATGCCGAGCCGCAGGCCGGCGCCGGCGCCGGCCTTCGCCAGGCGGCGATAGTGGCGCGGCTGGACGAGGTGGTCGCACATCGCGAGCACCGCGCCCTCCGGACCGACCAGCGCCCGCGCCGCCAGCGCCGAGACGCCGTTGGGCTGGTGATAGTCGGTCATCACCGTCACCACCTCGAGCGGCCATTGCCGGCCGGCGAGATGGGCGGCGATCGCATCGGCGCCATAGCCGAGCGAGACGATCGCGCGGGTGAGGCCTGCCGCCGCCATGCCGTCGAGCGCATGGTCGATCAAGGCACGCCCCGCCACCGGGCAGAGCGGCTTGAACGGCGTGACCGAACGGAGCCGGCTGCCCTGTCCGGCGGCGAGCAACAGGCCCGTGGTGATCATCAGGCGGCCTTGATGAACTCTTCGACCGCGATCTGCGCGAGGTCGTCGGTCATCTGGGTGCGCGGATGCTTGCAGAAATAGGCGCTGGCGGGATCGATGACGCCGGCGATGCCGCGGTCCTTGGCGATCGCGGCGCAGCGGATCATGTCGATCGCGACACCCGCCGAATTGGGCGAATCCTCGACCGACAGGCGCAGTTCCAGGTTCATCGGTACGCCGCCGAACAACTGGCCTTCCATGCGCAGGAAGCAGACCTTGTTGTCGTTCTGCCACGGCACGTAATCCGACGGGCCGATGTGGACGTTGTCGTCGTCGAGCCGCTCGGCGGCGACCGACTGGACCGCTTCGGTCTTCGAGATCTTCTTCGATTCGAGACGGCGGTGGTTCGACATGTTGAGGAAGTCGGTGTTGCCGCCGGTGTTGAGCTGATAGGTCCGGTCGAGCTTGACGCCGCGCTTGGCGAACAGATCGGTCAGCACGCGATGGACGATCGTCGCGCCGAGCTGCGCCTTGATGTCGTCGCCGATGATCGCGACGCCGGCATCCTCGAACCGCTTCGCCCATTCGGGATTCGACGCGATGAAGACCGGGATGTTGTTGACGAAGGCGACGCCCGCCTCGAGCGCGCATTCGGCGTAGAATTCGGTCGCCTGCTGGCTGCCGACGGGCAGATAGTTCATCAGCACGTCGGTGCCGGACGCCTTCAGCTCGGCGACGATCTCGGCCTTGCTCGGCTGGGTGTCGTTGGCGACGATGAAGGTACGGTCGTCCTTATAGTCGGCCATATGGTCGGCGACGCCGTCGAGCACCGCGCCCATCTTCACGACGGTGCCGGTCGCCGGCACGTTGGCGGCGAACACCGCGGTGCAATTGGGCTTGGCGAAGATCGCCTCGGCGACGTCCTTGCCGACCTTGCGCGTATCGACGTCCCAGGCCGCGACGACCTTGATGTCGGAGGGCTTATAGCCGCCCAGCTCCCAGTGCATCAGGCCGACGAGATCGTTGGCGCCTTCGCGATAATGCTCCAGCCCCTGGACGAGCGAGCTCGCGCAGTTGCCGATGCCGACGATGGCGATGTTGATGCTCTTCATGAATGACCCTGTTCGCTTGGATAAAGAATGGAATGCGGCGTAACGCCGTGAACGAAACGGCGCTCGACGCGCCGGTGACGGTAGAGGCCGACCGCGCAGACCAGCGTCAGCGGGACGATCTCGAACCAGAAGAAGAGGCGCGGGCTGCCGAGCAGGCACGCGACGCACACCGCCCAGACGCGGACGTTGGCGGTGAGCAGCGACTGCAGCCGCATCACCGGAACGGCGGCGGCGGCATAAGCGGCGGCGAACGCACCCTGATCCTCGGCGGCGCCGAAGCGGCGCTCGAACGGCATCGAGATGCGATCGACCGAGCCGGCGACGCTGTCGTAGAGACGGACGAGGAACATGCCGGCCGGCACCGGCACCGCCGCGAGCGGCGCGGCGCGGGTGCGGCGGTGGAAGCGGGCGCGCTCGCCCTCGTAGAGGCTCGACTGGACCGCGTGGCAGCCGCCCGCGGCGATGGCGAGCATCCAGCCGCCGGTGGTGCCGATCGTCCAGGCGAGCGCGATATAGATCAGCGCGAAGACGCCATGGTCGCACAGGCCGTCCAGCGTGCGGCCGAGCGCGCTCGCGGTCTTGGTCGCGCGCGCGATCATGCCGTCGAGCCCGTCGGCGACCAGCCACGCGACCGAGAAGACCAGCCCGACCAGCGCCATCGCCGGATTGCTCCAATGCGCATAGGCGATCGCCGCGATCGTACCGCAGGCAAGACCGATCAACGAGACCATATTGGCCGAAACGCCGTGTCGCAGGGCAAGGGGGAGCAAAGCGTGCGACGCGGGGTGAATCAGGTAGAGATTCGATGGGTCCTCGATCCGGCGATCGCGCGAGCCATCCCGGGGAGGCGGTGTCATCAGATCTTCATAATGCGCCCGCCCCCTTATAAAGGCAAGATTCTATGGAACGTTTCGGCGCAACTCGTCGAGCCAGACGGCCGCCGTGCCGTCCGAAGGGGCGCGCCAGTCGCCGCGCGGGCTCAATGCGCCCCCGCCGGAAACCTTTGGTCCGTTGGGGATAGCGGAGCGTTTGAACTGGCTGAGCTGGAAGAAACGGACGACGAACCGCTCCAGCCAATGTTTGATCGTCGGCAGATCGTAGGCGGTGCGCGCCTCGGCCGGAAAGTCCGCCGGCCAATGCCCGGCCGCCGCGTCGCGCCACGCGTGCCACGCGAGGAACGCGACCTTCGACGGCGCGAGGCCGTGGCGGACGACGTAATGCGCGAAGAAGTCGTTGAGCGGATAGGGGCCGATCATCGACTCGGTGCTCTGCATCGTGCCGTCGGCCCCGGCCGGGACCAGTTCGGGCGAGATTTCCTGGCCGAGGATCGTCGACAGCATTCGATTGGTGCCCTCGTCATATTGGCCGGTGCGGATGCACCAGCGGATCAAGAACTGGATCAGCGTCTTGGGCACGCCGCTGTTGACCGCATAATGGCTCATCTGGTCGCCGACGCCATAGGTGCACCAGCCCAGCGCCAGCTCGCTGAGGTCGCCGGTGCCGAGCACGATGCCACCGCGCTGGTTGGCGAGGCGGAACAGATAATCGGTGCGCAGGCCCGCCTGCACGTTCTCGAAGGTGACGTCGTAGACCGCCTCGCCGTTCGCGAAGGGGTGGCCCATGTCGGCGAGCATCTGGCGCGCGGCGGGGCGGATGTCGATCTCGTCGGCGGTGCAGCCCAGAGCGCGCATCAGCGCCCAGGCGTTGCTTTTGGTCGCGTCGCCGGTGGCGAAGCCGGGCATGGTGAAGCCGAGGATGTCGGCGCGCGGCCGGCCGAGCCGGTCCATCGCCTTCGCCGCGACGATCAGCGCATGCGTCGAATCGAGCCCGCCGGAAACGCCGATGACCAGAGTCTTCGATCTTGTGGCGGCGAGCCGCTTCGACAGCGCCTCGACCTGGATGTTGAAGGCTTCGTAGCAATCCTCGTCGCGGCGACCGGGATCGTTGGGGACGAAGGGAAAGCGGCGGATCGGGCGTTCGAGGCCGATATCGGCGAGACTCGGTTGATGCGCGAAGCCGATGCGGCGGACGCGCGTCTCGGGATGACCGGCGGCGATCGCGGCATCGTTGAACGTGCCGTTGCGCAGCCGCTCCTGGACGATCCGTTCGAGATCGACGTCGGCGACGGCGAGCTCGGGCGCCTGCACGAAGCGCTTCGATTCGACCATGAGGTCGCCGCATTCGTAGACGAAGCCCTGACCGTCCCACGCGACATCGGTGGTGCTCTCGCCCGGTCCGGCGGCGGAATAGACATAAGCGGAGGACGTGCGCGCCGATTGCGCGGCGGCGAGCAGCATCCGCTCGCGGCCCTTGCCGATGACGATGTTGGAGGCGCTGAGGTTGCAGCAGATCGTCGCGCCGGCGAGCGCGCCGCCGGTCGAGGGCGGGGTGGGCGCCCAATAATCCTCGCAGATCTCGGCATGGACGACGAAGCCGGGCAGATCGTCCGCGGCGAAGATCAGATCGGTGCCGAACGGCACGTCCTCCTCGCCGAGGCGGATCGTCAGGCCGTGCAGGCCGAGGCCGGAAGCGAACCAGCGCTTTTCGTAATATTCGCGGTAATTGGGCAGGAAGGTCTTCGGCACGACGCCGAGGATGCGGCCGCGGTGGAGCGCCACCGCGCTATTGTAGAGCCGGCCGTTGCGGACGAGCGCGGCACCGACGAGCAGCAGCGGCGCGAGGCCGGCGGTCTGGTCGGCGACGGCGCGGACGGCGCGTTCGCTGGCGCGCTGCTGCGCCGATTGCAGGTGGAGATCGTCGATCGCGTAGGAGGTGAGGTTGAGCTCCGGAAAGACGACGAGATCGACGCCGCGATCATGCGCCTCGCTCGCCATGGCGACGGTCGCGGCGACGTTGGCGGCGACGTCGCCGACACTGGCGAGCGGCGTCGCCGCCGCGACGCGTGCGAACTGGTGGCGATGGATCGAGGGGAAGGCGTCGGTCATGAGGCGGTGGTAGCCGTGATGGCGGGCAGGTTCTAGCCGTGCAACGAGCGGGTTGGATGATCCCGTGGCGATGCGGAGGGTCCTGCGGGGATGACAATCCGGGATGACGATTGCGGCAGCGCGGCAGCGCGGCGGCGTGGCGCCAGGGTCCCGGCGTGGTAAGGGCGCGGCATGGGCATGATCGTTTATGGCATCCGCAATTGCGACACGGTGAAGAAGGCGCGTGGCTGGCTGGACGGGGCCGGGATCGCGTATGATTTCCACGACTATAAGACGCAGGGCGTCGATCGGGCGCGGCTGGCGGGTTGGGTGGAGCGGCTCGGCTGGGAGGGGCTGCTCAACCGGGCGGGGACGACGTTCCGCACGCTGCCCGAGGCGGACAGGGCCGATCTCGATACGGCGCGGGCGGTGGCGCTGATGGTCGCGCAGCCGTCGATGATCAAGCGGCCGGTGGTCGAGGCGGGGGACGCGCTGCTCGTCGGGTTCAAGCCGGCGGAGTGGGCGCAGACGCTGCGGTAAACCCGACGTCCCGCCGGCCATGGTCGCCGGCTATCGAAGGCCGCCGCTCGTCCGCTCTGGATCGCGTCCCCGCCGCGCGGTACAGCCGCGCGATGTCCACCACCTACACGATCGATACCGCGACCAGCCGCGCCAATCCCACCCCGGCGCCGCGCAAGCGGCTGACCGTGCCGGCGATCCGCCGGCGCAAGTCGAGCCGGGAGGGCGGCGGCGCGCCGCTGGTGATGCTCACCGCTTATACCGTCCGCACCGCGCAATTGCTCGATCCGCATTGCGACATGCTGCTGGTCGGCGACAGCCTGGGGCAGGTGATCTACGGCCTGCCGTCGACGGTGCCGGTGACGCTCGAGATGATGGCGGCGCATGGCGCGGCGGTGGTGCGCGGCAGCTATCAGGCCGTGGTCGTCATCGACATGCCGTTCGGCAGCTACGAAGCCTCGCCGCAGCAGGCGTTCGAGAGCGCCGCCTTCCTGCTCAAGCAGACCGGCGCGGCGGCGGTGAAGCTGGAGGGCGGCGAGGCGATGGCGCCGACGGTGCGCTTCCTCGGCGAGCGCGGCATCCCGGTGATGGGCCATGTCGGGCTGACGCCGCAGGCGGTCAACGTGCTCGGCGGCTATGGCGCCCGCGGCAAGAGCGAGGCGGAGGCGGCGAAGATCGTCGCCGACGCCACCGCCATCGCCGAGGCGGGCGCCTTCGCGGTGGTGATCGAGGGCGTGATGGAGCCGATCGCGATCCGCATCACGCAGACGATCGCCTGTCCGACGATCGGCATCGGCGCGTCGGCGCAATGCGACGGGCAGGTGCTGGTGGCGGAGGACATGCTCGGCCTGTTCGAACGCACCGCGCGCTTCGTGAAACGCTACGAGGACATGGCGGGGCGGATCTCCGCCGCCGCCGAAGCCTATGCCGGCGAAGTGCGCTCGCGTGCCTTTCCGGGACCGGAGCAGATCTATCCCGCGAAGGATTAGGTTGGATCGACATCCATTGGCGCGGTGACTTCAATACCTTGGGTCCGTCACCCCGGACTTGATCCGGGGTCCCGCTATGTCCTTCGAGGATGCCGATCGGGAAGAAGCGGGACCCCGGGTCGAGCCCGGGGTGACGGAAGAGCAGCGCATCCGCGACCATCATCGTTCCGAATCGGCGAGGATAGTGAATGTCGATCCCGCCTGGGGAAAGGGCGCCCTCAACCCGCCACATTTCCCGTGCTTTCGTTTCGCCGACGTCGCCGCTAAGAGTGCGCGCCACTTCCTCTGTCTGTTCCGGAGCCCTCCTTGGCCCTCACGCCGCAAAACAACCAAGCGTTCCTGCGCGAAGTCGACGACGAGCTGCGCCGCGACCAGTTGACCAGCTTCTGGGAGCGCTACGGCCGCTGGACGATCGCGGCGATCGTGGTGGCGCTCGCGGCCTTCGCCGGATTCCTCTACTGGCAGCACCGCCGGACCGAGGCGGCGGGCGTCGAGGGCGAGCAATTGCAGGCGGCCTATGACGCGCTCGGCGCGGGTCAGGCCGATCAGGCGAACAAGGCGCTCGCGCCGATCGCCGGATCGGGCCGCGAGGGCTATCGCGCGCTGGCGCTGATGACGCAGGCCGACATCCTGCTCGGCAAGAAGCAGGACAAGGCCGCCGCCGCGCTCTTCGCCAAGATCGCCGCCGACGCCAGCCTCGCGCAGCCGTTCCGCGACATCGCGCTGATCCGCCAGACCACCGCCGAATTCGACACGCTGAAGCCGCAGGTCGTCATCGAGCGGCTGCGGCCGCTCGCGGTGCCGGGCAACGCCTATTTCGGCAGCGCCGGCGAGCTGGTCGCGATCGCCTATCTCGACAGCGGTCGCAAGGACCTCGCCGGCCGGCTGTTCGGCCAGCTCGCGCAGAGCGACACCGTCCCCGACTCGATCCGTCAACGCGCGGTTCAGATGGCCGGCACGATGGGTGTCGACACCGCGGGTGCCGACGGCGGCGCGAACGTGCGCATCGTCTCCCCCGCCAGCGCGGCCGCGGCACAATCGAAGGAAGCACCTGCGCAATGACGACCAGATATCGGGCCTCGGTGGCCGTGGCCGCGCTGATCGCGCTGTCTTCCTGCGGCATCTTCAAGGGCGGCGCCAAGAAGACCCCGACGGTCGGCGAGCGCGTGCCGATCCTCGCCTCCGAAAACGCGATCGAGGCGGACAGCACGATCGCCGACATCCAGGTGACGTTGCCTGCGGCGGCACCGAACGACGCCTGGACGCAGCCAGGCGGCAATGCCGCCAAGTCGATGGGCCATCTCGCGCTTGCCGAGGCGCCGTCGCGCGCGTGGCAGTCGTCGATCGCCGGCGGCTCGAACCGCGAGCGGCTCGGCGCGTCGCCGGTCGTCGCCGACAACAAATTGTTCGTCGTCGACGTCGCGGCGCAGGTCCATGCCTTCGCCGCCGACACCGGTGCGAAATTGTGGGATGCCTCGGTCAGCAGCGGCGACGAGAATCGCCCGGCGCGCTTCGGCGGCGGGGCGAGCTACGACGAGGGCCGCGTCTTCGCGGCCGACGGCGTCGGCGATGTCGTCGCGCTCAACGCCGCGGACGGCAAGGAAATCTGGCGCGCCAAGCCGGGCGGGCCGCTGCGCGGCGCGCCGACCGTCGCCAACGGCTCGGTCTATGTGCTGAGCCAGGACAATCAGATCTTCGCGCTCGATCAGAGCGACGGCAAGGTCCAATGGGCGCAGTCGGGCACGCTGGAGACGCAGGGCGTGTTCGGCGTCGCGGCGCCCGCCGCCAGCCAGGGCACGGTGGTCGCCGGTTTCTCGAGCGGCGAGCTCAACGCCTATCGCTATGAGAACGGCCGCGTGCTGTGGGGCGACGCGCTGTCGCGCACGTCGATCACCACCTCGGTGTCGAGCCTGTCGGACATCGACGCCGCGCCGGTGATCGACAACGGCCGCGTCTTCGCGGTCGGGCAGGGCGGCCGCATGGTCAGCCTCGACCTGTCGACCGGCCAGCGGCTGTGGGAGCAGAATTTCGCCGGCATCTCGACGCCGTGGATCGCGGGCGAATGGCTGTTCGTCGTCACCGACGATGCGCGGCTGGTGTGCCTGGCGCGGTCGAACGGCAAGGCGCGCTGGATCGCGCAATTGCAGCGGTTCAAGAACGCCAAGAAGAACAAGGGACCGCAGGTCACCTGGTTCGGCCCGGTGCTGGCGGGCGGCCGGCTGGTGCTGACCAATTCGCTCGGGCAGGTGGTGTTCGCCTCGCCGACCGACGGCAGCATCGCGACGACGATCGAGGCGAAGGACAGCTTCGCGCTGCCGCCGATCGTGGTGAAGTCGACGCTCTACACGCTGGGGCAATCGGGCAAGATCACCGCCTATCGGTAACCGTGCATTCCTCCCCCGCAAGGGGGAGGTGGCAGCGCGAAGCGCTGACGGAGGGGGAGGAAAGGGCGGAAGCTTCGTCGCCTGCCTCCCGCCCTTTCCTCCCCCTCCACCACTCGGCTGACGCCGAGCGGTCCCCCTCCCCCTGGCGGGGGAGGACTTGCGGCCCGTGCCGGGGAGGATTGGTATTTCCCGCCACCTCTTCTAAGAGCCGGGGCATGTCCCGTATTCCTACCGTCGCGATCGTCGGCCGTCCCAACGTCGGCAAGTCGACGCTGTTCAACCGTCTGGTCGGCAAGAAACTCGCGCTCGTCGACGATCGCCCCGGCGTCACCCGCGACCGGCGCGAGGGCGATGCGCATCTGATCGGCCTCGACTTCCGCGTCATCGACACCGCGGGTTATGAGGATCATGACGCGCAGACCTTGCCCGGCCGGATGCGGATGCAGACCGAGGCGGCGATCGGCCAGGCGGACGTGGCGCTGTTCCTGTTCGATGCGCGCGCCGGGATCGTGCCGCTCGACGAGGAGATCGGCCGCTGGCTGCGCTCCTCGACCACGCCGGTGATCCTCGCCGCCAACAAGGCGGAGGGCAAGGCGGGCGAACAGGGTATCCTCGAATCGCTCAGCCTCGGCTTCGGCGATCCGGTGCAATTGTCCGCCGAGCATGGCGAGGGCATGGGCGATCTGTTCGACGCGCTGCTGCCGCATATCGAAAAGGCGCTCGCGGAGATCCCCGAGGAGGAGGACGACGATCGTCCCGATGCGCCGCTCAAGCTCGCCATCGTCGGCCGGCCGAATGCGGGCAAATCGACGCTGATCAACCGCATGCTCGGCGAGGATCGGATGATCACCGGGCCGGAGGCGGGGATCACCCGCGATTCGATCGCGGTCGACTGGATGTGGCACGATCCCAAGGGCGAACCGCGCCCCGTCCGGCTGATCGACACCGCCGGTATGCGCAAGCGCGCCAAGGTGCAGGACAAGCTGGAGAAGATGTCGGTCGCCGACGCCTTGCACGCGGTCGACTTCGCCGAGGTCGTCGTGCTGCTGCTCGATGCGACATTGGGGCTGGAGGCGCAGGATCTGCGCATCGCCGACAAGGTGCTCGAAGAGGGGCGGGCGATCGTCATCGCGCTCAACAAATGGGACGTGGCGGAAAACGCCTCGTCGCTGTTCAACGGCGTCAAGCGCGCGCTGGAGGACGGCCTGTCGCAGGTGAAGGGCGTCACCGTGATGACCGTGTCCGCGGCGACCGGCAAGGGCATCGACCAGTTGATGCAGGCGGCGTTCGACACGCGCGAGGCGTGGTCGAAGCGCGTCGGCACCGGCGAGATGAACCGCTGGTTCGAACGCGCGATCGAGGCCAATCCGCCGCCCGCGCCCGGCGGCAAGCGGATCAAGATGCGCTATGTCACGCAGGTGAAGACCCGGCCGCCGAGCTTCGTGGTGTTCGGCACGCGCGTCGACCAGCTGCCGGCAAGCTACGAACGCTATCTGATCAATTCGATGCGCAAGGAGCTGGGCTTCGGCGCCGTGCCCGTCCGCATGACCTTCCGCGCGCCGAAGAACCCGTTCGACAACAAGGAATAACCGGCGAGACTTGGCAACGTCGTGTTTACCGCTTGGGCTTAGGATCGCCGGCGAACCGATGTGGGATGTCCCCACGGCCGAGGGGAGAAGGCAGTGTCGTTCGTAGGCAGCACATTGGTGGACTGGGCCGTCTTCGCGCAGGCGCGCAGCGAGCTCGGCGCCGGTTTCGTGCGCATCCTCGGCTACTTCCGCGAAGACGGCGTCAAGTCGGTGGTCGCGATCGAACAGGCGATGCGCAGCAGCAGCGCCGCCGCGATGGTCATCCCCGCCCACACGCTGAAAGGCGAGGCGCGCCAGTTCGGCGCCGAGCCGCTGGCGACGTTGGCCGAATCGATCGAGGAACTCGCCCGCGGCTGCGTCGAGCGCCAGGACACCTGCGAAGAGGCGCTGGAGCTGGTCGTGCAATTGCGCCCGCTGTTCTTCGAAACGCTCGGCCTGCTCGAACGCGAAGCCAACCCGCTGGTCCCGCGCCGGCCGGTGCCGGGGGGATTCGGGCGGAAGGTCTGAAGAGGGCGGTCGACGCTTGGATGTTCCGAGCCGATCGGAACTCGCCTTATTCGACGCGGAAACTCTGGTTGAACCCCGTCGTGCTCGTCGATCGCGCCAACTTCCTCGTCGCATCTGACCACATAGATACGCAGTCCCGACGGATAGATCCGGTTGATTTCAGAAAAAGGTACCGCGGGGGAGAGTCCGTAGGCCGCTACGCTCGATCCCCCGCGTCCCGAAACGTGCCGGTGCCGGTTTTACCGGCTGGCTCCGCTCCGTATATTTCGTTGACGGCGCGTTCTGGGCAAGGATCGAATACCCCAGTCCGGTGCCAAAAAAAAGGCCGGTCTTGCGACCGGCCGAAAAGTTTTTAGGAGAGGATGCCTGAAAGGCACGGTCTTTGTGCATCGCAGCACGGTTCGCTGCAATTGCAAAAGGCGCAATCACGCTTTCGTTAAGGACAATCGTAAATCGTGCGGCTGTTCGTAGCGGTTGTGCAGGCGACGCGATCGGCATAGCGGGGGCGGCATGCGTTTGCCCCGGATCCTGCTTGCAACCCTTGGTCTATCCACCGCTACGCCGGCGGCGGCGCCGCGCGAGCCGGCCATCGTCCGGGTGCGGCTCGACACGCCATATGGGCCGATCGTGCTGGCGCTGGATGCACGCCACGCACCGCGGACTGTCGCCAATTTCATGGGCTATGTCGACGACGGGCGGTTCGACGGGATGAGCTTCTACCGGTCCGCTCGCAACCGCAGCGCGCCGACCTATGGCTTCATCCAGGGTGGTATCCGCACCGATGCGCGGCGCATCCTGCCGCCGTTCCCGCTGGAGACGACCGCGATGACCGGGCTGCGTCATGTCGACGGTACGATCTCGATGGCGCGGCGGGCCGATGCGGGGTCGGCCGGCGGCAATTTCTTCATCACCGTCGGCGCGATGCCGAGCATGGACGCCAAGGGCGACTATCCCGGCTATGCCGCGTTCGGTCATGTCGTGTCGGGCATGCCGGTGGTGAAGCGCATCCTCGCGCTGCCGACCGGGGGCGGGATGGGCGGGCAGTTGCTGCTGAAGCCGATCCGGCTGGTCGCCGCGCGTCGGCTGACCGGCACGCCGCACCCGACGGGACTGGTCAAGCCATGGCTGGTCAAGACGAGTGATCGCAAACCAAATTGAGGCAGATCAAGGGGCTGGTGCAACCATTGCCCGCCGCCCCGGTTATCACGCTATCTTTCAGGAGAGCAGCGATGAAGACCGGATTTCTAGCCGTGCTGGCGACCGTGGCGATGGTGTCGCCGATCGCCATGGAGCCGGCCGCCGCGCAGCGCGGTGATCGCTATCAGGACCAGCGGCGCGACAATCGCTGGCAGGGCGACAATGACGGCAATTGGGACCCCGCCAATTCCTATCGCGACGGTCGCTATCGCGAGCGCCGCCTGGGTCGTGACGACCGGATCTACCGTGGTCGCGACGGCCGCGCCTATTGCAAGCGCAACGATGGCACGACGGGCCTAGTGGTCGGTGCGGTGGGTGGCGGCGTGCTCGGCAACCTCGTCGGCGGCGGGACGCTCGGTACGCTGCTCGGTGCGGGCGGCGGCGCGTTGCTCGGCCGGTCTGTCGATCGCGGCAAGGTCAAGTGCCGCTAAGCTGAACGTTCAACGGCCCCGCGATCACGCGGGGCCGTTTTGCTATGCGGATCAGCCGTTGAGGTGCGGTGCGGCGCCCGACTTGGGCGAATCGTGCTCGCTGATCGAATTGAGCTGCACGTAATTGTGTATGCCCATCCGCTCAATCATCTCGAACTGCCGCTCGAGCGTGTCGACATGCTCTTCCTCGCTGGCGAGGATGCGGGTGAACAGATCGCGGCTGATGAAGTCCTTGACCTCTTCGCAATAAGCGATCGCGCCCTTGAGCTGGACGACGGCCTCTTCCTCCATTGCGAGATCGGCGCGGAGGATCTCCTCCACCGTCTCGCCGATGCGCAGGCGGCCAAGCAGCTGGAAATTGGGCAGGCCGTCGAGGAAGAGGATGCGCTCCGACAGCCAGTCGGCGTGCTTCATCTCGTCGATCGACTCCATCCGCTCGTACTGGGCGAGCTTGTAGACGCCCCAATGGTCGAGGACGCGATAGTGCAGCCAATATTGGTTGATCGCGGTCAGCTCGTTCTTGAGCGCTTCGTTGAGATATTCGATGACCCGCGGGTCGCCCTTGATCGCCATATGTCCACCCTAGATAGTCCGTGTCGCGCACGATCTAGGCGTCGGATAGGCAAAGCCGCAAGGAAAAAACCGCAGAATTCTGCGGTTTTTTGCGATGCGAACGTCAGGCAGCAGCGCGTTCGGTGTCGATAATGGCTCTCGCTACCACGACGCACTGGCCGCATTTCGCCCGGCACCCCAGCGATTGATAGGCCTGACACGCCGTCTGGCAGCCGCTGCGTGCGGCGGCACGGACCTGGGATTCTCGTATGGCATTGCAAACGCAGACAACCATGGATGCTCCTCGCTTCGCCGCCTGTATGCGGATACTGCGAGGCGTTCGCAAGTGGATTTGCGACTAATTCGCAGTCGCTGACGCACGGTTCGTCGCATGCGCGAAAATCCTCCCCCGGCAAGGGGAGGGGGACCGTTCGGCGTTGGCCGAATGGTTGAGGGGGAGGACGGGTGGGAGCTCCATAACGGAAATCCCACCTGTCCTCCTCCTCCGTCGCGCCTTAAGCGCGCTACCTCCCCCTGGCGGGACCCTGGCGGGGGAGGTGCAGAGTTTATGCGAGCGCCGAATCGGCGCCCATCAGTTTCGGGAAGAAGCCTTCGTGTGCGCTGCGCAGCGCCTCGATCGTGACGACGTCGTCGCGGTCGGGGCGTTCGAAGATCAGGCGCTTGCCGCCGGTGCGGCCCAGCGGCTCGGCCTCGACGCCCGCGGCATGCGCGGCGCCGAGGAAGTCGAGCAGCGCGTGGTCGTGGACGGTGACGACGTAAACGCCCTGATCCTCGGCGAAGAAGGCGCGGGCGCAGTCGAACGGCTGCTTGCGGTCGATCATCGCGCCGATGTTGCCGGCAAGCGCCATCTCGGCGACCGTCACCGCGATGCCGCCGTCGGAGACGTCATGGACGGCCGACAATTGGCCATCGGCGATCGCGGTGCGGATCAGGTCGCCGGTCTTGCGCTCCGCCTCGAGATCGACCGGCGGCGGCGGGCCTTCCTCGCGGCCGTGGCATTCGCGCAGGTAGAGCGACTGGCCAAGATGGCCACCACGCTTGCCGACCGTCAGGATGATGTCGCCGGTGCCCTTGAAGGCGATCGTCGCGTTCTTGGTCCAGTCCTTGAGCAGACCGACGCCGCCGATCGCCGGGGTCGGCAGGATCGCGCTGCCGCCGCCGGTCGCCTTCGATTCGTTGTAGAGGCTGACGTTGCCCGAGACGATCGGGAAGTCGAGCGCGCGGCACGCCTGCGCCATGCCGTCGAGGCAACCGACGATCTGGCCCATGATCTCGGGCCGCTGCGGATTGGCGAAATTAAGGCAATTGGTGATCGCGAGCGGCGTCGCGCCGACCGCGGTCAGGTTGCGCCACGCCTCGGCGACCGCCTGCTTGCCGCCCTCGACGGGGTCGGCGAAGCAATAACGCGGGGTGCAATCGGTGGTGATCGCCAGCGCCTTGTCGGTGCCGTGGACGCGGACGACGGCGGAATCGCCGCCGGGGGCCTGCACCGTGTCGGCGCCGACCATGTGATCATATTGCTCCCAGATCCAGCGGCGGCTGGCGACGTCGGGCGAGCCCATCAGCGTCAGCAGGTCGGCGGCGATGTCCTTGCTCTGCGGTACGTTGGTCAGCGGCGCCGGCTTGGGCGTCGGCACGTGCGGACGGTCGTAGAGCGGCGCCTCGTCGGCGAGCGGGCCCAAGGGGATGTCGCAGACGGTCTCGCCCTTGAAGGTCAGCACCATGCGGCCGGTGTCGGTGACCCGGCCGATAACCGCGAAGTCGAGCTCCCATTTGCGGAAGATCGTCTCCGCCTCCGCCTCGCGGCCGGGCTTCAGGACCATCAGCATGCGCTCCTGCGATTCGGAGAGCATCATCTCGTACGGCGTCATGCCGGTTTCGCGCTGGGGGACGTCGTCCATCACCAGCTCGATGCCGACGCCGCCCTTCGACGCCATCTCGACGCTGGACGAGGTGAGGCCGGCGGCGCCCATGTCCTGGATCGCGACGATCACGTCGGTCGCCATCAGTTCGAGGCACGCCTCGATCAGCAGCTTTTCGGTGAAGGGGTCGCCGACCTGCACGGTCGGACGTTTGGCGTCGGCGTCCTCGCCGAAATCGGCCGACGCCATCGTCGCGCCGTGGATGCCGTCGCGACCGGTCTTGCTGCCGACGTAGACGATCGGATTGCCGATGCCGCTGGCGGCGGAATAGAAGATCTTGTCCTGATCGGCGACGCCGACGGTCATCGCGTTGACGAGGATGTTGCCGTCATAAGCGGGGTGGAAATTGACCTCGCCGCCCACCGTGGGAACGCCGACGCAATTGCCGTAGCCGCCGATGCCGTGGACGACGCCGGCGATCAGGTGGCGCATCTTGGGGTGCGTCGGCGAGCCGAAGCGCAGCGCGTTCATGTTCGCGACCGGCCGCGCGCCCATCGTGAAGACGTCGCGCAGGATGCCGCCGACGCCGGTCGCGGCGCCCTGATACGGTTCGATGTACGAGGGGTGGTTGTGGCTCTCCATCTTGAAGATGGCGGCCTGGCCGTCGCCGATGTCGATCACGCCGGCATTCTCGCCGGGGCCGCAGATCACCTGCGGGCCTTCGGTGGGGAGCTTCTTGAGATGGAGGCGGCTCGATTTATAGCTGCAATGCTCGGACCACATCACCGAGAAGATGCCGAGCTCGACGAGATTGGGCTCGCGGCCCAGCGCGTGGAGGACGCGCTCATATTCTTCCGTGGACAGGCCGTGGTCGGCGACGATCTGGGGCGTGATCTCGGTCATGCGCGCGCCTTAGCGGGACGGGGCGGGTTCGTCACCATCGCTGATCGGTTGACGCTGTACGGATGGGACGGGCAGGGCGCGCGGCAATTGCTTTCCGGAGACGATGATGGCCGCGATCCCGTTCGACATTCCCCACAGCCTCGGTCGCGAGGAAGCGCGGCGGCGGATCGAGGCGGGGCTGCCCAAGCTGGCGCAGCATATCCCCGGCGGCGGCACGGTCGATGCGGAATGGACCGGCCCGGATGCGCTGGCGCTGGCGATCGTCGCGATGGGGCAGAAGGTCGCCGTCGACATGGCGGTGGGCGAGGGCAACGTCAGCGGCACGGTGAAGGTGCCGATGATGCTGGCGATGATGTCCGGCCCGATCGCGGACTTTGTGAAGACCAGCGCGGAGAAGATGCTGAAGGGATAACCTTTCAACGCCGACATCGTCCTCACCCATCGCCGGCTTCGCCGTCTCTCCTTCTCCCGCCGGGAGAGGGAAGGGGCCCGCCCGGCGCAGCCGGGTGGGAAGGGTGAGGACGGGTTGCTTCGCTGCCTTACGTTAACCGTTCGGCGTGCCACGCGAGGTGGTCGGCCATGAAGGTCGAGATGAAGTAATAACTATGGTCGTAGCCCGGCTGCATCCGCAGCGTCAGGTCGATGCCCGCCGCCTCGCACGCATCGGCCAGCAGCTGCGGCTTGAGCTGGTCGGCGAGGAACTGGTCGGCATCACCCTGATCGACCAGCAGCGCGGGAACCCGCGCGCCGTCCTCAATCAGCGCGACGGCATCGTGGCGGCGCCACGCTGCCCGGTCGTCGCCGAGATAGCCGCCGAGTGCCTTCTCGCCCCACGGCACCTGCCCCGGGGCGACGATCGGCGCGAAGGCGGACACCGCCTTGAAGCGATCGGCGAGCGTCAGGCCGATGGTGAGCGCGCCGTGGCCGCCCATCGAATGGCCCATGATCGACTGGCGATCCATGTCGGCGGGGACATGCGTGGCGATCAGCGCCGGAAGCTCCTCGGTGACGTAGGACCACATGCGGAAATGCGCTGCCCAGGGTGCCTGCGTCGCGTCGACGTAGAAGCCCGCGCCTTGGCCGAAATCATAGGCAGGGTCGTCCGCGACGCCCTCGCCGCGCGGCGAGGTGTCGGGCGCGACGAAGATCAGCCCCAGCTCGGCGCAGGCGCGGCGATATTCGCCCTTGTCGGTGACGTTGGCGTGGGTGCAGGTCAGCCCGGAGAGATACCAGACGACCGGCAGCCTCTGCCCCTCCGCATGCGGTGGGACGTAGACCGAAAAGGTCATCGGCGTGCCGGTCGCGGTCGACGTGTGGCGGTAGACGCCCTGCGTGCCGCCGAAGGCCGCCGCGGTGGAGACGGTTTCGATCGTCATTGCTCAGGCCGCCATACGGTGCGCGGCGCACAATTTGTTGCCGGCGGGATCGCGGAGATAGGCGAGATAGAGCGGGCCGAACGGCGACGGACGCGGGCCCGGGGCCTCCTCGATCGCGGTGCCGCCGTGGGCGAGCCCGGCGGCATGCCATGCCTCAACCGCCTCCGGCGAGTCGGCGGCAAAGCCGACCGTGCCGCCATTGGCATGGCAGGCGGGCTCGCCGTTGATCGGGGTGCTCAGCAGCAGCCGGCCGCCGGCGTGCCGATAGGCGGTGCGGCCCTTGGGATCGCTGATCCCGGGCGCGACGCCGAGCGCGGCGAGCGTCGCGTCGTAGAAGGCTTTCGAGGCGGCCATGTCGTCGGTGCCGAGCATGATGTGGGAGAACATCGATTTGGTCCTTGTCGCGTCGAACGGGAGGGTCAGTAGATCACGACGCTGCGGATGCTTTCGCCGGCATGCATCAGGTCGAAGCCCTTGTTGATCTCGTCGAGCGTCAGCCGGTGGGTGATCATCGGGTCGATCTGGATCATCCCGTCCATATACCAGTCGACGATCTTGGGCGTGTCCGTCCGTCCGCGCGCGCCGCCGAACGCGGTGCCGCGCCAGTTGCGGCCGGTGACGAGCTGGAACGGGCGCGTGCTGATCTCCTTGCCCGCCTCGGCGACGCCGATCACGATCGACGTGCCCCAGCCACGGTGGCAGCATTCGAGCGCCTGACGCATCACGTCGGTGTTGCCGGTCGCGTCGAAGCTGTAATCGGCGCCGCCGTCGGTAAGCTGGACGATATGCGCGACGATGTCGCCGACCTGCTTGGGATTGGCGAAATGGGTCATGCCGAACTTGCGGCCCCATTCCTCGCGGTCGGGGTTGATGTCGACGCCGACGATCATCTTCGCACCGGCGAGCCGGGCGCCCTGAATGACGTTGAGGCCGATGCCGCCGAGGCCGAAGACGACGACGGTGTCGCCCGGCTGCACCTTCGCGGTGTGGACGACCGCGCCGACGCCGGTGGTGACGCCGCAGCCGACGTAGCAGCTCGTGTCGAACGGCGCGTCGGGGCGGATCTTGGCGACCGCGATCTCGGGCAGCACGGTGAAGTTCGAGAAGGTCGAACAGCCCATGTAATGGAAGATCGCCTGGCCCTTGTAGCTGAACCGGGTGGTGCCGTCGGGCATCAGGCCCTTGCCCTGCGTCGCGCGGATCGCGGTGCACAGATTGGTCTTCTGGCTGAGGCACGACTTACACTGGCGACATTCGGGCGTGTAGAGCGGGATCACGTGATCGCCGACCGCGACGCTGGTCACGCCCGCGCCGATCTCGCGGACGATGCCGGCGCCTTCGTGGCCGAGCACGCTGGGGAACAGCCCCTCGCTGTCGAGCCCGTCGAGCGTATAGGCGTCGGTGTGGCAAATGCCGGTCGCCATGATCTCGACCAGCACCTCGCCTGGCCTGGGGCCGTCGAGGTCGAGTTCGACGATTTCGAGCGGCTTCTTGGCTTCGAAGGCGACGGCGGCGCGGGTCTTCATGGGGCAGGCTCCGGTAATGCGTGCGCTGCGGTTACCGCTTGTCGGTGGGGCGGGGCAAGCGCCGGGCGCGTGCGTGCGGATGATAATCATTCGCAAGACAGTTGAAATACGCTGCTTTGCCCGCTAGCCGGGAGCGGTGAGCATCGTCCGATCCGTCTCCGCCGCTCCGGCGCGTCAGGCCAAGCGCAAATGGCGCGGCTGGTGGCTCAAGCAATTGCACACCTGGCATTGGATGAGCGCGGCGGTGTCGCTGGTCGGGATGCTGCTGTTCGCGGTCACCGGGATCACGCTCAACCATGCCGCATCGATCGGTGCGACGCCGGTGGTGACCGACAAAGCGGGCGTGCTGCCGCCGCCGTTGCTGCGCGACCTTAAGGCGCCGACGGCGGCCGACGCGGCCTTGCCGCCGCGCGTCGCGGCGGCGGTGGCGCGTGCGGTGGGGCTCGATGCGGCGGGCAAACCGGGCGAATGGTCGGACGGCGACGTCTATGTCGCGCTGCCGCGGCCCGGCGGCGACGCCTGGGTCAGCATCGACCGGACGAACGGCAAGATCACCGCCGAAGTGACCAGCCGCGGCTGGATCGCCTATCTCAACGACCTGCACAAAGGCCGCAACGCGGGCAGTGCGTGGGGCTGGTTCCTCGACGTGTTCGCAGGCGCCTGCATCCTGTTCACGCTGACCGGGCTGCTGCTGCTCCAGATGCACGGCAAGCACCGGCCGGCGACCTGGCCGATCGTCGCGCTCGGTGTGGTCGGTCCGGTCGTGCTGATCCTCGTCTTCATCCACTGATATTGTGACGCCGATACCGAAAGCACGGACGGGGAATGACTGATTTGAAAGGGGAACGAACCATGCGCCCAACGACCTTTGCCCTGCTGGGCGGCGTGATCGCCGCACCGGCGGGTGCCGCGACCGTCACCGTGACGATCCCCAAACAGGACGTCGCCGAATATCACCGGCCCTATGTCGCGATCTGGCTGGAGCCCGCCGGCGGCGGCGCGGCACGGACGGTGGCCTTGTGGTACGAGACCAAGAAGACCGGCAAGGACGCGGGCACCAAATATCTCGCCGATCTGCGCGCCTGGTGGCGCAAGGGCGGGCGGTCGATGACCGTCCCCGCCGACGGGATCAGCGGCGCGACGCGCGCACCGGGCCAATATAGCGTCAAGCTGCCCGACGGGCTGAAGCCCGGCGCCTATGTGCTCACCGTCGAGGCGGCGCGCGAAACCGGCGGGCGCGAGCTGGTGACGCTGCCGCTCACCGTTCCCAATCCCAGCGCGCGCGGCTCGGGCAAGACCGAACTCGGCGCCGTCACCGTGTCCGCCCGTTGAGAGGAGCGCCGATCATGAAGCCCTTCACCGTCCGCCTGCTCGCCGCCGCGGCGTTGCTCGCCACGCCGGCGATGCTGTCCGCGCATCGCATGTGGCTGCTGCCCTCGGGCACGGTCTTTTCCGGCACCGACAGCTGGGTGACGATCGACGCCGCGGTGTCGAACGATCTGTTCTTCTTCGATCACCAACCGCTGCGGCTCGACGGCATCAAGGTGTGGCAGCCCGACGGCACGCCCGGGCAGCTCCAGAATGGCGCGACCGGGCGTTATCGCTCGGTGTTCGACGTCCAGCTCGACAAGCCCGGGACGTGGAAGGTCGGCACCGCGATGGCGGGGGTGATGGGCAGCTTCAAGGTCGATGGCGTCGAGAAGCGCGTCGGCGGCCGCGGCGGCCCGCCGCGCCCCGGCCAGCCGGCACCGCTGACCGTCGCCGACATCCCGGCCAATGCGACCGACGTGACGCTGACCGAGACCTCGTCGCGCAACGAGGTGTTTCTGACCGCGGGCGCCCCGACGACGACGGTGTTCGCGCCGACCGGCAAGGGCCTGGAGTTTGCGCCGGTCACGCATCCGGACGAGCTGATCGCCGGCGAGGCGGCGAAGTTCCGCTTCCTGATCGACGGCAAGCCGGCGGCGGGGCTGAAGGTCACCGTCATCCCCGGCGGCAAGCGCTATCGCAACGACGAGAATGCGATGACGCTGACCACCGGCGCCGATGGCGTGGTCAGCGTCACCTGGCCGGCGGCGGGCATGTATTGGCTCAACGCCACCGCTACCGACGCCAGGACCACCACGCCGCGCGCGACCGAGCGGCGGATGAGCTATGTCACGACGCTGGAAGTGCTGACGCCGTGACGGCGGCGCGGTGAGGATCGCGCTTCCTGCGGCGATCTCCGCCGCGGCGGTGGCGGCGTGCGATCCGGCGGCGGCGGTGACCGACCTCGGCGGCGAGACGATGGGCACGCGGTGGAGCGTGCGCGCCGTCCCGCCGGCCGGGGTGGCGGCGATCGCGCTACGGACGGCGGTGGTCGCGCGGCTCGACACGATCGTCGCGGAGATGAGCCATTGGCTGCCCGCGTCGCTGCTGTCGCGCTTCAACCGCGCGCCGGCGGGAAGCGCCATGGTGCTGCCGCCCGACTTCGCCGAGGTGATGGCGCGCGGGCTGGCGATCGCCGAGGCGACCGGCGGCGCGTTCGATCCGGCGATCGGGCGGCTCGTCGATCTGTGGGGATTTGGGCCGGTACCAGCGGCGGCTGCGCCAGATGCGGCTGCGCTCGAAGCGGCGCGGGCGGCTTCCGGTTGGCGGCGGCTCGGCTGGAGCGCCGGCGACCGGCGATTGTCGCAGCCGGGCGGGGTGGCGCTCGACCTGTCGGGGATCGCCAAGGGCTTTGCGGTCGATGCGGTGGCGGCGACGCTGGCACGGCTCGGCGTCGGTCATGCGCTGGTCGAGATCGGCGGCGAACTGGTCGGGCGCGGGGTGCGGCCGGACGGCCAGCCGTGGTGGGTCGATCTGGAGACGCCGCCGGGGATCGATGTCGCGCCGCTGCGCATCGCGTTGCACGGCCTGGCGGTGGCGACGTCGGGGGATTATCGGCGCGGGCGGCATACGATCGACCCGCGGACCGGGCGGTCGACGGACAACGGTGTGGTGTCGGTGAGCGTGATCGCGGCGGATGCGCTGACCGCGGATGCCTGGGCGACCGCGCTGACCGTGCTCGGGCCGGATGCCGGCATCGCGCTGGCGACGCAGCAGGGCATCGCGGCGCGGATCGTCGTGGCGGCTGGGGGCGAAAGGCTAACGCCGGCGCTGGCGGCGATGCTGGCGGACTGATCGGGGTGGTTGGTTGTCGTGACTGTGTGTGCCCGCGAAAACGAGACCTCTGCGAAACGCCTTACGTACCCCGGCGAAGGCCGGGGTGCAGCCTTGATGTGTATCCGGTGGGCTTCCCGAGAGGTTTCGCCTTCGGGACGAGCGATGCCGCTACGGACGTGCAGCGGCCGCTCCCGCTTACTTCCCCCGGAACACCGCGCCGAAGATCATGATCGTCTCGGTAGGTTCGCTGATCTGGATCGTGCCGCCGGCCTGCGTCACCAGGCTGTGGACGAGATAGGCGGCGGCGGTGCGGGGGGTGACGCCCTCGGGGCCTTCGCCATGGTTGAGCGCGGTGCGCAATTCGGGGGCTAGGATGATGCGCGGCCCTTCGATCTTGACGACGATCTCGAGCTGGCCGTTGTTCTCTTCGCCGCCGACGTCGAGCGTGCCGCCGCGGACCAGCGATTCGCTGGCGATCAGCGTCAGGTTGAGCATGACTTTCAGCGCCGTCTTGGGCAGCGTCTCCGCCTCGACCCACCAGTTGAAGGTGGTGCGCTTGTTGTCGATCAACAGGCCCTCGATCGCCGCCTTCGCCTCGCGGCTGTCGACCTGTTCGCCGAAGCCGCCGGCGCCGCCGAAGGCCAAGCGGAAGAACTTGAGTTTGTTGGCGGAGGCGCGGGCGCTCTCGCTGAGCAACTGGAAGACGCGGGCGCGCATCTCCTCGTCGGTCTCGTCGGTCAGCAGCTCCAGCCCGTTGTTGAGCGCGCCGACCGGCGAGAGCAGGTCATGGCACAGCCGCGAGCAGAGCAGGCTGGCGAAATCGACCGGACTGACGGACATTCAGGTTCCTCGAAAAAGCGATGACCGATGTGGCCGAGCCGGCTCCGCTGCGCAAGGGTCGTCGCCGAGCGCGACGGGATCGAACCGTCCCTCCACGGCACCGCCGGCGCCCGCGCGCCAGCCGCGCAGCCTTCCACCCGCGGCGATCAGCCACAGCGTGCCGTCGGGCGCAGCGCTCGCCGCGTCGCGCGGCGAGGGGCGGGGGTCGCCGTTGGGGTGCGAATGGTAATGACCGACGATCGCCGGCCCGCCGCTGCGCGACGCACGATGCGCGGCGATCAGCGCGGCGGGATCGATCTCGAACCAGCGCGCCGGATCGGCCGCGACGTTGCGGCACGGCCGGATCGCGGTGATCGTGGTCGCGCTGCCGAACAGCAGCCCGCACACTTCCACATCCGGCGTGGCGGCGGCTGCGCGCAATATCTGTCCGACAAGATCGCTTGTAATCATCACCGTCATGCCCACATCCCTAAGTCATGGACCGGGGGGTTTCCATCATCGAAGCGACGATCGCGCCGGCGGCGGACGGCTGGCGGCTGGATCGGGCGCTTGCCGATGCGGTGCCGACGTTGTCGCGCGAGCGGCTCAAGGTGCTGATCGCCAGCGGCGCGGTGACTCGCGACGGGCTGATGGTGCGCGATGCCGCCAAGAAGGCGGCGGCCGGCGACCGGCTGCTCGTCGCGGTGCCGGTGCCGACGCTGCCGCACAACGAGGCGCAGGATATTCCGCTCGTCGTCGCCTATGAGGACGAGCATCTAATCGTCATCGACAAGCCTGCCGGGCTGGTCGTCCATCCCGCCGCGGGCAATCTCGACGGGACATTGGTCAACGCGCTGCTGCATCATTGCGAGGGATCGCTGTCGGGGATCGGCGGCGTCGCGCGGCCGGGCATCGTCCATCGCATCGACAAGGATACGTCGGGGCTGATGGTCGCCGCCAAGACCGACCGTGCGCACGAGGGGCTGGCGCGCCAGTTCCACGACCACAGTATCGACCGCCGCTATCGCGCGATAATCGGCGGCGTGCCGCGGCCGGCGGCGGGCAAGGTCGACGCGCCGCTCGCGCGCTCGGCGACCAACCGCAAGAAGATCGCGATCGTCCAGGGCGGCAAGCGCGCGGTGACGCATTTCGCGACGATGCAGGTGCTGCGCGATGCGGCGCTGGTCGAATGCCGGCTGGAGACGGGGCGGACGCATCAGGTGCGCGTGCATATGGCGTCGATCGGCCACGCCTTGCTGGGCGACCCGGTCTATGGTAGAACAAAGGGTGCTCAAAAGGCGCTGCTCGAAACCCTCGGTTTCCGCCGTCAGGCCTTGCATGCGGCGCATCTGGGGTTCATCCATCCGGTGAAAAGCACCGCTTTGGCGTTCGATAGCGTTATGCCTGCCGATATGCAGGAACTGTTCACCGAGCTTCACGTATAGATTTGAGTCGTTCTTCACCGCAGTGCGGGATGAACGCCTCCGCAGAAAGGGAGATGAGATCATGGCAGCCCGCAGCAACGTCCCCGCGACGATTCCTGCCCTCGGCGGGGAGCAGAGCCTCAACCGCTACCTGTCCGAGATCAAGAAATTTCCCATCCTGGCTCCCGAGCAGGAATTCATGCTCGCCAAGCGCTTCCAGGAGCATGGCGACACCGATGCGGCGGCGCAGCTCGTCACGTCGCACCTGCGGCTCGTCGCCAAGATCGCGATGGGTTATCGCGGCTATGGCCTGCCGACCTCGGAGCTGATCTCCGAGGGGAATATCGGCCTGATGCAGGGTGTGAAGAAGTTCGAGCCCGATCGCGGCTTCCGCCTCGCCACCTATGCGATGTGGTGGATCCGCGCCTCGATCCAGGAATATATCCTGCGCTCGTGGAGCCTCGTGAAGATGGGCACCACCGCGGCGCAGAAGAAACTGTTCTTCAATCTGCGGCGCATGAAGTCGAAGCTCGACGCGTTCGAGGACGGCGACCTGCGGCCCGAGCATATCACCAAGATCGCCACCGATCTCGGCGTCGCCGAGAGCGACGTGATCAGCATGAACCGCCGCATGGCTATGGGCGGCGACACGTCGCTCAATGTCTCGATGCGCGAGGACGGCGAGGGCCAGTGGCAGGATTGGCTGCAGGACGATGCGCCGCTGCAGGACACCGTCGTCGCCGAGGCGCAGGAGGCGGACGTCCGCCACGGCATGCTCGTGTCGGCGATGGACGACCTCAACGACCGCGAGAAGCATATCCTGACCGAGCGGCGGCTGACCGACGACCCGAAGACGCTCGAAGAGCTGTCGCAGGTCTATGGCGTGTCGCGCGAGCGCGTGCGGCAGATCGAGGTGCGTGCGTTCGAGAAGCTGCAAAAGGCGATGATGCGGATCGCCGGCGAAAAGCGCCTGCTCGCCGCGTAAAATGATCAGCAGTCCCGGCCTCATCGTCGTCGTCGGCGGCGGTGCGGCCGGGATCGCGGCGGCGCGGCGGTTGCGCGATGCCGGCGAGGACGTGCTGCTGGTCGAGGCGGGGGACCGGCCCGGCGGGCGGGCACGGAGTGTTCCCCTCACGGATTTGTTTGCCGCACCGCCGTTCGCCCCGAGCTTGTCGACGGGCTACTCGCCACAGCAGTCGCGGACTTCGGCAGACCCAGCCCTCACGGATGGGGGAAAGGCTCTGGCGGTCGATGCCGGCTGCGGCTGGCTCCATTCCGCCGGACGCAATCCGTGGACTGCGATCGCCGAGCGGGACGGCTTTTCCATCGACCGCTCCTTGCCCAATTGGGGCGTGCAATGGCGCGATCTCGGCTATCCCCGCGAAGACCAGCGGGCATTCCGCGCCGCTTACGATCGTTGGGACGAGGCGGCGCATGCCGCGCTCGGCGGCGCTGATCGGCCGCTGTCCGATTTCATAGCCGCCGGGGACGAGCCGTGGCGGCCGATGATCGATGCGATCTCCGGCTATGCCAATGGCGCGCCGCTCGATCGCGTCTCGCTGCACGATTGGGCGGCGTATGAGGATGCGGCGACCGAGGACAATTGGTCGCTGCCGGCGGGCTATGGCACATTGATCGTCCACCATGCCGGCGACGTGCCGGTCCGGCTGAACACGCCGGTGACGCGGATCGATCATCGCGGGCGGACGATCCGTCTCGACACCCCCGCCGGGACGATCGAGGCGGACAGCGTCATCCTCGGCATCCCGACCACCGCCTATGAGGGGATCGTCTTCGATCCGCCGCTGCCCGACAAGCAGGCGGCTGCGGCGGCATTGCCGCTGGGGCTTGCCGACAAGGTGTTCCTCGCGGTCGATCGTCCCGAATGGCCGGCGCAGGCGCATCTGATCGGCGATCCGCACCGCGCCTGTACCGCGAGCCACCGGCTGTCCCCGCTCGGCCTGCCGCTCGTCGAGAGCTTCCTCGGCGGGGCCTGCGCCGAGGCGATGCCCGACGCCCGCGCCGCGAGCGACTTCGCGATCGGGGAACTGGTCGGCCTGCTCGGCTCGGATTGGCGCAAGCGGCTCGCGCCGCTGCATGCGACGCACTGGCGTGGGCAGGCATATATCCACGGCAGCTACAGCCACGCCCGCGTTGGTCATGCCGGCGCCCGCGCGATCCTCGCCACGCCGGTCGACGATCGCCTGTTCTTCGCCGGCGAGGCATGTTCGCGCCACGATTTCTCCACCGCGCATGGCGCCTATCAGACCGGCATCGACGCCGCCGCGGCGATCCTGCACTTGAAGGGGGCCGCGCCGCGCCCGTAAGGAGCGGGGATGATCCGCATCCTCCTCCTCCTATTCAAGGCCGGTCTGGTCTTCGTCGCGATCAGCGTGTTGTGGGTCGGCATCTACCGCTTCGTGCCGGTGCCGTTCACCTGGACGATGGCGGGGGACCTGATCGGCGGACGCAGCGTCACCAAGGACTGGATGCCGCTGTCCGAGATGGACCCCGACATGCCGCGCGCCGCGATCGCCGGCGAGGATGCGCGCTTCTGCGAACATCACGGCTTCGACTGGAAGGGGATCGCCAGTGCCGCGTATAGCAACGCGCAGGGCAAGCGGCTGCGCGGCGGCTCGACGATCAGCCAGCAGACCGCGAAGAACGTCTTCCTGTTCCAGAGCGGCGGCTATGTGCGCAAGGCGTTCGAAGCTTATTTCACCGTGCTGATCGAGACCTTGTGGGGCAAGCGGCGGATCATGGAGGTCTATCTCAACGTCGCCGAGACGGGGATCGGCACCTATGGCGCCAATGCCGCGGCGCTGCGCTATTTCCACCACGACGCTTCGCATCTGTCGCCGACCGAGGCGGGCCGGATCGCCGCGGTCCTGCCGCTGCCCAAGAAGCGCGCGGCGATCGATCCGCACGGCTTCGTCCGCCGCCACGGCAACGCGCTGTCGCGGTATGTCGGCGTAGTGCGGCGCGGCGGGCTGGATGGGTGTTTGCGATAGGCTCATTCCTCCCCCGCCAGGGGGAGGGGGACCGCTCGGCGTCAGCCGAGTGGTGGAGGGGGAGGACAGGACGGGAGTTCGATTAGTAAGCTCCCGCCCTGTCCTCCCCCTCCGTCACGGCTTCGCCGTGCCACCTCCCCCTGGCGGGGGAGGAGTTAGGCTCAGAACGGCAGCTTGAAGCCCGGCGGGAGGGGCAGGCCGCTGGTCATCTTCGACATTTCCGCGCCCGACACCGCATCCGCCTTGGTCCGCGCGTCGTTGAATGCCGCCGCGAGCAGGTCTTCGAGCATCTGCTTTTCGGACACTTCGATCAGCGAATCGTCGATCGCGATGTTGATGATCCGGCCCTTGGCACTCGCCTTGACCCTGACGAGGCCGCCGCCCGAGACGCCCTCGACCTCGATCGTGTCGAGCTGGTCCTGCGCCTTCTGCAATTCGTTCTGGACGTTCTGCGCCATGGCGAGGATTTCGTCGATGTTCTTCATGCGTTGCTCCGTTTGCCCGGCCAGGCTTCCAGTTCCGCTTCCGGAAAGGCCGCGAATGCCGCCTTTACCAGCGGCGTGGCGAGGATCGCCTGACGCGACGCCTCTTCATCCGCCTTGGCCTTCTCGCGCAAGGTAGGCGCGCCGGGCGCATCCTCCAAGGCGATCTTCCAAACCTGGCCGGTCGCTTTCTTGAGCGCCTCGGCGACGTCGCGCAGCGTATCCGCCGACATCGGCCGCGATCCGCTGAGGATCAGCTCGGGTGCCTCGTAGCGGACGACGCGCGCGCCGTGGCTGAGCTGCGCGGCGACGGCGAAATGACCGTTGTCTTCCAGCAGCGCGACGAGGCCGGGGAAATCGGCGGGCGCGCCGGGGCGTTCGGCGGCGACGGGAGCAACCGGCGCGGACAGCGCAGCCGGGGGCGCGGCGGCGGGTGCCGCCGGCGCGCCGAGCTTGCCACTGGCGATCTGCCGCGCCAGCTCGCCGGGATCGGGAAGCGTCGAGGCATGGATCGCACGCAGCAGCGCCATCTCCGCCGCCTCGATCGGCAGCGCCGCCTTGGCGACCTCGTCATGTCCCTTGAGGAAGAGCTGCCACAGCCGGTGCAGGGCAGGGAAGGATAGTTTCTCGGCCCATTCGGCGCGCGCGTTGCGCTCCTCGACCGGTTGCGCCGAATCGTCGGCGGTGCCGACCTTGGCGAGCGTGATGCCGTGCACGCTCTCCAGCATCGACCGCAGCACCGACTGCGGATCGACGCCATAGTCGTACTGGCGGCGCAGGCTGGCGAGCGCCCCCGCCGCATCGCCCGCGAGCACCAGCCCGAGCAGGTCGCGCACCGCGCCGCGATCGGACAGGCCGAGCATCTGCCGCACCGCCGCCGCCGTCACGCCCGGTCCTTCTGGGCCACCCTCGAGCCCGGCATGCGCGATACCCTGGTCGAGGATCGACAGGCCGTCGCGCGCCGATCCTTCCGCGGCGCGCGCGATCAGCATCAGCGCCTCGGGATCGGCCTCGACGCCTTCTTGCCTACAGACGAAGGCAAAATGCGCGGCGAGCTGGTCCGCCGAGATGCGCCGCAGGTCGAAGCGCTGGCAGCGCGACAGCACGGTGATCGGCACCTTGTTCACCTCGGTGGTGGCGAACAGGAATTTGACGTGCGCGGGCGGCTCTTCCAGCGTCTTCAACAGCGCATTGAAGGCGTTCTTGGAGAGCATGTGGACCTCGTCCACGATGTAGATCTTGTAGCGCGCCGACACCGCCGCATAGCGCGCCGCGTCGATGATCTCGCGCACGTCGTCGACGCCGGTATGGCTGGCGGCGTCCATCTCGATGACGTCGATATGGCGCCCTTCGGCGATCGCGCGGCACGGTTCGCAGACGCCGCACGGATCGATCGTCGGCCCGCCATTGCCGTCGGGACCGACGCAGTTGAGCGCCTTGGCGATCAGCCGCGCGGTCGAGGTTTTGCCGACCCCGCGCACCCCGGTCATCAGGAACGCATGCGCCAGCCGGTCGCGCTTGATCGCATTGCCGAGCGTGGTGACCATCGCATCCTGCCCGATCAGCTCGGAAAAGGTCTGCGGACGGTATTTGCGCGCGAGCACGCGATAGGGGTTCGCCTTCGCCGCCGGCTGCGGTGGTTCGCCCAGGTCAAAGGAATCGGCCATTGGCTTTCATATAGGGGTGCGGGGGCGCAGTGTCGAAGGCGCATGCGGGACGGACTTCCATGCCGTCATCGTGCACCAGTCCAGATTTTGAGTAACAGTCCCGATGTACCCCGGCCTTCGCCGGGGTACAGGCTGGCAGTAGCGATGGCCCTCATCGGTTTACCCTATCCTGCCGAACGCCTAGGAGACACCGGCGCCCTCCGCGCCCATCCCGGAACCCGCTGCCAATCATGACCCCCGTTCTCGGCGTATCCCATTCGATTCTCGGCCAGCCCTGGCATTGGCGTAGCCTCGCCGCGGACGCGCGCGACGGCTTCGGCGCCGACGATCTCGTCACCCAGTTGCTGCTCGCCCGCGGCGCCGAGCGCGAGACGCTCGACCAGCATCGCACGCCGTCGATTCGCGCCTTCATGCCCGACCCCTCCGTGTTCCGCGACATGGACCGCGCCGCGGTGCGGCTCGCCGATGCGGTGCAGGCGGGCGAGAGCGTCGCGGTGTTCGGCGATTACGACGTCGATGGCGCGACCTCGGCGGCGCTGATGATCCTCGTGCTGCGCGATCTCGGGCTCGAGGCGCGGCCGTACATCCCCGACCGGCTGCTCGAAGGCTACGGCCCGTCGGGCGACGCGCTGGTTCGGCTGGCGGGGGAGGGGGCGTCGCTGATCGTCACCGTCGATTGCGGCGCGCAGGCGTTCGAGGCGCTGGCGATGGCTCATGCGCACCCGGTCGACGTCGTCGTCGTCGATCACCACAAATGTGCCGCGGCGCTGCCGCTGGCGCATGCGCTGGTCAATCCCAACCGGCTCGACGAGGACGAGGGCGCGGCGCACGGCCATCTCGCCGCGGTCGGCGTTTGTTTCCTGCTCGCCGCGGCGCTGCTGCGCACGCTGGAAGCACGCGGCTTCTTCGCCGACCGGCCCAAGCCGAACCTGATCCACCATCTCGACATCGTCGCGCTCGGTACCGTCGCCGATGTCGCGCAGCTCCGCGGCCTCAACCGCGCCTTCGTCGCGCAGGGGCTCAAGGTGATGGCGCAGCGCCGCAACGTCGGCCTCGCCGCGCTGATCGAGGCGTCGCGGCTGACCCGCGCGCCGACGTGCAGCGACCTGGGCTTCGCGCTCGGGCCGCGGATCAACGCCGGCGGGCGCGTCGGTCGCGCCGATCTCGGCGTGCGGCTGCTCACCACGCGCGATCCCGACGAGGCGCGCGGCATCGCCGAGGAACTCGACCGGCTCAACGAGGAGCGCCGGCTGATCGAGGTGGGCGTGCAGCAGGCCGCCGAACTGCTCGCCAACGACCGCCGCCGCGTCGTCGTCGTCGCCGGCGAGGGCTGGCACCCCGGCGTAATCGGCATCGTCGCCGGCCGCCTCAAGGAGAAGCTCGGCCGGCCGGCGATCGTCATCGCGATCGGCGAGGACGGGCTCGGCAAGGGCTCGGGCCGGTCGATCTCGGGCGTCGACCTCGGCGCGGCAGTGCTCGCCGCCAAGGAGCACGGCCTGCTCGTGGCGGGCGGCGGCCATGCGATGGCGGCGGGGCTGACGATCGCCGCCGACGGCATCGCCGCCTTCGCCGATTTCCTCGAAGAGCGGCTGGCGGCGGGCGTCGACCGGGCGATCGGCGAGCGGGCGTTGCTGGTCGATGCGGTGCTCGCGCCCGGCGGGATCAACCCGCTGCTGGTCGAATCGCTTGATGTCGGCGGTCCCTACGGCATGGGCTGGCCGGCGCCGCGGATCGCTGCCGGTCCGGTGCGGATCATCAAAGCGGACGTGGTCGGCAACGGCCATGTCCGCGCGGTAGTGGCGGGCGACGACGGCCGCAGCTTCAAGGCGGTGGCGTTCCGCGCCGCCGACACCGCCCTGGGGCAGGCGCTGCTCGCCGCGGCGCCGCACCGCCGCCTGTGGCTCGCCGGTCGCGCCAAGATCGACGATTGGGGCAGCCGCCCGGCGGCGGAATTGCACCTCGAAGACGCCGCTTGGGCGAATTGATGCATCACAACCCCTTGACCGATCGCCGACCCCCCTCTAGCAGCACCCCTCGCTGGCCCCTTCGTCTAGCGGTTAGGACGCGGCCCTTTCACGGCTGAAGCACGGGTTCGATTCCCGTAGGGGTCACCAGCAGCGCAACCGGCGATGTCCGGTCTGCCGCTGGTGACGGCAATCTCAAGGTAACGACATCATTCCGGCGACAGCGGCGCGGCGGGGTCGCTTGGCGCCGGGCCTGCTTCCTGCGGCTGGTCGAAGGCGACCACCCATTGCGGATAGCCGTCGGGTGCCATCACGATGTCGGCATGGCCGACGGGGTCGTTGCCCGTTTCGACCCAGCCGGCACCGTGACACGTGTCGCAGATCGCGCGCTTGCAGCGGAAGCTGACGAGGTCGATCTCGACGTTCCATTGGCCGTAACCGTGGCAGATCGGGCATTTCGCATCGAGCGTGCCGTTGCGCGGTTGCAGCGCGATGATGTCGAAGGCGTGCGGGCTGTTGGGGCCGTCGCAATGGACGACGTTGCTGGCATGGGCGATCGGTCGTCTCCTCGGACAATAGCAAGCGGTCGGCGGCGCGGCGGGTCAGTCCGGCACCACCCAGTTGAGCTCGTCCGCCGCCGCCTCGGCGGTCTTGGCGAGATGGCGGACGTAATCCTGGAAGATCGGCACCGTGAAGGTGACGAGCACCGGATCGGCGTCGGGTTCGTTGAAGGTCAGCACCACGAAGCGGGTGCCGGTCTCGTCGATCATCAGGCCGGCTTCCATCGCGCCCGGCCCGCTCGGGCTGATTACCACCTCCGCCATGGATCAGCGCGGCTCGCCGTGATGGCGCGGTCGAAGGATAACGGGTCTTGGCATGGCAGCTCCTGCGCGGGTCGAGCGGGTATAACGCCCGATGACGGTTTCCGCCTACGCGTCTTTCGTCGCGGTGGTTCGTTTCCACCGCCATCGGCCCGTTGCGGCGCGAAAGGGAGAAGACGATGCGGTTCGTGCAGATCGAGATATTGCCCACGGGCAAGGCGCTGGTCGATATCGACAAACTGACCCATGCTGTGCCGGAGGGCGAGGGCAGTCGCCTGTTCCTCGGCGCCCAGCATCTCGACGTGCCGCATACGCTCGCCGAGCTGGAGAATATCCTCGCCGGGCGCGAGCGCACCGACGATGGCGAGAACAGCTCCACCGGCTTCGGCCTGCGCTAAGGCGGTCAGGCACCCCATTCCGGCCCGTCGTCATCGGGGTAGAAGGCGTGGGGGTCATCGGGTTCGGTGCGCGGCGCCGGCGCGGACGGCACCGGCAAGGTGGGCTGGCCGCCGCCGAAGCGCAGCCGGATATAGGCCGAGCCGCCGGCCATGCCCTGGAAGATCGCCGCCGCCTCTTCGCCGCGACCCAGCCGCGTGCCGATATAGGGCGCGCGCTCGGCGCTGACATAGCCGAGCTGCACGCCGCGCGGACTGACGATCGCGATGGCGTTGCCGTCGTGCTTGTTCTTCGGTTCGGGCAGCAAGGCGACGGGCTCGCCGGGCAGCGTCATCATCGCTTCGGAGCGGCGATTGCTGCCGTCGGCATTGGCGAAATTGATGCCGACGATGGCGAGGGTCAATTCCTGCATGGCCGCGCTTAAGGCTTGGCCGCATCGCCGGCCTGCACAAGCTCGATCACCCAGTCCCCCGCCAGCAACTGCCGCGCTTCGGGTTGCAGGACGCCGATCGCCCGGTCGTCGCGATAGATGCGGACGATCTGGCCGTCGGTGCCGTCGCGCGGCGCGGTGCCGATCTCGTCGGCACGCACCGGGCGCTCGCGCAATTCGATCTGGCCGCCGCGGGTGACGAGGTCGGCGACATAGTCGGCGACGTGCGGACCGGCGGTGCATTGCGCGAGCAACTGGCCGCCGAAGCTCACCGGGTTGACGATGATGCTCGCACCGGCGTCGCGCGCCAGCAGCTCGTTCTCGATCGCCGCGATCGAGACGGCGATGCCGGCATGCGGCGCGAGGCGGCGGCAGGTGAGGATGATCAGCACCGCGGTGTCGTCGCGCCCGGGGCAGATGATGACGGTGCGCGCGGCGCCGACCTTGGCGGTTTCGAGGACGCTATTGTGCGTTGCATCGCCCTCGACGGTGGCGACGCCCCATGCCTCGGCGCGGCGCAGCCGCTCGGCGTCGGCGTCGACCACGACGATCCGCTCCGGCGGGTGGCCGCGTTCGATCAGTTCGCCGACCGCCGCCGAGCCGGAGCGGCCGAAGCCGCACACGATGACGTGATCCTTCAGTTCGTGCCTGACCAGTCCCATGCGCCACCGCTCCCATCCCTGCCGCAGCATGAAGCTGTAGGCGCTTCCCAGGAAGATGAGGAACACGAAGATGCGGATCGGCGTGACGACGAACGTATCGAACATCCGCGCCGAATCGCTCACCGGCACGATGTCGCCATAGCCGACCGTCGTCACCGTGATGACGGTGAAATAGACGATGTCGAGGAAGCTGACCGCGCCGTCGGTATTGTCGCGCAGTCCCGCCCGGTCGATCCAGTGACCGCCGAGCGCGATGCCGACGAGCAGCAGCACCGCGGCGGCGCGGATCGCCAGCGTGGTCAGCGGGCCGAGCCGCCCGGCACGATAGAAGCGCGGACGCACCGGGTGCAGCGCCACCGGCGCCGCCATCCGCCCCGGCGCCAGCGCCGGCGGTGGGGGACGATGCCGGCTCACGGGGCGGGGACGGTGGCGATGACCATCCGCTCGTGGTGCGGGAGGATGGCGGTCGAGCGCAAGCGCCGCGTGGCGAGGCGGCTGCGAAACCTTCGCTCGTTGCAGATCAGCGATGTACCCCGGCGAAGGCCGGGGCTCAGTTGGGAAGGCCGTCATGAGTCATGACGAAGGTCCGCCCCACTGGGCCCCGGCCTTCGCCGGGGTACAAGTCTGGTGTGTTGTGGACCGGCTTTCGCATCTCGGCTGGGATCTATCGCATGTGACCGTTCATGCTGGTCGCCCGCTTTCCCCTTTCACTCCGTCACCGGGGTGACGGACCTGACGGAGAAACCGATCGAGCCTCGCGATCACCGCCGCCGTTTGCGATAGCCTCGGGGTACATCGAGGGTTTCGCGGCGCGCCATGGACGCCCTCGGGAACCGAATGGGCGACCAGATGTACCGACAGGGTGCCGGCGCAGCCTGCGGTGCGCGCGGGAGGGGCGGAACGATGAGCTTGAGCGAAGGACCCGGCGCGCGGCCGCTGCTCGCAGTGCGCGCGCTGGGCAAATCGGTGCCCGGACCGCGACGGTTGTTCCGTCGACTCGACCTGTCGGTCGCGGCGGGGGAACTGGTTGCGATCATCGGCGAATCCGGTGTCGGCAAGTCGACGCTGCTCAACATCCTCGCCGGGCTCGACGATGCCGACGAGGGCAGCGTCGCGATCGACGGCATCGATCTCGGTACGCTCGACGAGACGGCGCGCACGCGGCTGCGCCGCGAGCGGATCGGCTTCGTCTTCCAGGCCTTTCATATCCTGCCCTATCTGACGCTGCGGCAGAACGTTGCCCTGCCGCTGGCGCTGGTCTCGCCGGACGCGGCCGAGGCCGATTCGCGCGCCGATGCGATGCTCGATGCGGTCGGGCTGGACGGGCGCGGCGGCGGGTATGCACGCGATCTGTCGGGCGGCGAGTTGCAGCGGGTCGCGATCGCGCGGGCGCTGGTCCACCGCCCGGCGCTGATCCTCGCCGACGAACCGACGGGCAATCTCGATCCCGATACCGCGGCGCGGGTGCTGGCGCTGTTCGCCACGGCGGTGCGCGGCCATGGTGCCGCCGGCGTGATGGTGACGCATTCCGAGGCGAGCGCGGCGATCGCCGACCGCGTGCTGACGCTCGGCGCGGATGGACTGGTCGATCGGCGTGGCTGAGCGCGCCGGGCTGATCCGGGGACGGCTGGCGCTCGGCTGGCTGATCGGCGGCGAATGGCGTTTCCATCCGGCGCGCTTCCTGACGACGGCGGTGGCGATCGCGGTCGGCGTCGCGCTGGGCTTCGCGGTGCATCTCGTCAACGGATCGGCGCTGGCGTCGTTCGACGGCGCGATGCGCGGCGTCAGCGGCGCGGCCGAACTGTCGGTGCGCGCGACCAGCCCCCTCGGGTTCGACGAGGTGCTGTATCCGCGCGTGGCGACGGCGCGGGGCGTCGCCGATGCCAGTCCGGTCGTCAGCCTCGACGCGCGGATCGGCGGCACGCGCCTGACGCTGCTGGGCATCGACGTGATCCGCGCCGCGGCGGTGACGCCGTCGCTGATCGGCATCCGCCCCGCCGGCCCCGATACCGGCAACGACGGCGTCTTCGACGAGGCGGCGCTGTTCCTCTCCCGCCGCGCGCTCGCACAGGCGAAGGCACGGGTCGGCGCGATCGTGCAGGTCACCGCCAACGGCCGGACGGTGCCGCTGCGGGTCGCGGGGACGCTGCCGGGTGCGGATGAGGCCGCCGTCGGCGCGATCGACATCGCCGCGGCGCAATGGCGGTTCGGCCGGCTGGGCCGGATCGACCGGCTCGATCTCGCTCTGTCCGATCGCGACGCGGCCGAGCCGGCGTTGCGCGCGCTGCTGCCCGCCGACGCGGTGCTGTCCAGCCCGGCGTCGCAGAACGCGCAGGGCGATGCGCTGTCGCGCGCCTATCGCGTCAATCTCGACATGCTGGCGCTAATCGCGCTGCTGACCGGCGGCTTCCTCGTCTATTCGGCGCAATCGCTGTCGGTGGTCCGCCGGCAGCGCGCCTTCGCCTTGCTGCGGACGCTCGGCATGCCGCGCGGCGGGGTGATCGCCGCGGTGGTGGTGGAGGGCGTCGCGATCGGGCTGGTCGGTGCCGCCGCCGGGCTGCTCGCCGGCTACGGCCTCGCCTGGGCGGCGCTGCACTGGTTCGGCGGCGATCTCGGCGCGGGCTATTTCGGCGGCGGTCGGGCGCATGTCGTCTTCCAGCCCGCGGCGGCCGTCGGCTTCTTCGCCCTCGGTCTCGCCGCGGCGATCCTCGGCAGCGCCCTGCCGGCACGCGTCGCGGCGCGGGCGGCGCCGGCGGCGGCCCTGAAGAACGCGGGCGACGTGCTCGATCCGCGCCGGCCGGTCGCCTGGTGGCCCGCCGCGGCCCTGCTCGCCGCGGGCGCGGCGGCGGCGCTGTTACCCGCGGTCGCCGGCCTGCCGCTGTTCGGCTTCGTCGGCATGGCGCTGATGCTGGCGGGCGGGGTGGCGGGCGTGCCGTGGTTCGCCCGCACCTTGCTGGCGCCGCTCGCGCGTCGCGGCGGCGGCGGCGTGCCGCGCCTGCTCGCGGTGCGGCACCTGCATGGCGCGCCGGGCGAGGCGGCGACCGCCCTGTGCGGCATCGTCGCATCGACCGCGCTGATGATCGCGATGGCGACGATGGTGACGAGCTTCCGCGGCGCGGTGGACGACTGGCTCGGCGACGTGCTCGGCGCCGATCTCTACGCCCGCACCACCGCGGGGGCGTCGTTCGATCCCGCGACGCGCGCGCGGCTGGCGGCGACGCCGGGTATCGCGACGGTGGCGTTCAGCCGGCAATTGCCGCTGACGATCGCTGCCGACCGCCCGCCGGTCAGCCTGATCGCGCGGCCCGAGCGGGGCGGCCGCGATCCGCTGCTGGTGCTGATCGACCGCGCGCCGTCGCTGCCGCGCGGAGCGCTGCCGGTCTGGGTGTCGGAGCCGGCGCAGCGCCTGTACGGCTGGGATCCCGGCGAGACGATCGAGCTGCCGATCGCCGGCCGCACCCGCTTCGTCGTCGCCGGCGTCTGGCGCGATTACGGGCGGCAGGCGGGCGCGGTGCTGGTCGACGAGCGCGATTATCAGCGGCTGACCGGCGATGACGGACGCGACGAGATATCGGTGATGCTCACGCCGGGGCAGGACGCCGGCCGCGTCGCCGCCGCTCTCACCGCGCGGCTGCCCGCCGATCTCAATGGACAGGTCGAGATCACCCGGCCGGCGACGCTCCGGCGGCTGGCGCTGACGCTGTTCGACCGCAGCTTCGCGGTGACCTATCTGCTCGAGGCGGTGGCGATCCTCGTCGGGCTGGCGGGGGTGGCGGCGACGATGTCCGCGCAGACCATCGCTCGCGAGCGCGAATTCGGCATGCTCCGCCACCTCGGCCTGACGCGCCGCCAGCTGACCGCGATGCTCGGGATCGAGGGCGCGATCGTTGGGTTGACCGGGGCGCTCGCCGGCATCGGCCTTGGGCTGCTGCTGGCGCAGGTGCTGATCCACGTCATCAACCCGCAGTCGTTCAACTGGACGATGACAACGCGCATCCCGGTCGGCACGCTGGTCGGCGTCGCCGCGGCATTGACCGGGGCGGCGGCGGTGACGGCGGTGCTCGCCGGGCGGCGCGCGACGGCACGCAGCGCGATCACCTCGGTACGGGAGGATTGGTGATGAAGCCGTTGGCGACGATGACGGGCTGGCTGGCGGCGGTCGCGGTGGCGGCACCGGCGGCGACGCCCTATCCGCAGGTGCGGCCGGGCATCGTGCTGCGCTTTCCCGCCGATCATGGCGCGCACCCTGCGTTCCGTACCGAATGGTGGTACGTCACCGGCTGGCTGAAGACCGCCGAGGGGCGCGACCTCGGCTTCCAGGTCACCTTCTTCCGCACCCGTCCGCCGGTCGATCCACGCAACCCCAGCCGCTTCGCCGCCGGGCAGGTGCTGTTCGCGCATGCCGCGCTGTCCGATCCCGCCACCGGGCGGCTGTTGCACGGCGAGCGCTCCGCGCGGCAGGGCTTCGGTCTCGCCTCGGCGCGGACCGACGACGCCGACGTGGCGATCCGCAACTGGCGGTTGCGGCGGGCGCTGGACGGGCGCTGGCAGACCGCGGTGGCTGCGGACGGCTTCCGGCTGGCGCTGGCGTTCCGGCCGACGCAGCCGCCGCTGCCGCAGGGCCGCGGCGGCTACAGCCGCAAGGGGCCGCGCCCCGAAGAGGCGAGCTATTATTATTCGATTCCGCATCTGCGCGTCGCCGGACAGGTGCGGATCGCCGGGCGGCCCGTCGCGGTGACCGGCGAGGCGTGGCTCGACCGCGAATGGTCGTCCGATTACCTCGCGCCGGCGGCGCAGGGCTGGGACTGGACCGGCCTCAACCTCGACGACGGATCGGCGCTGATGGCCTTCCGCATCCGGCGCAAGGGCGGCGGGACGCTCTGGGCGGGCGGATCGCTGCGCCGCCCCGACGGGCGGACGACGGTGCTGGGGCCGGGCGACGTCGCCTTCCGGCCGATCGCCACCTGGCGCAGCCGCGCCACCGGCGCGGTCTATCCGGTGATGCAGGATCTCGCCATCCGCGTCGATGGCAAGGTCACGACGCGGCGGCTGACGCCGCTGTTCGCCGCGCAGGAGCTGGACGCGCGGCGCAGCGGCCTGCCGGTCTATTGGGAGGGGGCGGTGCGCACGCCGGGCGGGCGCGGCTATCTGGAGCTGACCGGCTACGACAGGCCGCTGGCGATGTAGTCGCGCGGGCTGCGGCAACCTTTTGCCCGGGCGGTTGCTTTGCATGGTGTCGCCCAGGATGCGTGATCGAGGATTTTCCATGGCCTTTCCCGAACCTTATACCGCCGCTGCCGGTCGCTACGATGCCGGCATGTCCTATCGCCGCACCGGCCGCAGCGGCCTGCGCCTGCCGGCGATCAGCCTGGGACTGTGGCAGAATTTCGGCGGGACCGACGTCTTCGAGACCGGCCGCGCGGTGCTGCGCCGCGCCTTCGACCGCGGCGTCACCCATTTCGACCTCGCCAACAATTACGGCCCGCCCTACGGATCGGCGGAGGAGAATTTCGGCCGCGTGCTGGCGACCGACTTCAGGGCGCATCGCGACGAGCTGATCCTGTCGACCAAGGCGGGGTGGGACATGTGGCCCGGCCCCTATGGCGATATCGGCTCCTCGAAAAAGTATCTGATCGCCAGTTGCGACCAGAGCCTCAAGCGCATGGGCGTCGATTACGTCGACATCTTCTATTCGCACCGCGTCGATCCGGCGACGCCGCTGGAGGAGACGATGGGCGCGCTGGTGCAGCTCCACCGCCAGGGCAAGGCGCTGTACGTCGGCATATCCTCCTACGAACCGGGTCTGACCCGGCAGGCGGCGGCGATCCTCGCCGAGGAGAAGGTGCCGCTGTTCATCCACCAGCCGAGCTATTCGATTCTCAACCGCTGGATCGAACGCGAGCTGCTCGCGACGCTAAACGACCTGGGTACCGGCTGCATCGCCTTCTCGCCGCTCGCACAAGGTATGCTCACCGCAAAATACCTCGATGGCGTACCCGCCGATGCGCGGGCCAGCCGCGAGGGTTCGCTGTCGCAGACGTTGCTTACGGAGGCGAATGTGGCGGCGATCCGCACCCTCGAAGGGATCGCGCGCGAGCGCGGCCAGACGCTCGCACAGATGGCGATCGCCTGGGTGCTGCGCGATCCCCGCGTCACCTCCGCGCTGATCGGCGCGCGGTCGGTCGCGCAGCTCGACGATTCGCTCGACGCGCTGAACAATCAGGCGTTTTCCGAGGACGAGCTCGCCGCGATCGATGCCGCCGCTGCGGATGGCGGGATCAACATCTGGTCGGATTCGTCGGACATCGCCGACCTGCCTGCGCGGCAGGGCGTGCCGCTCGCATCGCGCTAGCCTGCGGTCAGCGCTGCTTCTTGGTGATGGTCGCGGTGAAGTCCGGGTCCTTGTTCGCCACCCAGTCGACGAACTTGCGCGTCGCCGGGTCGGCGAGAAGCCCCTCGGCGTTCATGCCGTGGCGTTGTAGCTCGGAATTGGTGAAATTGGCGGTCACCGTCTGCTGGCAGATCGGGTGCATCGGCACGACGTCACGGCCGCCACGGCTCTTGGGAACGGGATGGTGCCAGACGATCGTCTTGCCCGTCGGCCGGCCGCACAGCCAGCACGGCGGCACCGGTGCGGCTGCCTCCTCCTCGGTCGGGAGGTCGTCGTCATACCGGTATTTGCCGTGCTTGCGGGCCATGCGTCTGCCTCGATCGTGCGCCCGCGCCGGGCGATGTCGCACGCACCGCTACACCAGCGTGCGACCGGGGCCGAGCAGGAAGTGACGGCGCCCGGCCGAAAGCTCAGCGCGCGACAGGCGTCGCGCACCATCTCGCCAAGGAGAGCGTCACCAGCGCCGAGAAGGACACCGAGCCGGCCAGCGCAACGACGATCTGGGTGGTCATCACCGGGCTCCTGTTCTCACGATCTGTACGACACCCAACCCCCGACCGTCCCATTCGGGTGCAGATCGCCGGTTCGACCGCCGCGTATTTCGCCCGATCGCTACAGGGCCGGCCCGACCGAAGGCGTCATCGCACCAGCGCACTGGCATCGAGCCGCGCGATCGTCGTCCGGCCGGTCAGCGCCATCGCGACGCGCATCTCCGCCTCGACCAATTGCAGCATGTGGGTGATGCCCTGTTCGCCCGCCGCGGCGAGCGCATAGACCCAGGCGCGGCCGAGCAGCACGCCGTGCGCGCCGAGCGCCAGCATCCGCACCACGTCCAGCCCGGAGCGCACGCCGCCATCCGCCAGCACCGTCAGTCGGTCGCGCACCGCGTCGGCGATCACCGGCAGCGCGGCGGCGGTCGACGGCACGCCGTCGAGCTGGCGCCCGCCGTGATTGGAGACGACGATGCCGTCCGCGCCCAGGGTCGCCGCGGCCCGCGCATCCTCGACGTCGAGAATGCCCTTGATGATGAGCGGTCCATCCCAGCTCTCACGGATGAATTCGAGGTCGCGCCACGACACGGTCGGATCGAAATTGTCGCGCATCCAGGCGAAGAAATCTTCGAGGCCGGTGTTCTTGCCGAGCACCGGCGCGACGTTGCCGAGCTGATGCGGCCGCCCGCGCACGCCGACGTCATAGGCCCAGCGCGGGCGCATCAACGCCTGCGCGGTGCGCCGCGCCGCGCCGCGCAAGCCCGACGCGCCGGCCAGTCCGGAGCGATAATCACGGTAGCGCGATCCCGGCACCGGCATGTCGACGGTGAAGACCAGCGCCGAACAGCCCGCATCGCGCGCCTGCGCCATCAGCTCGCGCATGAAGCCGCGGTCGCGGATCATGTAGAGCTGGAACCAGAAGGGTGCGTCGGTCGCCGCCGCGACCTCGCCGATCGGGCAGGCGGACACTGTCGACAGGCAGAAGGGGATGCCGGCCTTGTGCGCGGCGCGCGCCGCCTGCACCTCGCCGCGGCGCGCGTTGAGGCCGGCAAGCCCGATCGGTGCCAAAGCGATCGGCAGCGCCTGCGACCGGCCGAACAGGGTGGTCGAAAGGTCGAGCATCGAAACGTCGGTCAGCACGCGCTGGCGCAACGCGATCGCCTCCAGATCGGCGATGTTCCGGCGCAGCGTCACCTCGGCATACGAGCCGCCGTCGATATATTCGAACAGGAAATGCGGCAGCCGCCGACGGGCGAGGTCGCGGAAATCGAGCGTGGAGGCGGCTTTCATGGCATGGACTTCTCTGGCGGCGACCGCGGCGGAACGCGGCGGTCACGGTGTATCGCAGGACCCCGTCCGCGCCGGCTTTACGGCACCGATGCCATGACGCCGCGGAGCGAAACGTGAACCCACCAGATCGTCCATCGCCGAAGATTTTGAAAGCACGTTTTTATCAGGGCCGATCGACGGGTATCGGCGCCGCGACCGCGACACCTTCGCTCCGCCACCCCGGGTCCAGCCCGGAGCTATCGCATATGACCATTGGGGTGTTGCAACGGCTTTCCCATCCCCGTCATGCCGGACTCGATCCGGCATCCCGCTTCTTCGCACCGTCCAAAGAAGCGGGACCCCGGCGCAAGGCCGGGGTGACGGAGCGGCTTTGGAAACCCGTCCGGATTACACAAACGCCCATATGCGATAGCCCAGGGGGCGAGCCCAGGGCGACGAAAGAGCGACGCTTCGGCGACCTTCATCCGCGGCGCGGACCGGGCGGAGATCCCGTGCCGGCACCTACCAGTCGCTGCTGTCGTTGCCATCGTCGTCGTCACCGTAATTGTTGACGACGACATTCTCTTCCGGCGCGCCGAGGAAGCCCTGGCCGCCGCCGCCGAAGCCACCGTTGTGGTGGCCGCCGAACAGGTCGGAGAGCCCGCTGAACAGCATCTCGCCGCCGGCGACGCCGGCCGCGGTGGTGCCGGCCGATCGCAGGAAGCTGCCGAGGCCGCCGCCGCCCGACAGAATGCCGGGCCGTGCCTCCGGTGCCGGGGGCGCATAAGCGGGTTGCGATCCGCCCCATGGGCCGCGGTCGGTCGGCAAGAAGCTGGGCGATGGCGCCGGTGGGGCGAGTTGCCGCTCCAGCTCCGCGATCCGTGCCTGCGCGGCGTGCAGCGACTGGTCCGCCACGATCGCATGCTGGACCAGCACGTAGCTCGCGTCCGGGTTGGCGGCGAGCGCCTGCCGGATCAGCGTATCCGCCTCATTGTCCTTGGCGACGGCGCGCGCCGCGACCAGTTCGTTGAGGAAGTTCGTCAGAAGGGTGCGTTCGTCGGGTGTCATGCTTCGTCCTCGCGGTGAACGACCGCGAAGATCGGTCGCCGCCCCGCGACGTTCAACCGCGTCGCAGCCCCGCCGCACCATCGTGACGCGGATTTCATCTGGTCTTCAGGAACGCCCCGAGGGCGCAAGGCGTCGTCGCGCTTGCCTTCGCAGGCGATGATGCGGGATGATGCGGCTCAACGGAGATCGACATGACCGACGATGCGACGCCGCCCGACAGCAAGCTGACCCGCTCGAAGCAGCGCTGGGCGAGCGAGCACAAATTCCTGACCGGCCATGACGCGCGGCCCGAGGACGAGCGGTTGCCGCCGGGCCAGCATCTGGTGCGCGACTGGCCGGTGCTCGATCTCGGGCGCCAGCCGGATATCGCCACCGACCGGTGGGAGCTGCGCATCGGCGGGCTGGTCGAGCAGCCGGTGACGCTCGACTGGGCGGCGTTCATGGCGCTGCCGCAGACGCGCAGCCGGTCGGACATCCACTGCGTCACGACCTGGTCGCGCTACGACAACGATTGGGCGGGCGTAGCCACGCGCGACCTGCTCGACGTGGTGCAGCCGACCGCCGCGGCGACGTTCGTCAAGCTGCACGGCTATGACGGCTACACCACCAACCTGCCGCTCGCCGATTTCGCGGCGGAGCAGGCGATGGTGGCGCATAGCTGGGACGGCGCACCGCTGACGCGTGCGCACGGCGGCCCGGCGCGGCTGCTCGTCCCGCATCTCTATCTGTGGAAAAGCGCCAAATGGTTGCGCGGTATCGACATCCTCGCCGCCGATGCGCCCGGTTTCTGGGAGGTCAACGGCTATCACATGCGCGGCGATCCCTGGACGGAGGAACGCTATTCGTAAGCCCGGTCAGCGTGGGGCGGTGTCGTCGACCGCCTGGATGATCTCGGCGCGATCCTCGCACAGATGCAAGGCGGTGAGCACGCCAGTCTTATAGGCACCGGTATCGATGCCGATGCGGTGCGGCATTATAGTCGGGCGGTCGCTGGTCCAGGTGTGGCCGTGGACGATCACCGCGGCGGCGGGTTTCGGGTGGTCAAGGAATCCCTCGCGAATCCAGAGCAGATCGTCGCGGCGCTGCGCGTGGAGCGCGACGCCGGGCACGACGCCGGCATGGACGAAGGCATAATCGCCGATCTCGATCAGCAGTTCGAGGCGAAGCAGCAGATGATAATGCGAGGTCGGCATCGCATCGAGCAGGCTGTCGCGCAGCGCGGTCAGCGCCGCCGGCCGTTCCAGCTCGGCCGGCTCGGGCATATCGATGCCGTAGGAGCGCACGGTCGCGGCGCCGCCGACCGCCAGCCACCGGCCGTGGTCGGTCGGCTGTTCGAGGAAGTCGCGCAGCATCGCCTCGTGATTGCCTTCGAGCAGCCGCGCCTCGACCGCGGTCGAGCGCAGCAGCCAGGTCAGCGCGGCGAGCACCTCGGCGGACGCCGGCCCGCGATCGACATAATCGCCGCACAGCACCAGCAGCGGCGTCACGCCCGGATAGCGTTCCGCCGCATCGCGATTGATCTCGGCGAGCAGCGCCCGCAGCAAATCGTAGCGGCCGTGGACATCGCCGATCGCGTAGAGCGGCTGTTCCCCGGCGCGGACGCCGTCCGCCGGCGCAAGCCGCTCGCGCCGGAAGCCGATCATTGCAGCGCCACGCGATCCTCCGCCGGCGCATCCTCGGCGAACACGCGCAGGTCGGCGGCGATCATGCCGTAGATGCGCAACGCCTCGCGGGGCCGGCGGACGGCGACGCGGCGGGCGCGCAGCCATTCGTCGCGATAGTCGCGCAGCGTGCCCGCGCGGACCTGCGCCATCGTCGCCTGGTCGTAGGCGACGGCGACGGTACGTTCCGCGCTGCGCAATTGCGGCGCGAGGCAGCTCGCCTCGTCGAAACAGGCGCTGCGCGTCGGTGCGGTGGCCAGCACGGCGGCATGGTCGGGCGCATAGCTCGGCCGTTCGACGGGGCGCGCGACCGGGCGCGGCGGCGCCTCCGCGACGATATCCCGCGTCGACACGTAAGGACGCGGCTCGGGGGCCGCGGGCGTCACCGGTGCGTCGTCCGCGACGGCGGTGGGCGAGGGCGGCAGCGACGGGGTAGCGTCGGCGATCTGGACCGGCTGCGGCGCGACCGCGGGCACGGCGGCCGGTTGCGGTAGGAGTTGCGGCCGCTTGGTCGCGATCCGCTTCGCCGGCGCCGCGGCCGGTGCCTCCATCACGTTGCTGCCGCCGACGATCCCCGCGGTCAGCATCGTCACCACGCCGCCGGCGGCAAGCATCGCCAGCCACGGACGGCGCCTGCGACGCAGCCGTTCCGGATGGGCGAGCACCGGCAGTGCCGCGGGCGCGCTGCGCAATTCCCGCCCGAAGATCGCGGCCATATCGTCGGCCACGCCCTTGATCTTGGGCATCGCCTGCGGCCCGGTTGCTGGCAGATCGGAATCAATCATGATGGCGATATTAAGCATAAGCGCTGAACCTTGGCTGTATCCGATGTTCAACAATCGTTTCGCATCGGCGCGCGACGCATCCTGAAAAGAGGCTCGCGCCGATGGAAGCGCTGCCATAGAACGGCCGGGTGATGCTTCTCCCGCTCCTCGCCGCCACCGCCGCGCCGATCCCGGCCGATCCGACGATCACGCTGCGCAACGGCGGGGGCATGGCGGTTCGCCTGATCCCGCAGGGTGCGATCGTGACCGCGATCGAGGTGCCCGACCGCAACGGCCGCGTCGCCAATGTCGTGCTCGGCTATCCTAAAGCTGCGGACTATCGGACCAAGATCCGCAAGAACGGCTTCGGCGCGACGATCGGGCGCTATGCCGGGCGGATCGCCGGCGCGCGCTTCGCGATCGACGGCCGGCCGGTGACGCTGGTCGCCAACGACGGTGCCAATGCGCTGCACGGCGGCGGCCCGTTCGGCTTCGACACATCGGACTGGCAAGTGCGCCACCGGTCCGGCGGCGACCGCGCGACCTTCACCTTGGTCAGCCCGGACGGCTTCCAGAACTTTCCGGGCCGCCTGACGGTGACGGTGCGCTATCGGCTGTCCGCCGACAACGCGCTGCACATCGATTATCGCGCGCGCACCACAAAGCCGACCGCGGTGAACATCACCAACCACAGCTATTTCAACCTCGCCGGCGAGGGCAGCGGCAGCGTGTTCGGCCAGTGGCTGCAATTGCGGGCGGACCGCGCGATCGTCACCGACGCGGGCGGCATCCCGACCGGGCGGCTGGCGCCGGTAGCGGACACGCCGATGGATTTCCGCTGCCCGCGGCGCATCGGCGAGCGGATCGCCAGCCCGGAACTCAAGGGCCGCGGCTACAATCACGCCTGGCTGTTCGACAAGCCCGTCGGCACGCTCGCGCCGGTGGCGCGGCTGATCGACCCGGCATCGGGCCGGACGCTGACGATCGAGACGACGGAGCCGTCGGTGCAGGTCTATACCGGCGGCTATATCGACGGCAGCGACGCCGGTCCGAGCGGCCACGTCTATCAGCCCGGCGACGGCGTCGCGCTGGAGATGCAGCACGTCTCCGACAGCCCGCACCAGCCGCAATTCCCGACGACGATCCTGCGCCCCGGCCAGACCTATCGGCAGACGACGATCTGGCGGTTCGGCACCGACGGCACCGCGGCGCCTAGCTGCCGCTGACCGCGTTCCGGCGGCCCACGCGCAGGCCCGCGGCCGGCGCCCCGCGCTGCCGGCAGGCGAGCGCCAGCGCGACGCATGTCGCCGCCAGCGTCGCCAGCGCCGCGACGATCAGCAGCGACGGCGGCGAGTGCGGATCGGCGAGCGTGTCGCGATAGGCGGAGGCGCCGAGCACGCGGCCCAGCAGCAGCATCGCCGCCGCCTGCGCCAGTTTCGACACGCAGGTGAAGACGCCGACATAGCCGGTCGCGCCGCCCGCCGCGGCGCGGCGCATCATCGCCGCCCACAGCATCAGCCACAGCCCGCTCGCCCCCGCGCCGAAGCCGAACCCGGCGAGGATCACCCCCGCCGCCGTGGCCCGCAGCGGACCGAGCAGGATCAGCGCCGCGAGCATCAGCACCAGCGCCGCCGCACCCAAGGCGCCGCTGGTCCGCACCCGGCGCCGGCAGGCGAGCCACGCCGGCTGGCTGACGAGCGCGCCGATCCCCGCCCACAGCAGCAGCCCGACGCCGCCCGCGGCATAAGCGGCGTAATAGGGCTCCAGCGTGCGGAACAGCGAACTCGCCGCCACCATCACCGCCAGCGCGGCGAGGATCGTCGCGAAGCGCAGCGCGACGCCGTCGTCGTCGCGCTGCGCCGGCCGCGCCGCAATCCCGATGATCGGCGATCGCGCCAGCCACCAGCCGGTCGCGCAGACCAGCGAAGACAGGATCGCCGCCCAGGTCAGCCACGGCAGGTCGGCATGGCCGTGGATCAGCAGCGGTCCGGCCAGGCCGCCCACCGCGATGCTCGCCAGACCCGAGGCGACGTTGCGCCGCGCGAGCAGCGTACAGCGCCCGTCCTCGTCGAGCGGCGCCAGCGCGACCATCGCATTCTGCGGCACGTCGATGAACGGATAGGCGAGGCGAAACGCCAGCAGCGTCGCCAGCGCCCACGACAGCCGCGCCTCCGCCCCGACCAGCGGCGTCGCGCAGAACGACAGGAAGAACAGGCAGGTCGCCGGCGTTGCGGCAAGCTGCAACCGCGCCGCGCCGGCGAGCCCGACCATCCGCCCGCGCCAGCGCATCCCCAGCGCCGCATCGACCACGCCGTTGAGCGCCAGCGTCGCCGCCATCACCCCGCTCATCGCCGCCGCGCTGAGCCCACAGGCTTCGGTGAGGAAGAAGCCGAACAGCAAGGTGCTGGCATGCCACAATTGGCTCTTCGCGAAATGCGCAAGCAGATAGGGCGAGAGCGCCGCCGCCACTGCCGGTCGCATCCGGCCATCACAAGGCGGTGTGGTCCCCATCCGCGCAAGGCTAGCCGGACTGTGTGTGCCTTTTGTGTAAGCGCCGGCGCATCGCATCGGTTCGGGCGAAACCTCCGCGCGACCTTTGCAAAACATCACTCGTGTTCCTGCTTTCGCAGGAACACTATGCTGATCCGCCGACATTGCGGACTTTCGAAGAGGCCTTGCCTCCGCGCCGGCTCGCCCACCCAGCAACTAAACGCCGCCTTAACCTGTCTCCCCGCATGAGCCTGTGCGAATTGCCGGGGACCCATGGACGACCTTTTACAGGAATTCATCGCCGAGACACGCGAGACGCTGGAGGCGCTTTCGGGGGAGATCGTCGCGTGGGAGGCGGCGCCGACCGACCGGGCGCGGCTCGATGCGATCTTCCGCTTCGTCCATACGGTGAAGGGCAGCTGCGGGTTTCTCGACCTGCCGCGGCTGGCGCGGCTCAGCCATGCCGCCGAGGACGTGCTCGCCGCGGTCCGTGACGGCAAGCGTGTTCCCGATACGCTGCTGGTCGATGCCGTGCTCGCGATCGTCGATCGCATCGGCGAGCTGGTCGAGGCGATCGATTCGGGTGCGGCCCTCGACGATTCCAGCGAGGAACTGCTGATCGCCGCGCTCGCCGAGGATGCGCGGCCCGTCGCGCAGGTCCAGCCCGCCGCGATGGTCCGCGCCAACAGCCGTTCGGTCCGTCTCAACGTCGATCTGCTCGACCGGATGATGAGCGGCATGTCGGAGATGGTGCTGGCGCGCAACGAACTCGCCCGCCGGCTGCGCGACGAACAGGTCGATCCGCTGGTCGAGGCGGCGCTGGAACGATTGTCGCTCACCGTCTCCGACATGCGCGACACCGTCACGCGCACGCGGATGCAGCGGATCGACGCGCTCTTCTCCGCGCTGCCGCGGATGGTGCGCGATACCGCGGGCGAACTCGGCAAGCTGGTCGCGTTGAGTATTGGCGGGGCGGATGTCGAACTCGATCGCGAGATGATCGAATTGATGCGCGATCCGCTGGTCCATATCATCCGCAACGCGGTCGATCACGGTATCGAGACGCCCGCCGAACGCCGTGCCGCGGGCAAGCCCGAAAACGGGCGGCTCATCGTCTCGGCGCGCCAGTCGGGCAACCAGATCCTGATCGAGATCGCCGATGACGGCCGTGGTATCGACGTCGACCGGCTCACCGCCAAGGCGCGCGCGCAGGGGCTGGTCACCGACGCCGCGCTTGCCGGCATGGACGCCGCGGCGCGGCTCGATCTCGTCTTCCACGCCGGCCTGTCGAGCCGCGACACCGTCACCGCCATTTCCGGCCGCGGCGTCGGCATGGACGTGGTGCGTTCCAACATCGAACATATCGGCGGGCGTATCCAGCTCGCCAGCCGGCCGGGGCAGGGGCTGACGATCGTCATCGCGGTGCCGCTGACGCTGTCGATCATGTCGACGATCGTCGTCGGCGTCGGCGACCAAAGGTTCGCGATTGCGCGCCAGTCGGTCGACGAGATCCTGCGCGTGCGCGGCGACGCGGTGCGGATCGACACCATCGGCGATGCCGAGGTGGCGACGGTGCGCGGCCGGCGGCTGCCGCTCGTGTCGCTCGGCCGACTGCTCGGCATCGGCGACGGCGGCGAGACGACGCTGGCGATCGTCTCCACCCGCGACGGCGATTACGCGCTGGCGATCGATCACGTCATCGATACCGAGGAATTGGTGGTGAAGCCCGCCGCGCCGGCGGTGATGGCGACCGGCGTCTACGCCGGCCATACGTTGCCCGATTCGGGGCTGCCGATGCTGTTGCTCGACGCATCGGGCATCGCCGTCGTCGCCGGGCTCCGCTTCCTGCGCGGCCTCGCCGGCGAGGAGGACGCTGCGGTCGCCGCGCCGGCGCCGGGCGTGCTCGCGCTGATGTTCGAGGACCTCGACGGGCAGCGCCGCGTGCTGCCGATCGCCGCGATCGACCGCGTCGAGCCGGTCTCGGCGGACGCTATCCGCCGCACCGGTGGCCAGTTGCGGCTGGCGATCGGCGGCAGCCTGGTGCCGCTCTATTCCGCCGCGCCGATCGGCGATCGCCGCGACGTGCCCGTGCTCCGCCTCACCGACGGCGTCACCGAGATCGCCTATGCGATCCACGAACCGGTCGAGATCGTCCAACTGCCGACCGAGATCGCGCCCGCGCGCGGCACCGGGCCGGTCGCCGGGGTGGTGATCATCGATGGCGAACAGGTCGAATTGCTCGACGCGCATGCGTTGTTCGCCGGCGAGCTGCGGCCGTCCGCCAGCGACCGATTGTGCTGGCTGCAACCGGATGCCGGCGGCTGGATGGAGACGTTTCTGCGGCCGATGCTGGAGGCGCTCGGCTATCGCTGCGTGATGCAGCCGCCACCGGACGGGCCCGCCGATGTCGCGTTCGTCATGAACGATGCCGCGATCGCCCCCGCCGACGCGCGCAACGTCGTGCGGCTGCGGCAGGAGCGTCACGACGTCGGCGATCCCGCCAGCATCTATCGCTACGACCGACCGGCGCTGCTCGACGCGCTGGCGCATGCCGTGGGAGGCCGCTGATGGGCTTGTTCTTGATCGCACATATCGCCGGCCGCGGCGTCGCCATCGAGACCAGCCAGGTCGATTCGGTGGTCGACATTGCCGAGATCGTCGCGGTGCCCCGCGCGGAGGCCGCGGTGCGCGGGCTGGTCGCGTTGCGCAGCCGGGTGGTCACCGTCATCGACACCGGCACCGCGCTCGGCCTCGACCCGACGCCCGATTCGGCGCGGCGCGCGGTGATCACGCGGATCGACGGCCATCATTATGCGATCCTGGTCGACGAGCTGGAGGACGTGTCCGTCTTCGATCGCCAGCCGCTGTCCCCCGGCCTCGCGCTCGATCGCGGCTGGGCGGAGGTCGGCGTCGGGCTGGTCGAGCGCGACGGCGAACCGTTGCTGATCGTCGATCTCGCCGCCCTCGTCCCGCAACAGGTGCTGGCCGCTTAACGCGACGCTTACGCTTCGCTGCCATCATGCCAAGCAGCGATCATCGCTGGTAAAAAGGCTTATCCATGAAGACGTGCCTCGTAGTCGACGATTCGAAGGTGATCCGGAAGGTCGCGCGCCACATTTTGGAGACGCTCGATTTCACCGTGGCGGAGGCGTGCGACGGCCGCGAGGCGCTGGACGCCTGCCTGGCGTCGCCGCCCGATGTGATCCTGCTCGACTGGAACATGCCGGTGATGAGCGGCATGGATTTCCTGCGCGCGCTGCGCGAGGCGCCGATCGCCTCGCGCCCCAAGGTGGTGTTCTGCACCACCGAGAACGGCATGGCCTATATCCGCGCCGCGATCGAGGCGGGGGCGGACGAATATGTGATGAAGCCGTTCGATCGCGACACGCTCGAATCGAAACTCCAGATCGTTGGCATGGCCTGACGGGCGGGAGCCCTGCCATGGCCACCGCCGTCCACCCCCTTCACCAGCCGGATGCCGCAGCGGGTCGCCGTGCGCCCGCGCGCGTGCTCATCGTCGACGATTCGGCGGTGGCGCGCGCGGTGATGGAGCGGATCATCGCCGCGACCGACCGTTATGTCGTGATCGCCAGCGTCAGCACCGCGTCCGCGGCGCTGGCGGTGCTAGCCCGCGAACGCGTCCAGTTCGTGCTGCTCGACGTGCAGATGCCCGGCGTCGACGGCCTCACCGCCTTGCCCGGCCTGATCGCGGCTGGGCAGGGGGCGAACGTGCTAGTTGTGTCCGGCCAGGCCGGCGAGGGCGCCGCGACCACGGTGCAGGCGCTGGCGCTCGGCGCGACCGACACCGTTTTCAAGCCGGCGAGCGGCGAGCGGCTGGGTCAGTTCGGCGAGATCCTCATCGACAAGCTCGATCGGCTCGCCAGCGTCGCCTGCGACGGCCGCCGGGCGCCCGCCGTGGTGCCGCTGCGCTCCGCCGCCACGCCGATGCCGCGTACCGCCCCCGCGGCCGACGAATATGACGTGATGGCGATCGGTGCGTCGACCGGCGGCATCCATGCGCTCAGCGCGCTGCTCGCGGAGCTTCCCGCGACCTTTCGCCTGCCGATCCTCATCACCCAGCACCTGCCGGCGTCGTTCATGCCCTATTTCGCCGCGCAGCTCGCGGTGATCGGCAACCGCCCGTGCGAGGTCGCGATCGACCGGCTGCGGTTGCGGCCCGGCCGGATCATCGTCGCGCCCGGCGACGCGCATATGCGCTGCGTCGCGCTCGGCGACGGATCGGCGGCGATCCGCCTGACCCACGATGCCGCCCCGAGCGGCTGCACGCCCTCGGTCGATCCGATGTTCGCCTCGATGGCGGAGGTGTTCGGCGCGCGCATGCTGGCGGTGGTGCTGAGCGGCATGGGCCGCGACGGGGCCGAGGGCGCGCGGCTGGTCCATCAGGCCGGCGGCTGCGTGCTGGTGCAGGATCAGGCGAGTTCGGTGATCTGGGGCATGCCGGGCGCGGTCGCCGACGGCGGCAGCGCCGATGCGGTGCTGCCCCCCGACGCGATCGGCCGCCTCGCCGCGGCCCGACGCCGGCCATGAACGCCGCGCCGCACCCCCCCGTTTCGCCCGGCGTCTCCCAGGTCGCGCTCAACGTCTTCAGCGCCTTGCTTGAGGCGCGTACCGGCCAGCAGATCGCCAGTTATCGTTCGTGGCGGATCGATACCGCGCTCAAGCCCTTGCTGCGCGAACGCCGGCTCGACACGCTCGACCAGCTCGTCACGCTGCTGCTCGACGGCAATGATGCGCGCGTCGGCGACCAGATCGTCAACGCCCTGGTCAATCAGGAGACCTCCTTCTTCCGCGACGCGCCGGTCTTCGATCTGGTGCTGGAGGCGGTCGCCGCGGCCGAGGCGGCGGGGCGCCGGCCGCGCATCTGGTGCGCGGGCTGTTCGACCGGGCAGGAGCCCTTGTCGCTGGCGATGCTGTTCGCCGAACGTGCCGAGGGCGGCGCAGCGGTGCCCGAAATCGTCGCCACCGACGTGTCGGAAGCCGCCTGCACCCGCGCCCGCGCCGGCCGCTACACGCAATTCGAGATCCAGCGCGGTCTGCCGATCCGGCGCATGGTCCGCTGGTTCCATGCCGACGGTACCGACTGGGTTGCCAAGCCCGAGCTGACCCGGCTGGTGACGGTGCGCCGCCACAATCTCGTCGCCGAACCGCCGCCGCCCGGTGCATTCGACGTGATCCTGTGCCGCAACGTGCTGCTCTACCTCTCGGCCGCGGCCAAAAGCGAGGTGTTCGCCCGCTTCGCGGCGGCGATCCGCCCGGGCGGCACACTGGCGCTCGGTGCGGGCGAGACGGTGATCGGCCAGACCGACGCCTTCCAGCCCAGCCGCCGGCTGCGCGGCCTCTACGAACGCACCGGCAAGGCCCCCCGCGCGGCGGCGGCCTGATCCCCCTTACGCATCCGTTCGGCCTTCGCTAGGCTGCGCAGATGACAATCCTCGACACGCCCTCGCCGAACTTCGACGAGCGGTCGCTGCCGATCACCATGATCGTGCTGCATTATACCGGCATGCAGGATGGCCCGTCCGCGCTGGCGCGGCTGCGCGATCCCGAGGCGAAGGTGTCCGCGCATTATCTGATCGAGGAGGACGGCACCGTCTGCCGGCTGGTCGCCGAGGAGATGCGCGCTTGGCATGCCGGCCGTTCGCATTGGCGCGGCATCACCGACATTAATTCCGCGAGCGTCGGGATCGAGATCGTCAATCCCGGCCACGAATGGGGCTATCGCCCGTTCACCGAGGAACAGATCGACGCGCTGATCCCGCTGGTCGCGGCGATCAAGGACCGCCACGGCATCACCCGCGGCAATATCGTCGGCCATTCGGACATCGCACCCGCCCGCAAGCGCGATCCCGGCGAGCTGTTCCCCTGGTATCGCCTCGCCAAGCTGCGCCTCGCGCTGCCGCGGCCGACGCGCAACCTGATGGACCCGATGTGGCCGCAGGCCGGCTTCCTGCTCGCGCTCGAACGCTTCGGCTATGACGTCAGCGAACCGATGGCGGCGATCATGGCGTTCCAGCGCCGCTACCGCCCCGAACTGGTCGATGGCGAGATCGACGCCGAATGCCGGATGATCCTGCTCGCGCTGCTGCTTCCCAAACCGCAGGGGGATGACTGATCTTGCTGAACGCTGCGGTAGAGCAGCGTTCAGGGGGTGCGGGCCGGCACCGCTTCCCTAGCGCGTGTTCCCGCGCTAGGGCGACCGGCGTCAGAGGGTCGGGCGGCCGCGGGTATCCCTTGGGATACGCGAGGAAAGTCCGGGCTCCGCGAAACGACGGTGCCGGGTAACGCCCGGCGGGGGCGACCCCAGGGAAAGTGCCACAGAGAGCAGACGGCGCCGGCTTCGGCCACGCCACGGTGAAAGGGTGCGGTAAGAGCGCACCGCGCGCCTGGTAACAGGGGCGGCACGGCAAACCCCACCGGGAGCAAGACCGAATAGGGGCGGCACATGGGCTTCGTTTCAGCTCGTCGCCCGGGTTGGTTGCTGGAGGCGGCGCGCGAGCGTCGTCCTAGAGGAATGGTCGCCTATCCCCCGCAAGGGGGTGGACAGAACCCGGCTTACAGACCCTCTGACATCACGCCCCCGTTGCGCCGCGCCGTCCAAGGCTTATGTGATCCCGATGGCGCGCAGCACATCTCGTTCGAACGATTGGGGGTTCCCGCGCTGGCGCGGCTATGGCTCGGGCCGCGAGACGACGACGGTGCGCATTTGCGACCGCCACGGCTGCGACGAGCCGGGCAATTGCCCGGCGCCCAAATCGCCCAACAGCCCTGACCGCTGGTATTTCTGCGCGACACACGCGGGCGAATACAATCGCGGCTGGAATTATTTCGAGGGGTTGTCCGCCGAAGAGGCGGCGCAGCGCGAGGCGTCGGAGACGAGCACCGCGTCCGGCTACGCCAATGCCAGCCATTACGCCTGGGGCGGGTCGGGCGACGGCAGCCGATCGCGCGACGAGATGCACGCGCTGGAGGCGCTGGGGCTCGACACCGACGCGGATTTCGACGCGGTGAAGACGGCGTGGCGCAAGCTCGCCAAGGAGAACCATCCGGACATCCGCCCCGGCGACAGCAACGCCGCGGTCCGCTTCCAGGCGGTGCAGGCGGCCTATGAGGTGTTGCGCGCGGCGGAGGAGCGGCGCGAGTGGCGCCCCCGCTGAAGCAGGTGCCCAGCGCCTGGCAGGGCGCGATCCTGGTCTGCGGCAAATGTTCGAAGAAGCTCGACGGCGGCTTCGGCAAGAAGCGGCGCACGCCGCTCGCCAAGGTGCTGCGCAGGATCCTCGGCGTGGGGAAGGGGCGCAAGGCGACGCTCGGCGTGGTCGAGACGCGCTGCCTCGGCCTGTGCCCGCGCGACGCGGTCGCGATGATCGACGGCCGCGCGCCGGGGACGTGGCTGGTGGTGCCGAAGGACGCCGATGTCGCCGAACTGGCGGCGCGGCTGCATCGGCCGTCGCGGTCTCACGATGCCGCCAAGGACCCGGCCCCGACGGCGTGAGCCGCACCGCTAGACGTAGCGCGCTGCCGTCTCGCGGATCAGCGCGATCATGTTGGGAATGCCCTGCGTCCGGTTCGAGCTGAGCTGGTTCTTGAGGTCGAACGGCGCCAGCTCGCCCTCGATGTCCGCGGCGGCGACCGCCGGCGGCGCGCCGTCCTGCACCGTCAGCAGCACCAGCGCGATGATCCCCTTGGTGATCGCCGCATTGCTGTCGGCGAGGAAGTGGAGCGTGCCGTCCTCGCGCCGTGTTGGATAGACCCACACCGACGCCGAACAGCCGCGCACCAGCGTCGCCTCGGTCTTCAGCGCATCGGGCATCGGCTCGAGCGTGCGGCCGAGATCGATCAACAGGCGATAGCGATCGTCGGCATCGAGGAAGTCGTATTCGTCGCGGATCTCGGCGATGCTGGTCATGCAGGCGGCGGTACAGGCGGGGGCGGGGAGGGGCAACCGTCGGAAAGCCTCAACCCCTTCGTCATCGCGGCGAAAGCCGGAACCCATGGTCGCGGGCGGGCGGTAAGGGCGCGCTATCGCCGATCTCGTCATATCCATGGGTCCCGGCGTTCGCCGGGATGACGAAGGGGATAGCGCAGTCCCGTACCCACGCCACCGCCATCATCCGGGTGCCTACAGATCCACCCCGGCGGCGATCGCCTCCAGCTTGCGGATGCGCTCCTTCAGATCGGCGATCTCGATCCGCGAGCCAGCGGAAGGGCCGGACGGGATCGGCGCCTGGGCGTCGAGCTGCTGGTGTTTGAGCGCCAGCCAGCCGCGCCAGCCCGACAGGCAGGCGGTGACGAGCATCGCCAGCCCGGCCAGCGCCACCAGCGAGAGAGTGAGATAGACGTTGGGATCGGTCATGATCGGCCTCCGTTGGCGGTTGCGCAGCGCGTGATCTCGCGGTCGGGACCGGCGGCTGCGGGTGTCGGTGATGATGCGCGCCACCATCCGGGCGCGTTCGTCGCGTCGCTCCGCCACGGGGACGAAGCCATCATATCGGTAGTCGCGGGTATCGGTGTTCAGTTGATCGGCAGGCGACCGGGCCGCGCATCGCGCAGCGTCTCGATCTCCTGCGCCAGATCGGCGCCGCGATCGGTGACGATGCGTTCGAGGACGCGGACCCGCTCCTCCAGCCGCTCGGTTTGGGCGGCATATTGCGCCGCCTTTTCCGCAACCTTGTCCGCCTCGATCTCCATCCGGCGCTGCTGGAGCGCGAACCACGGCTTGACGAAGACGCCGCCGAAGATCGCGAGCAGGCCGCAGGAGATGCCGAGGATCGGGATCATCAAAGGGGTCATTGGTCCGTCCTTCAGCTGGCGCGCAATTGGTCGATTTCGTGGCCGAGCCGGTGCGCGCGGTCGGTGACGATGCTCTCGACGGTCGCCAGCCGCTCCTGCAGCCGGTCGATCTGGCCGATGCGGCGGGCGTTCTCGGCGTCGAGCAGGTCGATGTTCTGGCGCGCCTCCAGATCGGGGGCGACGGTCGCCTGGCGCACCTTGCGGCGGCCGTACCATTGGATGGCGAGCGTGATCGCCGCGCCCAGGATCATACAGAAGACGTGATCGGGACCCATGATGCCGGTTCCTTGCTATTTGTCGCGGAGCGCTTCGATCTCGCGAGCGGTGCGCTCGGCGGGATCGGTGGCGATGCGTTCGAGGACGGCGATCCGTTCCTCCAGCCGGCTGACCTGGCCGGTCAGCTTGTCGTTCTCGTTGCTGAGCAGCATGATCTTGCGCTCAGCTTCGATATCCTCGCCGGCGGTGCCGCGCGTGCGGCGGCGGCTGCGGCGGCCTTCGTCCTCGATCGGGTAGCCATGCTTGGCCTTGACCCAGGTGGTGAAGGCGTGGCGCGCACTGATCGCACCGACGACGCCGACCGGCACCATCCAACCCATGTCCATCGTGATTCTCCCTGAACCTGCCGCGCGAGTCGTTGCTCAGCGCAGGCTGTCGATTTCCTCGGCCAGCCGGCTGTTGCGGCTGGTGTAATGCAGCTCGATGTCGGCGAGCCGGCGATCGATGTCGCGGAACTTGCTGCGCACCTCGGTGGTGGAGCGCTTGGGATTGGTCCGCACGCCCTGCCAGAATTTCGCGTCTTCCTGCGTCTCGTAGAGGCCGATCGGCTTCTTCGGCGCCAGCCAGCCCGCCGCGACATAAGCGACGAACACCCAGCCCGAGGTCGCCAGCGTCAGCACGATCATCGCGACGCGGACGAGCGTGATGTCGAAGCCGGTGTAATCCGCGATCCCGGCACAGACGCCGAGCCACTTGCCTTCCTGCTTGTCGACGTAGAATTTGGTGCGCGCGGACATCTCAGTTCCTCCGGTCGATCTGATAAGGGGTGGACTGGTGCGGGGCGTTCAGGCCCGGCTTGAAGTCCGGATTGTCGGCGGCGACGATCCGCTCGACGGTGTTGAGGCGGTCTTCGAGGCGGCGGGCGAGATTGAACATCTCGTCGAGCAGCTTCTCGTCCTCGTCGGTGATCTTCGGTGCCTGTTTCCATTTGGTGATATAGTGGAAGATCAGCCACGGCAGACCGATGAAGAGGATCGTGATCGCGAAGAAGGGAATGACTTCTTCCATCTCAATCCTCCTTCTTCATGCGTGCCTTCAGCGCGGCGAGTTCGGCGTCGACCTTGTCGCTGGCGCGCAGCTCGGCGATCTCCTCCTCAAGGCTCTTCGGCGCGCCCAGGCCCAGCGCCTCGGCGCGGCCCTCGGCATCGTCGACGCGGCGTTCGAGGATGTCGAAGCGGCTGAACGCCTCGTGCGTCTTCGGCCCCGAATACATCTCGCGCAGACGATAGCGGTTGTTGGCGCTCTCCAGCCGGGTCTGGACGTTCGACTGTTTGGTACGCGCCTCGGTCAGCTTCTTCTGAAGCTTGGCGATATCCTCTTCGGACGCGCGCAGCGCATCGTCGAGCACCTTGACCTCGATCTTGAGCTGCTCGGCCATGTCGGCGGCCTTCTGCTTCTCGACCAGCGCCGCCTTGGCGAGGTCCTCGCGGTCCTTGCTCAGCGCCAGCTCGGCCTTTTCGGTCCAGCTGTCCTGAAGCTGTTCCAGCTTGCTGATATGGCGCCGCATCTCCTTCTGGTCGGCGATCGTGCGCGCCGCGGAAGCGCGGACCTCGACCAGCGTCTCCTCCATTTCGAGGATGATCATGCGGATCATCTTCGCCGGATCTTCGGCCTTTTCGAGCAGATCGGCGAAGTTGGCGGCGACGATGTCGCGGGTGCGGGAAAAAATGCCCATCGGTATCGGTGCTCCTGAATACGGGCCGGGGGGCGCTACGCGTGCCCGCCGGTTTGGGACCGCTTTACGCCGTCTGGCGGGCGGTCGCCACGGTCTGGCTCCCTCCCGTCGCCGGGCCGACCGCGCCAGCGACGCAGGTGGCGCTGAACAGGACGGTGCAGGCGACGGCGGCGAGCTTGCGGGCGATCTCGGACTTGAACATGGTAACCTCCTGATTTTCTGAACCTTGTCACCACCGTGCGGCGGTATGCCAGGAACATTGCAGGGAGCGTGCCAATTCCGAAAACGGCGGATTTGCGTCGATTTTCGGTGTCTTAGATTAGCAAGGCACGGATGAACGCTTGCGTAACGTTGGCGTTTTCCGCCAGATGTTGGCGATGGAACGCACCTCGCAAGTCATCGGCCAATCGGGGGCCTTTCTGGACGCGCTGGAACGGGCCAGCCGCGCCGCCGCGCTCGACCGGCCGGTGCTGGTGATCGGCGAGCGCGGCACCGGCAAGGAGCTGGTCGCCGAGCGTCTCCACCGCCTGTCGCCGCGCTGGGACCAGCCGCTCGTCGTGATGAACTGCGCCGCGCTTCCCGAGTCGCTGATCGAGGCGGAATTGTTCGGCCATGAGGCGGGCGCGTTCACCGGCGCGACCAAGGCGCGCACCGGCCGGTTCGAGGAGGCGCATCGCGGCACCTTGTTCCTCGACGAATTGGGGACGCTGTCGATGGCGGCGCAGGACCGGCTGCTGCGCGCGGTCGAATATGGCGAGATCACCCGGATCGGATCGTCGCGCCCGCTGCGCGTCGACGTCCGCATCGTCGCGGCGACCAACGAGCATCTGCCCGACAAGGTCGACCGTCACGAATTCCGCGCCGACCTGCTCGACCGGTTGTCGTTCGAGGTGGTGACGCTGCCGCCGCTGCGTGCGCGGTCGGGTGACATCGCGGTGCTCGCCGATCATTTCGGCCGGCGGATGGCGTCGGAGATCGGCTGGGACCGCTGGCCCGGCTTCGGTCCGCGCGCGCTCGACCAGTTGCTCAACTATCGCTGGCCCGGCAACGTCCGCGAGTTGCGCAACGTGGTCGAGCGCGCGGTCTATCGCTGGGAGAACGACGGGCCGGTAGACGCGATCGAGATCGATCCCTTCGCTTCCCCCTTCCGGCCGCAGGGTGGCCCCGGCGGCGGCCCGGGCAAGGCGCCCGCCGCCGATGCGCCGGTCGCCGACCGGCCGGTGCCCGAGGACAGCCCGGTCGCCGCCTGCGACGCCGGCCCGTCGGACTTCAAATCGCGCGTCGCCGGTTTCGAGCGCGAATTGCTCGCCCGCGCGCTCGCCGAGCATCGCTTCAACCAGCGTGCCACGGCGGAGGCTTTGGGGCTCAGCTACGACCAGCTTCGCCATGCACTGCGACGACACGAACTGATCAACGCGACGGGCTCGTGACGCTTGCGTAACGGCATGGGAGCGTTAGGCCGGCTTTTGCGTTAACGCGGGGACGACATCGTCCCTATCCAAGAGGAGCCTTTCCCATGGCATTCGAACTGCCGCCGCTGCCGTATGACTATGACGCGCTGGAACCGGTCATCTCCAAGGAAACGATGACCTTCCACCACGACAAGCATCACGCAGCCTATACCGCCAAGCTCAACGAGGGCGTCGCCGCCGATTCGAGCCTCGAAGGCCTGTCGATCGAGGACATCCTCGGCCGCATCTCGTCGCTGCCGCCGCTCGTCCGCAACAATGGCGGTGGCTATTGGAACCACGATTTCTTCTGGAAGATCATGGGGCCCAAGGGCTCGACGCAGCCGTCGGGCGCGCTCAAGGAGGCGATCGACGCCTATGGAGGGCTGGACAAGCTGAAGGAAGACTTCAACACCAAGGGTGCGGGCCAGTTCGGGTCTGGCTGGGCCTGGGTCATCAAGGATTTGAGCGGCGCGCTCAAGGTCACCTCGACGCCCAATCAGGACAATCCGCTGATGGACGACGCCAAGGACAAGGGCACGCCCATCCTCGGCAACGACGTGTGGGAACACGCATATTACCTCACCTACAAGAACGACCGGCCGGGCTATCTCAAGGCGTGGTGGGACGTGGTGAACTGGGACGAGGCCGGCAAGCGCTTCGACGCGGCGTAACCTTCAACTCCTCCCCGCTTGGCGGGGAGGGGGACCAGCCGCAGGCTGGTGGAGGGGGGCTTCCGCAGACGGTGTGCTGCGTGGCGATCCCCCTCCACCACCGGCTTCGCCGGCGGTCCCCCTCCCCGTGCCGGGGAGGACATTTACTCCGGCGGAATACCTGCCTGCGGGTCTTCCGTATTCAGCCCGTGCCGCAGTAGCATCGGGATGTTCGCGAAGGCGAACAGCAACGTGAGCGGGATCGCACCCCACAATTTGAACCCGACCCAGAAATCCCAATTGGTGTTGCGCCACACCGCCTCGTTCAGGGCGGCCATACCGACGAAGAACAGCGCCCAGTTGCGCGTCAGCTTGCGCCAGCCGTCGGCGTTGAGCCCCGGATAGGCGGTGCCGAGCAGCCCCTGCAGCAACGGCCGCCCGGTGATGAGGCCGAAGGCGAGTACCGCGGCGAACATGCCGTAGACGAAGCTCGGCTTCATCTGGATGAACTTGGGATCGTGGAACCAGACGGTCAGCCCGCCGAAGACGACGACGAACCCGCCGGAAATCCACAGCATCGGCGAAATCGTGCCGAGCCGCGACTTCGACACCACCATCGCGATCACGGTGGCGATGACGAAGGCGGTGGTCGCGACGATCACCTTGGCGATCACCAGCGCGCCGGCGCGATCGAGGTCGGAGAGGAACCCCGTCCCCGACGCGACGATCTGCATCGCGAGGCTCGCGGGGAAGAGGAAGTTGACCGCGAAGAAGACGAGCAGCGGGCCGTATTCGACCCCCATCCGCAGGCCGGGAGAGGATTGCTGGGTCGTGCCGCCGCTCACTTGCGTACCCCCTGATCGACACCGGCGATGATCCGCGCCACCTCGTTGGCGTCGAACGGCCTGAGGTCGGTCATGCCTTCGCCGACGCCGATCGCATGGATCGGCAGCCCGTATTTCTCCGCCGCCGCGACCAGCACGCCGCCGCGCGCGGTGCCGTCGAGCTTGGTCATCACAAGCCCCGTGACCCCGGCGACCTCCTTGAACACCTCGATCTGCGACAGCGCATTCTGGCCCGTCGTCGCATCGAGGACGAGCACGACGTCATGCGGGCTCGCCGGGTTGATCCGCCCGAGCACGCGGCGGATCTTGGCGAGTTCGTCCATCAGCTCGCGCTTGTTCTGCAGGCGCCCGGCGGTGTCGACGATCAGCACGTCGATGCCGGTCTCGGTCGCCTTCTTGACCGCGTCCCAGACGACGCCGGCGGCATCGCCGCCTTCCGGCCCGGTGACGATCGGCACACCGACCCGATCGGCCCAGGTGCGCAACTGGCCGATCGCCGCGGCGCGGAACGTGTCGCCCGCCGCGAGCATCACGCCGTAATCCTGCTCCATCAGCAGATGCGCGAGCTTGGCGATCGTCGTCGTCTTGCCCGATCCGTTGACGCCGATGACGAGGATCACCTGCGGCCGCGGGAAGGCGGTCACCTCGAGCGGGGTGGCGACGCGCGCGAGCGCCTTCTCGACCTCTTCGGCGACGATGAGGCGGATGCCCAGCTCTTCCATGTTGCGCTCGAACGTCCCCTCGGCGAGGCGGGTGCGGATCTTGCCCGCGGTGTCGGGGCCGAGGTCGGAGGCGATCAGCGCCTCCTCGACCTCGTCGAGCGTCGCATCGTCGAGCCGCGCGCCGCCGAGGCCCGCCAGATTGCCGACCAGCCGGTCGGAGGTCTTCTTGAAGCCGCCGAGCAGCCGCTCGTGCCATGTCGGTGTGGTGCTCATATTATCGTACCTAGCAGATGGGTGTCGGTGGCGGCGGTGATGCGGACGGCGACGAGGTCGCCGGGGCGGGCGGGGGCGGGGGCGGGGGCGGGGGCGAGGCGGACCTCCGCGAAATTCCCCGCATGGCCGCGGTCGCCGGGGCGTTCGAGCAGCACCTGCTGCACCGACCCGACCTGCGCCGCCAGCCACGCCGCCTTGCGCCGCGCCGCCGCGGCCCGCAATCGCTCGGCGCGCGCGCGGAGCGCGCCGGCATCGACCTGCGGCATCCGTGCCGCCGGCGTGCCGGCGCGCGGCGAATAGGGAAAGATGTGGCCGTGGACGATGTCGGCGTCGTCGATCAGCGCCAGCGTATCGGCGAACATGCCCTCGTCCTCGGTCGGGAAGCCGGCGATCAGGTCGGCGCCGATCGCCAGCTCCGGCCGCGCCGCCTTCAGCCGCGCCACCGTCGCCACCGCCTGCGCGCGGCTGTGCCGCCGCTTCATCCGCTTGAGGATCAGGTCGTTGCCCGCCTGGAAGGAGAGGTGGAGATGCGGCATCACCCGCGCCTCGCCGGTAACCAGCTCGAACAGGCGTTCGTCGATCTCGATCGAATCGAGCGACGACAGCCGCAGCCGCGCCAGCTTCGGCACGTGGCGCAGGATCCGCTCGACCAGCATCCCCAGCGTCGGCGCGCCGGGCAGGTCGTGGCCGTAGCTCGTCAAGTCGACCCCGGTCAGCACCATTTCCGCGTGACCGGCGTCGACCAGCCCCGCGATCCGCTCGACCACCGCCCCCGCCGGCACCGACCGGCTCGGGCCGCGGCCGAACGGGATCGCGCAGAAGGTGCAGCGATGATCGCAGCCGTTCTGCACCTCGACGAAGGCGCGGGCATGGCCGGTGAAGCTCGCGGCGAGATGCGGTGCGGTCTCGCGCAACTGCATGATGTCGCCGACCACGACGGGCGCGAGGCTGTCCCACGCCGCGGGCAGCAGTTTCTCGCCATTGCCGATCACCCGGTCGACCTCGGGCATCGCCGCGAAGCCGGCGGGGTCGAGCTGCGCCGCACAGCCGGTGACGACCAGTTCGGCGCCGGGCCGTGCGCGGCGGGCGCGGCGGATCGCGACGCGCGTCGCCTTGACCGCCGCATGGGTCACCGCGCAGGAGTTGACGACCACGGTATCGCGCCCGGCGATGAGCGTCCGGATCGTTTCGCTCTCGGCGATGTTGAGGCGGCAGCCGAGGGAGATCACCTCTGGCGCGGGAGCAGACATGGCGGGCGATTTAGTCAACGAAGGGACCCAAGTCCATGACATGGCGTCCGCGGTGCTCGACTTCTGGTTCGGGCTGACCAGCGAGGCGCAATTCGCCAAGGACGATTCCCTGGACCGGACGATCGCCGAACGGTTCGGCGCGATGCGCGACGGCGTGCTGCGTGCGCGGGCGGAAGGGTGGCGCGACGATCCCGATGCCTTGCTCGCCGCGATCATCCTGCTCGATCAATTCTCGCGCAACCTGCACCGCGGTTCGGCGGAGGCTTATGCGGCGGACGGGCTCGCGCTGGAACTCACCCGCACCGCGATCGGCCAGGGCTGGGACGAGCGTTATCCGCCCGATCGCCGCGTCTTCCTCTACATGCCGCTGATGCACGCCGAAGATATCGCGATGCAGGACCTGTCGGTCGCGAAGTTCGAATCGCTGGGGATCGCGGAGAACATCGCCTTCGCCCACAACCACCGCGACGTGATCGCGCGCTACGGCCGCTTCCCCAGCCGCAACGCCGATCTGGCGCGCGAATCGACTGGCGCGGAGGAGGCCTATCTCGCGCAGTCGGATGCGGGCTGGTAACGCGTCCCCCTCTCGTCATCCCACCCCCTCTCGTCATCCCACCCCCTCCTCTCGTCATTTCGGCGAAAGCCGGGACCCATGGACACGATGTGGAGGCGGTTTCGCGCAACGACGACTTCACCGCATCCATGGGTCCCGGCGTCCGCCGGGATGACGAAGGGGGAGGATGACGAAGGGGGAGGGTGACGAAGGGAGAGCGGTGGCTCTGTCTTCGCATCGCCCAACTGCCGAAAACCACCAACCTTGCACCCCGCCGCGATTTCGCCTAAGGCCCCCACACGTTCCTCCACGGAATGCGATCGATGAAGCGCCCACGGGTGCACGCTGGCCGGCGAGGTTTCGCCCGCCGGCGTCTTTTGCGTTGCGTGGCTTGATGAGGGTTTCGAGGCGATGTTCGACAGTCTGAGCGACCGGCTAGGCGGGGTATTCGACCGCCTGCGTGGCCGTGGCGCGCTGACCGAGGCCGATGTGCGGACCGCGATGCGCGAAGTGCGCGTCGCGCTGCTCGAGGCCGACGTCGCGCTGCCGGTGGCGCGCAGCTTCGTCGACAAGGTCACCGAACAGGCGGTCGGCCAGAACGTGCTGCGCTCGGTCACGCCGGGGCAGCAGGTCGTCAAGATCGTCAACGACGCGCTGGTCGAGATGCTCGGCGCCGACGCGTCCGAACTCGAACTGGCGGTGACGCCGCCCGCCGTCATCATGATGGTCGGCCTGCAGGGTTCGGGCAAGACGACGACCACCGCCAAGATCGCCAAGCGCCTCGTCGCACGCGACCGCAAGAAGGTGCTGATGGCGTCGCTCGACGTCAATCGCCCCAATGCGCAGGAGCAGCTCGCGACGCTCGGCACGCAGATCGAGGTGGCGACGCTGCCGATCGTCGCCGGCCAGCAGCCGGTCGACATCGCTCGCCGCGCGCTCCAGGCCGCCAAGCTGCAGGGCTATGACGTCCTGATGCTCGACACCGCCGGTCGCCTGCACGTCGATCAGGCGCTGATGGACGAGATGAAGGCGGTGGCGGAGATCGCCACGCCGCAGGAAATCCTGCTCGTCGTCGATTCGCTGACCGGCCAGGACGCGGTCAACGTCGCGCAGAACTTCTCCGAACAGGTGCCGCTCACCGGCGTCGTGCTGACCCGGATGGACGGCGATGCACGCGGCGGTGCCGCATTGTCGATGCGCGCCGTCACCGGCAAGCCGATCAAATTCGCCGGCACCGGCGAAAAGCTCGACGCGCTCGAGGCCTTCCACCCCAGCCGCGTCGCCGGCCGCATCCTCGGCATGGGCGACGTCGTCAGCCTCGTCGAGCGCGCCGCCGAATCGATCCAGCAGGAAGACGCCGAGCGGATGACCGCGCGGCTCGCCAAGGGTCAGTTCGACATGAACGACCTGCGCGGCCAGCTCGAACAGATGCGCCGCATGGGTGGCCTCGGCGCGCTCGCCGGCATGATGCCGGGGATGAAGAAGGCGCAAGGCGCGCTCGCCACCGCGGGCGGCGACAAGATGCTCATCCATATGGAAGCGATGATCGGCTCGATGACGCTGAAGGAGCGCGCCAAGCCCGAACTCATCAACGCCAAACGCAAGATCCGCATCGCCAAGGGCTCCGGCACGACGGTGCAGGAGGTCAACAAGGTCCTGAAGATGCATCAGGAAATGTCGACCGCCATGAAGAAGATCAAAAAGATGGGCGGTCTCAAGGGCATGATGGCGATGCTCGGCAAGGGCGGCATGGGTGGCCTCGGCAATGCCCTGGGCGGCGCCGGCCTCGGCGAGATGATGGAGAAAGCCGGGGGTGGGGCCGGCGGCGGTCTGCCCAAGGGTCTTCCCGGCCTCGGCGGCGGCCAGGACGGCATGCCCAAGCTGCCGCCCGGCTTCGAAAATCTTCTCAAGAAGAAATAACAGATCAACGTAACCGACTTAGAACGAAGGAATATCTACAATGGCACTTAGCATTCGCCTGTCGCGCGGTGGCTCCAAGAAGCGTCCCTATTACCGCATCGTCGTCGCCGATGCGCGCTCGCCCCGCGACGGCAAGTTCATCGAGAAGATCGGCAACTACAACCCGCTGCTCGCCAAGGACGCCGAGAACCGCATCGTGCTCGACGCCGAGCGCGCCAAATACTGGCTGTCGAACGGCGCGCAGCCGACCGACCGCGTCGCCCGCTTCCTCGACGTCGCTGGCGTCCGTGAGCGCGCCGCGCGCTCGAACCCGAACAAGGGCAAGCCCGGCGAGAAGGCCACCGAGCGCGCCGAGGAGCGTGCCGAGAAGCTGAAGGCGCAGGAAGAGGCCGCAGCGGCCGCCGCCGCCGCCCCGGCCGTCGAGGAGGCTCCGGCCGACGACGCCGAGACCGCCGAGACCACCGAGGCGTAAGCATCGAAAGCCGGCCATGGTGCGTTGACCGCCTCCAGTACGAAGGAGTTGACGCATCATGGCCATCGATCCCGATCCCCGCACCGCCGCCGACGATCTCGACGACGCTGCCACCGACGACGCCACCAACCAGGGCGTGTCGGCGACCGAACCCGCAGAGGGAAACGATGATGCCCCAGCAGGAGACGGCGGATCGCCGGGCTGAGCCCAGCGTCACGCTGGCGGTCGTGATCGGCGCGCATGGCGTCAACGGCCAGGTCCGCCTCAAGGTCTTCGCCGAGGATTTCGGCAGCTACAAGAGCTTCAACGGCGGTACGCTGACGCTGAAGTCGGCGCAGGCCGGCAACAACGGCCTGATCGTGCGCTTCGCCGAGGTCGCCGATCGCAACGCCGCCGAGGCGCTCCGCGGCACGGAACTCACCGTGCCGCGCTCGGCGCTGCCGCCGCTGGCGGAGGGCGAATATTATCATGCCGATCTGCTGAACCTGCCCGCAGTGTCGACCGACGGCGACGCGCTCGGGCAGGTCGTGCTGATCGAGAATTTCGGCGCGGGCGACGTGCTCGAGATCGAGCGTCCCGACGGCAAGCGCTTCATGGTCCCGATGAACGCCGACGCGGTGCCCGACTGGGACGCCGACCGGCTGGTGGTGAACGCCGACTTCGTCGAGTGATGCGGCGTTTTCGCCGGTGTTTGCATGGAGTTTGACCGGACGAGTTTTGAATGACGCCGCTGGCCTCGACCAGCCGGACCCCATCGACATTCAGCTTGTGGATTAAGAAAATTCCTCCCCCGCCAGGGGGAGGTGGCATGCCGCAGGCATGACGGAGGGGGAGGACACGGAACGCAAGTCGTCGCTTACCTCCCCCCGTCACGGCTTCGCCGCGCCACCTCCCCCTAGCGGGGGAGGAATTATTTAAGCCTCAATCGACGCCGGCGACCCACGGTCCGGCCTCACGCTCACGCTGTCCTACACACCGCCGCGCTGCTATGACCCGCGTCGCTCCTTCTCATCGCCGACTCACGATCATCGCAAAAATGGAAACGATAGGAGTGGATCGTTTCGCTTAAGGTGTCCAACTTGTCCATGTTGGTCGTCTACCGCCGGATCGGCTGCCGCTCGCTGAGCAGGTTGCGGATCGTCGTCGCCGCGACGCCGGCTTCGCCCATCGCGTGGCTGATCTGGTCGAGGCCCTTCACCACGTCGCCGGCCGCGAACAGCCCGGGGATGCTGGTGCGCTGATGGTCGTCGACCTCCAGACACCCTTCCTCACTCGCCTTCGCGCCCGCGGCGACCGCGAGCCGCGACCGGATGCGCGATCCCAGTGCCGGATAGACGCTGTCGAACGCCATCCGCCCGCGTGCGGTGTCGAGCGCCAATTGGTCGCCTTCGATTGCCCAGCCGCCGCACGGTCCCTGCACCCGCGCGATCCCCGCCTCGTCGAGCTTGGCCGCGCAGGCCGCGTCGAGCAGATGCTCCGCCTCCGGCGAGATCAGCGTAACGTCGCGCGTATAGCCACGCAGGAAAAGCGCTTCGCGCGTGCCGTGATCCCCGGTGCCGATCACGCCGACCCGCTTGTCGGTGACCTCATAGCCGTCGCAGATCGGACAATAACGGAACAGGCCGCGTTCCAGCGCCGGGTCATGGACGTCCGGCAGGATATTGGGCCGATGATTGACCACCCCCGTCGCCAGCAGCACCGTCCGCGCACGATAGCGGCCATGATCGGTGACTACCTCGAAATTCTCGCCGTCGGGCTCGATCGCGGTGACCTTCTTCTCCTCACGATGCGCGCCGTATTTCTCCGCCTGCGCCAGCATCAGCCCGAGCAACGCCTTGCCGGCGATACCCTCGGGATAGCCGGCATGATTGTGCGTACACGGGATCATCGCCGCCCGGCTCGACCCGCTGTCGAACAGCCGGATCGAAAGATGGAAACGCGCCAGATAGATGGCAGCGGTCAACCCCGCAGGGCCGGCGCCGATGATGATGCAATCGTCCATAGCCACCCCGGACGCGGCAGCCACGCTCTGGTTCCATTGATGTCAGGACGGGCATCTATATACGGCGCCTCAGAGACGGGGCGGTCGCCATGACGCCCGTGGAAAACTGGACCCGATGACCTTCGCCGCGACGATCCTGACGCTGTATCCCGAGATGTTTCCCGGCCCATTGGGCGTGTCGCTCGCCGGGCGTGCGCTGCGCGAAGGGGGGTGGCGCTGCGAACCCGTCCAGATCCGCGACTTCGCCACCGACAAGCATCGCTCGGTCGACGATACGCCGGCGGGCGGCGGCGCGGGGATGGTGCTGCGGGCCGACGTGCTCGCCGCCGCGATCGACAGCGTCGCCGACGATCGCCCGATCCTTGCGATGACGCCGCGCGGCCGGCCGCTGTCGCAGGCCCGCGTGCGCGAGATCGCCGGCGGCCCCGGCGTCATCGTGCTGTGCGGCCGGTTCGAGGGGTTCGACGAGCGCATCTTCGAAGGCCGCCGGATCGAGGAGGTGTCGATCGGCGACTATATCCTGTCGGGCGGCGAGATGGGGGCGCTGGTGCTGCTCGATGCTTGCATTCGATTGCTCCCCGGCGTAATGGGCGCGGCTTCAAGCGGTGTGGACGAGAGCTTCGAAACGGGGCTGCTCGAATATCCGCAATATACCCGACCATTCGATTGGGAAGGGCGCACGATCCCCGAAGTGCTGCGATCGGGGGATCATGCGAGGATCGCGGCCTGGCGCAAGTCGAAGGCCGAGACCGATACACGGCTACGGAGGCCGGACCTGTGGGAGCGCCATGAGGGTGCTCGGGTCCAGCCTCCCTCTGGCGCGCGGCGAACGAAGGACTGAAGACATGAACCTCATTCAGCAGCTCGAAGCCGAGCAGATCGAAAAGCTGACCGCGAAGCGCGCGATCCCCGAATTCCGTCCCGGCGACACGCTGAAGGTCGGCGTGAAGGTGGTCGAAGGCGAGCGCACCCGCGTCCAGAATTACGAAGGCGTGTGCATCGCGCGTTCGAACAAGGGCATGGGCTCGTCGTTCACCGTGCGCAAGATCAGCTTCGGCGAGGGCGTCGAGCGCGTCTTCCCGCTGTATTCGCCGAACATCGATTCGATCGACGTCGTCCGCAAGGGCGCCGTGCGTCGTGCGAAGCTCTACTATCTGCGTGGCCGCACCGGCAAGTCGGCGCGTATCGCCGAGCGTCGCGACACGCGTCCCGCCAAGGGCAGCGTCGCCGCGGAGTAATCCGCCGCTACCGGTGACAGACAGGGCGCGGGAGGTCTCCTCCCGCGCCCTTTTTGCGTCAGCCGTTGGCGGTGGTCTGCGACCGCAGCATCGCCTTGGCCGAGGCGATCGTGCGGCGCTTGGCGAGCAGCAGCCAGCGGACCGGTGCCATCGCATGGCCCGGCTGCGCGGACAGCGCGAGCACGACCACCACCGCGCCGATCGAGGCGCCGGTCAGCAGGTGGACCCAGCGTTCGCCGGTCAACGGCGCGCCGCAGTGGAGCAGCGCGACCGCGAGCAGCGCCGATGCGACGCTGCGGAGCAGGCGGACGTCGCCGCGGCCGTTCGTCCCGGCCTCTCGCCGGAAGCGGAACGAGGCGCCGGCGAACAACAGCCAGGCGGTGGCGGAGAGCAGGATGGTCTCAGGCATGGATCGTCTCGGCTTGGCGGGTACGGCGGGGGACCTGGCGCGGTGGCTTGCCGGCGCGCCAGCTCGCGACGCCGAGCAGCAGCGCGATGGCGAGCATCGCGAGGTCGAAGGCGGCGAACAGCAGGTCGCCGGCGAGCAGGGAGCCGGGCAGGCCGCGGCTGGTGGTGAGCGTGTCGGCAACGGGGATCGCGAGGAAGACCAAAGCGGCGAGCGCGAACCCCTCGGGCCAGGCGCGGCGGGCGGGGCGGGCGAATTGGGCGAGCGCCACCGCCGCCCAGGTCCAGAACATCGCCTTGACCTCCCACTCGGCGCGACCGGCCATGTCGGCCGGAATCAAGCGGTTGGCGAGCAGGAATGCGGCCATGCCGATCGGCAGGCCGACGATCGTCGCGATGTTGAGCCGCTCGACCAGTTTCAGGCCGAAGAACGGCGTGGCGTTCGGCCGGCGCCGCGCCGCGGTCCACAGCAACAGGCCGGTGCCGACCATCGCCGCGCCGGTCAGGCCGAGCCCGAACAGCGTCCAGCGCAGCGCCGGCCCGGCGAATTGCGCGACGTGCAGCCCCAGCATCACCCCGGCGGTGGCGAGCGCCGGTCCGGGATCGCCCGCCTGCGCGATCAGTTCGCCAGAGCTGCCGGCATAGGTCAGCGACGGACCGCGGCCGTTGAGCGAGGCGCGCGGCGTGCGATAGACGGTGACGGTGGCGGCGGCATCATTGGGGTTGGTGACGACGACCCGCGCGGCAGGCGCGCCCCAGCGGCGCTCGGCATCGGCGACGAGCGGTGCGACCGCGACCAAAGGCGCGGCGCGCCCGGTGGCGGGCTGTTCCGCCGGTATGCCGTAAGCGGCGTTATAGAAATTCTCGGGCTTGGCGTAATTGGCGGTGACCGGCCACGGCATGTACATCGCGATCAGCGTGATGATCCCGGTGTAGGTGATGACCGCATGATAGGGCAGCGCCAGCACCGCGGAGACGTTGTGCGCGTCGAGCCAGCTGCGCTGCCCCTTGTTCCAGCGCAAGGTGAAGAAGTCCGCGAAGATGCGCTTGTGCGTCACCACGCCCGAGATGATCGCGCCGAGCATGAACAATCCGCACAGGCCGGCGAGCAGGCGCCCCCAGGGGTAGGGCAATTGCAGCTGGAAGTGGAAGCGGTAGAAATGCTCGCCGCCGCGGGTGTCGCGGCCCTCGACGGGCCGGCCGGTGGCGCCGTCGAGCACCAGTTCCTCGCGGCGGCGGGGCTTGGCGACGGCCTTCGCATTGGGCTGTTCGTAGACGCGGGTGACGACATCGCGCGCGCTGGGCAGCATGATGAACCAGGACGCGTCGCCGGCGCCGACGCCTTGCAGATAGGCGACTGCGCTGCGTGCGGCGGTGGCGGCCGGCACCGGGGTGGCGGCGATCTCGGGCTGCATCCAGCGGGTGATCTCGGGGCGGAAATAGCTCGCGGTGCCGGTCAGGAACATCGCGAACAGGATCCAGCCGGCGACCAGTCCGAGCCAGCCGTGGATCCACGCCATATTCTGCCGCAAAGTGCCGTTCACGGCCGCAGCCCGAGCAGCCAGACCAGCCCGCCGCCGAGGATCGCGGTGCCCCACACCCGGGCGGCGACGCGGCCGAGTCGCGGTTCGTGGAAGCACCACAGGCCGATCAACGCATAGAGTAGCGCGGAAAGGATCATGCCCAGCGCGGTCGCCTCGGCCCGGTCGATCGGGAGCAGCCGGGCGAGCAGCGTCGCGAGTGCCGCCGCAGCGCCATAGCCACCGACCAACGCCGTGATGCACCGGGCGACCATCGACCAGCGCGCCGTCGCGGCCGGCGCCGGCGTCGGGCAGGGCGGTGTCGCCTGCATCAGCATCGAAGGGTCGTCGGGGCGGCCATGGCGCGTCTTATAGACAGTCTTGCGAACGCCTATCAATAGCGTAATTTTTTTGCCCGGCGGAATGAGGCGGAATTGCGGCAACATGGACAAGATGGACACCTGAATGGAAACGATCCTAGATCATCGTTTCCGTTTTGGTGCCCGAGTGCGCGACTCTTGCTCGGCGGGTCGCGGGGACGCGAAGACTGCAGCGATGAGAAAGAACGGATGCAAGGTAACAGCGCCGATCCGAATAGGACAGAGGGCGTCCGAACGTTGAGAAGCGGACTGGCGTCAATCCAGCAGACTGGGCGCAAGGTGAATGTCATTGCAGGAGGCCCGCTCCACCCATAGCATTCGTCCAACGATGGGAGAGGCTTATGTGGTGTTTGCCAGTCGCAAATCTTGACCGGTCCCTGCCGTCATGTCGTCGGTAGCGCCCATGTCGACCCCGGCAGAGCCCGTCGGCAGGATAACCGGCATCGGCGGGATTTTCTTCAAGAGCAAAGACCCGAAGGCGCTGATGGCGTGGTACCGAGACATTCTGGGAATCAACGTCGAGCCTTGGGGCGGAGCTTTATTCCCTCACGACATGCCTGGGCATCCGCCGGTACTGACCTTGAACGTCTTCAAGGAGGATTCCGACTATATGGCGCCCTCCAGCCGCGACTTCATGTTGAACTTTGCGGTGGATGACCTTGCGGCTTTCCTCGCGCGGCTCGAGGTGAAAGGCGTGGGGGTGCTGAAGCGGGATGACAGCGATCCAAGCGGCAAGTTCGCGTGGATCGTCGATCCGGACGGCATGAAAATAGAGCTGTGGCAGCCAGCGCCGGAACCCGAGACAAGATGAGGCGCGGCTCGCCTGCCTGACTGTCCGTTTGTGGGTGTCAGCGGCGAGCCCGCTTTTGGCGGAGAACGGAATGGCAGCTTTGTAGTCGCAAGAGGTGGAAAGCTGCCGCCATTGTGGCATTGATGACTCATGATCGATGCTGGGGAATCTGGGGTACCGTATCCGAGCAATGTCGCGGGACCCATCGATGACTGGTCTGAAGCGATCTACTCGGCTCTTCGCGATTGGGACGTCGCCCGAGACGGTGAATGGACCCGTTGGAACCCCGGTTATCTCTTGCTCACCATTACCTGCGTTGCAGGGAGCGAGATCGAGCCCGTCGTTCTCTATACTGCGGACGAAGAGTTGACCGTGAATTTTGGATACTGGGAGACGCACAATCCAGCTCCATACGAGCTCTGGGACGCTGAAGCAGACGTGATCGCAGAGCATGCAAAGTTGCTTGTCTCCCGGTGGCTAGACGGATGCATACGCACCGCCGTAGTCACTGGTGCGAAGGGCAAATGGTGCGGAACCACTACAATCGAGCCGGGGGAGCTTGCGCCGCAGTTAAAAGCTGCTGCACGTTGGGTGCGTGAAACCCATCCGGAGAAGGTGGAAGTTCGCACTCCCGTAATACGCGATTGGAAGAGCTACGCTGTCGAGCCAGATTGGCTGAAATTGCCTGCGCTCTCGCCTGATCGGCTTCCTGAATAACTCCGAGCCAATGTCTAATTTCTGGCAAGGGCGAAAGGCGACCGAACGTCTGTAATTGGGGGCAGGCGGCCATGGGATTGGACACCCAGCTCATCGACGACGGCACCTATCTGATCGCCCCGTCGGAACGGCGCATAGGAAAAGGGCCGCCGGATCGTCTCCGGCGGCCCTTTTGCCGACATTGCCGTTGCCGGCGTTACTGGTCGAGGAAGCTGCGCATCTTGCGGCTGCGGCTCGGGTGCTTGAGCTTGCGCAGCGCCTTCGCCTCGATCTGGCGGATGCGTTCGCGCGTCACGCTGAACTGCTGGCCGACCTCTTCGAGCGTATGGTCGGTGTTCATGCCGATGCCGAAGCGCATGCGCAGCACGCGTTCCTCGCGCGGGGTGAGGCTGGCGAGGACGCGGGTGACCGTTTCCTTGAGGTTCGCCTGGATCGCCGCGTCGACGGGGATCACCGCATTCTTGTCCTCGATGAAATCGCCGAGGTGCGAATCCTCCTCGTCGCCGATCGGCGTTTCGAGGCTGATCGGCTCCTTGGCGATCTTCATCACCTTGCGCACCTTTTCGAGCGGCATCGACAGCCGCTCGGCCATTTCCTCCGGCGTCGGCTCGCGGCCCTGCTCGTGGAGGAACTGGCGGCTGGTGCGGACCAGCTTGTTGATCGTCTCGATCATATGCACCGGGATGCGGATCGTGCGCGCCTGATCGGCGATCGAGCGGGTGATCGCCTGCCGGATCCACCAGGTCGCATAGGTGCTGAACTTGTAGCCGCGGCGATATTCGAACTTATCGACCGCCTTCATCAGGCCAATATTGCCCTCCTGGATGAGATCCAGGAATTGCAGGCCGCGGTTGGTGTATTTCTTGGCGATCGAGATGACGAGCCGCAGGTTCGCCTCGACCATCTCCTTCTTGGCGATGCGCGCCTCGCGCTCCGCCTTCTGCACCATGTTGACGATGCGGCGGAATTCGGTGAGCGCCATGCCGGTCTGCTGCGAAATCTCGCTGATCTCGCCGCGGATGCGGTCGACCGCATCGGCCTCGTTGGTGGCGAAGGCGGTCCATTTCTTGTCGAGCTTGCCGACCGACTGCAGCCAGGTGTCGTCCATCTCGTGGCCGACGTAACGGTCGAGAAAGTCCTTGCGGCTGACCTTGTGGCGCTCGGCGAGGCGCAGCATCTGGCCGCCCAGCGCGGTCAGGCGCCGGTTGAAGGCATAGAGCTGGTCGACGAGATATTCGATCTTGGCATTGTGGAACTGGACGCTCTCGACCTCGGCAGTGAGGTCCTCGCGCAGCTTCTGGTATTTGCGCTCGTCCGCGGCGGACAGCTCGCCGCCGGCCTGCATCGCGTCGAGGCGCGCCTGCTGGATCTTGCTGAACTTCTTGTAGAGCGCGGTGATGTTGGCGAACCGCTCGAGCGCCTGCGGCTTGAGCGTCTCCTCCATCTGCGCGAGGCTGAGCGTATTGTCCTCATCCTCGTCGTCGGACGGACGCGGGGTGCGGCTCTCCCCCGATTCATCGTCCTCGTCGGCCGACGGCTCCTCGGGCTCTTCCTCTTCCTTGAAGCTGGCGCCGGCGGTCTTCTCGCTGATCTCGCCCGATTCATCGTCCTCGGCACCCTCGACCTGCTCGGCCGACGGACCCTTGGACAGCATCGCGTCGAGATCAAGGATCTCGCGCAGCTGCATCGTGCCCTCGTTGAGCGCGGTCGACCAGTCGATGATCGCGTTGAAGGTGATCGGCGATTCGCACAGGCCGAGGATCATCGTGTCGCGACCCGCCTCGATCCGCTTGGCGATGGCGATCTCGCCCTCGCGGCTGAGCAGCTCGACCGCGCCCATCTCGCGCAGGTACATGCGGACCGGATCGTCGGTACGATCGACGGTCTCTTTCTTCTTGGTTTCGAGCGCGGGCGCCGCGGAGCCGTCGCCGTCGGCCTCGACGGGCTCGGCCTCGTCGTCCTCGGCCTGCTCCTTGTCGTCGCCGTCCTCGCCGGCTTCCTCGTTCTCGACGATGTTGACGCCCATCTCGTTCAGCGCGGACATGATGTCCTCGAGCTGGTCGGACGACATCTGATCCTGGGGCAGCGCCTCGTTGAGCTGGTCGTAGGTGATGTAGCCGCGCTTCTTGGCGCGGGCGACCAGCTTCTTGATATCGGCGTCATTGAGGTCGATCAGCGGCGCGTCGGTCACGTCCGCACCCTCATCGCCACCGTTACCGTTAACCTTCGCCATCAATTACCCTCGGATCCAAACGATCGGGCGTCTTCGTTCGACTGCACCAGATTTGCAAGTCGAAGCTCCAAGCCCTGTTTCTCTTTCACCAACGCCACTTGTCGTTCGAACGCCTCGGCGGTGAAGTGCGCCTGCATCGAGGCGGTCGCTTCGCCGAGCGCCATGTCCACTTCGGGGCGCGCCACCATGATGGCGATCGCTTCGTCGAGGTCGGCACGGGCGCGGGCGGGGTCGCCGCCGCTTTGCGTGAACGAATAGGGCATCGTATCGGCTCTCAACAAATCGCTTGCGATCGCATCAAAACCGGATTTCGCCAATATGGTGCGCAGACGCGCGCTATCAAGCGCCTGGTCCTCCAGCGCGACGTCGACCACCGCCTCGAACAATCGGCCGAGCGCGCCGCCGATCAGCTTGAGGCTGCCGAGCACCTCCATGTGCCGCGCGATCTCGACCGGGTGACGGATCAGCCCGGCGAGGATCGCCTTGGCGATGACCGGGTCGATGCCGGCGGCATGGAACGCCTTCACGTCCTCGGTCGGCGGCGCGATCGGCTGTTTCCACTGGCCGTCGGGGCCACGCTTGCCCTGCGCGCGCGGGGCGGCGGGGGTGAAGGCGCGGCGCTTGGGCGCGAAATGCTCGTAGAAGCGGTTCTTGAACTCGTTCTCATATTCCTTGCGCACCGACGGGTCGGCGATCGTCGCGGCGAGTTCGTGCAGCCGCTGCTTGAGCCCGGCGCGCTGTTCGGGCGTGTCGAGCGGGCCGGCGGCGACCTCGCTCTGCCACAGGCGCTCCACCAGAGGTTGCGGTTGCTGGAGCAGCGCCTCCATCGCCTGCCGCCCGCCGGACCGGACGAGGTCGTCGGGGTCCTGCCCCTCGGGCAAGGTGACGAAGGCGAGGCTGCGGCCGTTGCCGAGCATCGGCATCGCGCGGTGCGCGGCGCGCAACGCCGCCTTCTGCCCGGCGCTGTCGCCGTCGAGGCAGAGGATCGGCACTTCGCTGATCCGCCACAGCCGTTCGAGCTGCGCCTCGGTGAGCGCGGTGCCGAGCGGGGCGACGGCGTCGTCGATCCCCGCCTGCGCCAGCGCGATCACGTCCATATAGCCCTCGACGACGAGGATGCGCGCCGACTTGCGCGCGGCGGGGGCGGCGCGATCGAGATTGTAGAGCGTGCGGCCCTTGTCGAAGAGCGGCGTGTCGGGGGAGTTGAGGTATTTGGGCTCGCCCTCACCGATGACGCGGCCGCCGAAGGCGATCGTCCGCCCGCGCGCGTCGCGGATCGGGATCATCAGCCGGCCGCGGAACCGGTCGTAGGGCTCCTTGCCGTCGACCTGGATCAGCAGGCCGCATTCGACCAGCGCGGGGTCGCCATAATCTTTGAGCGCGGTCTTCAACTTGCCGCGGCTGTCGGGCGAAAACCCCATGCCGAAGGCGCGGGCGGTTGCCGGCGTGATGCCGCGCTTGGCGAGCACTGCGCGCGCCTCGGCGCCGCCGATGCCGTTCATCTGCTCGGTGAACCAGGTGGTGGCGTCGGCCATCGCCTCGTGCAGGCCCTTGGCGCGCTCGGCCTTGGCGGCGGAGGCGCGGTCCTGCGCGGGCATCTCCATGCCGGCGGCCTGCGCGAGTTCCTTGACCGCGTCGATGAAGGGCAGGCCGCGCTGGTCGGTCATCCACTTGATCGCGTCGCCGTGCGCGGAGCACCCGAAGCAGTGATAGAAGCCCTTGTCGTCGTTGACGTAGAAGGACGGCGTCTTCTCGTTATGGAACGGGCAGCAGCCGCGCATCTCGCGGCCGGCCTTTTGCAGCTTGGTCGTCTTGCCGACCAAGGCGGACAACGACGTGCGGGCACGCAGTTCGTCCAGAAAGGCAGGGGAGAGACTCATGCCGTGATTTTACCATGCGCGCTGCAGCGGCTTTCGGCAAGCTGGTTTGGGGGCTGGGGCAGGTTTGTTTCACGCGAAGACGCGAAGACGCGAAGGCGCGAAGAGAAGAAGGAAGTTGGTTCACGCGAAGGCGCGAAGGCGCGAAGGTGTCGTGCGTCGGGGAGGGCGCGCGCGAAAGACGCAAGGTTAGGGAGAGCTGCCGCTTTCCCGATTCGTCATCCCGACGAAAGTCGGGACCCATGGACGCGCTGGGGGAGCGGTGGCGCGGTACGTCCGGGCTTGCCGCGACCACGGGCCCCGGCGTTCGCCGGGGTGACGAATGGAGGGAGGGGGGCGGCATGCCCACGACCGCGATCCCTCCGCGCGCTCTGCGCCTCTGCGCGCAAACCCCTTCTTCTCTCCGCGCCTCCGCGCCTCCGCGTGAACCTCTTCGCGGCTTCGCGTCTTCGCGTGAACCGATCTTCGTCGCGTCTTCGCGTGGAGGCTTAGGACAAAGCCGCCTTTACTAGGCCGCTCGCCTTGCTCATGTCGAGGCTCGCGGCATGGCGTGCCTTCAGTTCGGCCATCACCCGGCCCATGTCCTTCATGCCGGTCGCGCCGAGTTCGTCCTTGATCGCGAGGATGGCGGCGGTGGTGTCCGCCTCGCTCATCTGTGCCGGGAGGAAGCGTTCGATCACCGCGACCTCCGCCTTTTCCGCATCGGCGAGTTCCTGGCGGCCGCCGGTTTCGTACATCGCGATCGATTCGCGGCGCTGCTTGACCATTTTCTGCAGCACCTCGACCACGACGGCATCGTCGTCGGGCGTGCTGCCGCTGGTCCGCAGCTCGATGTCGCGGTTCTTGATGGCGGCCTGTATCAGGCTGATCGCATTGCGCGATTCCTTGTCGCCGGCCTTCATGGCGGTGACCTGGGCGGCCTTGATGTCGTCGCGAATCATGGGGAAGCTCTCGAAGAAACACTGGAAGCGGTCGAGCCTAGCGGAGGAACGCCTGCCCGTGAACCGGTTGACCTGACGGGGGCGGGGGTCTAGCGGGCGCCTCTTAGCGACATAGACGAAATCTGTAGGAGTGCCCGCCAAGCCATGGCCGACGCCAAGCCCATTGCCATGCCCGCAAAGCCTGACGGCGCGACGGGCGTTCTGGTCCTCGCCAACGGCGAGGTGGCCTGGGGCCGCGGCTTCGGGGCGGAAGGCGCCGCGGTCGGCGAGGTGTGTTTCCACACCGCGATGACCGGTTATCAGGAGATCATGACCGACCCGAGCTTCGCCGGGCAGATCATCACCTTCACCTTCCCGCATATCGGCAACGTCGGCGCCAATCCCGACGATGTCGAGGCCGATGCGCCGCACGCGCTCGGCATGATCGTCCGCGAGGACGTGACCGCGCCGTCCAACTTCCGCAGCGTCGAGCGGCTCGACGGCTGGATGCAGCGCCACGCACGGATCGGCCTCGCCGGGATCGACACGCGCGCGCTGACCCGCCGCATCCGGTCGGGCGGGGCGCCCAACGGCGTCGTCGCGCATTCGGCGAGCGGCGAGTTCGACCTCGACGCATTGCTGGCGATGGCGCGGGGCTGGCCGGGGCTGGAGGGGATGGACCTCGCCAAGGAGGTCTCCACCGCGACGCATTACGCCTGGGGGGAAAGCCGCGAGGGCGGGCCGTGGCGGCTCGGCTTCGGGTATGACCGCGACGGTGCCGGCGAAGGCGCCCGTCCGCACGTCGTCGCGATCGATTACGGCAGCAAGCACAACATCTTCCGCAACCTCGTCCACGCCGGGGCGAAGGTCACCGTGCTGCCCGCCGCGGCGACGTTCGACGAGGTGATGGCGCTCGGCCCCGACGGCATCTTCCTGTCCAACGGCCCCGGCGATCCCGCCGCGACCGGGGACTATGCGGTGCCGGTGATCCGGCGGTTGCTCGACACCGGCACGCCGCTGTTCGGCATCTGCCTCGGCCATCAATTGCTCGGCCTCGCGGTCGGCGCGACGACGACCAAGATGTTCCAGGGTCATCGCGGCGCCAACCATCCGGTCAAGCGCCTGTCCGACGGCGCGGTCGAGATCACCAGCATGAATCACGGCTTCGCGGTGGAACGCGACAGCCTGCCCGCCAACGTCCGCGAGACGCACGTGTCGCTGTTCGACGGCTCGAACGCGGGGCTCGAGCTGACCGACCGGCCGGCATTCTCGGTGCAATATCACCCGGAGGCGTCGCCGGGGCCGCAGGACAGCCTGTATCTTTTCGAGCGGTTCGTCGGGTCGCTCGGACGGGATGCACAGTGAGCGTGTTGCTCGCGCTTGCCATGCATAGCGCGATGCCGATGTCGTCCCCGTCTGCGAAAGTCATCGCCGCTCGGTTGGATGCCATAGCCAAGACTTGCGGCGTCCCACGCCGATGGCTCGGACAGCGCGGCCGAGAAATCGTCTTCAAGGGGCCACCGGATGGTGATCCGGCGAAGCTCGAATGTGTGTTGAAGAAGATGAGTGCGATGATCGACGCGGCGAACCGCGGGATCGGCGACGCACCTACTCCGAAAGAAGACTGATGCCCAAACGCACCGACATCTCCTCCATCCTCGTGATCGGCGCGGGGCCGATCGTCATCGGGCAGGCGTGCGAGTTCGATTATTCGGGCACGCAGGCGATCAAGGCCCTGAAGGAAGAGGGCTATCGCATCGTCCTGGTCAATTCGAACCCGGCGACGATCATGACCGACCCCGAGCTGGCCGACGCCACCTATGTCGAGCCGATCACGCCCGCGGTGGTCGCCAAGATCATCGAGAAGGAGCGGCCCGACGCGGTCCTGCCGACGATGGGCGGGCAGACCGCGCTCAACACCGCGCTGGCGCTGTTCCACGACGGCACGCTGGAGAAGTTCGGCGTGCAGATGATCGGTGCCGACGCCGAGGCGATCGACAAGGCCGAGGACCGGCTGAAGTTCAAGGACGCGATGACCAAGATCGGGCTCAACAGCGCCCGCTCGGCGATCGCGCATACCGTCGAGGAGGCGCTGGCGGGGCTCGAGGTCACCGGGCTGCCGGCGATCATCCGGCCGAGCTTCACGATGGGCGGCTCGGGCGGCGGCGTCGTCTACAACCGCTCCGAATTCGTCGAGATGGTCCGCAAGGGCCTCGACGCGTCGCCGACCACCGAGGTGCTGATCGAAGAATCGCTCCTCGGCTGGAAGGAATACGAGATGGAGGTGGTGCGCGACCGCAAGGACAATTGCATCATCATCTGCTCGATCGAGAATGTCGATCCGATGGGCGTCCACACCGGCGATTCGATCACCGTCGCGCCGGCGCTGACGCTGACCGACAAGGAATATCAGATCATGCGCAACGCATCGATCGCGGTGCTCCGGGAGATCGGCGTCGAGACCGGCGGCTCCAACGTCCAGTTCGCGGTCAATCCGAAGGACGGGCGCCTCGTCGTCATCGAGATGAACCCGCGCGTGTCGCGGTCGTCGGCACTCGCGTCGAAGGCGACCGGCTTCCCGATCGCCAAGGTCGCCGCCAAGCTGGCGGTCGGCTATACGCTCGACGAGATCGAGAACGACATCACCGGCGCGACGCCGGCGTCGTTCGAGCCGACGATCGACTATGTCGTCACCAAGATCCCGCGCTTCGCCTTCGAAAAGTTCAAGGGCGCCGAGGCGGTGCTGTCGACCGCGATGAAGTCGGTCGGCGAGGTGATGGCGATCGGCCGCAACATCCACGAATCGATGCAGAAGGCGCTGCGCGGGCTCGAGACCGGCCTGTCCGGCTTCAACGCGGTCGAGCGGCTGGTCGGCGCGCCGCGCGCGGAGATCGAGGCGGCGCTGGCCGTCGCCACGCCGGACCGGCTGCTGGTCGCGGCGCAGGCTCTGCGCGAGGGCTTCACCGTCGCCGAGGTGCATGCGATCGCCAAGTTCGATCCGTGGTTCCTCGAACGGCTCGCCGAGATCGTCGCCGCGGAGGACGAGGTCAGCACCAACGGCCTGCCGATCGAGGCGGTCGGATTGCGCCGGCTGAAGGCGATGGGGTTCAGCGACAAGCGTCTGGCCTATCTGGCGCTTCAGTCGGCCAATCTGCGCGGCAATGCGCGTGGCATCGCGCGCGGCTCGGGGCTGATCCACGACGCGGTGGTCGCGATGACCGGCGGCGTCACCGAAGACGAGGTGCGCAGCCTGCGCCACCGGCTCGGCGTGCGTCCGGTGTTCAAGCGGATCGACACCTGCGCGGCGGAGTTCGACGCCAAGACGCCGTATATGTATTCGACCTACGAGGCGCCGAGCTTCGGCGAGCCCGAGGACGAGAGCATGCCGTCGGATCGCCGCAAGGTGGTGATCCTGGGCGGCGGCCCGAACCGGATCGGGCAGGGCATCGAATTCGACTATTGCTGCTGCCACGCCTGTTTCGCGCTGGCGGACGTCGGTTACGAGACGATCATGATCAACTGCAACCCGGAGACGGTGAGCACCGATTACGACACGTCCGACCGCCTGTATTTCGAACCGCTGACCGCCGAGGACGTGCTGGAGATCCTGCACGTCGAGCAGAGCCGCGGCGAACTGGTCGGGGTGATCGTCCAGTTCGGCGGGCAGACGCCGCTCAACCTCGCGCGGGCGCTGGAGAAGGCGGGGATCCCGATCCTCGGCACCAGCCCGGATGCGATCGACCTGGCAGAGGACCGCGAGCGGTTCGCGGCGCTGGTCAACAAGCTGCGCCTCAAGCAGCCGGCGAACGGCCTCGCGCGCAGCCGCGACGAGGCGGTCGCGGCGGCGGAGCGGATCGGCTACCCGGTGCTGATGCGGCCGAGCTACGTGCTGGGCGGGCGGGCGATGGAGATCGTCGATTCGCTCCAGCAGCTCGACGATTACATCCAGACCGCGGTGCAGGTGTCGGGCGATTCGCCGGTGCTGATCGACCAATATCTGCGCGACGCGATCGAGGTCGACGTCGATGCGATCTGCGACGGCGAGGATGTCGTCGTCGCCGGCCTGTTGCAGCATATCGAGGAGGCGGGCGTCCATTCGGGCGACAGCGCCTGTTCGATCCCGCCGTATTCGCTGACCCCCGAGACGATCGCCGAGATCGAGCGGCAGACGGTGGCGCTGGCGCATGCCCTGTCGGTCAAGGGGCTGATGAACATCCAGTTCGCGGTCAAGGACGGCGAGGTCTATCTGATCGAGGTCAATCCGCGTGCGTCGCGCACCGTGCCGTTCGTCGCCAAGGCGATCGGCGTGCCGATCGCCAAGATCGCCAGCCGGGTGATGGCGGGCGAGAAGCTGAAGGACCTGCCGCCGATCGACCGCCACATCGATTATTATGCGGTCAAGGAAGCGGTGTTCCCGTTCAACCGCTTCCCCGGCATCGATCCGGTGCTGTCGCCCGAGATGAAGAGCACCGGCGAGGTGATGGGGATCGATCCCGATTTCACCACCGCCTTCGCCAAGTCGCAGCTCGGCGCGGGCACGGTGCTGCCGACCGGCGGCACGGCGTTCGTCAGCGTCAAGAGCGGCGACAAGCCGCATATCGTGCCGGCGGTGAAGTCGTTGCTCGCGCATGGCTTCAAGGTGCTGGCGACCGGCGGAACCGCGGATTATCTCGAAACCGTCGGGTTGAAGGTCGAGACGGTCAACAAGGTGGCGCAGGGCCGGCCGCACATCCTCGACCGGATCATGGACGGCGAGGTGACGCTGATCTTCAACACCACCGAGGGGTGGCAGAGCCTGAAGGATTCGAAGCCGATCCGGCAGGCGGCGCTGGCGCAGAAGATTCCGTATTTCACCACCGCGCCCGCCAGCGTGCAGGCGGCAGCGGCAATAGGGGTCACGTCCCTTGAAGTACGGCCGTTGCAATCCTACTATTCGCAGTCGCACAACTGATCCCGACATAATGACGTGATGTGCGGGGCGGCCTCTCGATAGGTACGCCGCGGGGTATGAGTGAATTGGGGACGTAGATATGGCGACCGTCGAAAAGATGCCGATGCTCCAGGAGGGCTATGACACGCTCGTCGCGGACCTGAAGCGTCTGAAAGCCGAGCGTCCCCTGATCGTGGACGCGATCGAGGAAGCGCGGGCGCACGGCGATCTGTCCGAAAACGCCGAATATCATGCGGCCAAGGAACAGCAGGGCCAGAACGAGGCGACGATCAGCGACATCGAGGACAAATTGTCCCGCGCGCAGATCATCGATCCGCTGGAGCTGTCGGGCGACAAGGTGGTGTTCGGCGCGACGGTGACGCTGCTCGACGACGATGACAAGCCGGTGAAATACCAAATCGTCGGCCAGACCGAGGCGAACGCCAAGACCGGGCGCATCTCGTACAATTCGCCGCTGGGCCGTGCGCTGATCGGGCGCCGGGTGGACGACGAGGTCGAGGTGTCGGTGCCGGCGGGCGATCGCTATTACGTGGTGTCGAAGGTCGAGTTCATCTGATCTGAGTCGCGCGGGGGCGTGCGCGCGGCTTAGCCGGTTGGCGGGGGCGTTTTTTCATACGACTCCGGGCGCCGTGTCCTCCCCCTCCGTCAGGCCTGCGGCCTGCCACCTCCCCCTGGCGGGGGAGGACTGTTTCGTGTGCTACTCTTTCGTCATCCCGGCGGAGGCCGGGACCCATGGATACGATGCCATCGGCGTGGGGGTGCCTCACGCCCGTTCCGTCCCCATGGGTCCCGGCTTTCGCCGGGATGACGAGTGAAAGGGGGTCTGCCCCTCTGAAACGACGTTATCCCCGCGCATGCGGGGATCCATCAACGCTGATGTAGCGATGGGATCGCCTGGGTCCGCGCGTCTGGATCCCCGTCTGCGCAGGGACGACCATCATCGTTGGGTTTCGAAGGCCTAAACCGCCCCGCGCCTCACGCCGTCGGCGGGGTCAGCAGTTCCGGCTCAAGCAGGCGGTGCAGGTGGACCACCACGAACTTCATCTCGGCGTCGTCGACGGTGCGTTGCGCGTTGGCGCGCCATGCCTTTTCGGCGCTGGCATAATCGGCGAAGATACCGACGACCTCGAGCTTCGACGGGTCTGCGAATTCGAGGGTGCGGGGGTCCTTGACGCGGCCGCCGAAGACGAGGTGGAGCTTGCTCATGCGCGTATCCCGGGTGTGAGGGTCAAGCCCGACGCCCTAGCGTGTTGCGCTGCGATATTGAACCCCCGACGCCATATGCCGCCGCCGGAGGCTCCGGCGGCGGCGAGGGGGCGTCAGCCCTTGTTGGCGGCGGTCTTCACCGCGGCCGAGCCGGCGGTGGTCGCCGCCTTGGCGAGGCCCTGGAACAGCGACTTGACCTGATCCTTGGCCGCATCCTTCGACAGGCCGGCATTCTGCAGCTCGCCGGTGCCGGCTTCGCGTGCCGCCTGGATCGCACCGCGGGCGCGCTCGCCGAGCGTGCGGCCGAGCGGCGCGAGCAATTCCTTCTCCTTCTCCGAACGCGGGATCAGCGCGCCGGCGAGCGCGCCGATCGCGAGGCCGCCCGCGACGATGGCGAGCGGATTGTGCTCGACCGCGTCGGCGGTGCGGCGGGCGGCGTCGGTCGCGACGTGCTTGGCATCGTCGATACGGGCGTGGATGTCGTGATTGTCGGTCATGCGTCTATCCTTCGTGCGGGGGCGCTATGCGTCGGTACGGGGTCAGTCCTGCGGGCCGAGACCGGGTTCATGGTCGCGGTGGCCGGGCTTGTGCTTGGGTTTGCGGCGGAACAGCGCGGCGATGCGATGGCGAGCGAGGAACAGGCCTGCGACCGCGGTCGCGCCGGCGACCGCACCCGGGTTGCGCACCGCGGTGTTGAGGCTGGCCTGCGCCGCCGCGCCACCCTTGTCGGTGAACTCGCGCGCCGCCTGCAACGCGAGCGCGCGCGGGTTGAGTCGGACCTGCAACTTGCCGAGCGTCGCGTTCAGCCGTTCGCGTGCAGCCAGTGCCTCGGCTTCCGCCTCGGCGAGCCGCACCGTCGGGAGCGGCGCGGTCATCGCGGCGTGCCCGGTGCGAGCCGGCCCTTACCGATGATCGCCAGCACCGCGGCGATCGCGAACACGCCGATCACCACCGCGGCGGTAGCGAGGCCGGGGCCGATCAGCGTCGCCAGGCTGAGGATCAGCCCGACGAGCAAGGCGATCAGCCCGGCGAGCGCCAGCACCGCGGCGACGACGAAGAAGACCGCGGCGTTCTTGTAAGCGCTGGCGCGCTCGCCGACGCGCGCCTTGACCAATGCCACCTCGGCACCGGCAAGACCGCGCGCGTCATCGACGAGCTGCGTGACGAGCGTCGCGATGCCCTCGTCCTCGGTCATCGGCTGGATCGTCGCCATGGAGCCGATCAGGCCTTGTTGCCGTCGATACCGGACTGGACGAGGCGGGCGACCGCAAAGCCCAAAGCGGCAGCGACGCCGACCGCGACGCCGGGGCTCTTGCGGACGAACTCGCGTGCCTCGTCGAGCAACTCCTCGGTGTCCTTGCCCTTGAGCTGTTCGGCGAAATTGGACACGGCGCCGGCGGCGGTGCGGGCATAGTCTCCATATTGCGCGCCGAGCTTATCGTCGACTTGCTGCGCGGCGTCGTTGATCAGCGTCGACAACTGGTCGAGCCCGCCGACCGCGCGTTCCTTGCCGGTATCGGCGAGGGTGCGGATCTTGTCGGTCGCCTGCGCGCCGTATTTGGACGAATAGTCCTTCACCGTCTGCTTGGCCTGATCGGTCTTGCTCGCGCCGGCGTCGATGACGTCCGCGGCGGTCGTGTCGCCGTCGGTGACGGTCGTGAAATCGGTATCGGCCATGGCTCACCCTTTCCTATGTTCGACACGCTCAACCCCGGCCCAAGGGACGCGGTTCCCTCGTCGTCGCGGAGATTGCCGCGACCCGACCGGCGCGGTAGAGCGCGCGCATCACGCCCCAGAGGTAGGAGCATCGTTACGTGACCGCAATCATCGACATCCATGGCCGCCAGATCCTCGACAGCCGGGGCAACCCGACGGTGGAGGTCGACGTGCTGCTGGAGGACGGCAGCTTCGGCCGCGCCGCGGTGCCGTCGGGCGCCTCGACCGGCGCGCACGAGGCGGTCGAGAAGCGCGACGGCGACAAGAGCCGCTGGGGCGGCAAGGGCGTCGACGAGGCGATCGAGGCGGTCAACGGCGAGCTGGTCGAGGCGCTGCTCGGTCTCGACGCGGAGGATCAGGCCGATCTCGACGCGGCGATGATCGAACTCGACGGCACCGAGAACAAGGGCCGGCTGGGCGCCAATGCGATCCTGGGCATCAGCCTCGCCGCCGCCAAGGCGGCGGCGGAAGCGCGCGGCATGCCGCTCTATAAGTACGTCGGCGGGGTTTCGGCGCACGTTCTGCCGGTGCCGATGATGAACATCATCAACGGCGGCGAACATGCCGACAATCCGATCGACTTCCAGGAGTTCATGATCGTGCCGGTCGGCGCGGCGAACATCGTCGAGGCGGTGCGCTGCGGCTCGGAAATCTTCCATACGCTGAAGAAGGCGCTGCACGACAAGGGGCTGGCGACCGGCGTCGGCGACGAGGGCGGCTTCGCGCCGAACATCGCATCGACCGACGAGGCGCTGGGCTTCATCATGCAGAGCATCGAGAAGGCGGGCTATACGCCCGGCGACGACGTGATGCTGGCGCTCGATTGCGCCGCGACCGAATTCTACAAGGACGGCCGCTACGATATCTCGGGCGAGGGCAAGGTGCTGGAGAGCGGCGCGATGGCCGAATATCTCGCCGACCTGACCCGCCGCTACCCGATCTTCTCGATCGAGGACGGCATGAGCGAGGACGATTGGGAGGGCTGGAAGGCGCTCACCGACCTGATCGGCGACAAGGTGCAGCTGGTCGGCGACGATCTGTTCGTCACCAACCCCAAGCGGTTGAAGCGCGGGATCGAAGGCGGCTATGCCAATTCGCTGCTGGTGAAGGTCAACCAGATCGGCACGCTGACCGAGACGCTGGAGGCGGTGACGATGGCGCAGCGCGCGCGCTACACCGCGGTGATGAGCCATCGTTCGGGCGAAACCGAGGATGCGACGATCGCCGATCTCGCGGTCGCGACCAATTGTGGGCAGATCAAGACCGGTTCGCTGGCGCGATCGGACCGGCTCGCCAAGTACAACCAGCTCATCCGCATCGAGGAAGAGCTTGGCGATTCGGCACGTTATGCCGGTCGTGACGTTCTGAGGGCTTGATCCGGCACGAACGTCGGGCGAGGATGCAGGGCATGGCGGCACGCGGACAGAGACCATCGGCTTTCGCCCGGACGATGCGCCGGGCAGCGCTGCCGGCGCTGGGGCTGACGATCATGGCGTTCTTCGGCGCCTATGCGGTGCTCGGGCCGAACGGCATCCTCGCCTACGGCGATTACAAGAAGCAACTGGTGCGGCGCGAGAAGCAATTCGCCACGCTGGACCAGAAGCGCGCGGTGCTGAAGAACCGCGTGGCGCTGCTCGACCCGGATCACGCCAACCCGGATATGGTCGACGAGATGGTCCGCAAGGAATTGAACGTCGCGCACCCCGATGAGGTGATCGTCCCGCTGAAGTGATCGTCCGTTACCCCGGCCTTGTGCCGGGGTCCCGCTTCTTCGGACGGTAAAAAGAAGCGGGATGCCGGATCACGTCCGGCATGACGGGAATGGGAATTGCCATCGTAACATTCGATCGGCCGTAAGACATAGTCGCCTCCGCCACGGGAGGATTGCCGTTCATTCGCTGACGTGGCCGGGTCCCAGATCGGCGTCGCCGCCTTTCGGCCGGCCTTCGCCGCCGGTGACGGGATAGCCGTCGCCGGTCGCGGCGTCGGAATCGAAATCCTCGCCGGGATTGCCGCCGCCGGCGCCGCTGCCGCTGCCGTGGACCTCGCCGGTGTGCGGGTCGAACGAGGCGCGGCGGCCGTTGTCGGGCGGGATCGCCGGGTCGTGCGGCGGGGATGGGTCGCCGGGGCGGGCGGCGACGGTGCCGCTGGGGCGTTGCGCGCCCAGCGCGGCTTCGCGGTCGGCGTTATATTCCTGACCGGAATGGCCGTCGGCGCGGTCGAACGGATTGGCGGCGGGATCGCGTTCGGGATCGGCCTTGGTAGCGCGGGGGGTATCGGACATGGGGACCTCCTGATCTCTCCGCATGGCAACGCCCGGCGCTCCGCGCGTATCCGCCGACAGTTTCTCTACCGACCGGTATAAAAGCCGTTGACGACCGCCGGAGCCGCTTATATACCGAACAGTATAGAAGATGGCGGCGAGGGATCGCGGCGATCGGATGAAACACCCGGATGCCCTTCGCAGTGCGGCGGCAAAAGGGGTGCAACAAATCGCACGTATCGGTCTGCATCGCCATGGATGCGGAGGGGTGGCGTGCGATGTCGAGAAGGGAGTGACGCCATGGCTTTTCTTGCTTTTGCCGAACCGGGCAACGCCGGTTATGCGCGGGTGAGCGCGCCCGCCGCGCGGCCGGTCGTGGTGTCGGAGGCCGCACCCCAGGTGCAGCGTGCAGAGGAGGAACGGCCGGTGCTGACGGAGCTTGAGCGTTCGGTGATCGGGATCGCGCGGCAGGACGGCCTGTCGACGCTGCGCCAGCCGGGCCGGCTGACGCGCTGGCTCGGCCTGGTGTTCGGCGTGCGGATCAGCCCGCAGCTCGCCGACCCCAAGCTCGAGGCGTTGCGCCGGATCGCGGTGCTGAGCTGGAAGCGCGGCTATGCGATCGCCTCGGCCGAGGTGAAGGCGTTCCTGGCGTCGGGCTATTCGCCGGCCTTCTACGAACTGGTGGTCGATACGATCGCCTCGGCACGGCAGGCGGAAGCGCGGCGCGGACGGGCGTGAGTTGAAGGGGGCGCTGCGGCGTCCCTTTTTTTGCCTGTTCGATATTGCGTCCGGGTACTGTCTTGGTGGGTAGCGAGCGATCTTCGCGTACATCCATCGATACGCATTCTTGTGGACGGATGTCCGGGATTTGTCGGAGTGTTCGGTAGCGGCCGACCTTATGCTTCTCCCGGTGCCCCCACCTCTTACCCGAACAGCGCCGCGATCACGTCGGCGGAATGGACCGGCTTCTCGTAGCGCGGCACGCTGCGGAAGCGATCGTCGATCGTCCACGCGTCATAGCCGGTGACGAACAGGAATCTGGTGCCGGCCGCCGCCAGCAGCGCCGCGACCGGATAGCTCATCTCGCCGTGCAGATTGATGTCGAGCACCGCGCCGTCGAGCGGCGGGGCGGTGGCGAGCAGTTCGACCGCGGCGGCGAGCGTGCCGATCGGGCCGACGATCTCTGCGCCGAGGCCGCGCAGATCGCGGGCGAGGTCGTCCGCGACGAGATATTCGTCCTCGACGATCAGGATGCGCCGGCCGCGGAGATCGGTCATGCGCGCGGTCGCTCCGCCGCCGGTCGAGGGGCTGCGGCGGGCGGCGTTCGGCAGGATGTCGAGCAGGCCGGCATATCCGCTGGGCCTAGCATGTTCTTGGTGAAGCGGCGCAACATTCCGCCGCTTCCTGCCGCGGTTCGTCGCGCGGCGCCACCCATTTGTCCGGCAAATTGACGAATGGCGAATCGCGGGATAGCATCGGAGGCTCACGCGCTGGGACGCGTCAGGGGAGAGCGATGAAGGTGATGTCGAGGCTGTTGTTCTGTTCCGCGCTGGCGGTTCTGGTGTCCGGCGGCGCGTCCGCACAGCAGGCCGCGCCCGCGGCGGTGCCGTCCGACACGGTGTCGGTACGCGGCGATCATCCCGGTGCGAAATTCGACAAAAGGCTGTTCGGCCAGTTCGCCGAGCACCTCGGCACCGGCATCTATGGCGGCATCTGGGTCGGCCCGAACAGCAAGATCCCGAACGTCCGCGGCTATCGTAGCGACGTGATCGAGGCGCTGAAGGCGATCAAGGTGCCCGTCGTGCGCTGGCCCGGCGGCTGCTTCGCCGACGAATATCATTGGCGCGAAGGCATCGGCCCGCGCGGCAAGCGCCCGGTCAAGGTCAACACCAATTGGGGCGGGGTGACCGAGGACAATGCGGTCGGCACGCACGAGTTCATGGACTATTCGGAGCTGCTCGGCGCGGAGGCCTATGTCTCGGGCAACGTCGGCTCGGCGCCGCCGCGCGAGATGGCCGAATGGGTCGAATATATGACCTCGCCGACCGGATCGACGCTCGCCAAGGAGCGCGCCGCCAACGGCCGCAAGGAGCCGTGGAAGGTGCCGATGTTCGGCATCGGCAACGAATTGTGGGGCTGCGGCGGCAATATGACGCCCGAATATGCCGCCGACGAGACGCGCCGCTACGCGACCTTCGTCAAGGCGCCCGAGGGCGTGCCGATCATGAAGGTGGCGAGCGGCGCCAATGCCGAGGATTATAATTGGACCGAGGTGATGATGCAGAAGGCGGGCAACGTCTTCTCCGGAATCGGCGTCCATTATTACACCGTGCCCGGAAGCTGGGAGAAGAAGGGCGCGGCGACCGGCTTCGACGAGGAAGCCTGGGCGCGGACGCTCGCCAAGACGATGAAGATGGAGGAATTGCTCCAGGGTCATTCGCGGATCATGGACAAATACGACCCCAAGAAGCGGGTCGCGCTGCTCGTCGACGAATGGGGCACCTGGTACGATCAGGAGCCGGGATCGCATCCGGGCTTCCTCTACCAGCAGAACAGCATGCGCGACGCGGTGGTGGCGAGCCTCAACCTCGATATCTTCGCGCGCCATGCCGATCGCGTTCGCGGCGCCAATATCGCGCAGATGGTCAACGTGCTGCAGGCGATGCTGCTGACCGACGGCAACCGCATGGTGAAGACGCCGACCTATTGGGTGTTCGACCTGTACAAGGGCTATCAGGACGGCACCGTCCTGCCCGCCGAGGTCAGCTCGCATTGGTATCGCAACGGCGGGCATGAGCTGCGCGCGGTGAGTTCGAGCGCGGTGCGCGGCACCGACGGCGTGGTGCACGTCGCGCTGACCAACGTCGATCCGAACCAGCCGGCGACCGTGTCGGTGCAGCTCGCGGGGATCGCGGGGGGCAATGTGAGCGGGCGTATCCTGACGGGCACGACGATGGACGCGCACAACACCTTCGATGCGCCCGACGTGGTGAAGCCGGTGGCATTCACCGGGGCGACGCTGTCGGGGGGGACGCTGTCGGTGACGTTGCCGGCGAAGTCGGTGGTGATGCTGGATATCCGGTAAGCGACGCGGGCGGCGCCGGTGGTGCCGCCCCCGATGCCGGATGTTGCGACGGCGCCTATATCCCCGTCATGCCCGACTTGATCCGGCATCCCGCTTCTTCGCACCGTCCGAAGAAGCGGGACCCCGGCGCAAGGCCGGGGTGACGGCGGGATTGGAATGGATGAAGCTCGGCAATCGTCTGCGCGTCACACCCGGCCGTCGACCATCGCGCGGATATCCACCCGCGCCTTCAGCCGGGCCGCCAATAGCGCGGTGCCGCTGATCTTGCGCTGGACGAACAAGGTGTCGGCGGGCGGGACGTGCCAGGTGGCGCGGTCGTGCGCCATCTCCATGCCCTGTTCGCGGACGACCCCGACGAAGGCGCGGTCGCCGAAGTCGAACGGGCCGGGGCGGTTGAGCTCGCCGAGGATCACGTCGATCATCGCGTCGACCAGCGGCCGGTGCCGCGCCGCCGCCGCCTCGCCCAGGAACCCCGCCGCGATCGCCGCCTCGCGGACCGCATCGCGGTTCCCGGACAGGCCGGCGGCGAGCAGGCGGCGGTAGCCGTCCGCGGTCGCCGCCGGCACCGCGCGGGCGGCGCCGAAGTCGAGCAGGACGATGCGGCCGGTCTCGGGCTGCCAGCGGTAATTGGCGAAATTGGGATCGGTCTGCATCAGCCCCCAGTCGAGCAGCTCGCGCAGCGCCAAAGCGATCAGGCTGTGCATCGCCGCGTCGCGCACCGGCTGTTCCGCGGCCTCCAGCGTCTCGATCGGGACCCCGGCGACATAGGTCATCGCGAGCACGTTCGGGGTGGTCAGCTCGGCGTGCAGCTCGGGGATGATGAAGGCGGGATCGTCGGCGAGCAAGGCGCGGTAGCGGCGCATCATCGTGCCCTCGCGCAGATAATCCGCCTCTTCGTGAAGCTGGCGTTTCGCCTCGCCGAGCAGCGGCGATACGTCGAGCTCCTTGGGCAGCAGGCCGGAGACGCGCAGCAAGGTCGCGACATTGTCGACGTCGGCGTCGATGCTCTGCATGACGCCGGGATATTGCACCTTGATCGCCAGTTCGCGACCGTCGGGCAGGCGCGCACGATGAACCTGGCCGATCGAGGCGGCGGCGATGGGATGCGCCTGAAAATGGGCGAAGCGACCGCGCCAGTCGCGGCCCCATTCCTTGGCGAGCACGGTATTGAGCTGCGCGGGCGGCATATGGTGCGCGTCGTTGCGGAGCCGGGCGAGGATCGTCGCCAGTTCGGGCGGCAGCATGTCGCCCGCGTCCATCGAGATCATCTGGCCGAGCTTCATCGCCGCGCCGCGCAGGTGCGCGAGCTGGTCGGCGACGCGCGTCGCATTGGCGGGGGTGAGCAGCAGATCGCCCATCCGCGGCCGTTCCCCCGCCGCGAGCCGCCGTGCACCCTCGGCGACGACGCCGCCACCGACCCCCGCGGCGAGACGCCCGAAGGCACCGAGCCGCGACAGCCGGCCGCTCGGCACGGCACGGCCCTTGTCGGGGCGGTCGTCGCTCATGCCGGGATCAGGCGATCGGCGCGCAGCCGCTCGAACAGCGCGAAGAAGGCGTCGTCGGTCGGCTGATAGGCGGTGAAGCCGAGGCGGCGGCTCTTCGACATATCGGTGACGACCTCGATCGGGCGGCCGAGATCGGCGTCGGTATGCCAGGGCGAGGCGAGACGGGAGAGATCGGGCTCGACAAGCCCCTCGCGCTCGGCGATGCGGCGCCAGAGGTCGGCGTCGCCGGCCATCTGCGCCTCGAGCGGCTGGACGGTGCCGTCGAACGGCGCGGCCTCGACGCCGAACCAGTCGGCGATGCGGCCCCACATCCAGCTCCAGCGGAAGACGTCGCCGTTCACCACGTTGAACGCCTCGTCCGCGGCGGCGGGCGTCACCGCCGCCCACAATAGATGACGCGCGAGCTGGCCGGCGTCGGTCATGTCGGTAAGCCCGTCCCATTGCGCCGCCGAGCCGGGGAAGCGGAACGGCCGGCCGGTCTCGCGACAAAGCGTCGCATAGACGGCGAGCGTCGTGCCCATGTTCATCGCATTGCCGACCGCCTTGCCGATCACGGTATGCGGACGGTGGACGCTCCAGGTGAAGCCGTCGCGCTCGGCCGCGGCGAACACCTCGTCCTCCTGCGCATAATAGAAATTCTCGACGTCGAGCCGGCCCTGTTCCTCGCGGAACGGGGTCTGCGGCAGCGCGCCTTTGCCATAGGCCTCGAACGGCCCGAGATAGTGTTTCAGCCCGGTGACGAGCGCGACGTGACGCGCGGTCCCGTTGTTCGCGCGCAGACCGTCGAGGAGGTTGCGGACCATCGCCGAATTGACGCGGATATTCTCCGCCTCGCTGTCCTGGCGCAGCCAGGTGGTGATGAACACCGCATCGGGGCGGATGTCGGCGAGCGCGGTGGCGGTGCCGGCGGCGTCGAGCAGATCGGCGGCGACGGGCCGGACGCCCGGCTGGTCGCCGGGGCGGCGGGCGAGACCGTGGACGGTCCATCCCTCGCTGACGAGAAGCGCTGCGGTCGCGCTGCCGACGATGCCGCTCGCACCGACGATCAATGCGTGTTTGGTCATGACTCTGCCTTTTCCGGTAAGACGCTGCCAACGCAGGCCCTGCCGCAAGGGTCCGAGATTATTGGATCAGGCGCGCTCGAACAGGCGCAGGACGAGTTCTTCGCGGGGTGCGAAGCCGAGCCGGCGGTAGAGCGCGATAGCCCCGGCGTTGTCGGCATAGCTGGTCAGGAAGGGCGTGTCGCCCGCTGCGCGGATCGCGTCGGCGACCGCGGCGATCAGCCCGGCGGCAAGACCGCGGCCGCGGAAATCGGGATGGGTGCAGACGCCGCTGACCTCGCGATGGTCGGCTAGCGCGAGCCGCATACCGGCCATTGCGGCGAGCCGCCCGTCGACGCGGATACCGAGGAAGCCGCCGAAGCGATGCGTGCGGTGGAAGAATGGGCCGGGGCGGGTCAGTCCGGCGAGCGCCAACATCTCCGCCGCATCCTCGTCGCCGAGCGCAATCGCATCGATCGTGGCGGGCGGGGGATTGGCGGCGACCATCTGCACGCAGCGCGCCGTTTTGATGCAGCGGAAGCCGGGCAGGGCGGCCGGCGGCGCCAGCTCGAACAGGCCGATCGTCTCGCCCGGCGCGACGAGGTCGGCGAGCGCGGCATGATGATCGACGTCATGCGCCGCCACCGCCGCCAATAGACCGTAATCGGGATCGAACCGGCGCGCGCCGCCGTCGCCCAGCGCCAGTGCCGCCTGTCGCGTGGTCAGCGCCTGCCAGACCGGCGCATCGAGGGGATGCGCGGACCCAGTCACTGATAGGGCGGCTGGTGATATCCGGCGGGCGAGACGGTGAAGATCTCGCAGCCGTCGTCGGTGATGCCGATCGAATGTTCGAATTGCGCCGACAGCGAACGGTCGCGGGTCACCGCGGTCCAGCCGTCGTCGAGCAGCTTCACGTCCGGGCGGCCGATGTTGATCATCGGTTCGATCGTGAAGATCATGCCGGGTTTGAGTTCGGGACCGGTGCCGGGCTTGCCGACGTGGACGACTTCGGGTGCGTCGTGGAACAGCCGGCCGAGGCCGTGGCCGCAGAAGTCGCGGACGACGCCGTAGCGGTGCTTTTCGGCATGACGCTGGATGGCATTGGCGACGTCGCCCATGTGGTTGCCGGGCTTGGCCTGCTCGATGCCGAGCATCAGGCATTCGTAGGTGACCTCGACGAGGCGCTTCGCCTTCAACGGGACGTCGCCGATCAGATACATGCGGCTCGAATCGCCGTGCCAGCCGTCGACGATCGGGGTGACGTCGACGTTGACGATGTCGCCCGACTTCAGCGTCTTTTCGGACGGGATGCCGTGGCAGACGACGTGATTGATCGAGATGCAGGTCGAATGCGTGTAGCCGCGATAGCCGAGCGTCGCCGGCACGCCGTCGCGCGCGACGATGAAATCGTAGATCAGTTTGTCGAGCTCGGCGGTCGATACGCCCGGCACCATGTGCGGGGTCAGCATGTCCAGCGTCTCGGCGGCGAGCTTGCCCGCCTTGTGCATGCCCGCGAAGGCGGCGGGGCCATGGAGCTTGATGGCGCCGGTGCGCCCTTCCGGCGCGTCGGAGGTGACGGTCACGTATTCGGTCATCGCGGCGATATAGCGTGGTCGCGGCGATTTTGCGAGGCTATGACCGGGCGATGGAGCAGGAACGTATCTGGACCGCTGCGCTGGTCGTGATCGGGGATGAGATCCTCTCCGGCCGGACGCAGGACAAGAATATCGCGCAGCTCGCGAGCTGGCTCAACGTGCAGGGCATCCGCCTCGCCGAGGTGCGCGTGGTGCCCGACCGGACCGCGGCGATCGTCGAGGCGGTCAACACCTTGCGCGCGCGCAACGATTATCTGTTCACCACCGGCGGCATCGGGCCGACGCACGACGACATCACCGTCGACGCGATCGCCGCGGCGCTCGGTGTCGGGGTGGAGCATCATCCCGAGGCGATGGCGGTGCTGGAACGCTATTACGCGACGCGCGGCGGGCTGACCGAGACGCGCGCGCGGATGGCGCGGGTGCCGGCGGGCGCGGGGCTGATCCCCAATCGCGTGTCGGGCGCGCCGGGCATCCACATCGGCAACATCTTCATCATGGCGGGGGTGCCGCACATCACCGCGGGGATGCTCGATGCGTTGACCGGGACGCTGGAAGGCGGGCGGCCGGTGGTGTCGGGGACGATCGGCTGCTGGGTCGCGGAGAGCGAGGTCGCCGACCTGCTGCGCGATGCCGAGAAGGCGCACGAGGGCGTGTCGATCGGGTCCTATCCGTTCTTCCGCGACGGGCGGACGGGGGCGAATTTCGTCGCCCGGTCCGCCGACGAGGCGGTGGTGACGCAATGCCTCGCGGATTTGACGCGCGAGCTGGAGGCCGGCGGGCGCGAGGTGATCGCCGGGGGAATCTGAGGGGGGCGCGCGTTCGCACCCGACATGGCCGGATACGTGCGGGACGATGCGGGATGATGACGGGTGCAGGGTCGCGTTTCCCTGCCTTCTCGAGACCTTCGCGAGACGCGATCCGTGACCCATCAAGCGTGTACCCCGGCGGAGGCCGGGGCCCAGTGGGGTGGAGGTTCGTGATGATTTACGAGGGCCTTCTCAAACGGGCCCCGGCCTTCGCCGGGGTGCGTCGCGGGGGGCTGACCACTTGGCGTCCCCACGTCCGCCGCGTTCAGCGCGTGAAGGCGCCGATGTCCGCGATCGCCAGTTTCTCGGCCGGCACCGCGGTCGCGGCGAAGGTCAGGCGGAGGTAGCGTAGCGGGCGCGGCGCGGTGAAGGGGATGCGTTGCGTCGCCAGCGCATATGCGATGTTCTGGAATTCGCCGTCGGCGGCGGCGGTCCAGGTCTTGCCGTCGGTGCTGGTCTCGGCGCGATAGTTGCGCGGCGGGGCGCTGACCTTGTCGGGGTGGCGCCAGGGCGTGAGGCTGAAGCCGGCGACCGTCTGCGTGGTGCCGAGGTCGAGCGTGAAGCCGGCCGGCGTCGTGGTCGGCGCGGGTTGCGACCAGATCGTCGCGCCGTCGCCATCGAGCAAAGCTTCGGCGCCGGGGGCGGTCGCGGTGACGACCTTCCAGTCGCGCGGCGAGATCAGCGTCGCGTCGCTGCTGCGCGGGGCGGCGACCGGGACCGGTGCGACGCTGCGGAACAGTGCGACTTCGCTGATCGCCGGGCAGGCGGGGGCGTCGAGGATCACCAGCCGGAGGCGGCGCGCGGCGATCGGCGCGTCGAGGCGGATGATGCGCTGCGCGCCGATCGCGGTCTTCTCGGCGAGCCGTTGCCAGCGGCCGGCGACTTCCGCCTCGATCGCGAAGCGGGTGACGCGGACGCCGAGCGGCAGATGCTCGCGGATGCGGATCAGGTCGAAGTTGCGGTTCGGCGGCAGGTCGAGCGTCAGCGTCGGCGTGGTGACGCGGTCGGGCGTCGACCAATAGGTATCGCGATCGCCGTCGAGCACCCGGGCCGGTGCGAACGCCGCGCCGCGGGTGGCGCTCGCCGAGGCGATCGCGCCCTTTGCGAGGTCGGTGGCGAAGCTCGCCTCAAGCGCCGCGCCGAAGCTCTTGAGGACGGCGACGTCGTGATCGGGGATGCGACCGCGGCGATCGGGCGGCAGGTTGAGGTTGAGGTTGGTGCCGCGGCCGATCGATTCGTCGTGCAGGCGGATCAGCCGCTGCGGGTCCTTGACCTTGGCGTCCTCGTCGGGGTGATAGAACCAGCCCGGGCGGATCGACACGTCGGTTTCCGCCGGCCACCACAAGGCGCCGTTGCGGACGCCGCTATTGCCCTCGGACTGGACATAGGGGTGGTCGGGCATCGTCGGCCAGCAGGGATCGCCGGCGACGCCGTCCTCGTTGCCGACCCAGCGGATGTCGGCGCCGAGCGGGTCGAAGGTGCAGGCCAGCGGCTGATGCTGGTGGACGAGTGCGATGATCGACGGCCAGTTGTAATATTTGGGCGCATCGATCTTGCGGGTTTCCTTGGCGCCGCCGTAATAACCGTCGCCGCCATTGGCGCCGTCGAACCAGAATTCGAACAATTCGCCATAGCGGGTGCACAGTTCGACCACCTGCTTGCGATAATAATCGACATAGGCGGGGCGGCCGTATTCGGGGTGGTTGCGATCCCAGGGGGAGAGATAGAGACCGAAGGCGAGGCCGGCGCGGCGCGTCGCCTGTTCCATCTCGCGGACGATGTCGCCCTTGCCGTTCTTATACGGGCTGTTGCGGATGCAATGTTCGGTGAGCTGCGTCGGCCACAGGCAGAAGCCGTCGTGATGCTTGGCGGTGAGGATGATGCCGCGCATGCCGCCCGCCTTCGCCGCGGCGACGATCTGGTCGGGTGCGAAGTCGGTCGGGTCGAACAGCGCCGGGCTCTCGTCGCCATAGCCCCATTCGCGATTGGTGAAGGTGTTGATCGAGAAATGGACGAAGGCGTAGCGCTCGCGCCGGTGCCAGACGAGTTGGCGCGGCGACGGGGTGGCGCCATAGGGGGCGGGCGCGTTCGCCGGGGCGGTCGTGGCGGCGAACGCGGGGGTGGCGGTCGCGGCAAGGCCCGAGGCGATGAGGGTGCGGCGGCTGAGGTCGTTCACGGGGTGGCTCTCCGGATGCTGTAACAAGGTGCGGCATGCGCGGTCACGCGGCGCCGCGGCCGTTCGACGGCGGGCGGTCGGCCTTGGCCTGGCCGAAGCTCTTCACCGGCGTCGCGCTCATCGTGAAGGTGAGGCGGCCGCCCTGCATCAGCTCGGCATGGCTGATCCAGTTCTTCGTCCACGGCTTGCCGTTGCGGCTGACCGAGCGGACATAGGGTGTGTCGGCGCGATTGCCGGGCGCCTCGATCGTCAGGCGCTTGCCGCCGGGCAGGCGGATCTCGGCGCGTTCGAACAGCGGCGAGCCGAAGACGTACACCGCCTCGACCGGATCGACCGGGTAGAAGCCGAGCGACGACAGCACGAACCAGGCGCTCATCTGGCCGCAATCGTCGTTGCCGATGATGCCGTCAGGGTCGTTCTTGTACATCTCGACACACAATCGGCGGACCATCGCCTGCGTCTTCCACGCCGCGCCGGTATAGGCGTAGAGATAGGCGACGTGGTGATTGGGTTCGTTGCCGTGCGCATACTGGCCGACGAGGCCGCTGATGTCGGGCGGCGCGTTGGCGGGGAGCGTCGAGGGCGCGGTGAACAGCGCGTCGAGCCGGGCCTCGAACGCGGCGTCGCCGCCCATATGGGCGATCAGGCCGTAGACGTCGTGCTGGTTGAGGAAGGTCGCCTGCCAGCCGTTCGCCTCGGTATAGTCGCGCCACCAGGGTTTGGGCATATGGCCGAGCTGGATGGGATCGTAGGGGCTCCACCAGCGGCCGTCGGCGAAGCGAGGCTTGGCGAAGCCGGCCTTGCCGTCGATGACGTTGCGCCAATTGCCCGAGCGCTTGAGCAGCCGGTCCGCCTCCGCCGTCCGGCCGGCGGCGCGGGCGAGATGCGCCGAGGCCCAGTCGTCATAGGCATATTCCTGCGTCCGGCTGACGCTTTCGAACCAGACGTCGGCGGGCACATAGCCCTTGGCGTCGTAGACGTCGCGGCCCTTGCTGTTGTCGCGATCGGGGGCGGTGAAGTCGAAGCTGCGCTTGACGATCGCGGGCCAGGCGGCGGCGTAGTCCGCCTTTATGCCCTTCGCCTGCGCCTCGGCGAGGACGGAGACGGCGTGCCAGCCGATCATCGTGCCGGTCTCGACGCCCTGCAACGGCCAGACCGGCGGGCCGTAGACGCTCTGCTGCGTCTGGCGGATTAGGTCGGCGACGAGGCTTTGCGCCTTGTCGGGCGCGACGATGGTGAGCAGCGGGTGGAGCGCGCGATAGGTGTCCCACAGCGAATAGCTGCTGTACGCCGCCTCGCCCGCGGCGAGCGCGTGCGGCTTGCGATCGAGGCCGATATAGCGACCGTCGACGTCGGAGAAGAGCGTCGGCGCGATCAGCGCGTGGTAGAGCGCGGAGGCGAAGATGGTGCGCTGGTCGGCGGTGCCGCCCTCGACGCGCATCGCGTCGAACTCGCGTGTCCAGGCGGCCTGCGCGGCGCGGCGGACGGCGTCGAAGTCCCAGCTCCGGCCCTCGGCGGCGAGGTTGGCGCGGGCGCCGGCGACGTCGACGCCCGAGATGCCGCAGCGGATGAGGATCGGCGCGGCGCCGGCGTCGTCATAATGGAGGACGGCCTTGAGCCGCATGCCCGCGACCGTGCGGGTGCCGGCGGGCTGCTCGGCATCGCCGTCGCCGTAGAGGGTGACGCGGCTCGGCGCGCGCGAGACCTGGAGCGCGAAGTGGATGTGGCGGCCCTTCGCCCAGCGGTGGACGGTACGGCTGCCGGTCAGCGTGCCGTCGGGGTCGAGCGTCAGGCTGGCGTCGGTGACGAGCGGCGGCTGGTCGGTCTTGTCGAGGATCAGATGCGAGAGGTCGACGAGGATGTGGGCGGGGCCGGCGGGGAAGGTGTAGCGGTGGTAGCCGGTGCGTTCGGTCACCGTCAGCTCGGCGCGGACGCCGGTCTCGAGCGCGACGCGATAATAGCCGGGCTCGGCATGTTCGGCGGTGAAGCGCTGGCGGTAGCCCGCGTCGGGGTTGTCGAGCGGGCCGGGGAGGAGCTGGACGGGGCCGCGGGTCGGCACGACCAGCACGTCGAGCATGTCGCCGATGCCGGTGCCCGACAGATGCGTGTGGCTGAACCCCATGATCGACGTGTCGGTGCGGTGATAGCCCGAGCAGGCGTCCCAGCGCTCGACGTCGGTGTCGGGGTTGAGCTGGACCATGCCGAAGGGCAGGGTCGCGCCGGGATAGGTGTGGCCGTGGCCGCCGGTGCCGATGAAGAGGTTGGCGGCGGCGGGTACCGGTGCGGCGGCGAGCGCGGGGAGCGGCAGGCCGGCGGCGGCGGTGCCGGCGATGAGGGTGCGGCGGGAGATCGTGCCTAAAGTCATAGGGGCGCCTTCAGCAATGCGGGTCGGGTGGCGGCGAGATGGAGGATGAGCTCGCCGAACAGGCCGTTGGCCCAGGCGAACCAGCTTCGGGTGAACTTGGCGGGATCGTCCCGGTCGAAGCTTTCGTGGATGAAGCCGGTGCCGCCGTCGGTGTCGCGCAGGGTGCGCAGGGTGGCGCGGATCGTGGCGTCGTCGGTGGCGGAGAGGGCGCGGATGGTGAGCGACATCGGCCAGATCTGGCCGGCGCCGACGTGCGGGCCGCCGATGCCCTCGCCGGCCTTGCCGCGGAAGAACCAGGGGTTGGCGTCGCTCCAGCAGGCCGCCTGGGTGCGCTGCCACAGCGGGCCGGCGGGGTCGACGCAGCCGAGATAGGCGAGGCCGGAGAGGCTGGGGACGTTGGCGTCGTCCATGAAGACGGCGTTGCCGTAGCCGTCGACCTCATAGGCCCAAACTTCACTACCGTCGCGCAGACGCATCGTGCCGTGTGCCTTGAGCGCTGCCGCGACCTCCGCCGCCAGCTCGGTGGCCGATTTGGCTAAGTCATCGTCATTGCGTGCTTCTTTGGCGACGGTGGCGAGTTCGCGCAGCGCCGTCACGGCGAAGAGGTTGCTGGGGACGAGGAAGGGGTAGAGGCAGGCGTCGTCCGAGGGGCGGAAGCCCGAATGGATCAGGCCGACCGGCCGCGTCGGGTTGCCGTGGCCCCAGAGCAACGTCTCGGTCGGCTGCGGCGCGGAACGGCGGAAGCTGTAGGGGCCGGGGCCGTCCTTGCGCTGCTGTTCGCGGAAGGTGCGGATGCTGGCGCGGGCCGCCTCCGCCCAGGTCGCGTCGAACGGCGCCGCGTCGCCGGTGGCCCGCCAATAGCCGTGCGCGAGGCGCATCGGGTAGCAGAGCGAGTCGATCTCCCATTTCCGCTCGGCGACGCCGGGCTTCATCTCGGTCTCGTCCTTCTGCGACCATTCGAGGTTCGACCTGGCGGCCGGATCCTCCATGAAGGCGTTGGCATAGGGATCGAGCAGGATGCAGCGCGACTGGCGCGCGATCAGGCCGCGGACCAGCCGGCGCAGCTCGGGCGCCTGTCTGGCGAGGTGGAGATAGGGTTTCACCTGCGCCGAGGAATCGCGCAGCCACAGGCAGGGGATATCGCCGGTGATGACGAAGGCGTCGGGCGCCGCCGCGGTGCCGCCCATCCGGACGGTGGTGTCGAGCGTGTTCGGATAGCAATTGCCGAACATCCAGCGCAGCTTGGCGTCGCCGATCTTCGCCGAGACGCGGGCAAGCTCGCGCTCGACCGCCGGGCTGGCGAAGCGGCGGTCGGCGGGGACTGGGCGTTTCGAGGGGAATTGCGGTGCGGCGAAGGCGGGGGTGGCGAGCGTCGCCGCCGACGCGGCGGTCGCGGCGAGGAAGTGGCGGCGGTTGAGGGGCTGATCCCCGGCGGAGGCCGGGGTCCAGTTGGGTTGGCGGTGGTGGGTCATCGTGAACGTCCCCCAACTGGGCCCCGGCCTGCGCCGGGGTACGGGGTGGGTGTTGCAAGGCGGCGCATCACTTGGGCAGCTCCGTGTCGGCACCCGTGACGGTGAAGGCGAACCATTGGCCGGCACCGTCGCCGGGCTGGCCGCCGCCGACGTAGAGGCGATAGGCGCCGGGCACGACGTGGCGGCGACCGTCGTGGTCGACGATGCTCATCGCCCGCGGATCGAGCGTGAAGGCGACCCTGGCGCTCTTGCCGCGCGCGATGGCGACACGCTGGAAGCCGACGAGCTGGCGCTGGAGGACCGGCGTGTTGCCGCCCGCCGGCTTGGCCGCCGGGGGCACGAGATAGGCCTGGACGACTTCCTCACCGTCTCGCGCGCCGGTGTTGGCGACGCTCGCCTCGACGCGCAGGTCGCTGCCTGCCACCACCGAGGCCGGGCCGCGCGGCGCGGCGTAGCGGAAGCTGGTGTAACTCATGCCGTGGCCGAACCCCCACAAGGGCTTGCCGGTGAAATAGCGGTAGGTGCGTTCCTTCATGCCGTAATCGGTGAAGGCGGGCAGGTCGGTGGTCGCGTGGTAGAGCGTCACCGGCAAGCGGCCGGCGGGATTGACCGTGCCTGACAGCACGTCGGCGAGCGCGGTGCCGCCCGCCTCGCCCGCATACCAATTGGCGAGGATCGCATCGGCGGCGGCGGGATCGACCGACACCGCGCTGCCGCTGGTCAGGACGAGGACGATCGGCTTGCCGGTCGCCTTGAGCGCGGCGAGCAGCCGAAGCTGCGGCGCGGGCAGCGCGATGTCGGTGCGGTCGCCGCCGACGAAGCCGGGGACCGAGACGGACAGCGCCTCGCCCTCCAGATCGGGCGACAGGCCGGTGACGACGACGGCGACATCCGCCTGTTTCGCCGCGGCGACCGCCTGCGCGAGCAGGGGTTCGGCGGGGGGCAGCCACAGCAGGCGGAAGCTGTCGTCCTCCGACCGGTGATCGAGGAGGATGTCGATCGGCTGCGGCGTGCCGTCGCTGTCGATGACGAGGTCGACGCGGCCCTTGGGCAGGTCGCCGTCGTGGAGCGTCTTGCCGCCGAGCGTCAGTCTGGCGCGGTCGTGGACGCGGCAGTCCTTCCAGCATTGCGTCTGATCGAGGATCAGATGGTAGCGGCCGGGGGCGGGGGGGACGAACTCGCCGGTCCAGCGCGCGGTATAACCGGTCGCGGGCAGGCCGGGCGCGGGCGGCGCGCGATTGACGTCGAGATCGATGCGGCGGTCCTGGCGGACGGTCGGCGCGCCGCTGCCGCCCGTATACGTCGCGCGCAGGCCGGGCTTGCCGTCGGCGCGCAGGGCGGTTTCGGGGACGACGATCGCCGCGGTCTCGGCGAGCAGCGAGCCCTGCGCATAGCTGATGTTGGCGGCGCCGAAGCGGGTGCGCAGGCCGTCGAGCGGGGTGACCGGGGCGACCGCGGTGCCATGGTAATTGCCCTGCAACACGCCGAGGTCGTCGGCATTGGCGCCGATCACCGCGATCTTCGCGCCGGGTTTCAGCGGCAGGCGGTTGGCGTTGTTCTGGAGCAGGACGATCGACTTGCGCGCGGCGTCGAGCGCGGCGGCGTGATGCGCGGGCGTGGCGACCTCGCTCGCGGGAATCGTGCCGTACGGGCTGGTGCCGCCGAAGGCGATGCCGAGCGCGCGGCGGGCGCGCAGCGCGCGGGTCAGTGCGGTATCCACCTCCGCCTGGGTGACGAGGCCTTCGGCGAGCGCCTGCGGCAGGGCGCCATAGGCATTGCCGCAATTGACGTCGGTGCCGCCGCGGATCGCCGCCGCGGCGGCGCCCGCGCTGTCCTTGCGATAATGGTGGTAGACGCTGATGTTGCTCACCGCGTCGCAATCGGAGACGGTGAAGCCGGTGAACCCCCAATCGTGGCGCAGCCGGTCGTTCATCAGCCACGAGACGGCGCAGGCCGGCACGCCGTGGATGCTGTTGTAGGCGCACATCAGCGAGGTCGCCTTGCCCTCGATGATCGCGCGGCGGAAGGCGGGAAGGTAGGTCGCCTCGAGATCCTGCGGGCTGGGATCGACGTCGAAGCTGTCGCGGCCGGCTTCGGGGCCGCTGTGGACGGCGAAATGCTTGGGCGTGGCGACGACGCGGGGATGGCTGGGATCGGGTCCCTGCAGGCCGTGGATGAAGGCGACGCCGAGCGAGCCGGTGAGATACGGGTCCTCGCCATAGGTCTCCTGCCCGCGGCCCCAGCGCGGATCGCGGAAGATATTGATGTTGGGCGACCAGATCGTCAGCCCTTCGTAGATGCGGCGATTGGCGGCGACCGGTCTGGCGTTGAACTTGGCGCGCGCCTCGGTGCTGACGATCGTGCCGACGCGGTTCATCACGTCGACGTCCCAGGTCGCGGCAAGGCCGATCGCCTGCGGGAAGACGGTGGCATAGCCGTCGCGGGCGAGGCCGTGCAGCCCTTCGCTCCACCAATCGTAGGCGGGCAGGCCGGCGGCGGGGTCGGCGGGCGCGGTGCTCTGCAGCTGCGCGGCCTTGCGCTCGGGGGACATGGTGGCGACCGTCGCGGCGATCGGATCGGCGGCTTGCGCGAGCAGGAGGAGGACGGGGATCATACGGACGCTCCGGGGGAGGGGTTTGCGCGCGAAGGCGCGGAGGACGCAGAGGGGTGGTGCGGCGTGGTGGCGTGCGCTGCGGTGTCGCGGCGGGGGCCGGGGACCATTTGGGGGACGTAGGCGATGGTGTGCCGCCGCTCCGACTTACCCGTGCTCCTGCGGACGCAGGAGCCCAGGGTGGCGGGTCCTGCTAGGCCCTGGGTTCCCGCGTTCGCGGGAACACTGGGGGGTCGCGCGAAGGCGCGAAGGCGCGAAGAGATGAGTAGCGAGAGGGGGTTCGCGCGGAGGCGCGGAGGCGCGGAGGGGATATTGGCGGAGCCGCGGCGCGCTCTTGCGCCGGGGACGTTCGCCGCCGGGGGGATTTCCTGGGCAGCAGCGCCGCGGGGGCTTCGCGCCGCTGGGCGCACGTCTCTTCGCGGCTTCGCGGCTTCGCGTGATGCCGGTCCGGACGCGATGAGACGGGCGCGCGGCATCAGCGGGCGAGCGTCCGCAGCGTCGGGGTCTGTTTGCCGGTGAGCGTCACCGTGATGCTTTCGCCGGGCAGCAGGTCGAAGCCGTTGTCGGACGCCTGTCCGGGGGTGTCGCCCATGTCGATCATCACCGCGCGCGCGAGGTTGGTGGCTGTGATCGTCGCGGTGTCGCCCGAGCGGCGCAGCGTCAGGCCGGGGTTCGGATAGGCCATGTCCCTGGGGACGAGACGCTCGACGATGGTGCGGCTGACGGTGCGGCCGTCGATGAGCAGTTCGGCGACGGCGTAGCTCTGCGCCGGCGCGGCGGTGCCGAACAGATCGGCGTCGGGCAGCGTCGCGACCGTCGCCGCGGAGAGCGGGGCGAGCGTCGCGGCCTCCTCGCGGGTCGACAGCGTCGCGCCGGTCATGTCGCGGACGGTCAGCCGCCAACGGGCCGGCAGCGGCGTGGTTGCGTCGGAGAGCAGCACGACGCGAGTCGCGCCGTCCTTGTGCTCGGCGACGATCGCCTGCGGGGCGAAGAAGCGCTTCGCTTCATATTGCAGCAGCTTCCATTGGCCGAGATGGTCGATGCTCGCCCAGCTTACCGAGGGCCAGACGTCGTTGAGCTGCCAGAACAGCGAGCCCATCGTCACCGGGCGGCAGGCGCGGTGATGGCGCGCGGCGAGGCCGATCGCCTGTGCCTGGTCGACCTGCGTCAGATAGACGAAATCGGCGAAGTCCTTCGCCGGGCGCAGCCGTTGGTCGAGGTAGAATTGGAGGCGGGCATTGCCCTCGCCGGACAGGAACTTCTGGTGCGCCTTCATCACCGCGCTGTCGGCGGCGAGCGGCTCAGGTCCGGCGAAATCGCGGATCGTCGCCATCGTCGGCATCGACTGGAAACCGTATTCGGACATGAAGCGCGGGCAATGATCGAGATATTGCTCGACCGGCTTGGAGCCGGACCAGACGTCCCAGAAATGACGGTCGCCGTTGGCGTCGGTGTCGACCGGGCCTTCATAGTCGGTCGACGGCGAACCGGGCATGTAGGGCGTGCCGGGGCTGTTGCGGGTGACCGCGTCGCGCAGCACGCGATCGAACAGCACCGCCATGCCGGCGCCGATCCGCTCCTGCTCGTCGGGGCCGACCGCGGTCTTGAACGCCTTGCGATCGGACCAATTCTCCCAGCCCGACAGGACTTCGTTGTTGCCGGTCCAGATGACGATCGAAGGATGGTCGCCGAGGCGCGCGACCTGTTCGTCGGCCTCGATGCGGACGTTCTCGCGGAACGCCGCGTCGGGGGGCGTGACCGAGCCGCCGAACATGAAATCCTGCCAGACCATCAGGCCCATGCGATCGGCCATCTCGTAGAAGGCGTCGTCGAGATAATAGCCGCCGCCCCAGATGCGGATCATGTTCATATGCGCATCGCGCGCGCCGGTGAGCAGCGACTGCATCTCGGCGCGATCGACGCGGGCGGGGAAGCTGTCGAACGGGATGAGGTTGGCGCCCTTGGCGAACACGGGCGTGCCGTTGACGATGAAGCCGAACGCGCCGTTCCGGCGATCGAGCGCGACGGTGCGCAGGCCGATGCGGCGCTGGCTGCGATCGGATTCGACGCCGTCGACGATCAGGCTGGTGGCGACGGCGTAGAGCGGCTGCGCGCCATAGCCGACCGGCTGCCAGCGCTGCGGTGTGGCGACGGTGAGCGGGATGGCGACGGCGTTGCTGCCGGGCGCGACCGCCACCGGGCGGTCGATCGTCTGCGTGGTGCCGTCGGGCGCGGTGAGAAGGGTGCGCAGCGTCACCGTCCGGGCGCGGTCGGCGACGATCGTCGCGCGCGCGGTGAGCCGCGCCTCGGCGTCGTTGAGCGCGTCCTGCTCGACGCGCAGCGTGTCGAGGCGTGCCTCGTCCCACGCCTCGAGCCGGGCGGGGCGCCACAGGCCGATGGTGACGATGCGCGGACCCCAGTCCCAGCCATATTGGTATTTGGGCTTGCGGATATAGGGCGAGGTCTGGCGGTCGCCGGGATCGTCCTTGAACGCGGACACGTATTCGCCGGGCAGCGGATGCTGTTCGGCGAGGACGAGCGGCGCGAGCTGCTTGATCGGCGAGGCGATGGTGACGAGGATCTCGTTGGCGCCGGCCTTGAGCAGCGACTTGGCGTCGGCGCGCCAGCGGCGGTGGGCGTTGTCGGCGGAGAGCAGCACCGTGCCGTTGACGCGAACGGTGGCGAAGGTGTCGAGCCCGTCGAACACGAGGTCGAGGTGGTCGCGCGCCAACATCGCCGAGGTGACCGACAGGCGGGTGCGAAACTGCCAGTCGGACAGGCCGACCCATTGGATCGCGGCTTCGTTGGTGCCCTTGAACGGATCGGGGACGCGCTTGGCGGCGATGAGGTCCTGCTGGACGCTGCCGGGGACGCGCGCGGGGAGCCAGCGCGTCTCCTTGGGGTGCGCCTTGGCGGCGGCGTCGGCGGGATCGAGGCGGACCTGCCAGTCGCGATCCAGCGGCACCGCGTCGCGGGGGGCGGCATAGGCGGGGGTCAGCGCGAGCAGCGCCAGCGTGAGCAGGGCGGGGCGGAGGGGCTTCACTGATTGGGCTCCGTCAGTTGCACGCGCTCGACCGCATAGAGCGGGTCGGACAGCGGCGAGGTGAATTGCAGGCAGAGGTCGGGATCGCCGCTGCGCCGGGCGACGGGCGCGATGACGCGGAAGCGGTTGGGCGCGGTCGCGGGGTCGGGCAGCGGGAAGGTCGCGACCACCGGCGGACGCGGGCCGTCCTTGACCGGGCAGCCGGCGGTGACGACCAGTTCGCCATGAGGGGTGACGTTATAATGCCCGCGCAGCTGGCCGACGTCGTGGGCGAGGCCGAACGGGCGCGGCAGGCGGGCGATGTCGAGCGTGATGCCGCTCGCCACGTCGAGCGGCGCGGCGGGATAGACGGAGCAGGTGTCGAACAGGTCGATGTTGAACGCGGGCGCGTCGGCGGTGGCGTCGGCGGTCAGCGGCACGCGCAGCGCGAGCGCGCCGGTCGGGCAGGCGATCAGGTCGCCGTTGCCGCGGGCGAGCAGCGCGGCGCGGCCGGTCGCGAAGGCGCGCGGGGTGGCGAGCGGGATGCCGCTGCTATCGAACGCGGCGGCGCGGATCGTCGCGCCGGGAGCCAGCGTCAGCGGAACGGCATAGGCGCGCGAGCGCGGCGTGGGGTCCTTGCCGTCGAGCGTGTAGCGGATCGTGCCGAGCGGCGCCTGCGTCGCCAGCGCCACCGTCACCCGGCCGGCACGCAGCGCGTCGCCGCGGCGGCCCTGGATCGTGTAACCGACCGCGAAGGTGCTGTCCGCCACCGCCAGTCCCGACCGGCGCCAGCGCGCGAGCTGCGGCTGGACGCGCGACACGAAGCCGGGGAAGTCGCGTGCGGCCTTGGCGGACCAGGTGATCTCGGCAAGTGCGGCGGCGCGCGGGAAGATCGCATGCTGCACCTGCGACGCGGTGATGAGGTATTCGCTGAACGCATTGCCCTGCGCGCCGAGGACATGGCCCGCCTTGTCGGGGGCGATGCCCGCGGGCATCGGATCGTAGCGATAGAGGTCGGCGAGCGTCTGGACGGCGAGGCGGCCGGGCGGTTCGTCGTCGCGGCGGCTTTGCGAATTGTCGAGGTAGAGCGTCGGGCCGGGCGACAGCACGACGTCGTGGCCGCGCGTCGCCGCCTCGACCGCGCCCTTGTCGCCGCGCCACGACATCACCGAGGCCGACGGCGGCAGCTCGCCCTCGAGGATCTCGTCCCAGCCGATCAGGCGGCGGTCGTGTTTGGCGAGATAGGCGCCGAGCTGGTCGATCAGCCAGCTTTGCATCTGCATCTCGGTCTTCAGGCCGAGCGAAGCCATCTGCGCCTGCACCTGCGGCGAGCGTTCCCATTGGTCCTTGACCGCCTCGTCGCCGCCGAGGTGGATGTACGGGCCGGGGAAGACGGCGAGCAGTTCGTCGAGGATGTCCTCGACGAAGCGCACCGTCTCGGGCCGCGGGTTGAGCAGATAGGGGTTCACGCCCCAATCGTGGCCGACCGCGGGGCGATCGCCGAGCACGCCATGCTCTGGATAGGCGGCGACCAGCGCCTGGGCGTGGCCGGGCAGGTCGATCTCGGGGACGATGACGATGCCGCGCTCGGCGGCGTAGGCGACGAGGCCGCGCAATTCGTCCTGCGTATAGAAGCCGCCGACGCGCGGGCCGGGTGCGCCGCCTGCCGACGGCGGGGTACGCCATGCGCCGACGTCGGTGAGCCGCGGGTAGCGCTTGACCTCGAACCGCCAGCCCTGATCGTCGGTGAGGTGGAGATGGAGCGTGTTGAGCTTCACCGACGCCATCTGGTCGACGATGCCGCGGAGGAAGCCGATCGGCTGGAAGTGGCGCGCAGCGTCGATCATCAGCCCGCGCCATGCGAAGCGCGGCGCGTCGGCGATGGCGAGCGCGGGCACCGCGACCGGCCGGCCGTAGTCGCGATCGGGGCTGAGCAATTGCGCCAGCGTCATCGCGCCGTGGACGAGGCCACGGTCGCCCGAGGCGGCGATGCGGATGCCGCGGGCGTCGACGTCGAGCCGATAGGCCTCGTCGCCGGCGATCGTCGCATCGCGGACGAAGCGGATTGGTGCGTCGCCGTCGATCGGGGCGAGGGTGAGGCCGCGTTCGACGCGGACGTGCGCGGCGAGCAGCCGGGCGGCGGCCTGCGCGCCCGCGTCGCCGGCGGGAACCGCGAGCCGGGCGCCGTCGGCGACGGTGAAGCTGCCGCTGCCGCGCGTCACGGTCTGTGGCATCGGCACGAGCGGCAAGGGGGCAGGAGCGGTCCGGGCAGGCGAGATCTGGGCGGTCGCGGCGGACGACAGCAGCGCCAGAACGCCGCCGACGATGGTCGCGAAACTGACATGCTCCCTCATGACAACCCCTTGGTCCTGTTTTGGTATTTGATGGTATCTTGCAGGACCGATCCCGCGGCGTCCATGCCTGACGCGCAAAAAAAGACCCCGGCGATCGCAATGCGATGCCGGGGCTGAAGGCCGGAGCATCCCCAAGGGGGGGGATGCTCTGCGGGGAAAGGGGCCGGCAAACCGGACCAGGTCCGCGCCGGCATTATCGGCCGAACGTTACATTCTGAAGGACAGAGCCGCGGCGAAGGTGCGGCCGTTCTTGTAGAAAGCGGTCGGGCGATCGGGGGTGGCGTTATACTGGCGGTAGGTCTCGTCGAGCAGGTTCTGCGCGTTGACGCTCAGCACGATGCCCTTGGTGAGGTTGAGCGAGGCGGAGGCATCGAGCTGGCTGTACGGCGCGACCATCTCGCGCGAACCGAGGCGGCCGATCGTGCGGAAATAGCTCGACCGGTAATTGTAGCTGACGCGCGCCTGGAACGGTCCCTTTTCGAAATAGGGGATCACGTTGACGGTGTGCTTCGACAGATAGGGCAGGTTGAGCGTCGTGCCGGTGACGTCGGTGTTGGAGGTGGTGCTTTCCTGATAGGAATAGTTCGCCTGCAAGCCGAAGCCGCCCCAGATGTCGGTCTGCGCCGACGCCAGGGCGCCGTTGACCTTGGCCTTGCCGCCGTTGATCGGCTGGTTGATGTTATAGGTCGCCAGCGCATTGGTCAGCGAGTTGAAGAACAGCGCATTGGTGCGCGTGTTGAAGATGTAGTTGGAGATTTCGCGACGGAACAGCTCGACGGCGAGCAGCGTGCCGGCGCGCGGGTAATATTCGGCGGTCAGTTCGTAATTGGTCGATTCGTACGGTTTCAGGTTGGGATTGCCGCCGCCGCCGTCGAGCGTGACGTTGTTGAGCGAGGTCGCCGCCGCCAGATCCTCGTAGCGCGGCCGGGCGATCACCCGCGCGACCGCACCGCGGACGATCACCTTGGGCGTGATCGAATAGGCGATGTTGAGGCTGGGCAGGAACTTCAGATAGTCGGTGGCGGTACGGGTCGGCACCGGTGCCGGATTGACCGTGTCGCTCAACGTCGTCGCGTAATTGGAGACGTCGCGCGTGTAGACGAGGCGGCCGCCGATATTGCCGCGCACGCCGCCCTGATCGAAATTGGCCTGCGCATAGGAGGCCATCACCGTCTCGCGCACCTTGGTCGAGGCGGCGACCTTGGTGACCAGCGGGCTATTGATCGCATTGGCAAGGATGTCGATCACCGCCTGCTGCGGCAGGTTCAGATATTTGGTGGCATTGCCCATGCCGCCGCTGCCGTCGAACGTGCCGTCGGGGGTGGACAGTGCGGTGACGCCGAGCTGGGTGACGTTGAGCGACTGTTGCAGATAGGTGTTCACGCCACGCGCGTTGATGCGGTTGACGTGATCGGTGACGCGGCTGCCGAGCAGGATTTCGGTGAACGGGCCGAAGCCGACCGGGATGGTCGCGTCATAGCCGCCGAAGATGTCGCGATCGGTGGTGACGCTATAGTCGAGCCCGCCGATCTGCGCGGCGACGAGCTGCGCACCGCTGGCGGTGGTGACCGGGCGGCTTTCGATCTGCGCGGGATTGTTGTTCGGGTTGGTGAAGTAATTGGCGGGGTTGGTGGGATCGCCGACGTAATTCACCGTCGCGCTGTCGCTGGTGAAGGCATAGCTGTAGGGCAGCTTGGTCTGCACGTTGAACAGATATTCGGGATTGCGCCCGCCGGTCGCCTTCGACCAGCCGCCCGAGAAGTTCACCTTGGCACCGCCGTCGCCTTCCCAATCGGCGAACAGGTTGAGATTGTCGGTCTTCAGGCTGGTGCGGCGGACGAGCGTGTCGAGCTGCGACGCCTGTTGCCTGGCCGCACCGAAGCTCGCGGCGGTGACGACGCCGTTGCTGATCGTCGCCGATTGCAGCACGTCGCCGGTCCACGCGCCGGGGATCGTGTACATCGACTGGCTGTAATTGTTGTAATTGCCGTCGATATGCGTGCCGTTGAGCGTGAAGGTCAGCTCGCTGGTCGGGCGGAACTGCATCGTGCCGGACACGCTCTTGCGCTGCCGCTGCTGCTGGAAATAGGCATAGTTGATGCCGAAGGGCGACGCCGCCTTGTAGAGATCGGCGATGGTGCCGCCGTTGATCGTCGCGCCGGGGCTCTTGAGGCTGAGCGTGCCGTCGCTGGCACGGTTGACGAACGGGCTGCTGTAGGTGCCGTCGGCGTTGGGCGCGTTATTGTCATAGCCGAAGAATTCGACGCCGGCGCGGGTCAGGTTCTGCTTGTCGTAAGTCGCGGCGACGAGGACGCCGAAGGTCTCGTCGGCGTTGCGCCAGCTGTACAGGCCCGAGGCGCGGAGGTTGCCCTTGTCGGAACGGTCGTTGTACGAATAGCCGCCCGAGGCGAAGATCGAATTGGCGGGCAGGTCGAGCGGCCGGCGGGTGCGGACGATGACGGTGCCGCCGAGGCTGCCTTCCTCGATCCGCGGTTCGGGCGACTTGTAGACTTCGAGCCGGTCGACCAGTTCGGGGGCGAGCAGCGAATAGTTGAAGGTGCGGCTCGACGGATCGTTGTCGTTGCCGCCCCAGTCCGCCGAGGCGAGCGCATGGCCGTCGAGCAGCATGCGGTTGAGCGCCGGATCGGTGCCGAGGATCGCGACCTTCTCGCCCTCGCCGAAGCGGCGGTCGATGCTGACGCCGGGAATGTGCGAGAGCGATTCGGCGACGTTGCGGTCGGGGAATTTGCCGACGTCTTCCGAGGTGATGACGTCGACCACGGCATTGGCGTTGCGCTTGACGTTGATCGCCTCGCGCAGGCTGCCGCGATAACCGGTGACGACGATCTCGTCGCCCGCCTTGTCGCCGTCGGCGGCGGCGGGCTGCGCCTGCTCGCTGCTGCCCGGCGGGGTCGTGGTCGGCGTGGTCTGCGCCTGCGCCGCCGCAGCGGACAAGGTAAGCGCGGTGGTCGCCAGAATCGCGTGGCGGAGGTGCATAAGGTTCAGTCCCCTTCGCGGAACACGCCCGGCCGCGTGCCCCCCTATCCCAAGCTGCCGCGGATGCCGGCGACAGGCGTGGCGAGCGTGCCATTTCGGCATCGTGTCTCGCTTTGTGCGGAGTAAGGTATAACCAATGTAAACCAATCCGCGCAGTAGATTATGTCAAATTTGTTTCCAAAACGCGCCGAACCGTGCGCGATGCGGCCGGACCGGCCCCGGCTCGGCGGCCCCGGAGTGACAAGATCGTGCGTTGGATCAATGGCTTGCGGGCCGTCATGGCGCATGGGCAAGCGGGGTTGGCGGGCCGGCGCGGGGGCGGGCCGACACTCGGTTCGTCGCAGCTTCGGCGGCGGTCGCGGGTTGCGCGCGACACCGAAACGGGTTTTGCACAGGCCCTTGGTTGCTCCTGGGCGTTGTCGGAGGAATGAACATGGTGCCGTCTGACAGTCGCGGATCGCGTCCGCGAATCGCTTTGGAGATATGCGTCGAATCGGCGGAGGGCGCGGCGGCGGCGATCGCCGGCGGCTGCGACCGGATCGAATTGTGCGCGGCGCTGGCGCTCGGCGGGCTGACGCCGTCGGCGGGGCTGGTCGCGGCGGTGCTCGACGTGGCGCGGCCGGCGGGCGTGCCGGTGCGGGCGATGGTGCGGCCGCGGCCGGGCGGCTTCGACTATGATGCGGCAGCGCTGGCGCTGGCGCGGCGCGAGGCGGCGGCATTGCTCGCGGCGGGGGTGCAGGGGCTGGTATTCGGTGCGACGCGCAGCGGGCGGCTCGACCGGCAGGCGCTGGCGAACTGGCGTGCGGACCTGCCGGGGGCGCCAGCGGGGCTGACGCTGCATCGCGCGATCGACGTGGTCGACGACCCCGTCGCCGCGGTGGAGGAGGCGGTGGCGCTCGGCTTCGATCATATCCTGACCTCTGGCGGGGCGGCGTCGGCGCCGGCGGGGGCGGCGACGATCGCGCGGATGGTCGCGCGCGCCGGCGGGCGGCTGGTGGTGATGGCGGGGGCGGGGGTCGCCCCCGGCAACGTCGCCGGCCTCATCGCGGCGACCGGAGTCGCGGCGGTGCATGGCTCGGCGAGCGAGCCGGCAGCGGTGGAGGACGCGCGGCTCGACTTCGGCCCGCTGCCGCGCATGACGAGCCGTCGGCTGGTCGCAGAGCTGCGCCAGGTGATTGACGACAAGTCCAATCTAAGACAATTGTAGGGCAAGGCGCCACTGGCGCCGCTCTGCGAGCCGTGGCACCCGTTGACGCCACAAGCAGCAGGACAGGGAGTGAGGGATGAGTTTCGTGAGCCGGGTGGGGCGGTTTCGTACCGACAATCCCTCACCGCTCTATCTGCAGCTGCAACAGCTCATCCGCGACGCGATCGGCGGCGAGGTGATCGTGCGCGGCGACGCCATTCCCGCCGAGCGCGATCTCGCGGTGGAATATGGGGTGTCGCGGATCACCGTGCGCAAGGCGATCGAGGGGTTGGTCGAGGAGGGGCTGCTGACCCGCCGGCGCGGCGCGGGGACGTTCGTCGCCGGGCGCGTCGAAAAGAATTTCAGCAAGCTGTCGTCGTTCACCGAAGACATGATCGCGCGCGGGCTGGTGCCGAGCAGCAGCTGGGTGTCGCGCAGCGTCGGCACGGTCAGCCCCGAGGAATCGATGGCGCTGGCGCTGTCGCCGAGCGCGCCGGTCTATCGCTTCCAGCGGCTGCGCTTCGCCGACGAGGTGCCGATGGCGCTGGAGGTGTCGACGATCGCCGGTTTCTGCCTGCCGTCGATCGACGCGGTCGACGCCTCGCTCTACGCGGCGCTGACCGAGGCGGGGCATCGGCCGGTGCGCGCGCTGCAACGGCTGCGCGCGGTGCCGTTCGGCACCGATCATGCGCGGATGCTCGGCGTCGACCCGGGCTCGCCCGGGCTGCTGATCGAGCGGCGCGGTTTCCTGCGCGACGGCCGTGCCGTCGAATTCACCCGATCCTATTACCGCGGCGACAGCTACGATTTCGTGGCCGAGCTCGCCGATAGCTGACACACGCCCGGGGGCCCTGATCCAAGTGACGACCGATACGATGACGGGCACGCTGATGCGCGCCGAGACGCTGGAGGCGGGAGCGACCGTCGCACGGCTGGTGGCGCGCAACGCCGAGGCGCTGCGCGCGCTCGGCGAGCGGCTGCGCGCGACGCCGCCCGACGTGGTGGTGACCTGCGCGCGCGGATCGTCGGACCATGCGGCGATGTACGGCAAATATCTGATCGAGACGCTGATCGGCGTGCCCGTCGCCTCGGCGGCGCCGTCGGTGGTGTCGCTGTTCGATGCGCCGGTGACCACGCGGCGGGCGCTGTGCATCGCGATCTCGCAATCGGGGCGCAGCCCGGACCTGCTCGCGACGGTGGAGGCCTATGCCAAGGCCGGCGCCGAAGTGGTCGCGCTGGTCAACGACGAGACGTCGCCGCTCGCCGAGATGGCGGATACGCTGCTCGCGCTGAGCGCCGGGCCTGAGCGGTCGGTGGCGGCGACCAAGTCGTGCATCGCGGCGATGGCGGGGCTGGCGGCGCTGGTCGCGGCCTGGTCGGGCGACGACGCGCTGACCGCAGCGGTGGCGGCGCTGCCCGACCAGCTCGAACGCGCGGTGGCGCTCGATTGGAGCGCGGGCGTCGAGCCGCTCGCCGAGGCGAAGCAGATGTTCGTGATCGGCCGCGGTTATGGCTTCGGCGTCGCACAGGAATGCGCGCTGAAGCTCAAGGAAACCTGCCAGGTGCAGGCCGAGCCGTTCAGCGCGGCGGAGGTGCGGCACGGGCCGATGGCGATCGTCGGCGAGGGGTTCCCGGTGCTGGCGCTGGCGACCTCAGACGCGGCGGGCGACGACGTGATGGCGGTGGCGGAGACCTTCGCCGGCCGCGGTGCGACGATCCTGTCGGCGCATGCCGGCGATGCGCGCGCCAATCTGCCCGCGCTCGACGCGCACCCGGCGGTGCAGCCGATCCTGATGCTGGCGAGCTTCTACGGCCTCGCCGAGGCATTGTCGCGGCGGCGCGGGCTCGATCCCGATACGCCGCCGCATCTCGCCAAGGTGACGCGCACGCTATGAGCGACGTCCATCGGTTCACCAACGGTCACGTCGTCGTGGCCGATGCGGTGTGGCGCGGCGCGGAGATCGTCGTGTCGGGCGAGCGGATCGCCGCGATCCGGCCGCTGGACGATGCGGCCGGCGATGCGACCGACCTCGACGGCGGCTGGCTGATGCCCGGCTTCATCGACACGCAGGTCAACGGCGGCGGCGGCGTGCTGTTCAACGACGAGACGAACGTCGCCGGCGTGCGCGCGATCGCCGAGGCGCATGCGCGCTACGGCACCACCGCGCTGCTGCCGACGCTGATCAGCGACACGCCCGACCGGATCGCGCTGGCGCTGGATGCGGTGGACGAGGCGATCGCGGCGGGCGTGCCCGGCGTGGTCGGCGTGCATATCGAGGGGCCGTGGCTCAACGTCGCGCGCAAGGGCATCCACGATCCGACGCGGTTCCGCCTGCTCGATGCCGAGATGATCGCGCTGCTCACCCGGCCGCGGCGCGGCAAGGTGATGGTGACGCTGGCGCCCGAGCTCGCGCATATCGACGACATCGCCGCGCTGGCCGCGGCGGGCGTGCTGGTCAGCGCCGGTCATACCGAGGTCGGCTATGACGGCGCGGTGGCGGCGTTCGACGCGGGGCTGAGCGGCATCACCCATTTGTTCAATGCGATGCCGGCGATGGTGCAGCGGACGCCGGGTCTGGTCGGCGCGGCGCTGGACGATCCGCGGCCATGGTGCGGACTGATCGTCGACGGCGTCCATGTCGCCCCGGCGGTGCTGCGCATCGCGTTGCGCGCGCGCGGCATCGATCGGATGATGCTGGTCACCGACGCGATGTCGTCGGTCGGCGCCGAGGAGAAGGACTTCATGCTGCAAGGCCGGCAGATCCGGGTGCGCGACGGCATCTGCTCCTATGAGGATGGCACGCTGGCCGGTTCGGACCTCGACATGGCGGCGGCGGTGGCCAATGCGATGGGAATGCTCGGGCTGGAGCCGGCGGTGGCGGCGCGGCTCGCGGCAGGTAATCCGGCGGCGTTCCTGGGGCTGGCGGCGGAGCGGGGCACGCTCGCCGCCGGCCTGCGCGCCGACTGGGTGCGACTGACCGCGGCGATGGCGCCGGTCGCGACGACCATCGGGGGACGACAGGCATGACGATCGACCGGCGGCAGCTTCTCGGGTCCGCCGGTGCCGGTCTGACGCTGTCGCTGCCGGGCGCCGCATCGGCGGCGCCGGCCAGCCGCTACGGCGCGTTGCCGATGTCCGCCCCGGTCGACGGCCTGTTGCCGCCGCTGCCGGTCGGCGACCCCTCGCGGATCGGCTTCGACCAGGGCTGGCTGTTCCACGAGGGCGACATCGCCGTGCCGCCGGCGGCGACGCACAACGAGACCTATCTGCGCGCCAAGGCGGGCAACGCCACCGGCGCGGCGGCGATGGATTACGACGACAGCGAATGGCCGGTGGTGACGCTGCCGCACGATTGGGCGTCGTTTCAGCCGTACGTCGAGACTGCGAACGTCGCGCAGGGCTATCGCCCGCGCGGCATCGGCTGGTACCGGCGCAGCTTCCGGCTCGACCCCGCCAGCCTCGGCCGCTATCTGGAATTGCAGTTCGACGGCATCGCGACCAACGCGACGATCTGGGTCAACGGCAGCGTCGTCGCCCACAATTGGTCGGGCTATAACAGCGTCTATATCGACATCACGCCGTTCGCGCGGTTCGGCGATGAGACCAACGTCGTCGCGATCCGCGTCGATGCCGATGCGATGGAGGGCTGGTGGTACGAAGGCGCCGGCCTGTACCGCCATGCATGGCTGGCGACGCGCGCGCCGGTGTCGATCGTTACCGACGGCGTCCATTGCGACCCGCGGCGCGGCACGGACGGCGGCTGGACGATACCGGTCGCGGCGACGATCCGCTCGACCGAGGCGGCGCCGGTGACGGTGCGGGCGGTCGCCACGCTGATCGATCCCGACGGCCGCACGATCGCGACCATCGCCCTGCCGCCGGTGACGGTCGCGCCGCTGGACGAGGCGGTGATGCAGGCCGTGATGCCGGCCCCTGCGCCGCGCCTCTGGTCGGTCGGGATGCCGACGCTCTACACCGTCGCGGTGACGCTGGAGCGCGACGGCGCCGCCGTCGATCGCCGGCGCGTGCCGATCGGTTTCCGCACGATCCGCTTCGATGCCGACAAGGGGCTGTTCGTCAACGACATGCCCGTCAAGCTGAAGGGCGTGTGCATCCACCACGACCATGCCGGCGTCGGCGTGGCCTTGCCCGACGCGCTGCTCGCATGGCGGCTCGAACGGCTGAAGGAGCTCGGCTGCAACGCGATCCGCTGTTCGCACAATGCGCCGCCGGTCGCCTTCCTCGACCTGTGCGACCGGATGGGGTTCCTCGTCATGGACGAGAACCGCAACTTCAATCCCTCGCCCGATTATATGGCGCAGCTCGAATGGCTGGTGCGGCGCGACCGCAACCACCCCAGCGTCATCCTGTGGTCGGTGTTTAACGAGGAGCCGATGCAGGGCACCGCGGCCGGCGTGCAGATGGTGCGGCGGATGGCGGCGGCGGTGAAAAGGCTGGACGACAGCCGACCGGTGACCGCGGCGATGAACGGGTCGTTCTTCAATCCCGAAAACGTCTCGACCGTCGTCGATGTCGTCGGGTTCAATTATTATCCGGGCGATTACGACCGGTTCCACGCGCTCAACCCGACCAAGCCGATGACCAGTTCGGAGGATACTAGCGCGTTCGAGACGCGCGGCGCCTATGAGACGATCCCGGCCAAGCACATCCGGTCGTCGATGGACGACGATGCCGCCGGCTGGGGCGAGACGCATCGCAAGGGCTGGGCGGAGATCGCCAAGCGGCGCTTCGTCGCGGGCGGCTTCGTATGGACCGGCTTCGACTATCATGGCGAGCCTACGCCGCACGTCTGGCCGACGATCGCCAGCTTCTTCGGTATCCTCGACCTCTGCGGCTTCCGCAAGACAGCGTATGAGATCCATCGCGCCGGCTGGATCGACGACACGCCCGTCGTCGGCCTCGCGCCACACTGGACGTGGCCGGGCCGCGAGGGGCAGCCGGTGCCGGTGCTGGTGCTGTCCAACGCCGAGCGGATCGTGCTGAAACTCAACGGCCGCGTCGTCGGCGAGGCGGCGGTCGACCGGCTGATGGGCAACAGCTTCACCGTGCCTTATGCGCCGGGCACGCTGGAGGTGGTCGCAATGTCCGGCGGGCGCGAGGTGGCGCGCGCCGGCCACGAGACCGCGGGCGCGCCGGTCGCGCTGCGGCTGACGCCGGCGCGGCGCGCGATGGCGGGCGACGGTGAGGACGTGCAGCCGGTGACGATCGATGCGGTGGACGCGCGCGGCCGCCACGTGCCGACCGCCGATCTGCCGACGCGCTTCACCGTCGCGGGCGCAGCGATCATCGGGGTAGGCAACGGCGATCCCAACAGCCACGAATCCGAGAAGGGCGACAGTCCGACGAGCGGCGCGCGGTCGCTGTTCAACGGGCTGGCGCAGGTGCTGGTGCGGGCGGATGCCGCGGCGCGCGGCAAGATCGTGCTGCGCGCGACCGCGCCGGGGCTGAAGCCGGCGCGCCTGACGATCGATCGCGTCGCGGTGGCGCCGCGGGCGCAGGTGCCGCCGGTGGCGGCGGTGCGGGAAATCGCCGACTGGCGACGCTCGCCGCTGCTCCCCGCTCGGCCCGATCCGGCGCTGGCGCCGGCGAGCGACGACAACAACAGCTGGGCCTTCGTGCGCAGCGGCACGCCGACGCCCGCCGAGCCGCAGGGTGGCTGGCAGGTCTATCGCGCACGCGTCACGCCGGTGCGTGCGGTGGCGGCACGGGGCGGGCGGATCGCCTTCGCCGGCGTCGCCGGGCGCGCGGAACTGTGGGTCGACGGGCGCAGGCTCGCCGCCAAGACCGACGCCGCGGTCGCGCCGATCGAGGCGGTGCTGCCGCCGGGCAGCGGCGAGCGTGCCGTCGTGCTGATCGTCCAGCCGGAGGCGGGGCGGCCGTCGGGTCTGGCCGGCGGAGTGACCGTCCGCGCCGCGTGACGCGCAAGGTCATGCACAATGGTATTCAATAGGTATTGTCAGCAGGTTAGCGTGCGATACACTGCGCGGGAGACCCGGCCAGAGGTGAGTGACGAATGACGGATGTGCAGTTGGTGGCGCCGCTCGCGGGATGGGTCCTGCCGCTGACTGCCGTTCCCGACCCGGTCTTCGCCGAAGGGATGATGGGGCCGGGGCTGGCGATCGATCCGACCGGCGATACGCTGCACGCGCCATGCGATGCGCAGGTGCTCACCGTCCACGCCGCGGGTCATGCGGTGACGCTGGACGTCGGCGGCGGCGTGTCGCTGCTGATCCATATCGGCATCGATACGGTGAAGCTGGGCGGGCAGGGGTTCACCCCGCTGGTCGCGGCGGGCGACCGGGTGCGCGCGGGCGATCCGCTGATCCGCTTCGACCTCGATGCGGTGGTGCAAGGCGCCGCCGCGGCGGTGACGCCGGTGATCCTCGTCGAGGGCGAAGCGACGATCGCGACGATCGCCGCTGAAGGCTTGATCGCGGTCGGCGCACCGCTGGCGCGGATCGTTGTAGGCGCTCAGGTGGCGGCGGATACCGGCGCGATCGATGGCGAGACGCTGCGCCGCGACGCCGTGGTGCTGCTGCCGCACGGGCTGCATGCGCGGCCGGCGGCGCGGATCGTCGCGGCGGTGCGCGACAGCGGCGCCGAGGTGACGCTGACCAGCGACGGCGAGACCGCGTCGGCGAGCAGCCCGATCGCGCTGTTGTCGCTGGGGCTGGCGCAGGGGCGCAACGTGACGATCGCGGCGCGCGGCGCACGGGCGGCGGCGGCGATCGACGCCATCGTGGCGCTGCTCACCGCCGAGGTCGATGCCGCGCCGGTACCCGCCCCCGCAGCGCGGCCGCCGGTCGTGCGCGAGGCGGAGGCGGGCGCGCTGTCCGGCGTGCCGGCGGCACCGGGGCTGGCGATGGGGCCGGCCTTCTGGCTGCGGCTCGAAATGCCCGAGCTGCCGACGATGGGCGAGGGCGTCGCGGTCGAGCAGGCGCGGCTGGCGGGCGGTATCGCCGCGGTGGCGGCGGCGCTCGACGCGGCGGCGGGCGGGCCGGGACAGATGGGCGGCGTGCTCGCCGCGCATCGCGCGATCCTCGACGATCCCGATCTGCGCGGTCGCGCCGAGGCGGGGATTGCCAACGGCATGGCGGCGGCGGCGGCGATGATGACCGCGGCCGAAGGGCAGGGCGCGCAGCTCCGCGCGACCGGCAACGCGCGCATTGCCGAGCGTGCCGACGATATCCGCGACGTCGCGCTGCGCGTCGTCCATGCGATCCTCGGTACCAAGGCGGCGGCGCTGACCGTGCCGGCGGGCGCGATCGTGTTCGCCGACGATCTGTTGCCGTCGCAACTGTCGGCGCTGGCCGCGGCGCGGGTCGCCGGCTTCGCCGTGGTCGGCGGCGGCCCGACCTCGCATGTCGCGATGCTCGCGGCGGGGATGGGCGTGCCGATGGTGGTGGCGCTGGGCGAGGCGGTGCGCGTCGTCGCCGATGAGACCTTCGTGATCCTCGATGCCGATGCCGGCGCGGTGATCGTCGATCCGCATCCCGATCGTCAGGCGCAGGCCCGCGCCGGAATCGCGACGCGCGCGGCGGCCGAGGCGGCGGCGCTGGCGGCGGGCGACCGGCCCGCGGCGACCGCGGACGGGCAGGCGATCCACGTCTACGCCAATCTCGGCTCGGTCGCCGATGCCGAGGCGGCGGCGGCGGCGGGCGCGGAGGGCTGCGGCCTGCTGCGCACCGAAATCCTGTTCCTCGACCGTTCGGTCGCCCCCGACGTCGCCGAACAGGCGGCGGATTATCGCGGCGTCGTCGCGGCTCTGCCCGGCCGGCCGGTAGTGATCCGGCTGCTCGACGTCGGCGGCGACAAGCCCGCGCCCTATCTGGCGATCCCGCATGAGGAGAATCCGGCGCTCGGCCTGCGCGGCATCCGCGTCTCGCTGGCGCGGCCCGAGGTGCTCGACACGCAATTGCGCGCGATTCTAGCCGTGCCCGAGGTCGAGCGCTGCCGGATCATGGTGCCGATGGTCGCGAGCATCGACGAACTGCTGGCGGTGCGCGAGGCGCTCGATCGGCTCCGCGGCGAGCTGGGCGTCGGCCCGGTGCAGCTCGGCGCGATGGTCGAGACGCCGGCGGCGGCGGCGACCGCCGACCTGATCGCCGCGCATGCCGATTTCCTGTCGATCGGCAGCAACGACCTCACCCAATATGTGCTGGCGATGGATCGCGGCAATCCCGCGGTCGCCGCGGGCATCGACGGACTGCACCCGGCGGTGCTGCGGCTGATCCGCATGACCTGCGAGGGTGCCGCGACGCGCAACGTGCCGGTCAGCGTGTGCGGCGGGCTCGCCGCCGATCCGCTCGCCGCGCCGATCCTCGTCGGGCTCGGCGTGCGCACGCTGTCGGTACCGCCGGCCCGCGTCCCCGCCACCAAGGCGCTCGTCGCCCGCCTGACGATGGCGGCGGTGCGCGACCATGCCGATGCCGCGCTCGTCGCGACGAATGCCGCCGGAGTGCGCGCGCTCGCCCGCCACTTCGCCGAGGAGATCAGCCGATGACCCGCCCCGCCTCCCGTTTCTCGGTGATGAGCTTCCTCCAGCCGCTCGGCCGCGCGCTGATGCTGCCGATCGCGGTGCTGCCGATCGCCGGGCTGCTGCTGCGGCTCGGCCAGCCCGACCTGCTCGACATCGCCTTCCTCAGCGCCGCCGGCGATGCGATGTTCTCCAACCTCGGCCTGCTGTTCGCGGTCGGCGTCGCCACCGGTTTCGCGCGCGATGGCAACGGCGCCGCGGCGATGGCGGGGATCGTCTGCTATCTCGTCTCGGTCAACGCCTCGCAAAGCTTCCTGGTGGTGCCCGCGGCGACGCTCGCCAACGTGCCCGAGGCATTGGTCGCCGGCGTCTCGGCGGCGTGGAAGACCGCGGCGGTCGACCGGCTGGAGGTGCCGATCGGCATCCTTTCCGGGCTCGTCGGCGGGCTGTTCTACAATCGCTTCGCGACGTTCAAGCTGCCCGATTACCTCGCCTTCTTCGGCGGGCGGCGGTTCGTGCCGATCATCGCCGGGATCGCCGGGCTGGTCATCGCGCTGGCGCTGGGGTTGAGCTACGCGCCGATCGACGCGGGCATGGACGCGCTCAGCCGCGGCGTCGTCGTCGCCGGCGGCTACGGTTATTTCGCGTTCGGTGTGCTCAACCGGCTGCTCCTCGTCACCGGCCTGCACCATATTCTCAACAACGTCGTCTATTTCGTCGTCGGCGATTACCACGGCAAGACCGGCGACCTGACCCGCTTCTTCGCCGGCGATCCGACCGCGGGCGGCTTCATGAGCGGCATGTTCCCGGTCATGATGTTCGGCCTGCCCGCCGCCTGTCTCGCGATGTACCACGCGACCGCGCCCGATCGGCGCAAGGAAGTCGGCGGCATGCTGTTCAGCCTCGCGCTGACCTCGTTCCTCACCGGCGTCACCGAGCCGATCGAGTTCAGCTTCATGTTCCTCGCGCCGGTGCTCTACGCGATCCACGCGCTGCTCACCGGCATCGCCGAGGCGATCATGAACGCACTCGGCGTAAAACTCGGCTACGGCTTTTCCGCCGGCCTGTTCGATTACATGCTCAACTACGGCAAAGCAACGCGCCCGCTGATGCTGCTGCCCGTCGGCGCGGCCTATGCGGCGATCTATTACGGCCTGTTCCGCTGGGCGATCGTGCGCTTCGACCTGCCGACGCCCGGTCGCGAGGCGCCCGAGGCGATACCGGCGGGGCCTGCGGTCGCCGCGGATGCCAAGGCGGCGGCGTTCGTCGCGGCGCTGGGCGGAGCGGCGAACCTGCGCGGCATCGATGCCTGCGCCACCCGGCTGCGGCTGGCGGTGGCGGACGCGCAGGCGATCGACGAGCCGCGGCTGCGCCAGCTCGGCGCGCGCGGCGTGCTGCGCCCGTCGCCGACCGCGGTGCAGGTGATCGTCGGCGGCATCGCCGACGGGCTCGCGATGGAGATGCGCGCGGCGCTCGACGCCGCCCCACCCGCCGCGGCGGCCCCGGCGGTGGCGCCACCCGTCGCTGCTGCGCCGGTCGATCTGTCCGAGGCGCTGCTCGCCGCGCTCGGCGGCCGCGGCAATGTCGGCGCGGTGAGCCGCCACGGCGGCCGGCTGCGCGTCGTGGTCGGCGACCGCGCGCGCGTCGACGAGGCCGCGCTCGGCAGCGACGTGCGCGCCGTCGTCTGGCCCCGGCCCGACGTGGTGCATCTGCTGATGCCGGCCTGAGCCCGCGCGGCTCAGCCGACGATGCGGTGCTGCCCCGGCGCCAGATCGGCGAGCGTCCATTCGCCGATCCGCCAGCGCACCAGCCGCAGCGTCGGATGCCCCACCGCCGCGGTCATCCGCCGCACCTGCCGGTTGCGGCCCTCGCGGATGGTCAGCGACAGCCAGCAATCGGGGATATGCGCGCGGACGCGGATCGGCGGATCGCGCGGCCACAAGGCCGGATCGGCGATCTGCTCGACCTCAGCGGCGCGGGTCGGCCCGTCGTTGAGCATGACGCCGCCACGCAGTCGCGCCAGCGCGTCCTCGTCCGGTAGCCCCTCGACCTGCACCAGATAGGTCTTGGCGAGCTTGAACCGAGGATCGGCGATCCGCGCCTGCAACCGCCCGTCGTCGGTGAGCAGCAACAGCCCCTCGCTGTCGCGATCGAGCCGCCCCGCCGGATAAACGCCCGGCAGGTCTATATGATCGGACAGCGTCGCCCGCGTCGTCGGCGATCCGCGATCGGTGAACTGGCTGAGCACGCCGAACGGCTTGTTGAACAGCACGAGAGTCATGCGCGCGCGGTATCGACTGGACGCGCGCGTGTCGATGATCGCCGTTGCATTGCCCCGCCCGGCGGATTACGGCCTGTTGAGCCCATCGCTGCGGCCGACGCGGGTGTAGCTCAATGGTGGAGTAGAAGCTTCCCAAGCTATGGGAAATGGCAGATTTCGGCGGTTTTTGCTGAATGCGGCGATCCTGAATTCCACGACCGAGCGTCAGCGGTGTACCCCCCAAAGCGTTTTTCTTGTGTGCCGGAAAGCGGCTTTACCAAGCGCCATGCGGCAGCTCGGCCGATTGGATCACGATCCAATCGGCTGGAGCTTGCCAGTACGGCGGGCTCGAAAAGATCGTTGCTGCATAGCCGGCTTGAACGTCCGCAACGGGGTCTGAACCGCTACCGACCTCAATGGCTGCTGACGCGAATGCGCCGATCTGCCCCAGGGTCAGCCGGCGCTCTCTTAGATGGTCGGTTCGCACCGAGCGTCATCCGTCCAATCGGTACAATCGATGCGGAAATCGTCTGTTCGACGATGTTCCCGACTTTGAACGCCGCCCGGCTGTCCGTATGATCCTGTGCGATGAATAGCTCAACGACCGCTCCCGCCGCCGTTCCCCACGACGGCCGTCACTTCGCCGCATTCCTGTTCGACATGGACGGGACGCTGATCACCAGCATCGACTCCGCGAACCGGGCGTGGACGAGCTGGTCGCTGATGCGCGGCTTCGATCCGGCCTATGTCATCTCGATCATGCACGGCGTCCGGACGGTGGAGACGATGAAGGCGCTCGGCGTCGCTGATCCGGTGGCGGAGGCGGCCTGGATCACGCGAAGGGAAATCGAGGATACCGACGGCGTCGAGGCGATACCCGGCGTCTTCGCGTTCCTGGCCAGTGTTCCGAAGGAGCGCTGGGCGATCGTCACCTCGGCCTCGCGCGCACTTGCCGAGGCCCGTCTTCGCCGAGCGGGCATCGCCATTCCGCCGGTTCTGGTCACCTCGGAGGATGTGGAACGCGGCAAACCGGATCCTGCATGCTTCCTCCTCGGCGCGGAAAAGCTGGGGGTCGACGCTTCGGACTGCCTCGTGTTCGAAGACACGCTGGCCGGCCTTGGCGCTGCGGACGCCGCGGGCGCCGCCAGCCTCGCCATTACGTTCACCCATCACGATCCGATCGGCACCGCTCATCCAGCGATACACGACTATAAAGGCCTTGCGGTCGCAGCGAAGGCCGAAGGGCTCCTGCTGACAAGAGGCATGCCAAGGTAGTGCGGCCACTTCATGTCATGACGTGGAGCATCGCCGGAGCAACCTTATCCCGCCAATAGGATGTCCGGGCGCGGACCGGTTTTCAACGCGGAAAGCCGCCACCGCACAATCTCAACCTATGACCGGCATCGAGCGACCAGCCCTCGCTTGCTGCAAGGTTATAAAATTCTGTTCGGTCGATGCCCGAGCACCGGATTGAAAATCCGATACCGTTGAGCGAGGCCGGCGTGACTTGGCAGACCGCGTCCCACGAACGCGCATTTGTGGCCCGTCAGGCGCTAAACCAAGTCTAAATCAATAGCCCAGGTGCGAGAACGGGCCGCCGTATGAGCGTACAACACGATATGCCCGAGTCGGAGCCTCGTATCGGACATGCAGCCTTCGAGCCCGCCTCCCCCCGTCGTAGGCGGGCTCCTTTTTGTAGCGGAGGTTGGCTACGTGCTGAGTGAACGGATGCGGTGTGGCTTCAGGCGGTACGCGAACACGCCAGAGGTGCTTGCCTACAAGCTGCTCGTTCGCGGCCGGGTGTGTACGCTATCGTGCCAATCGTCAGCCGTTGGTCGCTTCACCGTTGCTAACGTTCGGTTTGTCGCCGAACAATCGCCGTTCCCATGAAGCGCAACGACCTTCCAGCTCGGCTTTCGGACCTCCCGCGTGACGAATGCATCCGGGCATTACATCAACGCGCGGCCGATGCTCGCGCAAGGTGGCAGGAGTTGCGCATCCAGCGACCATCGGTCTGGGATCGACTGTTCGGCTGACATGCGGAAGGGCATGGCGTCGGTATGATCGAACTGTCGGCCGTCAATTGCGAAGGCTTCGAAGCCCTTCGAAGCTGGCAGAGAGCTCGGCCGATGTGTCTGAGAACCCGTGGTCGGCGTCATCTGGCGTCGCCGCTCACCGCTTGCATGATCGACTCGCCGAGGAGGCGGAATTCGCTTGTGCGTGGATGGCCTCCACGCCAAGCGAGCGCAATCTGTCGCTCTGCATGACGGCTTTGCGCCGGACGCGTTTCGACCCGCGTGCCACCGAGGATACCGGCGTCAATCGCCATTTGCGGTAGCAACGTGTAGCCGAGACCCGCATCGACCAGTTGAACCAGCGTGTGCAGCGTAGAGGCGACCAACAGGCTGTCCGCTTCGGCTGCCGTTCGATCGCACGCGGCGAGGGCATGCTCCTTGAGGCAATGTCCGTCTTCAAGCAAAAGCAAACGGCTGTCGTCGGCATCACAGAGCGGCGATGCAAACGCATCCTGCCCTTTCGCCGTAACAAGGACTAAAGGGTCGACGGCGATGTCGATGCTCTCGATCTCGCCACATTCGATGGGCAGCGCGAGGAGCACGCAATCGATCTCGCCGCGCCCCATCGCTTCGCATGCGACGCCCGTCAGCATCTCACGCACATATAGCTGCAGCCGCGGCCAGTCGCGCGCGAGCGCCGGCAGGGTGCGGGAGAGCAGGAACGGGGCGATCGTGGGAATGACCGCGAACCGCAGCGATCCGACCAGCGGCTCGTGAGAGCGCTGCGTTACAAGGTGAAGATCCTCCGCGGCGCGCACCATCTGACGAGCGCGTGCGACGATTTCCTCGCCGATCGGCGTAAAGCGCACGTGGCGTTTGGAGCGCTCGACCAGGCTCGCCTCCAGCACCCGTTCGAGCTCGGCGATGCCCACCGAAAAGGCGGACTGCGAGACGAACATGGCGGCAGCCGCACGCCCGAAATTGCCATGCTCGTGGAGTGCGAGGAGATACGACAACTGCCTGAGCGACGGGATCGGCTTCATCGACTCAGGTGATAGCAGAAATCGTTTCAATCCATTGGATAAATTTATCCGCCCTATTAGAATGCGGCGGATAGCATAAGAGGAGTGAGAAGATGGCTGACGAAGATCCCAGCGAGCGCTGCCCGATGGGCAGGAATGGCGGCGGCGCAGGCACGGTCCGCTCGCTTCTCGGCCGTACCAACAAGGATTGGTGGCCCGACGTTCTGCCGGTCGAGATCCTGCACCAGCATGGCGTTTCACCGAACCCGATGGGCGAGGATTACGACTATGCCGAAGCGTTCCGGACGCTCGACTACGACGCGCTGAAAGCCGATCTCACCGCGTTGATGACCGACAGCAAATCGTGGTGGCCTGCGGATTACGGGCATTACGGTCCCTTCATGATCCGCATGGCCTGGCACGCTGCGGGCACTTACCGCGTAACCGACGGGCGTGGCGGTTCGTCGTCGGGCCAGCAGCGGTTCGAACCGCTCAACAGCTGGCCGGACAACGGCAACCTCGACAAGGCACGGCGCCTGCTGTGGCCTGTCAAGCAGAAGTACGGGAAGCATATCAGCTGGGCGGACCTGTTCATCCTGGCCGGCAACGTCGCCATCGAGAGCATGGGCGGCCCGACATTCGGCTTCGCCGGTGGCCGCAAGGACGTCTATCAGTCGGAAGGCGACACCTATTGGGGTGCCGAGGAGCAGTGGATCGGACATGCGGAGCACAAGAGCCGCATTCGCCCCGACGAGCAGCTCGATCTGGAAGGCCCGCTCGCCGCGGACTCGATGGGTCTGATCTACGTGAACCCCGAAGGGCCCGGCGGCAATCCCGATCCGCTCGGCTCGGCGCGTGACATGCGCGCCACGTTCTCGCGCATGGCGATGAACTCGGAGGAGACCGTCGCGCTCACCGCCGGCGGTCACGCGTTCGGCAAGACGCACGGCGCGAAGCCCGCTGAGAATTTCGGCAAGGAACCCGCGTCGGAAGCCGTGCACATGCAGGGGCTCGGCTGGCTCACGGACAGCGAGGAGATCGGCAAGGGCCACATCACCACCTCGGGGATCGAGGGGTCGTGGTCGAACAATCCGACGAAGTGGACCGGCGACTATTTCCGCCTGCTGTTCAAGTACGAATATGAGCTGACGTCCAGCCCGGCCGGTGCGAAGCAGTGGACGCCGATCAATCCCGAATGGGAAGACATGGCACCCGACGCACGCGATCCTAGCAAGCGCGTGCCGACGATCATGACGACCGCCGACATGGCGCTGAAGCTGGACCCCGAATTCCGCGCGATCTCCGAACGCTTTCGCGACGATCAAGCGGCGCTCGACGACGCCTTCGCACGCGCCTGGTTCAAGCTGACCCACCGGGACATGGGGCCGAAGGTCCGCTACCTCGGGCCTGAGGTGCCGGAAGAGACGCTCATCTGGCAGGATCCGGTGCCCGAGGGAACAGCGCCGAGCGATGCCGAAATGGCGGCGTTTGCGGATAGCGTACTGAGCTCCGGCCTCAGCATCGGTCAGCTCGTCAAGACCGCCTGGGCCTCCGCCTCGACCTACCGCAAGTCCGACCATCGTGGCGGAGCCAACGGTGCGCGCATCGCATTGGAGCCTCAGAAGAACTGGGCGATCAATGAACCCGCGGAACTGGAAACGGTGCTCGCCAAGCTCAACGAGCTTCGCGGAAGCATGTCGCTTGCTGACGCGATTGTCCTTGCAGGCTCGGTGGCGATCGAGAAGGCGGCGAAAGATGCCGGGTTCGAGGTCACGGTACCGTTTACCGGCGGACGCGGTGACGCGACGCAGGACTGGACCGATGTCGAGAGCTTCGCATGGATGGAGCCGCAGGCCGATGGCTTCCGCAACTACCTGCGGACGCGGCAGACCGTGAAGACCGAGGAGCTGCTGCTCGACAAGGCTTCGCTGCTGGGCCTGTCTGCTCCTGAGATGACGGTCCTGCTCGGTGGTCTTCGCGTGCTTGGGGCCAATCACGGCGACAAGCCCGAGGGTGTCCTAACCGAGCGCAAGGGGCAGCTGACCAACGACTTCTTCGTCAACCTCCTCGACAACGAGACCTTCTGGGAGCTCGTCGATCCGTCGAGCGACGAGGAGTTCATCGGTCATGATCGCGGCGGTAAGGGCGAGAAGTGGCGCGCCACCCGCACGGACCTGGTGTTCGGCTCGAACTCACAGCTGCGCGCGACGGCGGAAGTCTATGCCGAAAACGGCAATGAGGAGAAGTTCGTCAAGGACTTCATCAAGGCCTGGGTGAAGGTCATGGAAGCCGACCGGTTCGACGTAACGGCCAAGCCGGTGAGCTCGAATATCGCAACCTGACCGAGGTTGTGTTTGGGAAAGAAGGCGGTCGCGAAAGCGATCGCCTTTTTTTTATGTGGAGGCCGTCGAGCATCGCCTGCAGGATCACTGATCGTTGGCAGGTAAGGGGGTATGGGGTGCCCCCGTCTCTGATGCGAGATCATTCGTTTTCTCGCGTCCTCGCGGCAGACGTCGTTATTGCAGACGCCGCTGCCGCGAAACTCACGATTAAAGACATGAACGGATGGCCGATATCGGGCATCTTGTGTCAGCTCGTGAGTGTCCGGGTCCGGGTCAGCCTACCCGTATTAGCCGGGCCGGCAGTCAGGGTGTGACTTAAATCCGCAAGGGCGGCGTCACCGTCGTGCAATGTAGCCAACCTAGTGCGTCGCTTAGAGCCACGAAGGCCTGAACGTCCCTGGGGGAACAATGAAATTACTGAGTGTCAGCGTAGCCAGCGCGCTGCAGCTGCTCGCCTGTTCGTCTGCCTACGCTCAGACGCTTGCTCCTCAGCCTGTGGCGAATCCGTCGGCAGACGGAATGACTTCCACGGCACCGGACGATACGGTCGTCGTCACCGGGACGCGTGACCGCGGCCGCACGCAGTTCGATACTCTCGCACCGGTGGACGTGCTGTCCAGGCAGGCGATCGGATCCACAATCTCGAACGACCTGTCGGACACGCTGGCGCAGTTGCTGCCGTCGTTCAACGTCCAGCGCCTCCCGGCAGCCGACGGGCAGGCCTTCGTCCGCCCGGCCACCCTTCGCGGCCTCTCCGCGGATCAGACGCTCGTGCTGATCAACGGCAAACGCTATCATCGTTCTGCCTTGCTGGGCACGCGCGGCGCGCAGGCTCCCGATCTTGCCGGCATTCCGCCGTTATCGATCGGGCGCGTCGAAGTGCTGCGCGATGGTGCGTCGGCGCAATACGGCTCCGACGCCATCGCCGGCGTCGTCAACATCGTGCTCGACGTCGAGCCTGGGATGGAGGCGTTCGGCCAATATTCCCGATACTACCGGGGCGACGGCAACGAGTATCAAACCGGCCTGCGCGGCGGGATCGCTTTGGGTGAGCGCGGCAGCGTGGTGTTCACCGGTCAGTATGATCATGCCGAAGCGACTTCGCGGTCGCGGCAGCGGCCCGATGCCATCGCCTTCCAGGCCGCACATCCGCAACTGACCCTGCCCAACCCCGTCCAACGCTGGGGGCAGCCCGACCAGGAGCGGGTCGAAGGTGCCGTCAACGCGCATTACGATTTTGACGATGCCCTGACGTTGTACGCCTTCAGCACCGTCCAGCAGGGCGAGGGACTGACGGACTTCAACTGGCGCAACCCCGACGGCACGGCGAGCGTGTATCGGGCGACACAGGCCTTTCCCGGTTTTTCCTTCAACAGCATCTATCCGCTGGGCTTCACGCCCCGGCTCGGCACCACCTTCAGCGACTTCCAGTCAGTGACGGGTGCCAAGGGTAACATCGCGGAGCCGCTGACCTACGACCTGAGCGCCTCCTTCGGCCGCAGCCGAATTGAATACACCTTGGGCGAAAGCCTCAACGCGTCGCTTGGACCCGTCAGCCCGACCAGCTTCTACCTGGGGCGGCTGGAGCAGCGCGAGTTCAACCTGAACGCCGACTTCGTCTATCGCCTGCCGGTCGGCACCGCGGAGCCCGTCAACGTGGCGTTCGGCGCCGAGCGGCGTGTCGAGACCTACCGGGTGGGCCTCGGCGATCCCGCCTCCTATGCGATTGGTCCCGGTGCAGCCTTCGGGCTTGCCCCGAGCGCAAACGGCTTTCCCGGCTTCGGCCCGCAGCGGGCAGGCGTATGGGACCAGGAGAGCTATGCAGGATATCTCGATCTCGAATGGAAGCCGGTCACTGCGCTGACGTTGGGCGCGGCGGGGCGCTACGAGGACTTCTCTAATTTCGGCGATACCTTCAACTACAAGCTATCCGCGCGGGTCGAGCCGATCACCGGTCTGGCGGTGCGGGCGACCTACTCCACCGGCTTCCGTGCTCCCACTCCAGCGCAGCTCAACACCACATCCACAACGCAGGGCCTCGACACGGTCACGCTGCAGGTCTTCAACCAGGGGAGGCTGTCGCCATCCGATCCCCTGGCGATCGCGCTCGGTGCGAAGGCACTGAAGCCCGAGACGTCCAGAACGGCGACGGCGGGTATCACATTTCAGACCAAGATCGGGCTCAGCGGCAGCGTCGATCTGTATCAGATCGAGGTCGACGACCGGTTCAGCGAGTCCCGCACCTTCACGGTGCCGGCGTCTTTCGCCAATCCGCAGCGCTATACCTCGCTCAGCTACTTCACCAACGACTTCGACACGCGCACGCGCGGTATCGATGCGGTGCTCACCTACGTGCGCCAGATCGGGCCTGGTCGGGCCAACCTGAGCCTCGCCTACAACTACAACCAGACCAAGGTCACGAGCGGGGCGAGCGCGGCCATCGGCAACGACGCGCAGCGCCGCATCTTCGAGCAGCGTTTGCCGCAACACAATGGCGTGGCCACCGCCGGGTACGATATCGGCCCGGTCGGGCTGCTGGTACGCGGCCGCTACTATGGCGGCTGGGAAGACTCGACCGGCAACGCGACCGGCACGATCTTCCAGCGCTTCGGCTCGATGACGATGGTGGACGTGTCCGCGAGCATCCGGCTCGACGATCATTTCACGCTCCGCGGTGGGGCGGAGAACGTCTTTAACACCTATCCGGACGAAGCTGTGTTCCAGGCATCCCGCGGTCTCGTCTATTCCCGCAACTCGCCTTACGACACGGACGGCGGCAACTATTACGTCCGGATCGGAATGCGTTTCTGATGCGAGACCTGCGGATCGGACGCCGCGCCGTCCTGGGAGCGGGCATCGCCTTTCCCGTCGTTCATGCCGCAGCGACCATGGCCCGGGTGGCACCGGCCGATACCGATGAGGTCTTCTGGAAAGGCATTGCGGCACAATACGATGTGCCATCCGACGTCATCCAGCTCGAGAACGGAAACTGGGGCGCCATGCCACGACCGGTGCTGGCCGAGTATCTGCGTCTCGTCGAACGGGTGAACCGCGACACCAGCTACTATGCGAGGCGGGGGTTGGTCGGGGATCTGATCGCCGCGAAGGCGGATCTGGCGATCGAGTTGGGGGTGCCTGCGGAGGATGTCGCACTCACCCGCAACGCCACGGAAGCGTTGAAGGCGCTGATCCTCGGATATAACCGGCTCAAGGCGGGCGATGCGGTGCTCTACGCCGACCTGGACTACGATAGCATGCAGGCGTGCATGGAAAGCCTCCATGCCCGCCGCGGTGCGACGGTCATCAAGATCGCTCTGCCGGAGCCTGCCACCAGACAGTCGCTGATCGCCGCCTACACGGCGGCGTTCGACGCCTATCCCAGGATGCGGCTGGTGCTGCTGACGCATCTTAGTCACCGCACCGGCCTGGTAATTCCGGTAAGGGAGATCGCCGCGGCGGCTCGTGCACGCGGCATCGACACCATCGTCGATGCCGCGCACAGCTGGGGTCAGCTCGACTTCGTCCTTCCCGATCTCAACTGCGACTTCATTGGCCTCAACTGCCACAAATGGCTTGGCAATCCGCTCGGCGTCGGTGCCATGTACGTACGGCGCCCGGCGCTTGATCGCATCGATCCGGACCCCGCCAACGATGCCACGATGCGCGACGGCATCCATTCGCGGGTGCACACCGGCACCGTGGATTTTGCTGCGCAGCTGACACTGCCGGCAGCCCTGAGGTTCCAGCGCTCGATCGGCGCTGCACGCCGCGCTGCCCGGCTCAACATGTTGCGCGACCGGTGGGTTAGTCGTGTGCGTCGCCTCTCGCAGGTCGAAGTGCTCACGCCAGATGATGCAGATCTGCATGCGGGCATCACGTCTTTCCGCCTCCACGGCTTAACCAGCGATGCGGCGAACGCTGCGCTCGCGCGCCGACTGCTCGAGAGGTATCGGATCTTCACCGTCCACCGCAGCGGGGTGACGCGAGGCGCCTGTGTTCGCGTAACGCCGGGCCTGTTCAACAATGCAGCGCAGATGGACGCGCTCGCAGCGGCGATCGAGGACGTTGCGAGCAAACCGCCGACGGCCTGATCCCGTCAACAGTGATAAATCGCCATTGCGCTTGAAAGGCGAGACGGCGGCACTGGCGATGCGGAGAAGATCAACGTGAATAATGCCGGTCTTGCTGAAACGCTCGTCTACACCATGTCATGATCAAGGCAGATGACGACACGACCGACCCGATCGACACGGAGATCGCCGACATCATGGGGCGGTCGCCCGATGCGGTCCGGCGAATCCGGACGATCTACGTTGACGACCACGCCAGGAATGTGGCACTCGGCCGTCGCATTGCACGCGGGATTGTAAACCGGGATTGTAAACCGGAGCCCCGCAGGCGGTCAGATCAGCGCTAAGTCGTTGATATGCGGGTGTAGCTCAATGGTAGAGCAGAAGCTTCCCAAGCTTACGACGAGGGTTCGATTCCCTTCACCCGCTCCACCGCAACCTCGGCGCAGCGCCTGTCCGACCTCGGTGAAAAGGCATCCGGCGGCTTCTATGTGAGGCGGGCATGGGATACCGGCGGCTATGCTGTATCTGACGCTGAAGGCCGTTGTCTCGGGGGCGTTGATTGCCGTCGCCTCGACGTTGGCGAAACGCTATCCGGGCTTCGGGGCGCTGATCGCGTCGCTTCCGCTGGTTTCGGTGCTCGGCATGATATGGCTATGGAACGATAAGCCGGATGCGGACACCATGGCCGCCCATGCCTCGGCGACGTTCTGGTACGTCATCCCCTCGCTTCCCATGTTCCTGCTGATTGCGCCATTGTTGCGGCATGGCTTCGGCTTCTGGTTCGCGCTCGGGGCCGGGTGTGCGCTGACGATCCTTCTCTACGCCGCTTTGATCTGGTTCGGGCCGCGTTTCGGATTGCCCTTGTGATCGGTCGATGCCGGGGCGGGGTGGTTGCCGGGATCGGGTGAGCGCGGCTGCCGCCTTCCACCCCGCACCGCCTGCCCCTACATAGCCGGCGTGGTCCGTGGCGTCGCCGGTGGCACCGGTATCGTCGCGACCGTTTGTCCTGCCGCGCGGCGGGGCATCACGCCTGACGAAAGCGGAACGTTATGACCGATACCTACGATACGCGCCTCGGCCTGTTCATCGACGGCGAGTGGATCACCGCCGGTCGCGAGACGCAGCCGGTGCTCGATCCGGCGAGCGCCCGGACTTTGGGCGAACTGCCGCTGGCCACGCCGGCGGATCTCGACCGGGCGCTGGCAGCGGCGGATCGGGGCTTCAAGACGTGGCGCGCGACCGCGCCGCTGCAGCGGGCGGCGGTGCTGTCGCGGACCGCGGCGCTGGTGCGCGAGCGTGCCGATCTGCTCGCGCGGCTGGCGACGCTGGAGGAGGGCAAGCCGTATACCGAGGCGAAGGGCGAGGTGATGGCGACCGCGGCGCTGCTCGACTTCCACGCCGGCGAGGCGGTGCGCATCTATGGCCGCGTGCTGCCGCGGCCGACCGGCACGCGCTCGCTGGTGCTGCATCAGCCCGTCGGGCCGGTGGCGGCGTTCTGCGCATGGAATTTCCCGGTGATGAACCCGGTGCGCAAGCTGTCGCCGGCGATCGCCGCGGGCTGTTCGGTGATCCTCAAGCCGAGCGAGGAGACGCCGGGCGCCGCGGTCGAGATCCTGCGCTGCTTCCAGGATGCGGGGCTGCCCGACGGCGTCGCGCAATTGGTGTTCGGCGTGCCCGACGCGGTGTCGCGGCAGTTGCTCGCCTCGCCGGTGACGCGCAAGCTGAGCTTCACCGGATCGGTGCCGGTCGGCAAGCATCTGCTCAAGCTGGCGGCGGATACGGTGATGAAGTCGACGATGGAGCTGGGCGGGCACGGCCCGGTGCTGGTGTTCGACGATTGCGATCTTGAGCGGACGCTCGACACGTTGGTGGCGCACAAATTCCGCAACGCCGGCCAGGTCTGCGTCGCGCCGACGCGCTTCCATGTCCAGCAGGGCATTTACGAGCGGTTCGCCAAGGGCTTCGCCGAGCGGACCGCGGCGATCACGGTCGGCAACGGGCTGGAGAAAGGCATTCAGATGGGGCCGATGGCCAACCCGCGCCGGCCGGAGGCGATCGCCGGGATCGTCGCGGATGCGGTCGGCGCGGGCGCACGTCTGCTGACGGGTGGCGTACCGGGGGAGGGCGACGGCTTCTTCTTCGCGCCGACCGTGCTCGCCGACGTGCCGCTCGCCGCCAGCGCGATGAACGAGGAGCCGTTCGGTCCGATCGCGCTGATCGGATCGTTCGCCAACGCCGACGATGCGATCGCCGAGGCGAACCGCCTGCCTTATGGCCTCGGCGCCTATTGCTTCACCGAGAACGGCCGCTTGCAGAACCGGCTCGGCGACGAGATCGAGGCGGGGATGGTGGCGATCAACACCGTGCGGCTGAGCTGGGGCGATGCGCCGTTCGGCGGGGTCAAGGACAGCGGCTACGGGTCGGAGGACGGCCCCGAGGGGATCGCCGCGCATCTGATCACCAAGGCGGTGCATATCGCGTGAGGGGTGCGGGGGCTCGCGTGGCGAGCCCCCGTCTCCGGATTACCGCCCGCCGAGATCCATCGCGCAGGCGGAGGCGATGAGCACCGCGGCCAGCGGCAGGATGACGGTGAGCGCGGGAATGAGCGCGGCGGGAAGATCGACCATGGCCCCCGCTAGCCTTGCAACGTTAAATGTCTGTTACTGACATAAAAATTATCGTTGGGTCGTGGGCGTTTAGAAGAAGCGGATCAGCATCAGCAGCAGGCCGAACATCGCCGCGACCCAGGCGAGGCTGCGGACGTAGGGGATGCCGAGCAGGTAGAGCGGGATGTAGACGAGGCGCGCGACCAGCCACAGGATCGCGCCGGCGGCACCGACCCCGCCGGTCTGTCCGGTGACCGCGAGGCCGAGCGCCAGCGCGATGAAGGCGGGATAGGTTTCCTGATAGTTCGACAATGCGCGTTCGGCGCGGCCGGCGAGCGGGCCGAGCGGCTTTTCGTCGGTGCCGTCACGGGGGCCGGCGTTCCAGGCGAGGCCGCGCTCTCGGGTCGCCGTCTGGCCCTGCAGCATGATGTGGACGACGAGCAGGATGACGGACACGCCGAGGATGATGAGTTCGGTCGGCATGGGGGCGGCTCCACTAGGTTGCGGGGGCAGAACGGTGGAGCGGGGTGGAAGGTCCGTGGGGACGGAAGGAGGATCGATCCAACCGTCACCCCGGTCAGCGCGAGAGCAGCGCGGCGATTTCGTAGCAAGCGGCGCCGATCAGGCCCGCGGCGGGGAGGGTGACGACCCAGGCGACGACGATGCGGCTGGCGATGTTCCAGCGTACCGCCGACAGCCGCCGCGCCGAACCGACGCCGACGATCGCGCCGGTGATGGTGTGCGTCGAGGACACCGGAATGCCGCCGACCGTCGCCATGAACAAGGTGATCGCGCCGCCCGTTTCGGCGCAGAAGCCCTGCGCGGGGGTGAGGCGGGTGATCTTCGACCCCATCGTATGGACGATCTTCCAGCCGCCCGACATCGTGCCCAGCGCCATCGCCGCCTGGCATGAGAGCACCACCCAGAACGGCACGTGGAAGCCGCCGTGGAGCAGCCCCTGCGAATAGAGCAGGACGGTGATGATCCCCATCGTCTTCTGCGCGTCGTTGGCGCCATGGCCGAGGCTGTAGAGCGCCGCGGAGACGAGCTGGAGCTTGCGATAGCGTTTGTCGACGCCCATCGGGGTGAGCCGCAGCGAGGTCCAGGCGACGACGAGGACAAGCAGCAGCGCGAGGATCATGCCGACGGTCGGCGACAGGAAGATCGCGCCGACGGTCTTGCCGACGCCCGCCCAGACGACGCCGTCGAAGCCCGCCTTGGTGATCCCGGCGCCGAGCAGCCCGCCGATCAGCGCGTGGCTGGAACTGGACGGTATGCCGTAGCGCCAGGTGATGACGTTCCAGACGATCGCACCTATCAGCGCGCCGAAGATCACCTGCGGGTCGATCACGGTGGCGCTGACGATGCCCTTGCCGACGGTCTGCGCGACATTGTGGTCGAAGACCGCGAAGGCGATGAAGTTGAAGAAGGCGGCCCAGATCACCGCATGATGCGGCTTGAGCACGCGCGTCGAGACCACCGTCGCGATCGAATTGGCGGCGTCGTGCAGGCCGTTCAGGAAGTCGAACAGCAAGGCGACGCCGATCAGCGCGACCAGCAGCGTGAAGGAGATCGTCATGGATCAGGCGTGGTCGATGACGAGACCCTGGATCTCGTTGGCGATGTCCTCGAACCGGTCGGCGATGCGTTCCAGATGGCTGTAGATCTCGCGCTCGACGATGAAGCGCATCGGCTGATCGTTGCCGCAGGATTTGAACAAGGCGTGCAGCCCCTTGGCGTGATGATCGTCGACCTGCCCCTCGAGCTGTACCAGCCGCGCGGTGAGATCGTGCAGGCGCCCGGCATTGGCGTCGAGCTTGCGCAGCAGCGGGATCGCCTCGGCGGTGACGCGCGCCGCCTCGACGACGAGGTCGACCATCGCGCGCATGTCGGGCGCGAAGGTCTTCACCTCGTAGAGCGCGATGGTGGTCGCGGTCTGGTTCATCTGGTCGATCGAATCGTCCATGACGCCGATCAGGTCGGTGATCGCCGAACGGTCGAACGGGGTGACGAAGACGCGGCGAACGTCCTGCAGCACGTCGCGGGTGATATCGTCCGCCTCATGCTCGCGGTCGACGATCTCGGCGATATGGACCGCGATCGCACCGTCGCCGCTGAACAGCTTCTGCAAGGCGTCGGCACCGGCGACCAGCGTGGCGGCATGCGCCTCGAACTGATCGAAGAACCGACCTTGCTTCGGCATCAGCGCCTGGAACCAGGCTACCATAAGAGACCTTTCGTAGAGGGCGCGGCGCGCATGGGGCGGGACGCCCCGCCGCGCAAGCCGAAACTGGATGATGCACCATCCCGGGACGGCGACCGGCGATGCGGGCCGGCTCCGGACGAACGGCAGGAGATCGGGCGGTGCATGACGCTATCTTAGCATGCCCGGCGCAAAAGACGACACGGATGGGTGGTTAAGCGCATGGCGACGACTCAGGCGATGACGATGCGGTTCTTGCCGGCGCGCTTGGCGCTGTAGAGCGCGGCGTCTGCGGCGCGCATCGTCGCGGCGAGATCGTCGCCGAGCACCGCGATGCCCGCGGAGAAGGTGAGGCGGCCGATGCCGTCGCCGGAGGTCTGGTTGATCAGGCTGCGCGCGCCGACGCCGTCGCGCACCCGGTCGAGCGCGGCGAAGGCGTGATCGGGCGGGCAATCCTCGAACAGGCAGGCGAATTCCTCGCCACCGTGGCGTGCGACGAGCACCTTGGCGCCGAGTCCGGCGGTCAGCTTGCGCGCGACCAGCTTGAGCACGCGGTCGCCGGTCTCGTGACCGTGGCGGTCGTTGATCACCTTGAAATCGTCGACGTCGCAGAGCGCGACGCAATGTTCCGACCCCTGCCGACGCGACGCGACCAGCGCGACGAGCCGGCGGTCGTAGCAGCGGCGGTTGGGCAGGCCGGTGAGATGATCCTCGTCCGCCGCGCGCCGCGCCTCCTGCAGATTGCGGCGCAGACGGTTGGTCTCGCGATGCGTCTCGCGCAACTGGTCGGCGAGATGCCGGGTGCGGGCGATCGCGTCGTTGGTGAGCGCGAGCAGGCGCTTGATCGTGCCGTCCGCATCGCCGTCCATATCGGCGTCCGCCGCCGCGGCTTCGGCGGTGAGGGCGCTTTCATAGTCGGATACCGCCGCCTGACCCTGACGGAAGGTCGTCTCCGATTCCGCCAGCCGCGCGGCGAGTGCGTCCGCCATTTCGGCGATCCGGTCGGGATGCAGCGGCCCCAGCAGCTCGCGGACCACCGGCAGCGCGAGGAAGGCGGCGTCGATCCGGCCGTGCTCGCGGATATGGTCGTCGACCGCGCGGGTCAGCGCGATATCCTCGCCGAGGATGTAGCAGCGGGCGACGTGGAAATGATCGACCGTCGGCGCGAGATCGTGATCGTCGAGGAAGGCGCCGACACGTGCGAACGTCTCGCGCGCCGCGGCACGCCGGGCGCTGGTCGCCGCGGGCTCTTTCGCAGGCGGCACGGCGGGCGCGGCGGGCGCGACGGCAGCCGGAGCGGCCGAACCATGGCCCCACCACGCCGTCAGCCGCGCCCATCGCGAATCGGTTAACGACGTCATCGCCATCAGCCGTGACGGCTCTGATGCATCGCCTTGTAATACCAAGTAAAAGTCATTCGAGCTGGTCCGCGATACATGATGTCGCGCACGGCCTAGCAAATCACGGTAAAGTTTTCCTTAGATTTCATTCCTTGGACGAAAACAACGTCCGGCACCGATCGTCAGACTTCCGCGATCGGCGCGGTCATGATCGCGCGCAGCCCGGGCGCATTGTCGCCGAATTCGATGATCCCCGACAGGCGCTGGACCATGGCGTCCATCATCCGGCTGCCGAAGCCTTCGCCGTCGCCCTTGCCGCGGCCGTCGTCGGCGACGATCAGCCGCAGCTTGCCGCCATGCTGTTCCAGCGCGATCGCCACCGGCCCGGCGGCGCCGCCATAGGCATATTTGGTGGCGTTGATGACCAGTTCGGTGAGGATCAGACCGATGTTGACCGCGCGATCGGTCGGCACCAGCACCGGCGCGAGATCGAGCTTGATGTGCCGCCCCCATTCGGCACCCAGCGAGACGCGCATGTCGGCGATCAGCTCGTCGATGTAGCGCGACAAATCGACGCTCTCGACCTGATCGTCGCGGTACAAGCGGCGATGGACCAGCGCCACCGCGGCAAGGCGCGCCTGCGCCTCCGCCAGATGATCGGCGACGACGGTGCTGTTGGCGGTCTTGGCCTGCAGGCGCAGGAAGGAGGCGACCAGTTGCAGGCTGTTCTGTACGCGATGGTTGACCTCCTTCATCAGGACGTCCTTCTGCGCGAGCAGCGCGTCCTTCTCCGCCAGCGCGCGATGATATTCGCGGTTAAGGATTCGCACCTGAAGGTGCTGGCGCGCCTCGTGGAAGCGGCGGCGCAGGCGATGCCCGGCCTCGACCTGTTCGAGCGTCCAGCGCTGCGAGCGGCCGCTCACCGTCTCGGTATAACTGGCGAACGAGGTGCGCGGGGTCAGCATCGCGCCGGGCGCGACCGCGACCGACTTGTGCGGATTGCCGGCCCATTCGATCGTCTCGATCGTCTCGGCGCGCAGCCAGAGCAGAATCGCATCCTCCTCGTGCAGAGGCACCGCGAGCAGGCCGCTCGCGGTCTGCTCGTGCCCGCGCGCGATCGGCAGCAACGCGCCCAGTTCGTGCGTTGCCATCGGCTCGCCGCGCTCGCGCACCCAGCGGGCGATGCCGCGCAACACGTCATCCTCGGGGCAGCGGCCGAACCGCTCGACCTGATCGCCGGCGATCATCGCGAAGCCGTCGGCGTGGAGCATCGCGCACAATTCGTCCTTCACCGCGACGATCGCGGCGCGCAACGGCTCCTCGCTGTTCAGCCGCGGCACGACGCTGTCCTCGGCGACGCGCAGCGCCAGCCGCTCGCGATAGGCCGCGGCCTCTTCCTTCGCGCGGATCTGGCGGGCGAGGCCGCTGGCGAGCGTCGCGCCGGTGCTGCGGACATCGGGCGGCAACCGGCGCGGGCTGTTGTGGTGGCAGGCGACGAGGCCCCAGAGCAACCCGTCCTTGACGATCGAGATCGACGCCGACGCCTCGACGCCCATGTTGCGCAGATATTGGAGATGGATCGGCGAGACGTGGCGCACCGCGATGTCGCTGAGATCGACCTGCGCGAAGCCGGCCGGGCGCAGCGGCGCCGGATCGTAATCGATCGTCGGGATCACCCGCGTCCGGTTGCGAACGTACAGCGCCCGCGCCTGACGGGGGATGTCGGAGGCGGGAAAGCGATGGTTGCGGAACGTGTCCAGCGCCGGGTCGCGATCCTCCGCCACCACCTGCCCGGCGTCGTCGTCGAGGAAGCGGTAGATCATCACCCGGTCGAAGCCGGTCAGGCGGCGGAAGGCGCTGGCGGCGCGATCGTAGAGCGTCTGCAAGTCGGCGGCGCGCTCGAAGCTGCCGGCGACCGCGTCGAGCCAGCCGAGCGTCGTCGCCACCGAGCTGGGCTCGTCGGCGACCGGCTCGAGTTCGACGAGCAGATGCGTACCCGCGCGGTGCAGCGTAGCGACGAACCGTTCGCCGATCCCCTCGACCGGCAACTGGCCGACCGCGTCGAGGCCGCCCGGAAGATGGTGGAGCAGCAGCGCGATATCCTGCCCGAGCAGCGCGGCGAGCGGGCGACCCTGCCACTCCGCCGCCAGTCGCGACTCGATTGCCCCGGCGCCGGCCAGCACCGCATGGTCGCCATCCGCCGCAGCGACGAGCAGCAGGCCATGGGGCTGGATCGCGCCGGGGATATGGATCGGTTCGCGATCGCAGACCGTCAGGTCCAGGGTCGGGTCGGTTTCGAGAGGAATTGCCATTGTCACCGTACAAATAGTCAGTCCGACATGACCCGACCCATGGCGCATTACAAATTAACGTGTGTTGATACAAATCAATACCATAATACGATCCGGCCAAACTAGCACCGGGCCGATGGCCGCGACCGACGTTCGAGGTTCTCGGCGTTTCCGGATGATGAACGGTCGCCCAAGCCCCACACTTTCATCACCCCGGGCTCGACCCGGGGTCCCGCTTCCTATGGCAAGCGCGAAGGACGCAGCGGAAACCGGTCTTGATCGGGCCTCCGCAAAGTTTACCTGTGCTCCTGCGAAAGCAGGAGCACAGGAGTCTTGATCGTCGTAAGACCTTGTTTTGCTTCGCCCTAGGCGGCGGCTGCGTTCGCAGGAGCATCGTGCTGCTCCACCAGGGACGCGCACTTTCGCAGAGGTCCCGACTTGATCCGCGGTTCCGCTACGTGCTTTGAGGACGCCGATTGGAAGGAAGCAAGCCCGGGGTGACGACAGGGTGAAGTTTCGGCAACCATCATCGCCCGAAACGGCGAGGTTATCGAATGTCGATCCGGCCCGGCAGCTTTCGGGCGACAGCAGCGTTCGGGAATCATGATCAAGTTATTCCACGTCAGCGACGTTCATTTCGGTGCCGAAGACCCTGAAGCGATAGCTTGGTTCGGCGAACGCGTCGCTGCGGAACGACCCGATGCAGTAATCATGACCGGCGACCTGACGATGCGCGCGACACGCGGCGAATTCCAGCGCGGCGGCGACTGGCTGCGCAGCCTGGGCGTGCCGGTGACGCTGGAGGTCGGCAACCACGACATACCCTATTATTGGGACCCGTTCCGCCGGCTGCTGGCGCCGTATCAGCGTTATGCCGCGGTCGAGAAGATGATCGAGCGTGAACTCGACCTGCCCGGAGTGACGATCGTGCCGCTCAAGACGACGGCGCGGGCGCAATGGCGCTGGAACTGGTCGAAGGGGCGGGTGAGCCCCGGCTCGCTGCGCAAGGCGCTGGCGATGATCGCCGCCGCGCCCAAGGACCGGCTGATCTTCGTCGCCGCGCATCATCCGCTGATCGAGGGTGGCACCAAGGGGACGGCGAGTACCCGGCACGGCGACAGCGCATTGACCGCGCTGGCCGAGGCGGGCGCGCATGCGGTGATGTCAGGCCACGTCCATGACCCCTTCGACGTGCCCGTCGAGCGGGCGGGCCGGACGATCCGGATGATCGGCGCGGGTACGCTGTCGAAGCGGGTGCGCAATTCGCCGCCGGCGTTCAACGAAATCCGCATCCGCAACGGCGCCTTCGAGACGATCGCGCGAACGATGCCCGATGATGCGACGCCCGCGCTCGAGACGGCGCGCTTCGCGGACGTCGGAGGAGGCCCAGCAAGCGCCTGAACGCCGCCCGCCGGATGGCGGGCGCGTCGTTTAGTTGAGGACGCTCATCGTGCCCCAGGAATCCTGCCACAGCGGATTGCTGCCGTGCGGATCGCGCGCGACCATCAGCGCCTCTTCGATGCGGATCGCGGCGAGGTCCAGGCCGAGCGCATCGGCAATCTGGCATGCCTGGCTCAACAAGGCTTCCAACGTTTCGAGGGGCTGCGACTGCGACGACATATCAGGGCACCGTATCCGTGATCCACGGCGGATGATCATCACCGCCTTCATAATCATATACGATATAATTGGAAACATGACCATAGTGGTGCAAGTTTTTATTGCATGTCGAAAAGTGGCTGGTCGCATCTGCAACCAATAATGCCCGTGCGGCACAGCCGTCGGCATCCTGTTTCGCATTTGCGGACTCGGCGAGGCGGTGGCGTGGTCGCGATCAACAGACAAGATCTAGGCCGGGGCCTCCGAATCTTGATGTCGATCAAGGCTTGGCCTTGTGCCCGTCATGATGTCGGCGCTCTTCTCTTCATTATAGTTGATGTCGAAGCATAAGCGATGTCTTGCGTCGCGTGTTTTCCCCCTCCGTCATGTCTTCGGCATGCCACCTCTCCCTTGCGGGGTAGGAATTGCCATAGTCCAGGAGCTGAATGGCGATCGGCCCTGGCGCTGCAGGCACCACAGACGTTGTTTATTTGCTCCCCGGGCTCCCGCTTTTGCTGCAACGGGGGGTCGCTCTGCGTCCCGGCGCAGCGAGGCTGCCGGGGCTCGCCCGGTTCTCACGCCCGCCGACAACCGCCACCCCCAACGAAAAACCGCCGCCCGGTGGCCCGGACGGCGGCTCTTCAGTCGGTCAGGCCGGAACCCGAACCCGGAGATCACTCCTGGTTCAGATACTCGCCTGCGGCCTCGTCGCTGCCGTCGCCCGAAGGGACGACCTCGGCGAGCGGGTCGGGACCCGTGCCGACGTCCTCGCGCTTCGAGCGCAGCGCCTCGGCGGCGCGGAGCTCGGCGGCCGACGCCGGGGCGACGATCGCCGCGGCCATCGCACGCTGCTGGACGCGCATCGCCGCATCGCGCGACGAGGCCGCGACCCGCAGGCGGTTCATGCCCGCACCCGTACCCGCCGGGATCAGGCGGCCGACGATGACGTTCTCCTTGAGACCCATCAGCGTGTCCTGCTTGCCCTGGACCGCCGCCTCGGTGAGGACGCGGGTAGTCTCCTGGAACGACGCCGCCGAGATGAAGCTGCGGGTCTGCAGCGACGCCTTGGTGATGCCGAGCAGGACGGGCTTGCCCTGTGCCGGTGCCTGGTTCTTCTCCAGCTTCTCGTTGGTCGCGTCCATTTCCTCGCGATCGACCTGCTCGCCTTTCAGCAGCGTGGTGTCGCCGCCGTCGGTGATCTCGACCTTCTGCAGCATCTGACGAACGATCGTCTCGATGTGCTTGTCGTTGATCTTCACGCCCTGCAGTCGATAGACTTCCTGGATTTCGCTGACGAGATATTCGGCCAGCGGCTCGATCCCCATCGTCTCCAGAATGTCGTGCGGGTTGGGCGAACCGCCGATCAGATTGTCGCCACGCTTGACGTAGTCGCCTTCCTGAACGTCGATCACCTTCGACTTCGGCACCAGATACTCGACGACGTCGCCGCCGTCCTCGGGCTGAATGCCGATCTTGCGCTTCGCCTTATAGTCCTTGCCGAACACGACCCGGCCGGAAACCTTGGCGATGATCGCCGCTTCCTTGGGGATGCGTGCCTCGAACAGTTCGGCGACGCGCGGCAGACCGCCGGTGATGTCGCGGGTCTTGGCGGACTCGCGGCTGACACGGGCGAGGACGTCGCCGGCTTGGACTTGGGCATTGTCGTCGACGGAGAGCACCGCGCCGGTTGTCAGCATATAACGCGCCGCTTCGCCGTCTTCGGTCGTGGTGAGGGTCAGGCGCGGACGCAGATCCTCCTTCGACTTGGTCGAGGTGCGATATTCGATGACGACGCGCTGGGCGATGCCCGTCGCCTCGTCGGTCTGCTCGGTGAGCGTCTTGCCCTCGGTCAGGTCGACGTACTTCACGATGCCCGAATTCTCGGTGATCACCGGCATGGTGAACGGATCCCACTCCGCCATGCGATCGCCCTTCGACAGCACATGGCCGTCGTCGAACATCACATAGGCGCCGTAGGGGATACGGTGCGTCGACAGCTCGCGGCCGTCCATGTCGAGGATCGCGATCTCGCCCGAACGCGACAGCGTCACGCGGCGACCACGCTGGTCGACGATGAGGCGCAGGTCGCGGAACTGGGCGGTACCGTCGACCGGTGCCTCCAGGTTCGACTGCTCGTTGAGCTGCGCCGCGCCGCCGATGTGGAACGTCCGCATCGTCAGCTGCGTGCCGGGCTCACCGATCGACTGGGCGGCGATGACGCCGACCGCTTCGCCGATGTTGACCGGCGTACCGCGGGCGAGGTCGCGCCCGTAGCACTTGCCGCAAACGCCGATCTTGCTCTCGCAGACCAGCGGCGAGCGGATCTTCATCCCCTGGATGCCGATCTTCTCGATCTGCGTGATCATCGCCTCGTCGAGCAACGTGCCCGTCGGGATGACGACCTCGCCGGTCTTGGCGTCGACCACGTCCTCCGCCGTCGTGCGGCCGAGGATGCGCTCGCCGAGCGAGGCGATCGTCGAACCGCCCTGCACGATCGCCTTCATCTCCAGCGCGCGCTCGGTGCCGCAATCCTCCTCGACGATGACGCAATCCTGCGACACGTCGACGAGACGGCGGGTGAGGTAGCCCGAGTTCGCCGTCTTCAACGCGGTGTCCGCGAGGCCCTTGCGGGCGCCGTGGGTCGAGTTGAAATATTCAAGGACGGTCAGGCCTTCCTTGAAGTTCGAGATGATCGGCGTCTCGATGATCTCGCCCGACGGCTTGGCCATCAGGCCGCGCATGCCGGCGAGCTGCTTGATCTGTGCCTGCGAACCGCGGGCACCCGAGTGGGCCATCATGTAGATCGAGTTGATGTCCTTCTCGCGGCCCTTGTTGGGACCGTCTTCGTAATGACGGACAGCCTTGATCTCGTTCATCATCGAGTTGGCGACCTGGTCGCCGCAACGGCTCCAGGCGTCGATCACCTTGTTGTACTTCTCCTGCTGCGTGATCAGGCCGTCCTGATACTGCTGCTCGAAGTCCTTCACCTGATCGCGCGTCTCGTCGACCAGCACGTCCTTGTCGGGCGCGATGATCATGTCGTCCTTGCCGAACGAGATGCCGGCGCGGAACGCGTGACGGAAGCCCAATGCCATGATCGCGTCGGCGAACAGCACGGTCTCCTTCTGGCCGGTGTGACGATAGACCTCGTCGATCACGTCGCCGACGTCCTTCTTGGTGAGGAGGCGGTTGACGGTCTCGAACGGCACCTTGTGGCTGTGCGGCAGCGTCTCGCCGAGCAGCATGCGGCCCGGCGTCGTCTCGTAGCGCTTGAGGTACTGCTTGCCGCTCTCATCGGTCTGCGGAACGCGGCTGATGATCTTGGTGTGCAGCGTCACCGCCTTGGCTTCGAGCGCCTGATGCACCTCCGCCATGTCGCCGAGCAGCATGCCTTCGCCCGGCTCGCCTTCCTTCAGCATCGACAGATAATAGAGGCCCAGCACCATGTCCTGCGACGGCACGATGATCGGCTTGCCGTTGGCGGGGGACAGGATGTTGTTGGTCGACATCATCAGGACGCGCGCTTCCAACTGTGCCTCGAGGCTCAGCGGAACGTGCACGGCCATCTGGTCGCCGTCGAAGTCGGCGTTGAACGCCGAGCAGACCAGCGGGTGAAGCTGGATCGCCTTGCCCTCGATCAGCACCGGCTCGAACGCCTGGATGCCAAGACGGTGCAGCGTCGGGGCGCGGTTGAGCATCACGGGATGCTCGCGGATCACCTCGTCCAGGATGTCCCAGACTTCCTTGCGCTCCTTCTCGACCCACTTCTTCGCCTGCTTGAGCGTCATGCTCAGGCCCTTGGCGTCGAGGCGCGCGTAGATGAACGGCTTGAACAGCTCGAGCGCCATCTTCTTCGGCAGGCCGCACTGGTGCAGCTTGAGCTCCGGACCGGTCACGATGACCGAACGACCCGAATAGTCGACGCGCTTGCCGAGAAGGTTCTGACGGAAGCGGCCCTGCTTGCCCTTCAGCATGTCGGACAGCGACTTGAGCGGACGCTTGTTGGCGCCGGTGATCGTGCGGCCGCGACGGCCGTTGTCGAACAGGGCGTCGACCGCCTCTTGCAGCATGCGCTTTTCGTTGCGGACGATGATGTCCGGCGCACGCAGCTCCATCAGCCGCTTCAGGCGGTTGTTGCGGTTGATGACGCGGCGATAGAGGTCGTTGAGATCCGACGTCGCGAAGCGACCGCCGTCCAGCGGCACCAGCGGGCGCAGCTCGGGCGGGATGACCGGCACGACTTCGAGGATCATCCACTCGGGACGGTTGCCCGATTCGAGGAAGCTCTCGACGACCTTCAGGCGCTTGATGATCTTCTTGGGCTTCAGCTCCGACTTGGTCGTCGCCAGCTCTTCGAGCAGCGCGACCTTCTCGCCTTCGAGGTCGAGGCTTTCGAGCATGATGCGCACGGCCTCGGCACCGATGCCGGCCGAGAACGCGTCCTCACCGTACTGGTCCTGCGCCTCGAGGAGCTCGTCCTCGGTCATCAGCTGGAACTTCTCGAGCGGGGTCAGGCCCGGCTCGATGACGATATACGCCTCGAAGTACAGCACGCGCTCGAGCTGCTTGAGCTGCATGTCGAGCAGCAGGCCGATGCGGCTGGGGAGCGACTTCAGGAACCAGATGTGCGCGACCGGGGCGGCGAGCTCGATATGGCCCATCCGCTCGCGGCGGACCTTCGAGACGGTGACCTCGACGCCGCACTTCTCGCAGACGATGCCCTTGTACTTCATGCGCTTGTACTTGCCGCACAGGCATTCGTAATCCTTGATCGGACCGAAGATGCGCGCGCAGAACAGGCCGTCACGCTCGGGCTTGAACGTGCGATAGTTGATGGTTTCGGGCTTCTTGATCTCGCCGAACGACCACGAACGGATCTTGTCGGGCGAGGCGATGCCGATCTGGATCTGGTCGAAGGTCTCGGGCTTTGCGATCGGGTTCGCGAAGTTGGTCAGTTCGTTCATGGGGATGAACCTCTCAGAATTCTTTTCTCCTCTCCCAGCGGGAGAGGAAGGGGCCCGCCAGCGAAGCTGGTGGGAAGGTGAGGGCAGGGCAGCGAACCATCCTCACCCTTCCGCGGCCTACGGCCGCTCCCTCCCTCTCCCGACGGGAGAGGGAGAGTGGTGGCTTACTCCGCGGCGATCGCGATGCCGTCCTCGTCGACCTGGTCCTGCATCGTCTTGAGATCGACGTTGAGGCCCAGCGAGCGCATTTCCTTGACGAGCACGTTGAAGCTCTCGGGAATGCCGGCCTCGAACGTGTCGTCGCCCTTGACGATCGCCTCGTAGACCTTGGTGCGGCCGACGACGTCGTCGGACTTCACCGTGAGCATTTCCTGCAAGGTGTAGGCGGCGCCATAGGCCTGCAAGGCCCAGACCTCCATCTCGCCGAAGCGCTGGCCGCCGAACTGCGCCTTACCGCCCAGCGGCTGCTGGGTGACGAGGCTGTACGGCCCGATCGACCGGGCGTGGATCTTGTCGTCCACGAGATGGTGCAGCTTCAGCATGTAGATGATGCCCACGGTCACCTTGCGGTCGAACTTGTCGCCGGTGCGGCCGTCGAACAGCTCCGACTGGCCCGACGTGTCGAGACCCGCCAGCTCCAGCATCGCCGACACGTCGCTTTCACGCGCGCCGTCGAACACCGGGGTGCCCATCGGGATGCCGGTGCGGATGTTGTGCACCAGCTCGACGATCTCCTCGGGCTCGCGGCTCTGGATGTCCTCGGCATAATGATCGCCATAGACCTCCACGAGACGCTCGCGCACCGCGTCGGGCATCTCGCCCGCCTTGGCATCGGGGTTGGCCTCGCGCCAATCCTCGAGCGCGGTCGCGACCTGCATACCCAGATTGCGGGCGGCCCAGCCGAGATGCGTTTCGAAGATCTGCCCGACGTTCATGCGCGACGGCACGCCCAGCGGGTTGAGCACCAGATCGACCGGCGTCCCGTCGGCGAGGAACGGCATGTCCTCCTGCGGCAGGATGCGGCTGATGACGCCCTTGTTGCCGTGACGGCCGGCCATCTTGTCGCCCGGCTGCAGCTTGCGCTTCACCGCGACGAAGACCTTGACCATCTTGAGCACGCCGGGCGGCAGCTCGTCGCCACGCTCCAGCTTCTCGCGACGATCGTGGAACTTGTCCGTGATCCGCTTGGCGGCTTCGTCATACTGCTGCTTGACGGCTTCCAGATCGCCCTGGACCTTGTCGTCGGCAACCGCGAACTTCCACCATTCGTGGCGGTCGACGCTGTCGAGCAGGTCCATGTCGATCGTCGCGCCCTTCTTCAGGCCCTTCGGCACCGCCGTGGCGACCTGATCGAGCAGCATCTCGCGCAGACGCGACCAGGTCGCGCGGTTGAGGATGGTGCGCTCGTCGTCCGAGTCCTTCTTCAGGCGCTCGATCTCCTCGCGCTCGATCGCCATCGCGCGCTCGTCCTTGTCGATGCCGTGGCGATTGAAGACGCGGACGTCGACGATCGTGCCGGCAACGCCCGGCGGCAGACGCAGCGAGGTGTCGCGGACGTCGGACGCCTTCTCGCCGAAGATGGCGCGGAGGAGCTTTTCTTCCGGTGTCATCGGGCTTTCGCCCTTCGGCGTGATCTTGCCGACGAGGATGTCGCCCGGCTCGACCTCGGCACCCACGTAGACGATGCCCGCCTCGTCGAGGTTGCGCAACGCTTCCTCGCCGACGTTGGGGATGTCGCGGGTGATGTCCTCCGGCCCGAGCTTCGTGTCGCGGGCCATCACCTCGAACTCGTCGATGTGGATCGACGTGAACACGTCGTCCTTCACGATCCGCTCGCTGATGAGGATCGAATCCTCGTAGTTGTAGCCGTTCCAGGGCATGAACGCGACGAGCGCGTTGCGGCCCAGCGCCAGCTCGCCGAACTCGGTCGACGGGCCGTCGGCGATGACGTCGCCGGCGTTGACCACGTCGCCCACCTTCACCAGCGGACGCTGGTTGATGCAGGTCGACTGGTTCGAGCGCTGGAACTTCATCAGCGTGTAGATGTCGACGCCCGACTTGGCCGAATCGACCTCGCCGGTGGCGCGCACGACGATACGGCTGGCGTCGACCTGGTCGACGATGCCGGCGCGCTTGGCGGCGATCGCGGCGCCCGAGTCACGGGCGACCGTCTCTTCCATGCCGGTGCCGACGAACGGCGCTTCCGCCTTCACCAGCGGAACGGCCTGGCGCTGCATGTTCGAGCCCATCAGCGCGCGGTTGGCGTCATCGTTTTCCAGGAACGGAATGAGCGATGCGGCGACCGAGACGAGCTGCTTGGGGCTGACGTCCATCAGCGTGACGTTGTCGGGCAGCGCCATCAGGAACTCGCCCGCCTGACGCGACGACACCAGTTCCTCGGTGAAGCCCTTGTCGGGGCCGAGCTCCGCCGACGCCTGCGCGATCGTGTGCTTGGCCTCTTCCATCGCCGACAGATACACCACGTCGTCGGTGACCTTGTGGTCGACGACCTTGCGGTACGGCGTCTCGATGAAGCCGTATTTGTTGACGCGGCTGAACGAGGCGAGGCTGTTGATCAGGCCGATGTTCGGGCCTTCCGGCGTCTCGATCGGGCAGATGCGGCCGTAATGCGTCGGGTGGACGTCGCGGACTTCGAAGCCCGCACGCTCACGCGTCAGACCGCCCGGTCCGAGCGCCGAAACACGACGCTTGTGCGTCACTTCGGACAGCGGATTGGTCTGATCCATGAACTGCGACAGCTGCGACGAGCCGAAGAATTCACGCACCGCGGCGACCGCCGGCTTGGCGTTGATCAGGTCGTTCGGCATCACTGTCGACACGTCGACGGAGGACATGCGCTCCTTCACGGCGCGCTCCATGCGGAGCAGGCCGACGCGATACTGGTTCTCGAGCAGCTCGCCCACCGAGCGCACGCGGCGGTTGCCGAGATTGTCGATGTCGTCGATCTCGCCCTTGCCGTCCTTCAGGCCGACGAGCGTCTTGATCACCGCGAGGATGTCCTCGCTGCGCAGCGTCGTCACCGTATCCTCGGCGTCGAGATCGAGGCGCATGTTGAGCTTGACGCGACCGACGGCCGACAGGTCGTAGCGGTCGGGATCGAAGAACAGGCCGGCGAACAGCGCTTCGGCGGTTTCGAGCGTCGGCGGCTCGCCGGGGCGCATGACGCGATAGATGTCGGACAGGGCCTGCTCGCGCTCTTCGGCCTTGTCGGCCTTCAGCGTGTTGCGGATCCATGCACCGGTCGACACGTGGTCGATGTCGAGCAGCTCGATCGTGTCGATGCCCGCCTTGTCGAGCGCCTCGAGGTTCTCGGCGCCGATCTCGTCGCCGGCCTCGACGTAGATCTCGCCCGTCGTCTCGTTGATGAGGTCATAGGCCGAATAGCGGCCGAAGATCTCTTCGGTCGGGATCAGCAGCTGGGTGAGGCCGTCCTTGGCCGCCTTGTTGGCGGCACGCGGGCTGATCTTCTGCTGCGCGGCGAACACGATCTCGCCCGACGAGGCGTCGACGATGTCGAACAGCGGCTTGACGCCACGCCAATTCTCGGGCGCGAACGGGATGATCCAGCCGCCCTGACCGCGCACATAGGTGACGCGGTTGTAGAAATAATTGAGGATGTCCTCGCTCGTCATGCCGAGCGCATAGAGCAGCGCCGTCACCGGCAGCTTGCGCTTGCGGTCGATGCGGACGTTGACGATGTCCTTGGCGTCGAACTCGAAATCGAGCCACGAACCGCGATAGGGGATGACGCGCGCGGCGAAGAGATACTTGCCCGACGCGTGGGTCTTGCCGCGGTCATGATCGAACAGCACGCCCGGCGAGCGATGCATCTGGCTGACGATGACGCGCTCGGTGCCGTTGATGAAGAAGGTGCCGTTCTCGGTCATGAGCGGCATGTCGCCCATGTAGACGTCCTGCTCCTTGATATCGATGACCGACTTGGCCTCGGTATCCGGATCGACCTCGAACGCGGTCAGGCGCAGCGTGACGCGCATCGGCGCGGCATAGGTGATGCCACGCTGGCGGCATTCCTCGACGTCGAACTTCGGCGGTTCGAGGACGTAATCGTCGAAATCGAGATAGGCGGTGCCGGCGAAATCCTGGATCGGGAAGACGCTGCGCAGCGTCTTTTCGAGACCCGACACGTGGCCGGTGCTCTTGTCCGAACGGAGGAACTGCTCGTAGCTCTCGCGCTGAACCTCGATCAGGTTCGGCATCTGGATGACTTCGTGGATGTCGCCGAAGATCTTGCGGATGCGCCGCTTGGCAGTGCTGCCCTGGATCGCCTTGCTGGCCATGGTGTTATGCCCTCAGTCGTGGCCGGCCAGTCGGGAAACTGGCGCGGGCCGGAATATCGTGCCCGGGAACCCCCGGAGCGGGACGCGAGGTGCGACGCAAAAAAGCCGAGCGCATCACAGTGCGTCGGCCTTCAGCGTCTATGAACCAGAACCCTCTATTCGTACGATGCACTGCGCGACGGCGCATCATGTCCCGAAAGCTGTGGTGAGACGCGGATATAGGCGCAGGAGCGGACACTGTCAAAGGGGGTGTATCCAACACTTCCAAACCTCATGCCTTCGCCCCGTCGCCGCGCCGGGGCGGTTCGTCGCAGCGGGGGTGGCGGTCGCCAACCGTTCACTAAGGAACGCCCAAGCGTTTTGGGTGAGATCAGGGTACATGAACATGAAGCGGGGCGCGCGGCTCAGCGCGATCGCCCTTTTGGTGGCGGGCGCGGCTGCGGCTCCCGCCGTGGCGCAGACGTCGAACACGACCGCGCCGCAGACGATCCCGGGGCTGGACAATTTCAGGCTGGCGCCGTCGCAGCAGACCCCGCTTCCCGTACCGGAGCCCGAACCGATCCCCGTGCCGGTGGTGACGCCGACGCCGCGGGCGACAGCGACGCCCGCGGCGCGGCCCACGCCGCGACCGAGCGCGACGCCGACACCGCGCGCCACGCCGAGCCCGACGCCCACTCCCGACGTAACGCCGACGCCGGCGGTCGAACCGTCGCCGACGCCTGCACCGACGCCGACGCCGACGCCGGTTCCGGTGGTGACGCCATCGGCAGTGCCGGTCGACGTGTCGGCGCCCCCGTCGGACTCATCCACGGGCTGGTGGCTGGGCGGGGCGGCGCTGCTGGCCATCGCCGCGGCGGCCGGCTGGTGGCGGTTGCGGCGCCGGGCGAGCGGCGGGGCTGCGGAGGTCACGGTCGCCGAGCCGGCGCCACGGCCCCGTGCCCCCGCGCCCGTACCGGCGGCGCCGCAACCGGTGATGCCCGCTCCCGCGCTGCCGCCGGCGGATCGCGCGCGGCTGGCGCTGACGCTGCATCCGCGCCGCGCCGGGCTCAACCTGCTCAGCGCCACGGTCGAGGCGGAGCTGGAGGTGCGCAACCTCGGCACCGTGCCGGCCATGGCGATCCGCGTCGGCGTCGCGCTGACCGGAGCCGGCCCGGGGCAGGAGAGCGACGTCGCGGCGGTGTTCGCGGCGCCGGTCGGACGCACCGCGGTGCCGCCGTTCGCGCTCGCGCCGGGCGAGACGCGGCGCGTACGCGTCGTCGCCGCCTTGCCGCGCACCGAGATCCGGCCGCTCGAAGCGGGTGGCCGGGCGATGTTCGTGCCGGTCGTGGCGATCAACGCGCTCTACGATGCGGGCGGCATCGACGCGCAGACCGCGGCGGCATTCGCGGTCGGTGTCGAGCGCGTCGATTCCGCCAAACTGGTCCCGTTCTGGTTCGATCAGCCCGCGCGGATGTACGATGCGCTCGGCGTTCGCCCCTATGCCGCTGCGGTGGAACGATGATTTGCGCGGGTTGCATAATGGTCGGGAGCGGTTAACGGCAGTCGGCGTGTCCACTTTGGTCCGATCGTCGGACCGGGAGAATATATGGCAGCCGAACGTCATGGTGCCGAGATCTGGGCAGCGGTGTGCCGTGCCACCAACGTCGCCCAGTTCGACCATGCCGGTCACGTCATCTGGGCCAGCGAGCGGTTCTGTACGACGATGGGATATAGCCTGGTCGAGATGAAGGGCCTGCATCATCGCGCCTTCTGCTCGCCGCAGGAGCAGGTCTCGCCCGGCTATCGGCGGCTGTGGCACGATCTCGAACGCGGCCGCGCCGCCTCGGGCGAATGTACGCGGATCACCAAGGACGGACGCGAGGTCCGCCTGCATGCGGCTTATGATCCGCTGACCGATGACGACGGCGCCATCTCAGGCTTCGTCAAGGTCGCCACCGACGTCACCGAACGCCGGCGCGGCGAGGCGGAGCGCAGTGCGCGGCTGGCGGCGCTCGACCGCAGCCAGGCGGTGGTCGAATTCGCTCCCGACGGCATCCTCCTCCACGCCAACGAGCGGTTCCTCGGCCTGACCAGCTATCGGCTGGAGGATGTCGTCGGGCGGCATCATCGCAGCTTCTGCGACCCGGCGTATGCTGCGTCGGCCGACTATGCCGCCTTCTGGTCGCGGCTGGCCGGCGGCCGGATCGACAGCGGCGTCCGGTGCTGGCGTGCCCGCGACGGCGAGGAATGCTGGCTGCAGGCGAGCTATACGCCGGTGTCCGATGCGATGGGCCGGCCGTTGCGCATCGTCGCGATCGCCAGCGACGTCACCCGGCAGGTGCGGCTGGAGCGCGCCGTCGCCACCCGGCGCGACGAGCAGCAGCGCTTCCAGTCGGCGCTCGAAGCCAAGACCGCGGAGGTGCAGACGGCGATGACGCAGCTCGCCGGCGTCGTCGACACGATCAGATCGCTCTCCGCGCAGGCCGATCTGATGAAACTCAACGCGGCGATCGATGCGGCGCATGCCGGCGAGGCGCCGTCGAGCGTGATCGGTACGGGCGCGTGGCGCGCGCGCCGACGCGGCTGACCGCAGCGGGCGCGGACACGAAAAAGGGCGGCCTCCCTGCGGGGGCCGCCCTCTTCCTGTCGCTGGCTGGCCGATGGTCGGCCTGCCCTGTGGAGGAGCAGGCAGCGTGCTGCCCGTCTCCTCCGCTGCGGCTTACTTGAGCTCGACGGTCGCGCCGGCGTCTTCGAGCTGCTTCTTGACCTTCTCGGCCTCGTCCTTGTTCACGCCTTCCTTGACGGCCTTCGGCGCGCCTTCGACGAGCGCCTTGGCTTCGGTCAGGCCGAGACCGGTGATGGCGCGGACTTCCTTGATGACGTTGATCTTCTTGCCACCGTCGCCGGTGAGGATCACGTCGAACTCGGTCTTCTCTTCGGCGGCCGGAGCAGCGGCGCCACCGGCTGCCGGGGCAGCGGCGACGGCAGCGGCGGCCGAAACGCCCCACTTCTCTTCGAGCAGCTTCGAGAGCTCGGCGGCCTCGAGGACGGTCAGTTCGCTCAGCTGGTCAACCAGCGCGTTCAGGTCTGCCATGATACTTCCTTCATATGTCGGGGCCGACGGCCCCAAGTGTCAGTTGAAAATTCGCTTGTCCAAAAGCGCCTGAAGTTCAGGCGGCTTCCTTCTCGGCGTAAGCCGACAGCACGCGCGCGATCTGCGCCGCGGGAGCCTGGGTGATGGTCGCGAGCTTCGTTGCCGGGGCAACGATGAGGCCGACGATCTTCGCCCGGAGTTCATCCAGCGAGGGCAGGGTGGCGAGCGCTTGCACGCCGGCGACGTCGAGAGGGGTCGCACCCATCGCACCGCCCACGATTTCGAACTTGTCGTTCGTCTTCGCGAATTCGACCGCTACCTTGGCAGCGGCGACGGGGTCGATCGAGGTGGCGAGGCCGACGGGGCCGGTGAGCATGTCGCCCACGGAGCCGTAATCGGTGCCATCGAGTGCGATCTTGGCAAGCTTGTTCTTCGAGACCTTGTAGGTCGCGCCGGCATCACGCATCGCGTTGCGCAGTCGGGTGGACTGGGCAACCGTCATTCCGTTGTTGCGGGTAACGACTACCACGCCGACTTCGGAAAAGATGCGATTCAACTCGGCAACGGCCGCGGCCTTTTGAGCACGATCCATGCCATTCTCCACGTTTTGAGAGTGCCGCACGAAGCGACCCTCCCGGTTGCAAACCGGAGGGGAAAACCCCGCCGGGGTTGTCCATCGATGGGGAAGGCACCCGTGAAGGGCGGCAGACCGGCGCGCCAAGAGGCGGACCGATCGTCAAATTCCTGTCCCCGTCTCGGCAGGACATTAAGCCGCGGCAAATCCGCGGCACCTGCTGTCTTGGACGGATGCACGACGGGTGAACCCGCCGGCAAGCGCGTGCCAGTAGTGGAATGCGGGGAGGAGTCAAGAGTCGTCCTGCATTGCTCCACCCGCTGGGTGGTTGGGACATCCGTCACAATCCTCCCCCGCCAGGGGGAGGTGGCATGCCGAAGGCATGACGGAGGGGGAGGTAAGTGACACGTCCGTTCCGTGTCCTCCCCCTCCGTCACGGCTTCGCCGCGCCACAGTGCCGGGTCGGTCATGCCCCCGGCATGACCTTGAACGGCCGGGGGCCGTTCAACCCGGCACTCCCTTGCGGGGGAGGAATTAGGGATGTCATCTTCATGTCATCCTCGTTTCATCTTCCCGTCACCGCGGTGCAACCCCGCTGCCGCTTTTGTCGGCCAATGACAGCCGCATAGCGGCACGGCGCCGCGTAGCGGGGGAACCAATATGACGATCGAGAGCCTGTCCACCATCGGCTATGACGATGGTGATATCGACACAAACGTCAGTGCCAATCCGCATATCGGCGAGCTGATCGCCAGCCGCTATTCGCGTCGCCAGACGTTGCGCGGCGGCATCTCGGCGATGACCGCGGCGGTGTTCGGGGCCGGCATGCTCGCCGGCTGCGACCAGGACGACGAGCGTCGCGCGACCACGGTGACCGCCGGCGGGGCGATCACCACCTCGGTCGGCAAGACGGTGACGCTGAACGGCGCGGTGACGAGCGGCAATTCCGCCTCGACCGCATGGACGCAGACCAGCGGTCCGATCGTCAGCCTGGCCAATGCGACGGGCGCGGCCGCCAGCTTCACCGCACCCGCGGTGACCGCCGCGACGCCGCTCGCCTTCCAGTTCACCAGCACCTCGACCGACGGCATCCGCTCGGTCGCCGACACGATCGTGACGGTGGCGCCCGCGACGCTCGACTTCACCGCGGTGCCCAAGAGCCTCGCCGACGTCGTCGCGGTGCCGTCGGGCTATCAGGTCACCGTGCTCTACCGGCTCGGCGATCCGATCAACGGCAGCGTCGGCGCCTATGCCAACGACGGCAGCGACACGAATTTCTCGGCACGCGCCGGCGATCATCATGACGGCATGAGCTTCTTCGGCCTCGCCGCGACCGGCACCACGCCCGACCCGACCAACAGCAGCCGCGGGCTGCTCGTGCTCAACCACGAGAACATCACGCAGAGCTATCTGCATCCCAACGGTCCGACGACGGTCGCCGGCGCGCGCCCGACCGCCGAGGTGCTCAAGGAGATCGAGGCGCACGGCGTCAGCGTGGTCGAGATCAACCGCGGCACCAGCGGCTGGAGCTACGTCAACAGCAGCAGCCTCAACCGCCGCATCACGCCGTTCACGCCGATGGACTTCTCCGGTCCGGTGAAGGGCAATGCGCTGCTGTTCACCGCTTATTCGCCGACCGGCGTCGCGGCGCGCGGCACGATCAACAATTGCGCCAACGGCACGATGCCGTGGAACACCTATCTGACCAACGAAGAGAATTGGGCCGGCTATTTCCGGCGCGAGGCCGGCGACAATGCCCGCCGCACCGCCGCGCTCGGCGCGCGGTCGGTCGTCGCGTTCAGCCGCTACGGTCTCAACACCGGCAGCAACGATGCGCTGAAGGCGGGCAATTACAATTGGGCGACCGCCGCCGCACCGGCGGCCGGCGACACCCGCATCGCCAAGTTCAACGCCACCGTCGACGCGACCAAGGCCGCCAACGGCACCGGCGACTTCCGCAACGAGCCCAATCAATATGGCTGGGTGGTCGAGATCGACCCGTTCGATCCCGCCTCGACGCCGCGCAAGCGCACGGCGCTCGGCCGGATGAACCACGAAGGCTGCGTGATCGGCCGGACGATCGCCGGCGTGCGCCCCGCCTTCTACATGGGCGACGATGCGCAGAACGAATATGTCTACAAGTTCGTCTCGTCGGCGACCTGGTCGGCGGCGGATGCGAGCGCGACCAACCGGCTCGCGATCGGCGACAAATATCTCGACACCGGCACGCTCTACGTCGGCAAGTTCAACGCCGACGGCAGCGGCCAGTGGTTACCGCTGGTGTTCGGCCAGGGCGCGCTGACCGGCGCCAACAGCGCTTATGCCTTCACCGATCAGGCCGATGTGCTGACCCACGCCCGGCTTGCCGGCGACGCGCTGGGCGCGACCAAGATGGACCGGCCGGAATGGACCGCGGTCAATCCGGTGACCGGAGAGATGTATCTGACGCTGACCAACAATTCGTCGCGTACCGTCGCCACCACCGATGCCGCCAACCCGCGCGCCTATAGCGACCCCAAGACCACCGGCGGGGCGAGCAACGGCAATCCCAACGGCCATGTCATCCGCCTGCGCGAGACCGGCGACAGCAGCGAGGCGCTGGCCTTCACCTGGGACATCTATGCCTTCGGTGCGGGCAGCGATCTCAACCCGGCCAACATCAACCTGTCCAACCTCGATGCCACCAACGATTTCTCCTCGCCCGACGGGCTGTGGTTCGCCCGGCCGAGCAACGTCGCGGGGCAGGGGACGCCGCTCCTGTGGATCGAGACCGACGACGGCGCCTATACCGACGTGACCAATTGCATGCTGCTCGCCGCGATCCCCGGCACGGTCGGCGACGGCGGCACGCGCACCTTCACCAACAGCCTCGGCGGCCAGACCGCGTCGCAGACCACCCGGATCGGCAAGGCGCCGGGCACCGCGCTCAAGCGCTTCCTGGTCGGCCCGAAGGAATGCGAGATCACCGGCATCGATTCGACGCCGGACGGCCGCTCGATCTTCGTCAACATCCAGCATCCCGGCGAGGGCGGCGGACCGTCGGGCATCACCAGCAACTGGCCGCAGAGCCAGGCGAGCGGCACCGGCAGCGGCCGGCCGCGCTCGGCGACGATCGTCATCACCAAGACCGACGGCGGCATCATCGGCCTGTGATCCATCGGGTGCCGCGCCGCGGGCCGGCGCGGCACCCGCTTGGTCGAAAACGGATTTGTCGATTACGGACGTTTAAGATTTCGCGGGCATAACGATCGTCATGCCCGCGTCCGCATCCTTTCCGATCCATCGGTCCCGGCGATGAAGACGCGGGAGCCGCGGGTGAAGGTGCTGGTCCGCGCGCGCATGCGCGCCGGCGCCGACTGGACCGACGTGGTGATCCACAACATGTCGTCGCGCGGCCTGCTGGCATCGTCCAGTCCGGTGTGCCGGCCGGGTACGGTGGTCGAGATCCGCCGCATCCATCACGTCGTCGTCGGCCGCGTGGTCTGGCAGAACGGCGCCTTCTTCGGGGTGCGGACGCAGGACCCGATCGACATCCAGGGTATCGTCACCGCGCAGCCGCCCGCACACAAGCCGCAGCGGAGCGACGCGGGCGACGACGACCGTCGCGCGGTGCGCCGCGTGCCGGCGGCCGAACGCGAGGCGCAGAGCCGGCGCTTCGCCTCGGCGTTCCAGTTCGTCGTGTTGATCGTCGCGGTCGGCGCCGCCGCCGTGTTCGCGGCGCAGGAGGTCGGATCGGTGCTGTCGCGGCCGTTCGCGGCGGTGGGCGTGGCGCTGACGGGCAATGCCGATGCGACGGGAAGCACCGCCGGAAACTGACCGCGGCGAGGAACCGGGACCGGGCTGCGGCATTGCCGATGTTCGATCCTTTCTTTTGGTCCAAGGCTTTCCGCTCATGACGCTGCCATCCTCCCCCGTCTGGTTCATCACCGGCTGTTCGACCGGCTTCGGCCGCGATCTCGCGCGGCTCGTCCTCGATCGCGGCTGGCGCGTCGTCGTTACCGCGCGCGATGCGGCGCGGGTCGCCGATCTGGTCGAGGGTGCCGAGGATCGTGCGCTGGCGCTGGCGCTCGACGTCAACGATGCCGGACAGGTCGACGCGGCGGTCGCGGCGGCGCAGGAGCGGTTCGGGCGTATCGACGTGCTCGTGAACAACGCCGGCTATGGCTATCAGGCGAGCGTCGAGGAAGGCGAGGAGGCGGCGATCCGCGCGCAGTTCGACACCAACGTCTTCGGCCTGTTCGCGCTGACCCGCGCGGTGCTGCCCGGCATGCGCGCGCAGCGGGCCGGCCACGTCATCAACTTCACCTCGGTCGCCGGGCTGATCGGCTTTCCGGGATCGGGCTATTATGCCGCGTCCAAACATGCCGTCGAGGGCTGGTCGGACAGTCTCGCCGCGGAGGTCGGGCCGCTCGGCATCGCGGTGACCTGCGTCGAGCCGGGGCCGTTCCGCACCGATTGGGCGGGGCGGTCGCTTCAGCAGACGCCGGTGCGGATCGCGGATTATGCCGAGACCGCGGGCAAGCGGATGGAATCGACCAAGCAGATCAGCGGCGAACAGGCCGGCGACCCGGTGCGCGCGGGCGAGGCGATCATCGCCGCCGCGGAGACCGAAACGCCGCCGCGCCATCTGGTGCTCGGCAAGTTCGGCTTCGACGCGGTGACTGCCAAGCTCAAGGAGCGACTGGCGGAGATCGAGGGTCTGCGCGAGCAGGCGCTGGGGGCGGATTTTCCGGAGTAACCGGCGGTCCGCTTTCCCGAGGCTCGTTCGAGGCTTTTGCGAAAGCCAGCCGGATAGCCCCCAGGCTGTACCCCGGCGGTGGTCGGGGCCCAGTTGGGTGGAGGTTGGCGACGACGTACTACCGCCTTCCCACCTAGGCCCGGTCCGGGCGACCAAGCCATCCGGACCAACAAAAAGGGCCGGGATTGCTCCCGGCCCTTTTCGTATTCGCGTGATGCGAAAGGCTTACGCGCCCGCGACCTCGGCGGTGTCGACGCGGATGCCCGGGCCCATCGTCGAGCTGACGGCGACCTTGCGGACATATTTGCCCTTGGCGCCCGACGGCTTGGCACGCACCACGGCGTCGACCAGCGCGTCGAAGTTGCGACGCAGGTCTTCCTGCGTGAACGACGCCTTGCCGATCCCCGAGTGGATGATGCCGGCCTTCTCGACGCGATACTCGACCTGGCCGCCCTTGGCGGCCTTGACCGCTTCGGCGACGTTCATCGTCACGGTGCCGAGCTTCGGGTTCGGCATCAGGCCCTTGGGGCCGAGCACCTTACCGAGGCGGCCGACGACGCCCATCATGTCCGGGGTCGCGATGCAGCGATCGAAATCGATCGTGCCACCCTGGATCGTCTCCATCAGGTCTTCCGCACCGACGACGTCGGCCCCGGCGGCGAGCGCCTCCTCGGCCTTGGCGCCGCGGGCGAAGACGCCGACGCGGACGGTCTTGCCGGTGCCGGCGGGCAGCGTGACGACGCCGCGGACCATCTGGTCGGCGTGGCGCGGATCGACGCCCAGGTTCAGCGCGACCTCGATGGTCTCGTCGAACTTGGCGGTGGCGTTCTGCTTGGCCATCGCGATCGCCTGGTCGACGCCGTGCAGCGTCTCAGGGTTCACGGCGTTGGACTTCTGCTTCTTGGTCAGCTTGGCCATGATCTCAGCCCTCCGTCACTTCGAGGCCCATCGCGCGGGCGGAGCCTTCGATGATCTTGGTCGCAGCCTCGATGTCGTTGGCGTTCAGATCCTTCATCTTGGTCTGGGCGATCTCGGCGAGCTTGCTGCGCGCGATCTTGCCCGCGACGACCTTGCCCGGCTCCTTCGAACCCGACTTCAGGCCGGCGGCCTTCTTGATCAGGAACGACGCCGGCGGCGTCTTGATCTCGAAGCTGAACGAACGGTCGGCATAGACGGTGATCTTGGTGGGCAGCGGCGTGCCCTTGTCCATGTCGGTCGTCTGCGCGTTGAACGCCTTGCAGAATTCCATGATGTTGACGCCGCGCTGACCCAGTGCCGGGCCGATCGGCGGGGCGGGCTTGGCGTCGCCTGCAGGAACCTGCAGGTTGATGTAACCTGTGATCTTCTTTGCCATGTCACTCTCGTTTCAAGTTTAGCGGTCCAAGCGGGCGTCTCCGCCCTCCCGCAAGCATCCAGCCAAAGCGTGGAAGCGGCGGCCGTTAGCGGAAACGGCGACGCAGGGCAAGCGCGGCGGGTATCGAACGATCGTATACGACCGCGTTATCGTGCGATACCACGTCCGCAACAGCAAAAGGGGAAGTTCGAAGACGATGCGCAAAGCCCTGATCCTCGCCAGCCTCGCGACCCTGTCGCAACCCGTCGCCGCCGCGATCCAGTCGGCGCCGCTGACGCTGGAGCGCATCTTCGGCGACAAGGCGATCCCGATCGACCAGGTCGAGGGCGGCGAGTGGACCGCCGATGGCAGCGGCTATGACGCGATCGAACCGTCCAAGGCGGTCGCCGGCGGCACCGACCTCGTCCGCTACGACGTCGCGCGCAACGCCCGCACCGTGCTGGTCGCGGCAGGCGACCTCGTCGTGCCGGCGACGGGCAAACCGATCGCGATCCAGAGCTATGCCTGGTCCGCCGACGGCAAGCGGCTGTTGATTTTCACCAACGGCACGCGCTTCCGCCGCACCCGGGCGCTCGGCGATTACTGGCTGTTCGATGTCGCGGCCAGGACGCTGCGCCGGGTCGGTGGCGACGCGCCGCCCGCCAGCCTGATGTACGCGGCATTCTCACCCGACGGCAGCCGCATCGCCTATGTCCGCGCCAACAATCTGTACGTCGAGCCGAGCGCGGGCGATGCGCCGCCGCGGCAACTGACCCGCGACGGCAACGACCTGATCGTCAACGGTCTGGGCGATTGGGTGTATGAGGAGGAATTCTACCTCCGCAAAGCCTGGTCGTGGAGCCCGGATTCGCGGACGATCGCCTTCTGGCGGTTCGACACGTCCGGGGTCGGCACCTTCTACATGATCAGCAACACGATGGGGCAATATTCCAAGCCGATCCCGCTCCAATATCCCAAGGTCGGCACCACCAATTCGGCGGTGCGCGTCGGCACGATCGACGTGGCGAGCGGCGCGACACGGTGGATCGGCCTGACCGGCGATCCGCGCCAGAATTACGTGCCGCAGATGAGCTGGGCGGGGACCAGCGGCAAGGTGTTCCTGCAATATGCCAACCGGCTGCAGAACACGTATAACCTGCTGCTCGCCGATCCCGCCAGCGGGACGACGAAGCCGGTGTTCGTCGAACGCGACGCCGCCTGGGTCGAGGCGAATGGCGATCCGACCTGGCTCGACGGCGGCAAACGCTTCACCTGGCTGAGCGAGCGCGACGGCTGGCGGCATCTGTATGTCGCCTCGTCCGACGGCAAGACGCCGAGCCTGCGCACCCCCGGCCGGTTCGACGTCGTCAGCCTGCTCCTCGTGGACGAGGCGCGGGGCTGGGCGTGGTTCACCGCCTCGCCCGACAATCCGACGCAGCGCTACCTCTACCGCGCCACGCTGACCGGCAAGCCGCGGGTCGAGCGGGTGACGCCGGCGGGGCAGGCGGGGACGCACGGATATGACATCGCCCCCGGTGCGCATTGGGCGCGGCACACCGTCTCGGCGATCGACCGCGCACCGGTGACCGAGATGATCGACCTCACCACCCAGGCCCCCGTGCGCGTGCTCGCCCGCAACGCCGCCTTGCAGGACGAGATCGCGCACGAACCGATCGGGCCGACCGAATTCACCCGGCTCGACCTCGGCAAGGGCGTGTCGGTCGACGCGTGGATCATGAAGCCGGCGGGCTTCGATCCCGCCAAACGCTATCCGGTGCTGTTCCAGGTCTATGGCGAGCCGTGGGGGCAGACGGTCGCCGACGCCTGGGGCGGCAACACCGCTCTGTGGCATCGCATGCTCGCCGAGCGCGGCTATATCGTCGCCAGCATCGATCCGCGCGGCACCAACACGCCGCGGGGGCGCGACTGGCGCAAGAGCATCTATCGCCGGCTCGGCGTCGTCGGGCCGGAGGATTATGCCGCCGGCGTGCGCAAGCTGATCGCCGAACGGCCCTATATCGATCCGGCGCGGATCGGCATCTGGGGCTGGAGCGGGGGCGGATCGAGCACGTTGCACGCGATGTTCCGCTTCCCCGAGCTGTTCAAGACCGGCATCGCCGTCGCCGCCGTCTCCGACCAGATGCTCTACGATACGGTGTATCAGGAGCGCTACATGGGTCTGCCGGCGGACAATGAAGCGGGCTACAAGGCGGGGTCGCCGATCACGTATGCCGCGGGGCTGACGGGCAATCTGCTCGTCATCCACGGCACCGGCGACGACAACGTCCATTACCAGAACCTCGAACAGCTCGAGGATCGGCTGATCGCCGCCAACAAGCCGTTCACGATGATGGCCTATCCCGATCGCACGCACGGCATCTACGAAAAGCCCGGCACCAGCCTGCACCTCTATTCGCTGATGACGCGCTACCTCGAGACCAATCTGCCGCCGGGCGGCCGGTGATCCGCGCTCACAGCGGCAGGCTGGGCTGAACCTCCTCCGCGTCGGCGGCGTCGCGCAGGATGCCCGACAGCGTCAGGCCGAGCAGCCGCACGCCGTCGGGCACGGGCAGCTGCGCATCGAGCAATTCGTCGCCGATGCGCAGGAAGTCGGCCTCGCTCGTCACCGGCAGCGCGAGCGAGCGGGCCCGCGTCATCGTGCGGAAGTCGGCGTGGCGGAGCTTCAGCGTCACCGTCCGGCCCCGCACCCCCGATCGTTCGATCCGCACCCAGGCCGCCTCGGCGACGCGGGCGAGCGCGGCGTGCAGGTCGTCGGGCGCGGACAGATTGGTCTCGAACGTTCGCTCGGCACCGACCGATTTGGCCTCGCGATGGGCGCGCACCGGGCGATGATCGACGCCGCGCGCCGCCGCGAAGAGATAGTCGGCATAGGAACCGAAATGCGCCTGCAGGAAGGGCAGCGGGCGGTCGCGCAGGTCGGCGCCGGTGAGGATGCCGAGCTGCTCCATCCGCTTGGCGGTGACCGGTCCGACGCCGTGGAAGCGCTTGACCGGCAGCGAGGCGACGAACGCCGCGCCCTTGTGCGGCGGGATGACGCAGAGCCCGTCGGGCTTGTTCTGGTCGGAGGCGAGCTTGGCGATGAACTTGTTGTAGCTCACCCCCGCCGAGGCGGTGAGGCCGGTATCGGCGCGGATGCGGGCGCGGATCTCCTCGGCGATCGCGCTCGCCGAGCCGAGGCCGCGCACGTCGGTGGTGACGTCGAGATAGGCCTCGTCGAGCGACAGCGGCTCGATCGCGTCGCTGTAATCGGCGAAGATCGCGCGGATCTGCTGCGAGACGGCATGATAGACGTCGAAGCGCGGCCGGACGAAGACGAGGTCGGGGCAGCGGCGCAAGGCGGTGACCGACGGCATCGCGGATCGCACGCCGAACGCGCGCGCCTCGTAGCTCGCCGCGGCGACGACGCCGCGCGCGCGCGATCCGCCGACCGCGACCGGCTTGCCGCGCAGCGTCGGGTCGTCGCGCTGCTCCACCGACGCGTAGAAGGCGTCCATATCGACATGGATCACCTTTCGCTGAGGAGGCGTCTCGCCATCGATCATGATCCCGTTTCGTTCCAAACGCATCACAGATCAAGGCGCTGCTGCGGCAAAAACGGTACGAAGGTTTCATGGCGCAACAGCAGCTTCCTCCTGCCGCGGGGCATAACGCGCTCATCATCATCGACATGGTCAACGCCCTCGACTTCGACGGCGGCGATCGGCTGAAGGGGTCGGCTGAGGCGACGATCGCGCCGATCCTCGCGCTGCGCGATGCGGCGGACGCTGCCGGCGTGCCGGTGATCTACGTCAACGACAACAATGGGCAATGGCATTCCGATCGCGACAAGCTGATCGAGGAGACGCTGTCGCGCGCGACGCCGGGGCAGGCGCTGACCGAGGCGCTGCGGCCGCGCGAAACCGACTATTTCATCATCAAGCCGCAGTTTTCCGGTTTCTACGCGACCAATCTGCCGGTGCTGCTGCCGCAATTGGGTGCGCGCCGGCTGGTGCTCACCGGGGTCGCCGCCGACATCTGCGTGCTGTTCACCGCGGCGGACGCGCATATGCGGCAATACGATCTGTGGGTGCCGTCCGACGGGGTGGCGGGCGACCATGATGCGCGGACGCGCTGGGCGCTGGAGATCATGGCGAACAGCATGCAGGCGGACATCCGGCCGACCGGCGAACTGACGCTGGCCGAATGGATCGCCGCCGCCGGTTAAGACGGATTGGTATTCGGGGTTTTGACTAAATTCCTCCCCCGCCAGGGGGAGGTGGCGCCGCGAAGCGGTGACGGAGGGGGAGGTAAGCGACGACTTCGGTTGCCGTGTCCTCCCCCTCCGTCATGCCTTCGGCATGCCACCTCCCCCTGGCGGGGGAGGATTTGGCCGTCGGTCGCGCTTCGGACGATTGCTCACGCTGCAACCGGCACGACCGAGGTTGCAATTGTCGACGCGAGCCGGCGGGGCACATAGGCGCGCCACCGAGCCGCACCCCTGCGGCATTGCCGAGGTGTTCCGTGCTGAGCCTGATCGTCCACATCATCGCCTACCGTCGCCAGCGCGCGGCCTGATCGGCGGGGCAGGGGCCGTCAGTCGGTCTCCGCGAGTGCCGCCTCGACCTCTTCCACCGAAATGCCGAAGGCGCCGGCGAGGCCGGTGAGCGAGGCGCCGCGCTTGGCCAGCTCGCGCATCCGCGCGATATCGACCACCGTCGCATAGCCGCGTGTGTCGCGCTGCTCGCGCACGACGTCCTTGCGGCCCGAGCCGCGGCGGCGCTGCGCGGCGGCGGCATGGGGATCGCCCTCCGCCAGTCGCTGCTCCTCCTCGCGGCGGGCTTCGCGGGCCTGTTCGCGCTCGCGCATCTCGACCTCGCGGCTGGCGAGCCGCTCCTTGAGGCGCTGTTCGGTGTCGCCGGCCCGCTCGCGCGTCCGCGCCTCGCGGGCTGCGGCACGTTCGGCGGCGCGCTGTTCGAGGGTGAGGTTGCTGCGGACGCGGAAGTCCGCCGATGGCGAGGGCGTGCCCCAGCTCTTGTCCACCACGATCGTGGCTCCGGCTTGCTATGGAAAGGCTTGGAAAAGGTGGTGCACCCAGAGCGATTCGAACGCCCGACCCTCAGATTCGTAGTCTGATGCTCTATCCAGCTGAGCTATGGGTGCATATGCCACGGCGCGAGCCGTAGCGGATATATATGGTCGGGAAGAGAGGATTCGAACCTCCGGCCCCTGCCTCCCGAAGACAGTGCTCTACCAGGCTGAGCTACTCCCCGACGGAGTACGTCCAGGCCCTTCAAGGGTCCGTCCGTGCTTGGAGGCGCGCCTATACCCACGCCGGATAGCGGATGCAAGCACCGGAATCGTGCACTTGCGAAATCCTCGTGCAACGTCCTAGGCAGAGGCGGTGAATATGGTCGAAGCGCTCGCCGCCGCACTCGTCATCGTCAACGTCGCGCTGGTCGCGGCGCGCAGCGTGTGGAACTATCCGGTCGCGCTCGCGGCGGTGGCGATCTACGGCTGGGTGTTCCTCGGCGCGCACCTCTACAGCGATGCGCTGCTGCAGGTCTTCTTCTTCGCCGCCAATCTCTACGGCTGGGCGAATTGGGCGCGCAGCCGGGCGAGCGCGGGCGAAGTGGTGGTCGAGCGGCTCGCTCCGCTCGCCCGGCTGACGTGGCTGGGCGGCGGCGTCGCGGCGTGGCTCGTCTGGAGCGCGCTGATGCATCGTTATACCGATGCGTCCTATCCCTGGTGGGACGGCGGCATCGCGATCGCCTCGGTCGCGGCGCAGGTGATGCAGGCGCGGCGCGCGATCGAGAGCTGGTGGGTGTGGATCGCGGTCGATGTCGCCAGCGTGCCGCTCTATGCGGCCAAGGGTTTGGTGTTCACCACCGGCCTGTATCTGGTGCTGCTCGGCCTTTCGATATGGGGGCTGATCGATTGGCGGCGCGCGCGGGGGCGGCAGGGCAGGATGGCATTGGCATGACGTTGCGTTCGATCTGCCTCCACGGGCCGGAGAGTACCGGCAAGTCGACGATGATGCCGCGGCTGGCGCAGCATTTCGGCGGCGTGCCCTGCGTCGCCGAGTTCGGCCGCGCCTATTGCGAGGCGTTCGGCACCGACCTGACGATGGCCGACCTCGTCGAGATCGGGAAGGGCCACGACGCCAAGGTCCGCCACGCGCTCGCCGAGCGCAGCTATCCGGTGATCATGGACACCGATCCGCTGATGACCGCGGTATGGGCCGACATGATGTTCCGGCGGCGCGATGCGTGGTTCGCGACGTGGAACAACACCGCCGACATCTATCTGCTGTTCGACATCGACCTGCCGTGGGAGGACGACGGCACGCGGATGTTCGGCGGCGAAGCGGCGCGACGGCGCTTCTTCGAGCTGAGCAAGGCGGTGCTGGAGGAGCGCGGCGTGCGCTGGGCATTGGTGTCGGGGCAGGGCTCGACGCGCTACCTCAACGCGCTGCGCGCGATCGAGACGCTGAGCCGCGATTGAGGGGACGGCCTGCCATGTTGCGGGCCGTCCCCCGGCGCATCAGCTCGACGGCGCGAGCTTGGTGTTGAGCACCCAGCCGACATTGTCGTTCTCGTCGGCGACCTCCCACCACAGGCCGTCCTTCTTGCCGGTCGGATAGACGATCGCGCCGGTCGGCAGCGTCCGCAGCACCTTGCTCGTCGCGAGCCCGCTGACGCGCAGCGCGAGCGGCGCCTGGGCGGTGAAGGTCTTGGCGGGGGCGGCCTGCGCGGTGCCGGCGTCGCCCGGGGTGACGAGGCCGAGGCCGGTGACCATCTTCGAATAGGCCTGGATGAACGACAGGGTCACGATCCGGCCGATCTCGGTATTGTCGTAGCCGCCGCCCGCCGCGCCGGCGACCGACAGGAAGCCGCCGCCGCCGAAGGCGAGATTGTTCTTGGCGGCATAGCCTTCCTCGGTGGCGAGCGTCTCGGTGGTGCGGACGTTGGTCAGCGAAAGGACGGTGTTCGCCTCCATCTTCTTGCTCTTGAGGCCGCCGATCAGGCCGCCGACCGCGCCGCCGAGCAGGCCACCGGCGACGCCGGCGACGCCGTTGCCGCTGACGTTGCTGTTGGCGCCCTGGATTTCGGCGACCATCACGTAGTCGGCTGCCTTGATCTGGCCCTGGCCGACGTTGGCGCCGCGCTGCAGCCCGAGGTTGCCGCCGATGTTGCGCTCGATCTGCGCGGCGTTGAGGCCGGTGCCGCGATCGACGAGGTTGAAGCAGCCCGATCGCTGGACGAGCACCTTGAGCAGCTTCGACGGCGGCGCGAGATTATATTGCGTCCACCAATGCGGGTCGTCGCCGTCGGCGATCGAGAGGGTGCCGAGCTTGCGGACGCAATGCGGCACCTCGGCGGCCAATTGCGTCTGGAGCTTCTGCCCGCTCGACTCGCGGGCGAGCTTCTGCGCGTCCGCCGCGCCGGACACGACGAGCGCCGCCCCCGCCAAAGCGGCGATAAATGTCTGCTTTCTCATTTCCACTGTTCCTCCCAAGCGATCCGCTCGTTCGGGACGTCGTCGCGGAAGCCCCCTCGATCGGCGTCCCGGAGCCGTCGGCATCTAGCACCCGGCCCCTGGGTGCGCTAGGCGCGTGGCGATATGGCTACTCCTCCCGACACGATCCGTAACTTCTCGATCATCGCGCATATCGACCATGGCAAGTCGACCCTCGCCGACCGTCTGATCCAAAGGACAGGGGGGCTGACCGACCGTGAGATGTCGAGCCAGGTGCTTGATAACATGGACATCGAGAAGGAGCGCGGGATCACGATCAAGGCGCAGACGGTGCGCCTGTCCTACCCCGCCAAGGACGGCATCACCTATACGCTGAACCTGATGGACACGCCCGGCCACGTCGACTTCGCCTATGAGGTCAGCCGCAGCCTCGCCGCCTGCGAAGGCGCGCTGCTGGTGGTCGATGCGGCGCAGGGGGTCGAGGCGCAGACGCTCGCCAACGTCTATCAGTCGATCGAGCACGATCACGAGATCGTGCCCGTCATCAACAAGATCGACCTGCCCGCCGCCGAACCCGAACAGGTGCGCAAGGAGATCGAGGACGTCATCGGCATCGACGCCTCGCAGGCGGTGCTCGCCAGCGCCAAATCGGGGATCGGCATCGACGAGATCCTGGAGGCGATCGTCACGCGCATCCCGCCGCCCAAGGGCGATGCCGATGCGCCGCTTAAGGCGATGCTGGTCGACAGCTGGTACGACCCGTATCTCGGCGTCGTCATCCTCGTCCGCGTGATGGCGGGCGTGCTGAAGAAGGGGCAGCAGGTCAGCTTCATGCAGGCCGGCACGACGCATCTGGTCGATCGCGTCGGCTGTTTCCGCCCGAAGATCGAGCAGCTCACCGATTTAGGCCCCGGCGAGATCGGCTTCATCACCGCGCAGATCAAGGACGTCGCGCAGGCGCGCGTCGGCGACACGCTGACCGACACCAAACGCCCCGCCGCCGAGGCGCTGCCGGGGTTCAAGGAAGTCCAGCCGGTGGTGTTCTGCGGCCTGTTCCCGGTCGACGCCAACGACTTCGAAAAACTGCGCGAATCGATCAGCAAGCTGCGCCTCAACGACGCCAGCTTCAGCTTCGAGATGGAGACGTCGGCGGCGCTCGGCTTCGGCTTCCGCTGCGGCTTCCTCGGCCTGCTCCACCTCGAGATCATCCAGGAGCGGCTGACCCGCGAATACGACCTCGACCTCATCACCACCGCGCCGTCGGTGGTCTATCAGATCGAGCTGACGCATCCCGATCCGGCGGGGATCACGCAGATCGACCTGCACAATCCCGCCGACATGCCCGACGTCAACAAGATCAAGACGATCAGCGAACCGTGGATCAACGCGACGATCTACGTCCCCGACGAATATCTCGGCTCGATCCTCAAGCTCTGCCAGGATCGCCGCGGCATCCAGAAGAACCTGACCTATGTCGGCGGGCGGGCGCAGGCGACCTACGAACTGCCGCTCAACGAGGTGGTGTTCGACTTCTACGACCGGCTGAAATCGCTGTCGAAGGGCTATGCGAGCTTCGACTATCAACAGATCGGCTATCGCGAGGGCGATCTGGTCAAGATGAGCATCCTCGTCAACGAGGAACCCGTCGACGCGCTCAGCATGATCGTCCATCGCGGCACCGCGGAGGTGCGCGGGCGCGGCATGGTCGAGCGGCTCAAGGAGCTGATCCCGCGGCATCTGTTCAAGATCCCGATCCAGGCGGCGATCGGCGGCAAGGTGATCGCGCGCGAGACGATCAGCGCGATGCGCAAGGACGTCACCGCGAAATGCTATGGCGGCGACGCCACCCGCAAGCGCAAGCTGCTCGACAAGCAGAAGAAGGGCAAGGCGAAGATGCGCGAATACGGCTCGGTCAGCATCCCGCAGGAGGCGTTCATCGCCGCGCTGCGCATGGGTGACGAGGGGTAGGCGGACTCGCAGTGATCCTGCCCGCCTGTGATCTCGCGGCGGGTCGGACCTTGGTGGAAGGGCGTGCGCTGCGCGCGACGCAGTATCCCGGCGTAGGCCGGGGTACATCGAACTGCGGCGTTGCGCCTTGAGCCTCGACTCCGCCTCCTCGATACCTTTGCAAAGTCCGCATCACCGGTGGAGCACTGGGGTAGCTTTGCAGAGGTCTCGAACAGGTCAGGGGGCTACGGGGGCTTAGGGGTGGAGGCGTCCCTTGCCGCGAGGCGTCAGGAGGCCGTCCTATCACATATAGTTGGCAGGGTTCGGGCTCGGCATGCGGCAGGCGCGGGTGCGGCCGCGTTTGCATGCGGCGACCTGATCGCGCCAGTCGGACATCGCCATCGCATAAGCGCGCTCGCGGTCGGCCTGAAGCGCCGCATCGGCGGCGATCGTGCGTCGGTGCGCGCGCATCGCGGCGCGATAGCGGCGGACGTCGGCCTGATACCGCGCCTGATTGGCGGCGTTGACCGCGGTGACCGCGCCATTGTCGAACTGCGCGACCGCGCCGACCTCGCGGTTGGCGGCGACGACTTCGGGTGCGGCCTCGGCGGCGACGGCATCGTCGCCCTGCGCGGCGGCGGGGGCGGCCGCAGGCGCAGGCGCCGAGGGGGTGGTCTGCGCGAAGACCGGCGCGGCGATCAGCGCGGCGCCGATCAGGATGGGGCGAAACATGGCATACTCCTCGTTACGGTCGCGACAATGGGCGGGAGGAGTGATGGTTCCGGAACGGGTCGGCTCGCCTCGGCGCGGAGGCGGCGACGTTCAGATGATGATATCGGCCCTGGACCGCGGCGATTTCGCGTTTTTCAGTGCGGCTTTGACCGCGTCTTCGATCTCGCGAAGGATGGCGGCCTGCTGTTCCCTCGGCAGCGCGGCGAAATCCGTTTCCGATAGATGGTGGCTTGCAAGGACGCGTTCCCTGATCCGTTCCAACGGCGTCTTCTTGGCTTCCTTGTGAAACTCGGCGGCCCATTGGTCGGCCCGCGACATCGTATCCGCTGGTGACGCCGATCGGAAAGCCACGAGCCGGTTTGTCGAGGTCGATCCAGCGGAGACCAGGCTCGAACCGTTCGCATCCGAGATTGACGTTATCGACATCCTTCCCTCCAGCATCCGCAAGGCCAGGGCAACAAGATCGGGCTACCGTGCGGAGACGGTATCGGCTCTCTGGTCGCTATGACGTCTTATAGACGATCGATACGCGGTGGTGACGAAGCGCACGCATTCTTGTGGCGCGATCCGGGGGGCGGGATTGCGGACATTTCGGCCGGTTGAGATGTCGCAGCATTTCCTCATCCCTCGTCATGCCGGACTCGATCCGGCATCCCGCTGCTTCGCGCCGTCCAGATCAGCGGGACCCCGGCGCAAGGCCGGGGTGACGGCGTGGGTTTGGAAACACGAGCGGATCACACGAGCGTTCCGGTGCGATAGTCCCGCGGTTGGCCCGGCCCCGACGCTCCGCTTGGCCCAATGCTCCGCTTGGCATTGGCTACCCGCGTTGCAGCTTCGCCAGCACCGTATCGAGCGCCTGCAAGAAGCGGCTGCGGTCCTGGGCGGCGAAGGGTTTGGGGCCGCCCAATTGGTCGCCGCCGGCGCGCAGGTCGGCCATGATCGCGCGCGTCGCGATCGCGCCGCCGATCGACGCGGTGGTGAAGGGCTTGCCGGTCGGGGCGAGGACGGTCGCGCCCGCCTTCAGGCACCGGTCGGCGAGCAGGATGTCGGCGGTGATCACCACCGCCTGCGCATCGGCGGTCCCGGCGATCCAGTCGTCGGCGGCGTCGAACCCGTCGCCGACGACGACGCGGGTGACCAGCGGGTGCTGGGGAATGCGGAAATGGCTGTTGCTGACGATCGTCACCGGCACCGCGCGGCGCCAGGCGACCTTGTAGATTTCGTCCTTTACCGGACAGGCGTCCGCATCGACGAGAATGCGGACGCCTTCAGCCATCAGCCGCGCGGGCCCTTGCGATAGGGCTTCGCCTGATGGCGCGCGGGGGCGCCGCCGGGTGCGCTGCGGCTGCGCGGGGCGCCCGAGCCGGTGCGCGGAGCGCGGTCGGAACGGTCGCCGCGGTCGGCGCCGCCGGCCTCGCGCGGGTTGCCGGTGAAGGGGACGATCTGCAGGCTGCCCTCGTCGCTCTCCGGATTGGCGGTGCGCTGGACGCTGGCAAGGACGCGGTCGGCGACGGTGCGCGGCACCTCGAAGATCGTGTCGTTCGGGTTGATGCGGATCGCGCCGATCTCCGCCTTGGTGATGTGGCCGCGGCGGCAGATCAGCGGCAGCAGCCAGCGCGGATCGGCATTCTGGCGGCGGCCGATGTCCATCCTGAACCACACCGTGTCCTCGAAGCCGGGGCGGTGGCCCTGGGTGCGATCGGACTGTTGCGGGGCGGCGGAATCGAGCAGGTCCTCGGCCTGCGGCATCAGCGCGCGATGCGCGTGGACGAGCGCGGCGGCGATGTCCTCGGCCGACTTCTCCGCCATCAGGCGCGTCGCCAGCTCGCGATCCTCGTCGTCGAACTCGATCGGCGCGAGCAGCGTGGCGATCAGCCGTTCGCGATCCTGCTTGCGGATGTCGTCGGCGCTGGGGGCGGGGATCCACTCGCAGGCGATCTTGGCCTGCTTGAGCATCATGTCGACGCGGCGGCGGCGCGGATAGGGGACGATGAGCACCGCGGTTCCCTTCTTGCCGGCGCGGCCGGTGCGGCCCGAACGGTGCTGGAGCGTCTCGGCATCGCGCGGCATCTCGACGTGGACGACGAGGCTGAGGCTGGGCAGATCGATGCCGCGCGCGGCGACGTCGGTGGCGACGCAGACGCGGGCGCGGCGGTCGCGCAGCGCTTGGAGCGCCGAGTTGCGCTCGCTCTGGCTGTGCTCGCCCGACAGCGCGACGGCGGCGAAACCGCGCTCGACGAGGCTGGCGTGGAGGTGGCGGACGTTGTCGCGGGTGGCGCAGAACAGCATCGCCGTCTCCGCCTCGTGGAAGCGGAGCAGGTTGATGACGGCATGTTCGATATCGGCCGGCGCGACGGTGACCGCCTGATAGGCGATGTCGCCATGGCCGCGGTCCTCGCCGACGGTCGAGATGCGCAGCGCGTCGCGCTGGTAGCGCTTGGCGAGCGCGACGATCGGCCGCGGCATCGTCGCCGAGAACATGAGCGTGCGGCGCTCGGTCGGCGAGGCGTCGAGGATCTGTTCGAGATCCTCGCGGAAGCCCATGTCGAGCATCTCGTCGGCCTCGTCGAGGACGGCGACGCGCAGCGACGACAGGTCGAGCGCGCCGCGTTCGAGATGGTCGCGCAGGCGGCCGGGCGTGCCGACGACGATATGCGCGCCGTGGGAGAGCGAGCGGCGCTCCTTGTTGGCGTCCATGCCGCCGACGCAGGTGGCGATGCGGGCATGCGCCTCCTTGTACAGCCACATCAGCTCGCGGCTGACCTGCAGCGCGAGTTCGCGGGTCGGCGCGATGATCAGCGCGAGCGGCTTGCCCGGCGGCGGCAGCGCGCCGTCGGCCATCAGCTCGGCGGCCATGGCGAGGCCGAAGGCGACGGTCTTGCCCGAGCCGGTCTGCGCGGAGACGATGAGGTCGCGGCCGACGGCCTCGGGCTCGATCACCTGCGCCTGGACGGCGGTGGGGGCTTCATAGCCACGGGCAACGAGCGCTTCGGCGAGAAGCGGGGGGAGCGAAGAAAAGGGCATCGGGTAACCTAAATGGAAGCGGCGCCCCGACAGCATGGCTCTAGGCCAGACTGGGGCGCGGCAGAGGACAGTACAGTCGCGAGTCCGTTGGAAACGCGGGCCAATCGCGGGCGGCAATACGGACGCAACGTGGCGCTTGTATCGCGCGCATCATGGCCGTTTCCGTGACCCCAGAGACCCTGCACCGCCTAATCCGCGAAGCCGAGGCCGAGCGAGGCCGCGTCGCATCCCCTACGCTGAAACGCTGCTTTGCGCAACTCGCCGCGGCCTATGCGCTGGAACTGGCGCGGCGGGAGGCGCGATCGGCAACATTGCGTAACATTTATCAGTCCGAAGCGGGATCATCCGCAACTTACCTACGTTAAGCGCCCACGCGGAGAGACGGACCATAACGGTCCGAACGCGGTGGAGCACGTTCATGGCCAGCCTTGCCCCCTCCGCACTGCCCTGCGCACCCGATGCCGGGCCGGCCCCCGACGCGGGGCGGACGTTGGATGCGCTCAACTTCTTCCTCGCGGACGTGCGCGACGGGCTGGGGCCGTATCTGGCGATCTACCTGCTCGCGGTGCGCGGGCCGGCGCACGGCTGGAACGAGGCGACGGTGGGGCTGGTGCTGACCATCGCCGGGATCGTCGGGCTGGTGTCGCAGACGCCGGCGGGCGGGCTGATCGACCGCAGCCGCAACAAGCCGCGCATCGTCATCATCGCCGCGCTGCTGGTGACGCTGAGCAGCGTGTCGCTGCCGTTCGTCACCGGCTTCACGATGGTCGCGGCGACGCAGTCGATCGCGGCGGTGGCGGGCGCGGTGTTCGCGCCGGCGATCAGCGCGATCACGCTCGGCCTGTTCGGGCCGAAGCTGTTCTCCAAGCGGGTCGGGCGCAACGAGGCGTTCAACCATGCCGGCAACGCCGTCTCGGCGGCGCTGGCGGGCGCGCTGGCGTGGAAGTTCGGGCCGGTGGTGGTGTTCTGGCTGATGGGCGGGCTGACCGTCGCCAGCGTCTTCGCGGCGCTGCGCATCAAGAACGGCGACATCGACAATGCGGTGGCACGCGGGCTCGACTGCGAGCCCGAGGAAGGCTGCGAGGAGCCGGGCGGGTGGAAGGTGCTGGTCGAGAACAAGCCGCTGCTGCTGTTCGCGGTGATCGCCTTCCTGTTCCACCTCGCCAATGCGGCGATGCTGACCTCGGTCAGCCAGTTGCTCGCCAAGACGGTGGGCAAGGATTCGGCGACCTCGCTGACCGCGGCGTGCATCGTCGCGGCGCAATTGGTGATGGTGCCGGTGGCGGTCGTGGTCGGCCGCAACGTCGATCGCTGGGGGCGCAAGCCGCTGTTCCTGATCGCTTTCGGCGTGCTGGCGGCGCGCGGGGCGCTGTACACGATGTCGAACGATCCGTGGTGGCTGGTCGGCGTGCAGGCGCTCGACGGCGTCGGCGCGGGGATCTTCGGCGCGCTGTTCCCGGTGGTGATCGCCGACCTGACCAAGGGCACCGGGCGGTTCAACGTGTCGCAGGGCGCGGTGGCGACCGCGCAGGGGCTGGGCGCGGCGCTGAGCGCATCGCTGGCGGGGGCGATCATCGTCGGCGTCGGCTATGGCGCGAGCTTCCTGACGCTGGCGGGGATCGCGACGGCGGGGCTGGCGCTGTATGCGCTGGCGATGCCCGAGACGAAGCCGGCGTGAGGCGCGTATTTTTGGCGACGATGCCGTCGCCGCATTTCCGCAGGGGCGGGAACCTGGGATCGGGCAGAGCGACGCAGGTCGGTTCTCGCGACTCCGAAACCTCCGCAAAAGTCGTATGTGGCACATCAAAACCGTACCCCGGCGAAGGCCGGGGCCCAGTTCGGCGAAGGTTTGTAACGACTTACGATGGCCTTCCCAACTGGGCCCCGGCCTTCGCCGGGGTACGGTATGAGGGTGTGGCGAGCCGGTCTTCGCAGGTCGCTCGCCTTCGCGGGGGTGACATGGGTTACGGGGGTGGGATCGTGGCTTCGATCGGGGTGTGCGTGGAAAAGGGTAGGGGCCGATGATCGCGACCGTTGGGATATGCGCCGCCGCGACCGCGGGGGTGATCGTCCGGCCGTTCCGCTGGCCTGAGGCGGTGTGGGCGGTGGGTGGCGCGGTGCTGCTGCTGCTGCTCGGGCTGATCGCGCCGGCGAGCGCGTGGGCGGCGGTGCTCAAGGGAACCGACGTCTATCTGTTCCTGATCGGCATGATGCTGCTGTCGGAGGCGGCGCGCGCGCATGGCGTGTTCGACTGGGTGGCGCAGCGCGCCGCAGCGGGCGCGAACGGGTCGGCGGCGCGGCTGTTCACGCTCGTCTTCCTCGTCGGGGTGGCGGTGACCGCCTTCCTGTCGAACGATGCGACCGCGGTGGTGCTGACTCCTGCGGTCTATGCGGTCGCGCAGCGTGCCAAGGTCAAGCCGCTGCCGATGTTGTTCGCCTGCGCCCTGGTCGCCAATGCAGCGAGCTTCATCCTGCCGATCTCCAATCCGGCCAATCTGGTGCTCTACGCCAGCGACCTGCCGCGGCTGGGCGCGTGGCTGGCGGCATTCGCGCTGCCATCGGTGCTGGCGATCGTCACCACATATCTCGGCCTGCGCTGGCTGTTCCGCAGCGACCTCTCGGGCACGGCGGAGCAGGGCGAGGGCGTTGCGCTGTCGGGCAACGGGCGGATGGCGCTGGCCGGGATCGGCGCGACCGCGGTGCTGCTGACGGTGGCATCGGCGCTGGGCTGGGACCTCGGCTGGCCGACGTTCGGGGCGGGCGTCGTCACCGCGCTGGCGGTGCAGCTGCGCGCGCGGGAGTCACTGGTGCCGCTGGTCAAGGGCGTGTCGTGGCTGGTGCTGCTGCTCGTCGCCGGATTGTTCGTGATGGTGCAGGCGCTCGCCGAGACCGGGCTGATCGGCTGGCTGGCGGCGCAATTGTCCGCGGCGGCGGCGACCGACCCGCGGGCGGCCGCGGCGGCGGCGGGCGGGCTGCTCGCGGTCGGCAGCAATCTGGTCAACAATCTGCCCGCCGGGCTGATCGCGGCGCAGACGATCGCGGCGGCACATCCGCCGGCGCTGGTGGTCGATGCGCTGCTGATCGGGGTGGATCTGGGGCCGAACCTGTCGATCACCGGATCGCTGGCGACGATCCTGTGGCTGATCGCGATCCGGCGCGAGGGCGAGGATGTGACCTTCGGGCAGTTCCTGCGCGTCGGGGTGGTGACGACGGTGCCCGCGCTGGTGCTGGCGATCGGGGTGCGGGTTTTGATGGGATAGGGGGCGTATTCCCCGCTCCCCGCGAAGCGGTGACGGAAGGGGAGGATACGGCACGCTGCGTTGCTCGACGAGTGAGGGGACACCCACCACCCATCCCCTGTTGCCCCGCGCCCCCGCCGCGCCTATCTCCCGAGGATGGCCACGTCTCCCGAGATCCTGCTCACTCCTGCCGCGGCGAAGCGTGTCGCGGCGATTGCCGGCAAGCAGAACAAGCCCGCGATCCTTCGCCTGTCGGTGGATGGCGGCGGCTGTTCGGGGTTCCAGTACAAGTTCGGCTTCGCGGAGGCGCCCGACGGCGACGATACCGTCGCCGAAACCGATGGCGTGCGGCTGGTGGTCGACAGCGTCAGCCTCGACCTCGTGCGCGGGTGCCAGGTCGATTATGTCGAATCGCTCGGCGGGGCGGCGTTCCGCGTGGAGAATCCCAATGCGGCGTCGGGTTGCGGCTGCGGCTCCAGCTTCGCGATCTGACGGTTGAAGCTCGTCACCTATAACGTCAACGGGATCAAGGCACGCCTGCCCCGGTTGCTCGAATATCTCACCGAACAGCAGCCCGACGTCGTCTGCCTGCAGGAAATCAAGTCGAGCGACGACACCTTCCCGCATGCCGATATCGAGGCGCTGGGTTACGGCGCGGTGTGGCACGGCCAGAAGGGGTTCAACGGCGTCGCGGTGCTCGCGCGCGGGCAGGTGCCGGTCGAGCGGCAGCGCGGGCTGGCCGGCGAGGACGAGGACGACCACAGCCGCTATCTCGAATGCGCGGTCGACGGACTGGTCGTCGCATCGATCTATCTGCCCAACGGCAATCCGCAGCCGGGGCCGAAGTTCGACTACAAATTGCGCTGGATGGAACGGCTGGCGGCACGCGCTCAGGTGCTGCTCGACGAGGAAGTGCCGACGGTGCTGATGGGCGATTACAACGTGATCCCCAATGACGACGATACCTTCTCGGTGCGCGCGATGGCGACCGATGCGCTGATGCAGCCGGAAAGCCGTGCCGCCTATCGCCGCTTGCTCGCGCAGGGGTGGACCGATGCGCTGCGCACGCGGCAGCCGACGGGGCGGGTGTGGACCTTCTGGGATTATCAGGCGGGGGCGTGGCAGCGCGACGCGGGCTTCCGCATCGACCATCTGCTGCTCAGCCCGCAGGCCGCCGACCGGCTGGTCGATGCCGGCGTCGACAAGGCGTATCGCGGGCGCGAGAAGGCCAGCGATCATGCGCCGACCTGGGTGCGGCTGACGTGAGGCGCGCTGCCGCGGCGGGTGCCGTCGCGATGACCTTCGTCGCCGCGCCGGCGCTGGCGCAGAAGAGCTATTGTCCCGAACGCCCCGGCCTGGATACGCCCGCCTGCGTCATCGCCCCCGGCCGCGTCTCTGTGGAGACGGGGGTGGTCGACTGGACGCTCGACCGCCAGCCGGACAGTCGCACCGATACCGTGCTGATCGCGGACACGCTGGTGCGCGTCGGCGTCGCCGACCAGATCGAGGCGCGGATCGGCTGGACGCCGTATGGCCATGAGCGCGAGCGCGACCGGCAGACGGGGGCGATCGACCGGGTCGGGCAGAGCGGCGACGTCTCGCTGGGGCTCAAGGCGGGGCTGCTGCATCCCGACGGCAACGGGCTGTCGCTGTCGCTGCTGCCCTATGTGACGGTGCCGGTCGGCGGCAGCACGATCGGGTCGCGCGTCGCGGGGGGCGGGTTGCTGGTGCCGGTCACCTTCCGGTTGAACGACACGGTGCATCTCGACGCGACGCCCGAGGTGGATGCGCAGCCCAACGAAGAGCGTGCCGGGAGGCATCTGAGCTACAGCAGCGCGGGCGGCGCGACGGTGAAGCTCGCCAAGACGGTCTCGGCGGCGCTCGAGGCGCAGGTGATCCGCGACGAGGATCCCGACGACCGCAGCACGCAATGGCTGAGCGCGGCCTCGGTGACGTGGAAGCCCAAGAAGGACTGGCAGTTCGACGTGCAGACGACGCTGGGACTCAACCGCGCCGCGCCGGATGTCGAGCTGGCCGGCGGGATTTCGCGGCGGTTCTGATCGCGTAAACCCCTCCGCTTCAGGGGATGGCAGCGCACATGGTCAGTTGGGTTGTTGCGACATCGCTCACATTCCCGTCATGTCGGACTTGATTCGGCATCCCGCTTCTTCCTACCGTTGCGAAGAAGCGGGACCCCGGCGCAAGGCCGGGGCGACGTGGTGGGTTTGGAACACGAGGGACTCACACTGACGTCCCTATGCGATCGCCCTCCTCAAAAGGGAGGAGGGGCTTACAGCTATCCCGCGACCGCTTATACCTCCGCCATCCAGGGAGGGAACCGCATGAGCTTATTGCGTCGCAAGACGATCCACGCCCAGCCGCCCGAGCAGCAGCTCGCGCGGACGCTGAGCTGGCCGCATCTGGTCGCGCTGGGGGTGGGCGCGATCGTCGGGACGGGTATCCTGACGCTGATCGGCGTGGGTGCCGACCGCGCCGGGCCTGCGGTGATCCTCGCCTTCGTCGTCGCGGGGGCGATCTGCGCCTGCGCGGCGCTCTGCTATGCGGAGATGGCGACGATGATCCCCGCCTCGGGATCGGCCTATACCTATAGCTATGCGACGCTGGGCGAGGTGATCGCCTGGGTCGTGGGGTGGAGCCTGATCCTCGAATATTCGCTGGTCGTGTCGACCGTCGCGGTCGGCTGGTCGGGCTATGCGGTGGGGTTCCTCAAGGGGCTGGGCGTGGCGGTGCCGGCGGCGCTGGCCAACGGGCCGGGGCTGGGCGGCGTCGTCAATCTGCCCGCGGTGGCGATCATCGCGCTGGTCGCCGGGCTGCTGATGCTGGGAACGCGCGAGAGCGCGCGGGTCAATACCGTGCTGGTGCTGATCAAGATCGTCACGCTGGCGCTGTTCGTCGGCGTCGCGCTGCCGCATTTCGATGCTGCCAATCTGCATCCGTTCACGCCTTATGGCTTCGGCAGCCCGACCGGGGCGGGGGGCGTGAAATATGGCGTGATGGGCGCGGCGGCGATCATCTTCTTCGCTTTCTACGGCTTCGACGCGATCTCGACCGCGGCGGAAGAGGCGAAGAACCCGGAACGCGACCTGGCGATCGGCATCGTCGGTTCGATGCTGGCGTGCACCGCAATCTACATGATCGTCGCGACCGCGGCGGTGGGCGCGCTGAGCTATACGCGCTTCGGCAGCAGCCCCGAGCCGCTGGCGCTGATCCTGCGCGAACTCGGCCAGCCCAAGGTGGCGACGGTGGTCGCCGCCGCGGCGGCGGTCGCGCTGCCGACGGTGCTGCTCGCATTCCTCTACGGGCAGAGCCGCATCTTCCTCGTCATGGCGCGCGACGGCTTCCTGCCCGCCGCGCTCGCCAGGGTCAGCAAGCGCGGCGTGCCGGCGCGGATCACCGCGATGACCGCGGTGTTCGTCGCGGTGATCGCCGGGCTGGCGCCGCTCGACGTGATCGCCAGCCTCGCCAATGCGGGGACGCTATGCGCCTTCGTCGCGGTGGCGGCGTGCGTGCTGGTGTCGCGACGGCGCGATCCCGACGCGCGGCGGCCGTTCCGCACGCCGTTCGCCTTCGTCGTTGCGCCGCTGGCGATCCTCGGCTGCCTGTATCTGTTCACCAGCCTGCAGGTGCGCACGCAGGTCGCGTTCTTCGGCTGGAACGCCTTCGGGTTGCTGGTCTATTTCCTCTACGCCCGGCCGCGCGCGGCGGTCGCGGGCTGATGGCGGGCTGGCATATCGGCATCATCGGCGGCTCCGGCCTCTACGACGTCGAAGGCGTCGAGGACGGCCGCTGGGTCGAGGTGACGACGCCGTGGGGCGCGCCCTCGGATGCGATCTTCAGCGGGCGGATCGGCGAGGTCGCGGTGTCGTTCCTGCCGCGGCACGGTCGTGGCCACCGGATCAGCCCGGAGGCGATCAACGCGCGCGCCAATATCGATGCGTTGAAGCGGCTCGGGGTCACCGACGTGCTCGCGGTGTCGTCGGTCGGGTCGCTGGTCGAGGCGCGGCCGCCGGGCAGCTTCACGATCGTCGACCAGTTCATCGACCGGACCAAGGGGCGCACGTCGAGCTTCTTCGGCACCGGCTGCGTCGCGCACGTTTCGATGGCCGATCCGGTGTGTCCGCGGTTGAGCGATTACGCCGCCGCGGCGGTCGGCGCCGGGGTGGATCGCGGCGGCACCTATCTGGCGATGGAGGGGCCGCAATTCTCGTCGCGGGCGGAGAGCGTCCTCTATCGGCAATGGGGATGCGACGTCATCGGCATGACCGCGATGCCCGAGGCGAAGCTCGCGCGCGAGGCGGAGCTGCCTTATGCTCTGGTCGGGATGGTGACCGATTACGATTGCTGGCGCGAAGGCGAGGCGGCGGTCGATGTCGCGCAGGTGATGGCGCAGGTGTCGGCGAATGCGGCCAACGCGCGGGCGATGGTGGTGCGGCTGCTGCGCGCGCTGCCCAAGGAGCGGCCGGCGTCGCCGATCGACACCTGCCTCGACAGCGCGATCATCACTGCCAAAGGCGCGCGCGATCCGGCGCTGGTCGCGAAGCTCGACGCGGTGGCGTGGCGGGCGTTGGGTCTGCGGTAAGCCGCCGGTCCGGTCAGCGATCCGGGCCGACCGAGAAGCCGTGCCGGTAGTTCATTGTCACCGCGATCCGGCTCGTCCCGGCGGCGAGCGGCACCGCCACCTGCGCGAAGGCGGGCTTGAGCTTGAGCAGCGAGAGGCCGGGATCGCGCGAGAAGGCACCGCCGTCGCCGCCGTCGGACTTGCCGTTGGCATTGGCGTCGTGGCGGACGGCGACACCGTAGGTGCCGGGGCGGGGGACGGGGATACAGACCTCCAGCGTGCGGCGGCCGTTGGTCGGCGCCTCGACGCGGCCGAGCCAGCGGCCTTTCTGGAGGAAGCCGGGTTCGTCGTAGAGCTGGACGCGGACGTCGCCGGCGCCGGCGCGCACGCCGCGGACCGTGACGATCAACCGGTGCGGCGTTGCGGCGGTGCAGCCGGTGGTGCTGTGCTGCGCGGTCGCCGGCGTGGTGGCGAGCGCGAGCAGCGCGAGTGACGGAATGAGGCGGGCCATGCGGCGGTAACGCTCCGGAAAAGCGTGATTATACCGTCGGATGTGGCGAGGGTGTGGCCGCTGCTTGGCGGATCGTGGCGGGTGTCGGCGGATGCCGCCGCTCCGGCTTGGGCGGGATCGATACGCAAGCGAATTCCTCCCGCGCAAGGGGGCATGACGGAGGGGGAGGACACGGAACCGACGTGTCGCTTACCTCCCCCTCCGTCACCGCTTCGCGGCGCCACCTCCCCCTGGCGGGGGAGGAATTTAGCCAAAATCCCCAGGCGGCGCCCCGGCTTATGCCGCGAGGTTGCGCAGCACGTACTGGAGGATGCCGCCGTTGAGGAAATATTCCAGCTCGTTGACGGTATCGATGCGGCAGCGCGTCTCGAACGTCTCGGTGCTGCCGTCGGCGCGGGTGAGCTGGACCTCGACGGTCTGGCGCGGGCGCAGATTGGCGACGCCGGTGATCGTGAACGTCTCGGATCCGTCGAGGCCGAGCGTCTGGCGCGTCACGCCCTCGGCGAATTGCAGCGGCAGCACGCCCATGCCGACGAGGTTCGAACGGTGGATACGCTCGAAGCTCTCGGTGATGACCGCGCGCACGCCGAGCAGGTTGGTGCCCTTCGCCGCCCAATCACGGCTGGAGCCGGTGCCATATTCCTTGCCCGCGACGATGACGAGCGGGGTGCCATTCTCCTTGTGGCGCATCGCCGCGTCGAAGATCGGCATCACCTCGCCGTCGAACCTGGTCATGCCGCCTTCGATCCCCGGCACCATCTCGTTCTTGATGCGGATGTTGGCGAAGGTGCCGCGGACCATGACGTTGTCGTTGCCGCGACGCGCGCCATAGCTGTTGAAGTCGGCGCGGCTGACCTGCCGCTCCATCAGCCACTTGCCCGCCGGGCTGTCCGCCTTGATCGAGCCGGCCGGCGAAATGTGGTCGGTGGTGATCGAATCGCCGAGGATCGCCAGCGGCTTCGCCTCGATGATGTCGGTCACCGGCTTCGGGGTCATTTCGAGACCGTCGAAATAGGGCGGGTTGGCGACATAGGTCGATCCCGACGGCCAGGCATAGGTGTCGGATTCGGTGATCTGGATCGACTGCCACTTGGAGTCGCCGGCATAGACGTTGCCGTAGCGCGAGCGGAACATCGTATCGTCGATGTTCGCCGCCATCACGTCGGCGATCTCCTGGTTGGTCGGCCACACGTCCTTGAGGAACACGTCCTGACCGTCGGTGCCCTGGCCGAGCGGAGTCTCGGTCATGTCGAGCGTCACCGTGCCCTTCAGCGCGTAGGCAACGACGAGCGGCGGCGAGGCGAGGAAGTTGGCGCGCACGTCGGGCGAGACGCGGCCCTCGAAGTTGCGGTTGCCCGACAGCACCGAGGCGGCGACGATGTCGTTGCCGTTGATCGCCTTCGAGATCGGCTCGGCGAGCGGACCCGAATTGCCGATGCAGGTGGTGCAGCCGTAACCGACGAGGTTGAAGCCGATCGCGTCGAGATCCGCGGTCAGGCCGGCCTTGTTGAGATAGTCGGTGACGACCTGCGAACCGGGGGCGAGCGACGTCTTGACCCAGGGCTTGGGCTTGAGGCCGAGCGCGTTCGCCTTGCGCGCGACGAGGCCGGCGGCGACGAGCACCGACGGGTTCGACGTGTTGGTGCAGCTGGTGATCGCCGCGATCACGACGTCGCCGTCGCCGATGTCATGGCCGCGCTCGGGCACGTCGACGCGCTCCGGACGCTCCTTGTGATAGATCTTGAAGAGATCGCCGTTGAACACCTCGTCGACCTTGCCGAGGCTGACGCGATCCTGCGGACGCTTCGGGCCGGCGAGCGATGCGGTCACGGTGCCCATGTCGAGTTCGAGCGTGTCGGTGAACAATGGCTCGGGGGCGTCGTCGAAGCGCCAGAAGCCGTTCGCCTTGGCATAAGCCTCGACCAGCGCGACATTCTCGTCGGACCGCGCGGTGAGGCGCATATAGTCCATCGTCTTCTCGTCGATCGGGAAGAAGCCGCAGGTCGCGCCATATTCGGGCGCCATGTTGGCGATCGTCGCACGGTCGGCGAGCGTCATCGAACCGAGGCCCGGGCCGAAGAACTCGACGAACCGGCCGACCACGCCCTTGGCGCGCAGCATCTGCGTGACGGTGAGCACCAGATCGGTCGCGGTGATGCCTTCGCGCAAGCTCCCGGTCAGCTTGAAGCCGACGACCTCGGGGATCAGCATCGACACCGGCTGGCCGAGCATCGCCGCTTCCGCCTCGATGCCGCCGACGCCCCAGCCGAGCACGCCCAGACCGTTGATCATCGTCGTGTGGCTGTCGGTGCCGACGAGCGTATCGGGATAAGCGATCGCGGTGCCGTCGCCATGCTCGCCGACGCTGTCCGACGACCAGACCGCCTGACCGATATATTCGAGGTTCACCTGATGGCAGATGCCGGTGCCCGGCGGCACGACCTTGAAATTGTCGAGCGCGGCCGAGCCCCACTTGAGGAATTCGTAGCGCTCGCCGTTGCGCTGATACTCGAGATCGACGTTGTCCTCGAACGCCTGCGGCGTGCCGAATTCGTCGACCATCACCGAGTGATCGATGACGAGATGGACGGGAACCTGCGGGTTGATCTTGGCGGCGTCGCCGCCGAGCTTGGTGATCGCATCGCGCATCGCGGCGAGATCGACGACGCACGGGACGCCGGTGAAATCCTGCATCAGCACGCGCGCCGGACGATATTGGATCTCGCGATCCGAGCGGCGCTCCTTCTGCCAGTCGACGATCGCCTGCACGTCGGCCTCGGTAACGGTCTTGCCATCCTCGAAACGCAGCATATTCTCGAGCAGCACCTTCATCGAGAAGGGCAGGCGGCTGATGTCGCCGAACTTGGCGGCGGCCTTTTCGAGGCTGTAATAAGCGTAGCTCTTGTCGCCGACCGTCAGGGTCGTGCGGGTGTTCAGGCTGTCCTGGCCGATGGCGGTCATTGTGAGTCCTTCAATTTGGCCCAGGGCGCTCGGGGAGGCGGCCAGAGGGCCGCGCGGGCGCGCGAGAGCGCTTCAGCGAAAGCGTATGTCCCGGCGGCCTTAGCAAGGGCGGTCCGATGGGGGAAGCGCCTATGCCCACCTGCGGATGACTCTCAAGACACGAGCGTTTCGCCGGTCGCCAGCGTCTTGCCGCGGGTGATGATGACCCGGTCGCCGACCTTCGCCTCGCGGAACAGCAATTTGGCGAAGGCGGTCGGCACGCCGATACAGCCGTGCGTGGCATAGCCCCAGGCGACTTCGGTGCCGTGGACCGCGACGCCGTCGTTGGTCAGCCGCATCGTATAGGGCATCGGCGCGCCGTAGAGGCTGGAGACGTGGTGCGCGTCCTTCATCAGGATCGGGAAGCTGCCGAGCGGGGTCGGCTTGTCGTCGGCACCGTACAGGATCGCGGTGGCGCCGATCTCATAGCCGTCGCGGAAGACCGACAGCGTCTGCGCGGCGAGATCGACGGTGACGATCAGCGGGCCGGCGGGCACGCCCGCATCGTCCCAGGTATAATCGCCGAACTTGATCGGGCCGATGTCGAGGACGCGCTTGACGATGAGCGGGTTGGGGGTGGGCTGCGCGATCGGCCGGGGCTGGGGCCGGGGGGCGGCGACAATGGCGCGGGCGGCGGGCACGGCGGGCGCATGCGCCGGCGGTGCGGCGGCCGGGCGGAGCGCGGGGACGGTCGCGGCGGCGGCGACGCCGATCGCGACGGCGGCGAGGATGAGCTTGGCCGCGAAGGCCCGACGTGCGGCCATGATGCGCTCCCGGTGGAACGGGGGGAATGCTCCGGTTGCAGGCACTTGGCTAGGGGGCTCGCGCGGCTGTACCGACGCGGGACGGCGGGGCGCGGCGTCAACCGTGTTGCTGGTTCGCGGGTTTCGGGCAGGGATAAGGGGGAGCCATCGGCGGGCGGGGCGGTTAGGCTGGCGGTATGGCGAAGCTGAAGGTCTATCGTACCCCGATCGGATTCCACGACGCTTACGTCGCGGCGGCGAGCCAGAAAGCGGCGTTGCAGGCGTGGGGGAGCGAGCGCGACCTGTTCGCACGCGGCATCGCCGAAGTGGTGACCGATCCGGCGCTCACCGCCGAACCGCTGGCGCAGCCCGGGACGGTGATCAAACGCTCGCGCGGCACCGCGGCGGAGCAGATCGCGGCGCTGCCGGACACGCCGGCGAAGACGCCGCGCCGGCAGACCGACGACGCGGCGGATGCACCCGCACCCAGGCCCAAGCCCAAGCCGGCACCGAAGCCGGTTCCGAAACCTGATCGCCGCGCGCTCGATGCCGCGGACCGGGCGCTGTCGGAGGCGGAGGCGCGGCATCGCAGCGAGGCGCGGGCGCTGCGCGCCGAGGAGGCGGAACTCGCCCGACGGCGACGGACGATGGAGCGCGAGCAGGAGGACGAACGCGCGCGGCTGGACGAGGCGAGGCAAACGGCGGCGGATGCCTACGAGCGCGCGATGCGGCGGTGGAAGGGCGGCGACGGCTAGGCGCGACTGGCATTCAGTTTCCACGAAATCCTCCGCCTGGCGGCGGAGGATTTTGGTGGCATGCCGATCCGGATCAGCCCAAGCGCCGCGCAAGGCGTTGCGCAGGCGGAACATTGCGCGGGTACATGGGGTTGGACCGGCCAGAAAGGATCATCCATGTCCCATATCCCGAGTTCCGCCATGAAGCACGCCGGTCCGGTCCATCACGACGAGGCCAAGACGCCGCCGAAGCCGAAGAAATCCCCCAAGCGGCAGCCCGGCGGCCTCGGTACCGGTGCGTGGCTGGCGATCGGCGGGACGATCCTCGCCGGCGCTGCCGCCGCGATCGCACTGCCGCTGCTGCGCGGCGACAAGCCGCCGGTCGCGACGCGCCGCGGCAAGAAGGCCAACAGCGGCAAGGGCGCGCACAAGAAGCCCGGCAAGCCCGCGCACGGCTGACCATCGCCCGCGTCGTCGCCGGCACGATGCTGGCGGCGGCGCGCGATGGGCAATAGAGGGCCGTTTTCCCCGCAACCTGTGAAACGACGATCTTGGCAATAGCGCACCCCATGCCGATCGACCGCGACGACAGACCGCTTGCCGACCCCGGCGAAACCACCGGTGTCGATCGTGAAGCGCTTGCCATGCCCGCCGTCCCGCGGGACAGAGGGCAGGTGACCGACCCAGCCCCTTTCGACCGCCTGTCGCGGCGCCACCGCGAATGCCTGCGCGGCGTGCGCGAGCTCAAGGGGTCGAAGGAGATCGCCGACGAACTCGGCATCGAGAAGAGCACCGTCGACAAATACCTGACCGAGGCGGTGAAGGTGCTCGGCGCGCGCAACCGTCGCGACGCCGCATTGCGCCTCGCCGCACACGAAGAGGCGGCGGCGCCGGCCGCATCCGACGTCCGGATTCCGCAGAATCCCGCCGTTTCGGCGCCGGAAACCACCCCCGATAAAATGGGGGGTCATTCTGCACGGCTAGTCGATCCGGCGATCGACCTGCCATTGCCGGTGGTGCCGGACGACACGATCGTCAGGGCACCGGGGGTTTCCGGGGAGCCGCCTTCCAGGCACAGCTTCCCGGAAATACGGCTGCCCTTCCGGCGGAAGGGACAGCGGGGCAACGACCTGTCGGTCGGAGGCCGGTTGATCTGGATACCGGCCATCGCCATCAGCCTCGCCATCGGGTTCGGCATGCTGATGACCGGCCTCCAGGTCCTCACCGGCATCATCGAGACGATCGCCCGCCGCCTTTTCTGATCTTCAGCGAAAGCACCCCCACGGGGGTGAACGGGGTGGCCAATGTCTTACGCGAACGCTCATTATGCCGATTCCCAGGTTGCCGCCGACGCCGTCGCCACCTTGCTGTGGCGGCTCGAGACGCAGCTCGACGAAGCCTTCGCCACCGGCGGCGAGCTGCTCGCCGCGCTGCCGCGGGCACGTGCCGCCGCCAAACTGCCGGCGATCGCCGGGCAGCAGGCTTTCGAAACCCTCAGTCAAGCCATCCTCGCGATCGGTACGGCGCGCGGTCACACCGTCGCCGGTCACCGCGTCATCGAGAAGGTGGGCCGCCAGATCGGGTATGAAACGAGTTTCGGCGACGAACAGCCGAAGCCCGATTTCGTCCCGACGGGCGTCGACGGCAGTCACCTGCGCGTCGCCGCCTAGGTGTCATGGCTTGACCACCAGATTGCTCCTTTGGCCGGTCAAGTCATGACACACGTCATCCTCTTCAACATCGTCCTGCTCGGTGCGTGCGCTTATGCCCTGGCGGCAGGGGGTGCGCCCGAGCGGTGGACCGCGGCGGTGTTCCTCGCCGGGGCGGCGACGACCTTCGTGCTGCCGTTCCAGCCGCACGTCAGTTATCATTCGGTGCATCTGATGATCCTGACGGTCGATTGCGCGGTGCTGCTCGGGCTGGTGTGGATCGCGGTGCGGGCGGACCGGTTCTGGCCGCTGTACGTCGCCGCGCTGCACCTGATCACAATCGCGATCCACGGCGTGAAGGCGCTCGACCCTCATCTGGTGCCGTGGATGTACGCCGGGGCGAGCGCCAAAATCGCCTATCCCATGCTGGTGCTGCTGGCGATCGGTGCGTTGCGCCATCGCCACCGCCTGGCCCGTTTCGGGAGCGACCGCGACTGGTCGCCCCTCCGCAGACCGGATTACGAACACTCATGAACGCCGATATCCGGTTGCTGCGCTGGCCCGAGCGCGATCGCGAGAACCACGAGCGCCTCGTCGCCGCGATCGCCCGCGTCCGCTTCGCCGCGGCGCAGGGGCGGGGCGAGATCGTCGCCTCGACCTTCGTCGGTCCCGAGGAGCCCGACGACGCCGACCGCGCCCGCGCGCTGCTCGCGCAGCGGCGTAGCCGCGATGCCGCGGCGGGCAGCCATGCCGAGCTGTTCGGCGAACCCGGCTGGGACATCCTGCTGATCCTGTTCGTCGCTTACGAAGAGGATAGGACGATGGCCAGCGGCCCGCTGCTCGCCGAGGCGGGGATACGCGGTGCGGTCGGGCGGCGCTGGCTGCAGGTGATGCAGGCGCGTGGGCTGATCCGGTGGGAGGCGATGGAGCCGCGCGATACCGCGGCGGTGGCGCTGACCGACGAGGGGGTCGTCTTCGCGCTGCGCTGCATCGCCGCGGCGTGAACGGGGATCAGGCGGAGCCGAGCAGCCGCTCCGCCTCCTCGCGCATCATCTCGACGCCCTGACAGATGTGCAGACCCGCGACGGTATGACCGAGGTCGTCCGACAGGCGGATCAGTTCCTCACCGAGTCCGATCGCACGGTGGAGCAGTTCGCCGCGAATGCGGGGCGGCATCGGGTTTTCGATCTTCGACATGCAACGGGCCTTCTACCGGCGCGCGAACGCGACGCAACGGCTGCTTCGTCACGCTGCCGGAGCCAAGCCATCTATCACACGTTGAGGGCGTGGTAACCAAGCGGACCGCCGATACGGCGTCCCAAGATGAGAGGAGAGCGATGATGGCCGAGGATTTCGGTGGTGCCGGCAACGGCGCGGGCGCGGATGCGGGTCAGGGCGCTGCGGATGCGATGCGCGATGCCGCCGAGCGGGCGCGCGCGGGCTTTTCGGACCATGTGCTCGATCCCGCCCGTCGCGCCGGCGAGGCGATGCGTGCCTCCGGCCAGAAGGCGGCCGACAACGGCGCGACGATCGGCCTGAAGATCATCGAACAGGCCGAGCAGAATTCGCGTCAGGCGTTCGAAGCGATGCGCGAGGCAGCGCAGGCGAAAGACCTCAGCGAAGTGATGCGCATCCAGGGCGAGTACCTGCGCGAACAGGGCCAGCGCGCGATGAACCAGGCGCGCGAGATGGGCGAGCTGATCATGCAGTTCGGTCGCGATGCGGTGTCGCCGGCGCGGTCGGGGGACGACAAGGCGGGCTGAGCGGACGGGGGCGCGCCTCGCTGATCGTCGTAGCACGGATGCGGCGACATCAGCGAGGTTCGGGCCGTGTCCTTATTGGATTAGTCACCCCGGCCTTCGCCGGGGTACAATGCTGGGGTGAGCGCACCGACTTTCGCAGAGACTTTGATTCGCTCCGGGATGACGGAGTGAGCTTGGATGCCGATGCGCTTATTTGATCGGCCAAACCTTATCCCGGACTGACCCGTCGCGACCTCAGCCGGTAGGGATCGGGCGGGCTAGGATCAGCAGGTCGTGGGCGACGCCGTCGCGGGCGCGGACGTGGCCGGCGAGCAGCGCCTCGCGGCGGAAGCCGAGCCCCTCGAACAAGGCGATCGAGCCGGCCTGATCGGGCGTCATCGTCGCGCTGAGCTTGGCGAGGCCATGCGCGCGGGCGATCGCGAGCAGGGCCTCGAGCAGATCGCCGCCGAGCCCCGCGCCGCGACGATCGGTGGCGACGAGCAGGCGGATCTCGCCGACATGGCCGCTCCAGCCGAGCGGATCGCGGACCAGCGCGCCGGTGGCGACGATGCGGCCGCCGTCCTCCGCAACGAGGCTGTCGATCCAGCCTTCGCCGATCGCCTGCTGCCACGCCTCGATAACGCGCTCGTGGCGCAGGTCGCGGCCGAGGAACAGCAGATCATGTTCGGGCAGGCTCGCGGCGAAGGCGAGCATCGCCGCATCGTCGGTCGGGCGGAAGCGGCGGATCGTGTGGCTCATGCGTGCGGTTCCTGCCCTGATGGATGCTAACCATCGGGGATATCACGCATAAGCGTCAACCGTCGCGTGGCGTTCCGTTGGGCGTCACCGGTTGCGGGCCCTGCGGCGTCGCCTCCAGCGTCGAATCGCCGCCGAGCACGCGGTACAGCGTGACGCGATTGCTCGCGCCGGTCAGCGTCGTGGTGATCAGCGTGCGCTGCGCGGTGTAGAACGAACGCTGCGCGTCGAGGCTCGACAGGAAGGTGTCGATCCCGCCCTGATAGCGCGCGTTGACGAGTTGCAGCGTATCCGCCGCCGCCGCCTGGAAATTGGTCTGCGCGCGCAGCTGGTCGGCGATCGTGCCCTGCCGTGCGAGGGCATCCGCGGTTTCCTGGAACGCGGTCTGGATCGTCTTCTCGTAGGTGGCGAGCGCGGCGTCGCGCTGCGCCTCGGTATAGCGGACGTTGGCCCGGCCGGCACCGGCCTGGAAGATCGGATAGCTGACCGAGGGCGCGACGGAGTAATTGAACGCGCCGCCGGCGAACAGCGACGACAGCGCGGTGCTGGCGAAGCCGACGAGCCCGGTCAGCGAGATGCGCGGGAACAACGCGGCGCGCGCCGCGCCGATCTCTGCATTGTAGGCGCGGAGCTGATATTCGGACTGGACGACGTCGGGGCGGCGCAGCAGCACGCCGCTGTCGATGCCCGCGGGCAACGTCGCGATCGTCGCCTGCGCCTCGTCGATCGAGACGGGGAGCAGCGTCGGATCGACCGGCGCGCCGACCAGCAATTGCAGCGCATTGACGTCCTGCGCCACCAGCGTCTTCTGTTCGGCGAGATCGGCGTTGGCGGTTTCGAGGATTTGTTCGGCCTGGCGCAGGTCGGTGCGCGCGCTGACCCCGCCTTCGAGCCGGGCGCGGGTGAGGCGGACGCTGACCTGCGCACTGGTGGCGGTGTCCTGCGCGACCTTGAGCAGGCTGCGGTCGGCGGCATAGGTCAGCCACGCATCGGCGATGTCGCCGACCAGCGTCAGGCGGGTGGCACGCGCCGCCGCCTCGGTGGCGAAATAGCGGTCGAGCGCGGCGCGCGACAGCGACCGGATGCGGCCGAACAGGTCGAGTTCAAAGGCGGTGACGCCGAGCTGCGCGGAGAAGGCGCTGTTGCCGTTGCCGGTGGTGGTGATCGTGCCGGTCGAGCCGTTGCCGGTGCCGACGCCCGTGCCGGTCCCCGTATTGCCCGTGCCGGTGTTGCCCGTCCCGGTATTGCCGGTGCCCGTATTGCCGGTGCTGCCGCTGCTCGCGGTGCTGCGCGCGCCGTTGCCGCCACCCGAATAGGTGTAGCGGCCCGAGGCGTCGACCGCGGGGAACAGGTCGGCACGCTGGATGCGATATTGCGCGCGCGCCGCAGTGATGTTGGCGGCGGCGACGCGCAGGTCGCGGTTGTTGACCAGCGCCTGGTCGATCAGCGTCTGAAGCCGGCGATCCTTGAAGATGTCGCGATAGGTGAAGGCGGGCAGCGCCGCTTCGCTCTGGCGCAGATAGGCGTCGCCGACCGGCCACGACGTCGGCACCGGCGTTTCCGAGCGGACGTATTTCGGCTCCATCGAACAGGCCGACAGCGCGCTCGCCGCGAGCGCCAGGGCGAGAATCGAACGGGTCATCGGGCGGGCTCCGGCTCGGCGGCGGGCGGCATCGGCGGCGCGGGCGGCTCCTTATTGTCCTTGCCGCCCTGATGGCCGGTCGGGCGACCGCGCAGCTTGGCGATCCCGTCGCGGACGCCGCGACGGACGAGCACGAAGAACAACGGAATGTAGAAGATCGCGAGGAAGGTGGCCGACAGCATGCCGCCGATCACCGCGGTGCCGATCGCGATGCGGCTGTTCGCGCCGGCACCGGTCGAGATCGCCAGCGGCAGCACGCCGAAGATGAAGGCGAAGCTGGTCATCAGGATCGGCCGCAGACGGATCTTGGCGGCCTCCAGCGCGGCGTCGAAGACGCGCGCGCCCTTGCGCTCCGCCTGTTCGGCGAATTCGATCATCAGGATCGCATTCTTGGCGGCAAGACCCATCGTCGTCAGCAGGCCTATCTGCAGATAGACGTCGTTGGTCAGCCCGCGCAGCGTGACGAAGGCGATCGCGCCGATCAGCCCCAGCGGGATGATGAGCAGCACCGCGAACGGGATCGACCAGCTTTCGTACAGCGCCGCGAGGCACAGGAAGACGACGAGGATCGACAGGCCGTAAAGCAGCGGCGCTTGACCGGAGGACAGCCGCTCCTGATAGGACAGGCCGGCCCAGCTCACCGAGGTGCCGGGGATCTGCGCCGCCAGCTCGGCCATCCGCGTCATCGCGTCGCCCGAGCTCTTGCCGGCCGCGGCCGAGCCCTGGAATTCATAGGAGGAGATGCCGTTGAACCGCGACAGCGTCGTCGGTGCGGTCGCCCAGCCGGTGCTCGCGAAGGACGAGAAGGGCACCATCTGCCCGTTCGACCCGCGCACGAACCATTGCTTCAGATCTTCCGGCGACGCGCGATATTGCGCATCGCCCTGCACGTAGACGCGCTTGACGCGACCGCGATCGATGAAATCGTTGACGTATTGGCCGCCCCAGGCGGTGGTGAGCGTGCCGTTGGCGTTGCTCTGCGTCAGGCCGAGCGCGGACAGCTTCTGCTGGTCCATGTCGACGCGCAGCGTCGCGATGTCGGGCAATTCGGTGAGGCGCACCGAGGCGAGCATCGAATCGGCATTGGCCATCGCGAGCAATTTGTCGCGCGCGGCATTGAACTGGTCCTGCGACAGGCCGCCGGTGTTCTGCAACTCCATTGTGAAGCCGTCGGACTGGCCGAGGCCGCGGACCGCGGGCGGCACCAATGCGAACACCTGTGCGTCGCGCAGGCCGCGGAAGGCGGCGGAGGCGCGACCGGTGATCGCGTCGGCGGTGTTCTCCTTGCCCTTGCGTTCCGACCAGTCGACGAAGTTGAGGAAGCCCTGGCCGGTGTTCTGCCCGCTCGCGCCGCCACCGCCGCCGCCGGCGACGGTGAACAGCACCGACGAATTCTTGCCTTCGTTCTGGATGAAGTAATTCTCGACCTGCTTCTGCACCTCGATCGTCCGCGCCTGGGTGGCGCCGGCGGGCAGGCGGAACTGGACGATCGCCGACCCCTGGTCCTCGGTCGGCAGGAAGCCGGTGGGCAGGCGCAGGAACAGGATCGCCAGCAGCGCGACGAGCCCGAGATAGATCAGCAGGAACAGCCATTTGCGATCGACCACCGCGCGCACCGCATTGGTGTAGCGCTCAACGCCGCGTTCGAAATTGGTGTTGAACCAGGTCGATGCCTTGGTCCCCCAGCCGGCGACCCGCGGGAAGCGGCGCTTGAAGCCCTGCGCCTCCTCGGCCTCCTGCGATTTCTGCTTGAGCAGCGAGGCGGTGAGCGCCGGCGACAGGATCAGCGCGACGAGCACAGACAGCACCATCGCCGCGACGATGGTCAGCGAGAATTGGCGATAGATCACGCCGGTCGAGCCGCCGAAGAACGCCATCGGCAGGAACACCGCCGACAGGACGAGCGCGATCGCGATCAGCGCGACGGTGATCTCGTTCATCGACTCTATCGTCGCCTCCCGCGGCGTCATGTCGGGATTCTCCTCCATGAGCCGCTCGACGTTCTCGACGACGACGATCGCGTCGTCGACGAGCAGGCCGATGGCGAGGACGAGCCCGAACAAGGTCAGCGTGTTGATCGAGAAGCCGGCGAGGTGGAACACCGCGAACGTCCCCAGCAGCACCACCGGCACCGCGATCGTCGGGATCAGCGTCGCGCGCCAGCTCTGGAGGAAGACGAACATGACGATGACGACGAGGATTACCGCCTCGATCAGCGTCTTGACCACCTCTTCGATCGACAGTTCGATGAACGCGGTGGTGTCGTTGGCATAAGCGACCTTGAGGCCGGGCGGGAAGGTCTTGGCGACGCGCGCGACCTCCGCCTTGACCAGCTCGGCCGTCTCCAGCGCGTCGGCGCCGGGGGCGAGCAGCACCGCGATGCCGGCGCCGGGATGGCGGTTGATGCGGCTGACCGAGGCATAGCTTTCCGCGCCGAGTTCGATCCGCGCGACGTCCGACAGGCGGACGGTGGCGCCCGAGGGGAGCGTCTTGACGATGATCTGGCGGAATTGCTCGGGGGTCTGGAGGCGCGACTGGGCGGTGACGGTCGCGTTGAGCATCTGATCGGAGGCGGAGGGCAGGCCGCCGACCTCGCCCGCCGCGACTTCGGTGTTCTGGTTCTGGATCGCGGTGCTGATGTCGCCGGGGATCAGCGAGTAACTGGCGAGCCGCGACGGATCGAGCCAGATGCGCATCGCATATTGCGAGCCAAAGACGTTGACGTCGCCGACGCCATGAACGCGGCCGAGCGGGTCCTGGAGGTTGGAGACGAGATAGTCCGACACGTCCATGTTGGTGCGCTGGTCGGTCTCGTCATAGACGCCGACGATCAGCAGATTGTCCGGGTTCGACTTGCGGACGACGAGGCCCTGCTGCTGCACCTGTTGCGGCAGGCGCGCGACGCCCTGCTGCACCTGGTTCTGCACCTGCACCTGCGCGATGTCGGGATCGGTACCCTTTTCGAACGTGGCGGTGATCGTCACCTGGCCGCGGCTCGACGAGGACGAGCTGAAATAGAGCAGGCCGTCGATGCCGGTCAGCTGCTGCTCGATGATCTGCGTCACCGAATTCTGCAGCGTCTGCGCGTTGGCGCCCGGGAAAGTCGCGCGGATCGACACCTGCGGCGGCGCGACGTCGGGATATTGCGCGATCGGCAGGCTGAGGATCGAGCCGACGCCGGCGAGCATGACGATGATCGCCAGCACCCAGGCGAAGATCGGGCGATCGATGAAGATACGGCTGATCACAGGCTCAGCCCGCCTTGCTTTGGGCGTTACCCTGTTCGCCGTCCTTGCCCTGCTGCGGCGGTTTGACCACCTGCGGGCTGTTCGCGGGCACCGCCTTGACCTGCGCATTGGGGCGCAGGTTGTTGAGCCCCTGCGTGATGACCTTGTCGCCGGCATTGAGGCCGGAGGTGACCACCCAATAGCGGCCCTGCGTCCGCGACGCGGTGACCGGCTTCTGCACCGTCTTGCCGTTCGGTCCGACCAGCATCACCGTCGCGGCGCCCTTGGCATCGCGGGTCAGCGCTTCCTGCGGCACCAGGAAGGCGCGCTGGTTGATCGACTGTGCGAAGCGGGCGCGCACGAACATGCCGGGCAGCAGCAGCCCCTGCGGATTGGGGATGCTGGCGCGCAGCGTCACCGTGCCGGTTTCGGTGTTCACGAGCGCTTCGGAGAATTCGACGCTGCCGGTCTGGCCGTAATCGCTGCCGTCTTCCAGCTTGAGCCGCACCACCGCGCGCGTCGGCACCACGCCGTTCTGCGCCAGGCTGCGGCGCAGCGCGAGCATGTCGGCGGCGGATTGCTGGATGTCGACGAACATCGGGTCGAGCCGCTGGATCTGCGCCAGCGGGTCGGTCTGGCTCGCCGAGACGAGCGCGCCGACGGTGAACAGTGAGCGGCCGATCCGCCCGGTGATCGGCGCGGGGACGGTGGTGAATTTGAGGTTGATCCGCGCCGTTTCGAGCGCCGCGCCGGTCTGCGCGACCGAGGCGGTCGCCTGCCGCGCGGTGGCGACGGCGTTGGTATATTCCTGCTGCGAGACCGCCTGGATCGCGGCGAGCGGCTTGTATCGCTCGGCCTGCACCCGCTGCGCCTCCTGATTGGCGCGCGCGCTCTGCAGATTGGCCTGCGCCTCGTTGACCGCGGCGCGATACAGGCGCGGGTCGATCTCGTAGAGCGGCTGGCCGCGCTTCACCAGCGAGCCTTCGGTGAAGAAGCGGCGACGGATGATGCCGTTGACCTGCGGCCGCACGTCCGAGCTTTCATAGGCGTTGGTGCGCGCGGCGAGTTCGGTGACCATTGCCGCGTCGGTCGGCTGGACGACGACATAGCCGACCGTCGTCGGCCCCTTGTTGGGACCGCCCGCGCCGCCCTTGCCCTTCGACTGCGACTCGCCGCCGCCGCCGCAGGCGGCAAGGGTCAGCAGGACCACGGCAGTAGCGGCGCCGGCACCTAGCCGGCGGCCCCGAAAGGATAATGTGGTCAAGTATGTCACCCGGCTCGTGTCTCGACTCGCGCAGCCGTGACCGGCGCGACAATGCGTGGCCATGGCGATTGGTTGCTCTTGCTGGCCCATTGGCGGGGATCGTGGCGCAAATGCAACCCGACACCCATGTTATTAATGTCGCAATTTGTCGCAGTGTGGGAAGGAGCCGACATGGACGCTGACACGGAAAAGGCGCGCGCCGGTGCCGCCGCCGCACAGGAAGTGCAGGACGGCATGCTGGTCGGACTGGGCACCGGATCGACCGCCGCGCATGCCATCGCGGCGATCGGCGCGCGCGTCGCGACGGGGCTGCGCATCCGCGCGGTCGCCACGTCGCGCGCCAGTGAGGCACTCGCGCAGCGGGTCGGAATCGTCATGCTCGATTTCGCCGACGTACCGCGGCTCGACCTGACGATCGACGGCGCGGATGAGATCGACCCCCGCTTTTTCGCGATCAAGGGTGGCGGTGGCGCGATGCTGCGCGAGAAGGTGGTCGCCGCCGCATCCGACCGGATGGTCGTCATCGCCGATGGCGCCAAGCGGGTCGCGGCGATCGGCGCCAAGGCGCCGGTGCCGGTCGAAATCCTGCCGTTCGCGCGCGCCTCGCTGCTGGCGCGGCTGGGGGAGGGCGCGGTGCTGCGCCAGGGCCCCGACGGGCCGTATGTGACGGACAATGGCAACAATATTGCCGATTGTCGGCTCGACCTGCAAAATCCCCGCGAAACAGCCGCTTGCCTCGACGGAATTGCCGGTGTCCTCGGCCACGGGCTGTTTCTGGACGAGGTCGATGCGGCCTATTTTGCCCAGGATGGGACCGTTTCGCGGCTGGAACGGCTCGATTAGTCTCGCTAAGGCCGATCCAACCGCAACAGATCGGGCGTGCAGGCGTTCGACGCAGGGTAAGAGCGAGGGCCTTTAATCCCATGACCGATACCAACACCGCGATCCACGAAGACGGTTCGCTGGAACGCCTCACGATCGATACGATCCGCACCCTGTCGATGGACGCGGTGCAGAAGGCCAATTCCGGCCACCCCGGCACGCCGATGGCGCTCGCGCCGGTCGGCTATACCCTGTGGTCGCAGTTCCTGCGCTACGATCCCACCCAGCCAGACTGGCCCAACCGCGACCGCTTCGTGCTGTCGGTCGGCCATGCCTCGATGCTGCTCTATTCGCTGATCCACCTCGCCGGCATCGAAGAGATCGATGCGGAGGGCAACAAGACCGGCCGTCAGGCGCTGACGCTGGACGACCTCAAGGGATTCCGCCAGCTCGCGTCGCGTACGCCGGGCCACCCCGAATATCGCCACACCACCGGTGTCGAGACGACGACCGGGCCGCTCGGCGCGGGCTGTTCGAATTCGGTCGGCATGGCGATCGCCGAGCGCTGGCTCGCCGCGCGCTACAATCGCCCCGACTTCACGCTGTTCGACCATGACGTCTATTCGCTGTGCGGCGACGGCGACATGATGGAGGGCGTCGCCGCGGAGGCCGCCAGCCTTGCGGGCCATCTCAAGCTGTCCAACCTCTGCTGGATCTACGACAGCAACCACATTTCGATCGAGGGCGGCACCGAGCTGGCTTTCGATGAGGATGTCGGCCTACGTTTCCAGGCCTATGGCTGGAACGTCATCCACCTCGACGACGCCAACGACACCAAGGCGTTCGCCAAGGCGATCGAGACGTTCAAGGCGACCAGCGACCGCCCGACCTTCATCGTCGTCCATTCGGTGATCGGCTGGGGCAGCCCCAAGGCGGGCAGCGAAAAGGCGCACGGCGAGCCGCTCGGCGAGGACAATGTCCGCGCCACCAAGAAGGCGTATGGCTGGCCCGAGGACAAGGATTTCTACGTCCCCGAGGGCGTCGCCGAACATTTCAAGGGCGCACTCACCGACCGCAGCACCAAGTTGCGCGAAGATTGGGAGGCGAATTTCGCCAAATACGGCGAGGCTTATCCGGAACTCGCCGGCGAGCTGAAGCTGATGCTCCGGGACAAGCTGCCCGAGGGCTGGGACGCCGACATTCCGGAATTCCCCGCGGACGAAAAGGGTCTCGCCAGCCGTGATTCCGGCGGCAAGGTGCTCAACGCGCTCGCCAAGCGCGTGCCGTGGCTGATCGGCGGCTCCGCCGATCTGTCGCCGTCGACCAAGACCGACATCAAGGGCGCGGCGTCGTTCGAGCCCGGCAATTACGGCGGCCAGAACTTCCACTTCGGCGTCCGCGAACACGGCATGGGCGGCGTCGTCAACGGCATGACGCTGTCGCACCTGCGCAGCTACGGTTCGACCTTCCTGGTCTTCGCCGATTACATGCGCGCACCGATCCGCCTGTCGGCGATCATGGAGCTCGCCAGCATCTGGGTGTTCACGCACGATTCGATCGGCGTGGGCGAGGATGGCCCGACCCACCAGCCGATCGAGCATCTCGCGACGCTGCGGGCGATCCCGGGGCTCGACACGATCCGCCCGGGCGACGCCAACGAGGTCGCTTACGCATGGCGCGCGGCGCTGGAGGATGCGAGCCGTCCGACCGCGCTGATCTTCTCGCGTCAGGCGCTGCCGACGCTCGACCGCAGCAAATATGCGCCGGCCGAGGGAACGCTGAAGGGCGGTTATGTCCTCGCTGATTGCGACGGCACGCCCGACGTGATCCTGATCGCCACCGGCAGCGAACTGGCGTTGGTCGTCAACGCGCACGAGAAGCTGCTCGCCGACGGGGTGAAGAGCCGCGTCGTGTCGATGCCCAGCTGGTATCGCTACGAACTGCAATCGGAAGAGTATAAGGAAAGCGTGCTGCCCTCGTCGGTGCCGTCGCGGCTCGCGGTCGAGCAGGCGGGCGAGATGGGCTGGCATCGCTATGTCGGGTTGAAGGGCCGCACGATCACCATGTCGACGTTCGGTGCCTCCGCCCCCATATCGAAGCTGCAGGACAAATACGGCTTCACCCTCGACAATGTCGTCAAGGTGGCGCGCGAGATGTTGGAGACCAACAATGGGTAAGCTCAACGACCTGAGCGCCGCGGGCACCGCGGTCTGGCTCGATTTCGTCGATCGCAAGTTCCTCGAGGCCGGCGGCCTCGACAAGCTGGTCACGGAGGACAGCCTGACCGGCGTCACCTCCAACCCGTCGATCTTCGAAAAGGCGATGGGGCACGGCGACGCATATGACGCGACGCTCGCCGCCTTCGACAAGGAGAATCCCGGCGCGGCGACGATCGACCGCTACGAGCATCTCGCGATCCAGGACATCAAGGCCGCGGCGGAAACGTTGAAGCCCGTCTACGACCGGCTCGACGCGAAGGACGGTTACGTCAGCCTCGAAGTGTCGCCCTATATCGCGGACGACACCGATGCGACGATCGCCGAGGCCGAGAAGCTGTGGCATGCGGTCGACCGCGCCAATCTGATGATCAAGATCCCCGGGACGCTCGCCGGCGGACCGGCGATCAGCGCGACGATCGCCAAGGGCATCAACGTCAACGTGACGCTGCTGTTCGCGCTCGACGCCTATATCCGCGTCGCCGAGGCCTATGCCGCCGGCCTCGAGGAGCGGGTGCGGCAGGGGCAGCCGATCGACAAGATCGCCAGCGTCGCCAGCTTCTTCGTCAGCCGCATCGATGCGGTGATCGACAAGGAGATCGACAGCCGCGTCGCCGAGAACGACCCCGAGGCGGAGACGCTGAAGGGCCTGCGCGGCAAGGTCGCGATCGCCAATGCCAAGATGGCGTATCAATGGTTCCTCGACTTCGAAAAATCGGACCGCTGGCAGGCGCTTGCCGCCAAGGGTGCGCAGCCGCAGCGGCTGCTGTGGGCGTCGACCGGGGTGAAGGACAAGGCGTATCGCGATACGCTCTACGTCGACACGCTGATCGGCCGCGACACGGTCAATACGATGCCGCCGGCGACGATGGACGCCTTCCGCGAGCGCGGCACCGTCGGTGCGACGCTGACCGAGGATGTCGAGGATGCGCGCCGCGTCCTCGCCGAGGCGGAACGGCTCGGTCTCGACCTGACCGACGTGACCGCCACGCTGGTCGAACAGGGCGTCGCATCGTTCGCCAAGGCGTTCGACGACCTCCTGGGTTCGATCGCCGCCAAGCAGCCGGCAACGGCATGACGCGCCGCCCCGTCCTGATCCAGGGCGGGGCGACCGCCGCGATCATCCGTCACCCCGGCCTTGCGCCGGGGTCCCGCTGTTGCCGCTCACCGCGGCGCCGGGAAGAAGCGGGATGCCGGAACAGGTCCGGCATGACGGCAGGGCATGGAGCCAGAACCGGCGCCCGCCGCGGTATACCTGTGACGTTCAATGACCTTCGGCGAAACGCAGCGTCTTGCGACCTGTCGCAACCCCAGCGCCGCCGCCCCGTTTAACGCTCATCATCACAATCGGCAGGACAGCAAGCATGAAGATCGGACTGATCGGCCTCGGCCGCATGGGTGGCAATATCGCGCGCCGGCTGATGCAGGCGGGGCATGAGGTCGTCGCCTACGACCGTAGCACCGAGGCGGTGCAGGCCCTCGCCAAGGACGGCGCCGAGGCGGCCAATTCGCTCGACGACGTACGCGCGAAGCTCGGCAGCCCGGCGATCTGGTGGGTGATGCTCCCCGCCGGCGGCCCGACCGAGGATACGATCGCCGCGATCGGCGAGAGCGCGCAAAATGGCGACATCGTCATTGATGGCGGCAACACCTTCTACAAGGACGATATCCGCCGCGCCAAGGCGCTCGCCGAAAAGGGCGTCCATTATGTCGACGTCGGCACCTCGGGCGGGGTCTGGGGTCTGGAGCGCGGCTATTGCATGATGATCGGCGGCGACACCGAAACGGTGAACCTGCTCGATCCGATCTTCGACGCGCTTGCGCCGGGGCTCGGCACCATCCCGCGCACCCCCGGCCGCGTCGCCGAAGTGGTCGACCAGCGCGCCGAAAAGGGCTATATCCACGCCGGTCCCGCCGGCGCCGGCCATTTCGTCAAGATGATCCACAACGGCATCGAATATGGTCTGATGCAGGCCTACGCCGAAGGCTTCGACATCCTGAAGTCGAAGAACAGCGACAAATTGCCCGAGGACGAGCGCTTCGACCTCAACATGACCGACATCGCCGAGGTCTGGCGGCGCGGCAGCGTCATCTCGTCGTGGCTGCTCGATCTCACCGCGATCGCACTCGCCAAGGACGAGAAGCTGGAAAGCTTTTCAGGCAGCGTCGCCGATTCGGGCGAGGGCCAGTGGACGATCGACGCGGCGATGGAGGCGAAGGTGCCGGCCAACGTGCTCACTGCCTCGCTGTTCGCGCGCTATCGCAGCCGTGTCGAACATACCTATGGCGACAAGGTCCTGTCCGCGATGCGCTTCGGCTTTGGTGGCCATGTCGAGATGCCGCAGTGAGCGCCATCCGTCTGGTCGTTTCCGACATCGACGGTACGCTGGTCGACAAGCAGAAGCAGCTTACCCCGGCCACGACCGACGCGGTGCGCCGGCTCGAGGCGGCGGGGATCGGCTTTACCGTGATCAGCGCGCGGCCGATGTCGGGCATCATGCCGATCGCCGAGACGCTGGCGATCGACGCGCCGATGGCGGCGTTCAACGGCGGCATCATCTTCCGCCGCGACGGCAGCATTGCCGAACATCATATCGTCCACGAAGCGGTGACCCGCGGCGTGATGGACATCGCCGCCGACAGTTCGGTCGACGTCTGGGTCTTTGCCGACGACCGCTGGTATGCCTCGAGCGATATCGGCGCGCATGTCGACAGCGAACGGCGTGCGTCCAACCAGGACCCGATCGTCACCAGCGACTTCGCCGATCTGCTCGACCATGCCGACAAGATCACCTTCGTCAGCGACGATCATGCGATGCTCGCGACCCTCGCCGAGCGCTGCAAGGCGGCGCACGGCGCGGATGCGACGATCGTGCAGAGCCAGGTCTATTATCTCGACGTCACTGCGCTGGCGGCGAACAAGGGTGACGGGCTGATCGCGCTTGCCAAGACCTTCGACCAGCCGCTCGATGCGGTCGCGGTGCTGGGCGATCAATATAATGATGTCCCGATGTTGGAACGCGCCGGCCTCGCAATTGCGATGGGCAATGCGCCCGATCCGGTTAAGTCTATTGCCCATGAGGTTACGAGCGGCAATGACGCGGACGGCGTCGCGCACGCGATCGATACGATTATCTTTCCCCGCATTGGAGTTGCTGCATGAAACAACTGGTTGCCTTCGACCTCGACGGAACGCTGGCCGAGAGCAAGCAGCCCCTGCAGGAACCGATGGGCGAAGCGCTCGCCGATCTGCTCGGCGTGGCGCACGTCGCGGTGATCTCGGGCGGCGACTGGCCGCAGTTCCAGAAGCAGGTGGCAAGCCGCCTGCCGGCGCGCGCCGATCTGTCGAAGCTGTGGCTGATGCCGACTACCGGCACCAAGCTCTACACCTATCGCGACGGTGCATGGAATTCGGTCTATGCCGAATTGTTCGACGACGCGACCAAGGCCAAGATCCTCAAGGCGTTCGATGAATCGCTCGAAGCGACCGGCTTCACACCCGAACAGACCTGGGGCGAGCGGATCGAGGACCGCGGCAGCCAGATCACCTTCTCCGCACTCGGCCAGGAAGCGCCGATCAAGGAGAAGGAGCATTGGGACCCCAAGTTCGAGAAGCGCAAGGTCATCCAGGCCGATCTCAAGCAGCGCCTGCCGGGCCTGTCGATCAACATGGGCGGCGCGACTTCGATCGACATCACCCGCGAAGGCGTCGACAAGGCCTATGGCCTCAAGAAGCTGCGTGACGAGAGCGGCATCGCCTTGGACAGCATGATGTTCATCGGCGACGCGATCTTCCCGGGCGGCAACGATTATCCCGCCAAGGAACTCGGGCTCGACACCGTGCGCGTGCGCGACCCGGAAGAGACGATCTCGGTCGTCACTGCGATCGTCGCCTGCCAGAAGTAAGGCGTTTCGGCTCGCTGATCGCAGGGGCGTCGGTCTGGTGACCGGCGCCCTTTTTCACGCCCATCAGCCGGCATGTTCGATACGGATGATCGCGGCACACAGCGCATCCGCGCCGCGCCGGTCGCTGCCGAAGGGTATGATCGATATATAGACCGATCCGTTGCGCTCCAGTTGATATTGGATTTCGAGGAATGCGGTCTCGATCGTCTTGGTGGTCGATCGCGAGCGGCTGCCGGTGTTGTAGGCGCCGAACAGGCCGCTGCCGAACAGGCTGCCGAAGGTGAAGCTGCCGCCGTGTTTGGTTTTGGTGATCTGCGTCGCCTCGCGTTCCACGCCGACGTTGACGATCTGATCGGATTGTAACCACAGATGGCTGTAATTGGTCGAGCGATCGACCAGAACGAGATGGCCGTTGCGCGTGATCGCCAGGGCGCCCGGCGCGCCGTTCGACCATGATTGGACCAGCGTCGTCGCTTCTGGAAGTGACTGCACCTGCGCGGACAGCGCGCTTGCCGCGGCCTTGTAGCGGACCGTCGTCATCGGGCGGACGACCAGTGCGTCGACGAGCGTGGTGATGATCCGCGCGACGAAGAACATGATGATGCCGGCGACGATCGCCAGGCCGATGCTGCCGCTCAACAGATTGAGCAATACCGGCAATCCGACAAACAACGCCAGGATCGCGCGCGGCGCCCAGATGGTGATGGCCTCCACTTGCTCGACGGTCGCACGGATGTCGTCGTTCGGCGGCGCGATGACGTCCGGTCTGAAGCTGGCCTGTTCTGCGACTGCGTCCATGATCTGCCCCCCGGTTGATATGCGGGGATCATGCGAGTCATTATCCGATAGGTCCAGCCCGGTCCTTTACCGCATTGTTTTGCACTGACCTTGCCGCTGGTCGGCTCCGCCGACTCGGCGGGTTCAGGCGGACAGCCGGTACAGACCCGCGCCGTGCGGCGGGATCGGCTGGACGAAACGGCCGCTGGCGCGGCCGAGCTGCCGGCCGGTCCACAGATCGGTTGCCATCGCCGCGCCGGTCAGCCCCAGCATCGCGAGCGGTATGCCGACCTCCATCGGCTTGGCCGTGGTGTTGAACAGCGCGACGTAGACGCCCCGACCGTCCGCCGGGCGGGCCGACCAGATGCGCGTGCCGTCGGCGACGAAGTGCGGGCGGTTGTCGCGGCTTGCCTGATTCACCGCGAGCACCGCACGATTGGTGAGCAGCGCCAGCGTCGGTGCGTCCAGATGGCGCAGGTCGCCACCCATGATCAGCGGCGAGCGGGCGATCGCCCACAGGGTCATTAGCGTGCGCTGTTCGTCGGGGGTGAATTTGGTCGTGCGCGCACCCAGCGCCAGCCGACCCAGCGGCAGCATGTCGGCGTCGGGCCAGCCGCCGCTGGTGTCGACCGCATGCCAATTCTCCAGCCGTGTGAACTGCGCCTCCAGCATCGGCCATTCGTCCCAGAAATCGTCGCTGATCCGCCACATCTGCGCGTGCCGGCGAACGTGGTCGGCGCGGGCCACCGGCGTCTCGCCGGGGGACAGGCTGAGCACGATCGACCGGCCGCTATGCTGGATCGCGGCATGCGCGGCCTCGATCTCGGGAGCGTGGGCGTCATAGGGGCGGCTCATGTCGTCCATCTTGACGAAGTCGACGCCCCAGCTCGCATAGAGTGCGAAGACGCTGTCGTAATAGGCCTGTGCGCCGGGGCGGGTCATGTCGACGCCGTACATGTCGGGGTTCCACGGGCAGATGCTCGCGGTGTCGGCGATGTCCCCTGCCCGGTACCGGGTGCCGAAGACGGGCAGGTTGCGCTCGACGGCGAGGCGGGGGATGCCGCGCATCAGGTGGATGCCAAATTTCAGGCCCATCGCGTGGACGTCGGCGGCGAGCGGCGCGAAGCCCTTGCCGGCAGCGCTCGACGGAAAGCGGTTGGGGGCGGGAAGCAGGCGGCCGTAACCGTCGAGCGTCGGTTGCGGCTTGTCGCTATAGGTATAGCTCGAGGCGCCGGGTTCGTACCATTGGATGTCGACGGTGAAGACGTCGTAGCCGAAGGGCAGAAGCTTGGCCTGCATGATCGCCGCGGTCTCGCGCGCCTGCGCCTCGTTGATCGTCGTCGCGAAGCTGTTCCAGCTGTTCCAGCCCATCGGCGGGCGCGGGGCGAGGGGGGCGGTTGCCGCCGATGCCGTACCGGCGGTGGTCGCGGCGAATGCGGCGGCGGTGCCGGCACCCAGCAGGGTGCGGCGGTCGAGAAGCGGCTGGGTCATGATCCTCTCCCAAGGAAAAAGGGCGCCCGGTCGTTGCGGGCGCCCTCCAGTTCACGACCCGGTGAAGCCGGGCCGTCAGTCCTCATTGCATGGGGCTGGCCGACAGCGCCCGCGCGCTTGCGCGCACCGGTGCGGTCGGCGCCGCACCTCAGGCGCTATAGTACATGTCGTATTCGACCGGCGACGGAGTCATTTCCCAACGGGCGACCTCGCCGCGCTTGATCTCGACATAGGCCTCGATCTGGTCCTTCGAGAAGACGTCGCCCTTGAGCAGGAAGTCGTGATCGGCTTCCAGGCTGTCGAGCGCTTCGCGCAGCGAACCGCAGACGGTCGGCACCTGGGCGAGTTCTGCCGGCGGCAGGTCGTACAGGTTCTTGTCCATCGCCTCGCCCGGATGGATCTTGTTCTGGATGCCGTCCATGCCCGCCATCATCAGCGCCGCATAAGCGAGATAGGGGTTGGCCATCGCGTCGGGGAAGCGGATCTCGACGCGCTTCGCCTTGGGGCCGGTGCCGTAGGGGATGCGGCACGATGCCGAACGGTTGCGCGCCGAATAGGCGAGCAGCACGGGCGCTTCGTAACCCGGCACAAGCCGCTTGTAGCTGTTGGTGGTCGGGTTGGTGAAGGCGTTGACCGCCTTGGCGTGACGGATGATGCCGCCGATGAAATACAGGCACATCTCCGACAGGCCGGCATAACCCTCGCCCGCAAACAGCGGCGTCTTGCCGTTCCAGATCGAGAAGTGGGTGTGCATGCCCGAACCGTTATCTTCCTTGATCGGCTTCGGCATGAAGGTCGCCGACTTGCCGTAGGCGTGCGCGACCTGATGGACGACGTATTTGTAGATCTGCATGCGATCAGCGGTGGTGGTCAGCGTGCCGAAGGTCATGCCGAGTTCGTGCTGGGCGGCGGCGACCTCGTGGTGGTGCTTGTCGCAGGGCAGGCCCATCTCGATCATCGTCGAGACCATCTCGCCGCGAATGTCGACGGCGCTGTCGACCGGCGCGACCGGGAAATAGCCGCCCTTGGCGCGCGGACGATGGCCGAGGTTGCCGCCCTCATATTCGCGCCCCGTATTGGTCGGCAGCTCGATATCGTCGATCTTGAAATAGGACGCGGCATAGTTCGTGTCGAACTGCACGTTGTCGAACATGAAGAATTCGGCTTCCGGGCCGACGTAGACGGTGTCGCCGATGCCGGTGGTCTTGAGGTAGGCCTCGGCGCGCTTCGCGGTCGAGCGCGGGTCGCGGGCATAGAGCTCGCCGGTCGACGGCTCGACGACGTCGCAGAACACGATCAGCATCGGCGTCGCCGAGAACGGATCGGTGTAGACCGCGTCGAGATCGGGCTTGAGCACCATGTCGGACTCGTTGATCGCCTTCCAGCCTTCGATCGAACTGCCGTCGAACATCAGGCCGTCGGTCAGCTCGTCCTCACCGATCAGGCCGGCGACCATGGTGAGATGCTGCCATTTGCCCTTGGGGTCGGTGAAGCGCAGATCGACCCACTCGATCTCCTCTTCCTTGATCTTGTTCAGGATGTCGTTGGCGGTGGCAGCCATGTGCTCTTCTCTTTCGTTTTGACGATAAGACGGGAAATTAGATCGCGGCCTCGTCGCGTTCGCCGGTGCGGATGCGAAGCGCGGCCTCGACGGGGATGACGAAGATCTTGCCGTCGCCGATGCGGCCGGTCTGTGCGGCGTTGGCGATCGCCTCCACCACCCGATCGGCGAGCGCGTCGTCGACGACGACCTCGAGCTTCACCTTGGGCAGGAAGTCGACGACATATTCGGCGCCGCGATAGAGTTCGGTATGGCCCTTCTGGCGGCCGAAGCCCTTCGCCTCGGTCACGGTGATGCCGCTGACGCCGATCTCGTGCAGCGCTTCCTTCACCTCATCCAGCTTGAACGGCTTGATGATGGCTTCGACCTTCTTCACCGCAATATGCCCCTTACCGGACCCCGCGCCCCTAGCGCGGATGTTGCACCAAACGTGCCAGCCGCGGCGCGTCGGGGCAATGCGGATTCGGCGTTATTTGCTGCTTGTAAAACGGGCAGATGGGGCGGGTTTGCCCGTTGCGCGGGCATTGCTGCGGGAACGTGGTTCGACAGGGCGCGAGAGACGGAATTGGATCAGAGGATCGTTCTGACCGTTTCGGGTGGCCGGGCGAGGACGACGCCTTTGTCGGTCTCGACCAGCGGGCGCTGGATGATGATCGGGTTGATCGTCATGGTTTCGAGGATCGTCGAATCGTCCGCGTCGCTCTCGGCAAGCGCCTTGGCGTCGGGTTCGGTGAGGCGCAGGCCGTCGCGCGGGCTGATGCCGGCGCGTGCGTAGAGGCGCGAGAGGTCGCCGACGGTCGGCGGATGCTTGAGATATTCGATGACGGTGACGTCGACGCCGGCCTCGGTGAGCAGCGCCAGCGTATTGCGCGAGGTGCCGCAGCGCGGGTTGTGGTAGATGGTTGCGTTCATCGTTCGCTCCTCGTTCCTCCCCGGTACGGGGAGGGGGACCGCCGGCCGCAGGCCGGTGGTGGAGGGGGGATCGCCGCCGACGCAGCGTCCGTGGAAGCCCCCCTCCGTCAGCGCTTGCGCGCTGCCACCTCCCCGTGCCGGGGAGGATTTAGTCGGGCTGTTTCGCCAGCCATTCTTCCAGCCATTTGATCGTATATTGGCCGTCCTGGAATTCGGGATCGTCGAGCAGCGCCTGATGAAGCGGGATCGTCGTCGTCGGGCCTTCGATCACGAATTCCTCGAGCGCCCGGCGCAGGCGGCGGAGCGCGCCAGCCCGCGTGGTGCCGTAGACGATCAGCTTGGCGATCATCGAATCGTAATAAGGCGGTACGCGGTAGCCGGCGTAGAGGCCGCTATCGACGCGGACGTGCATGCCGCCCGGCGCGTGGTATTGCTTCACCAGGCCCGGCGAGGGGGCGAAGGTGCGCGGGTCCTCGGCGTTGATGCGGCATTCGATCGCATGGCCGCGGAACTGGACGTCCTCCTGACGCAGCGTCAGCGGATGGCCCTCGGCGATGCGGATCTGTTCGCGGACGAGGTCGAGGCCGGTGATCATCTCGGTCACCGGATGCTCGACCTGCAGCCGGGTGTTCATCTCGATGAAGTAGAAGTCGCCGTCTTCCCACAGGAATTCGATCGTGCCGGCACCGCGATAGCCCATGTCGGCCATGGCCTTGGCGACGATGCCGCCCATCCGCTCGCGTTCTTCCGCGGTGATGACCGGGGAGGGGGCCTCTTCGAGCACCTTCTGATGGCGGCGCTGGAGCGAGCAGTCGCGTTCGCCCAGATGGATGGCGTTGCCCTCGCCGTCGCCGAACACCTGGAACTCGATATGCCGCGGGTTGCCGAGGTATTTTTCCATGTAGACGGTGGCGTCGCCGAATGCCGCCTTCGCCTCGGTGCCGGCCTGCTGCATCAGCGTTTCGAGATGCTCGGGGCCGGTGCACACCTTCATGCCGCGACCGCCGCCACCGCTCGCCGCCTTGATGATGACGGGATAGCCGATCTCCGCCGCCAACGCCTTCGCCTCGGCGACGTCGTTGATCGCCCCGTCCGAGCCGGGGACGAGCGGCAGGCCGAGCGCGCCCGCGGTGCGCTTCGCCTCGACCTTGTCGCCCATCGTGCGGATATGTTCGGGCTTGGGACCGACGAACAGCAGGTCGTGCATCTCGACGATCTCGGCGAACCGCGCGTTCTCGCTCAGGAAACCGTAGCCGGGGTGGATCGCGTCGGCGCCGCTGATCTCGGCGGCCGAGATGATGTTGGGGATGTTGAGATAGCTGTCGGTCGCCGCCGGCGGTCCGATGCAGATCGCCTCGTCGGCGAGGCGCACGTGCATCGCATCGGCGTCGGCGGTGGAATGGACCGCGACCGTCTTGATGCCCATTTCGTGGCACGCACGATGGATACGCAGCGCGATCTCGCCGCGGTTGGCGATCAGCAGCTTCTTGATCGGGCGCATGCCGTTACTCGACCACCACGAGCGGCTGGTCGAATTCGACCGGCTGGCCGTTCTCGATCAGGATCTGGCGGACAATGCCGGCGGTCGGTGCGGTAATCGGGTTCATCACCTTCATCGCCTCGACGATCAGCAGCGTGTCGCCGGCGGCGACCACGGTGCCGATGGTGATGAAAGGCTTGGCGCCGGGTTCGGCCGACAGATAGGCGGTGCCCACCATCGGCGACTTGACCGCATTGGCGGCGCTGACGGTCGGGGCCATTGCACCCGCCTCGGCAGCAAGGGGCGAGGCGGGCGCGACCGGCGCGCTCGCCATCGGCTGCGGCGCATATTGGACGGGGGCGGCGACCGCTGCGGCCTTGCGTGCGACGCGGATCTTGCGGTCGCCTTCCTCCACCTCGATCTCGGTGAGATGGGTGGCATCGAGCAATTCGGCGAGCTGGCGCACGAGGTTCACGTCAACCTGCATCGATTGGGTCTGGGTCCCGGAGTTGGTCTGGTCGGTCATGGGGGAGCCTCCTGTCAGAAGCGCGCCGCGGCTTCAAGCGCAAGGGTGTAGGAGAGCGCACCGAAACCGGCGATCGTTCCCTTCGCGGCGCGTCCGACGAAGCTGACGTGGCGGAAGTCTTCGCGGGTGTGCGGGTTGGAAAGGTGGACTTCGATGACGGGGGTTTTGATCCCCTTGATCGCGTCGTGCACGGCGATCGATGTGTGGGTGAAGGCGCCGGCGTTGAGGATCACTGCCTTGGCGCCGCGTGCCTGCGCCTCGTGCAGCCAGTCGACCAGATGCCCTTCGTGATTCGACTGGCGCATATCGATCTCCAGCCCCAATTCGCGGCCGCGATCCTCGAGCTGGCCGGCGATGTCGTCGAGCGTGTCGGCGCCGTAGATTTCGGGCTCGCGGGTGCCGAGCAGGTTGAGGTTGGGGCCGTTGAGGACGAAGATGGTGTCGGTCATGGTGCGGGCTTATCGCCGTTCGGCGGACGGTGCAAAGAAGGCGTGTTTTCACGTTAAGGCGCGAAGAAGGAAAAGGGTTGGTTCGCGCAGAGGCGCAGAGAGGGCGCGCGCGGGACGATCCCACCCCCTTCCCGCGCAGCGGCTTATCCACGGTCGCTCGGAAGAGGGAAAGCCCGCTGCCGCACGCAAGCCATCTCTGCGCCTTCGCGCCTTCGCGCCTTCGCGCCTTCGCGTGAATCAACCCTGCGAAGGTGGACACCGACGATCACGCGCCTAGATGGGGCGCCAAGGAGTTAAGCCTGATGCCCCATAGCGACGGAACGGTTTCGATCACGGTCAACGGCGCACACAAGCGCGTCAATGCGGGGCTGAGCCTCGCCGATCTCGCCACGGAATTGGGGCTGGTGCCGGAGAAGGTGGCGGTCGAACGCAATCTCGAGGTCGTGCCGCGCTCGACGCTGAAGGATGTCGAGGTCGAGGACGGCGACGATATCGAGATCGTCCATTTCGTCGGCGGCGGCGATCACCAGAAGCCGATCGCCGACGACAGCTGGACGGTGGCGGGGCGGACGTTCCGATCGCGGCTGATCGTCGGCACCGGCAAGTACAAGGACTTTGCGCAGAACGCCGCCGCGCTCGAAGCCTCGGGCGCTGAGATCGTCACCGTCGCGGTGCGGCGGGTCAACGTCAGCGATCGCAACGCGCCGATGCTGACCGATTTCATCGACCCCAAGAAGGTCACCTATCTGCCCAATACCGCGGGCTGTTTCGACGCGGAGAGCGCGATCCGCACGCTGCGGCTGGCGCGCGAGGCGGGCGGCTGGGATCTCGTCAAGCTGGAGGTGCTGGGCGAGGCGAAGACGCTGTATCCCGACATGCACGAGACGCTGCGCGCGACCGAGATCCTCGCCAACGAGGGGTTCAAGCCGATGGTCTATTGCGTCGACGATCCAATCGCGGCGAAGCGGCTGGAGAATGCCGGCGCGGTGGCAATCATGCCGCTGGGCGCGCCGATCGGGTCGGGGCTGGGCATCCAGAACCGGATCACGATCCGGCTGATCGTCGAGGGTGCGGGCGTGCCGGTGCTGGTCGACGCCGGGGTCGGCACCGCGTCCGATGCGGCGGTGGCGATGGAATTGGGCTGCGACGGCGTGCTGATGAACACCGCGATCGCCGAGGCGAAGGACCCGGTGATGATGGCGGCGGCGATGCGTGCGGCGGTGGAAGCGGGACGGCTGGCCTATCGCGCCGGGCGGATGGGGCAGCGGCGCTATGCCGACCCGTCGAGCCCGCTCGCCGGGCTGATATAAATACGGTGACGCATTTGTCACGGAACCGGTCCGGTCCGAACCCGTTGTTCTTGCTGTAGATCAAGCGGCCCGGCTGGCGGGACGCGGTCAAAGCAGGAGGTCCTCATGGGCGAGCTCACCGACAAGATCAAAGGCACCGTCAACGAAGCCATCGGCAACGCCAAGGAAGCCATCGGCAAGCACAACGACGACGCCAGCCTGACCGCAGAGGGCAAGGCCCAGCAGGCCGAAGGCAAGGGCGAGAAGTTCAAGGGCAGCGTCAAGGGCGCGCTCGGCGACAATATCTGACCTGACGGTCCGATGACCGGCGAAAGGCCGTCCCGGGGAAGCGGGGCGGCCTTTTCCTTATGCGAACGAAAGACATGCAGATGAAGAAGATGATGATCGCGCTGACCGCCGGCGCCATGGCCCTGTCGCTCGCCGGCTGCGGCGGCAAGGGCGACGACAAGCTGGGCAGCGACGTCAAGGCCGCCGCCGACAATCGCGCCGATGCGTTGGAGAGCGCCGCCGACAACCTTGAGGATCAGGCCAAGGCCGAGCGCAAAAGCGCGAGCCAGCAGGCGGATGCGATCGACGACGCCGACGTCAATGCCGCCGCGATGTCGAACGGCGAGAAGGCCGCGTTGATCAACGGCAGCGACAAGCTGCGCTGACGGCACGTGGCACGACCGGGGACTATTTCATTAACCGATGGAAACATCGGTTAATATGGCTTGTTGGGGTATGATGACCACGCCTTACAACACGCCGTCCTCGGTCAGCCATGAAAATGGCGAGATCATCGTCGATGGCCCCGATGGGGTCGCCGTCTCGCTGACGCCGGAGGCCGCGCTGATCACCGCGGGGCGGCTGGAAACCGAGGCGATCGATGCGCTGATCGAGCGCGGCAAGACCGTGACGACCAAACCGGCCGAAGCATGAGCGCACCGTTGCGGCTGCTGGTGGCCGAGAGCGAGCCGCCAGCGGCACGCGAAACGCGGCGCGAGAGCGTCGGGCGGAGTTCGGGCGGGACGTTCCTGAAGCGGCTCGGCGAACTGGTGCCCGACGCGATCTGCGAGCGCGTAAAGCCCGCGGATCACGATGCGGCGTCGCCCGCGGCCGGGATCGACGGCTATGACGGGGTGATCCTGACCGGGTCGCCGCTCCATTTATATGAAGATACGCCCGAGGCGCGGCGCGAGATCGACTTCATGCGTGCGGTCTATCGGTCGGGAACGCCGGCGTTCGGGTCGTGCGCGGGGTTGCAGGTCGCGGTCGTCGCGGCGGGCGGCGCAGTGCGGGCGATGGGCGAGCGGCGTGAGGCAGGGTTCGCGCGGCGGATCGTGCGGCAGCCGGCGGGGCAGGATCATCCGCTGCTCGCCGGGCGGCCGCCGGCCTATGACGTGCCGGCGGTGCATAGCGACGAGGTGGCGAGCTTGCCCGCGGGCGGGACGCTGCTCGCCTCCAACGGCGTCACCGCGGTGCAGGCCGCCGAGATCCGCCACGACGGCGGCATCTTCTGGGGCGTGCAATATCATCCCGAGATTTCGCTGCGCGAGGTCGCGGCGGCGTTGCGGCGGCAGGCGGACGATCTGGTCGAGCTGGGGCTGGCGCGCGATCCGCTCGACGTGGCGACGCAGGCGGCGCTGGTCGAGGCGTTGCACGAGGCGCCCGAGCGGCGCGATCTGGCGTGGCGGCTCGGCCTCGACGAACAGGTGACCGAGCCGCTCAAGCGGATGACCGAGTTGCGCAACTTCCTCGACCGGCTGGTGCTGCCGACCCGCGCGGCGCGCGGGCGGGGCTAGGCCGGTCGCGCGCCGAGCGTGGCGGCGGGGGTGATCACGTCGACGTCGGTGCGCAGGTGGAGCAGGCGGACGCCGCGCTGCGCGACCGCGCGGGCAAGGGCGGCGGCGAAATCCTCGGTACGCTCGACGCTCTCGGCCCAGCAGCCGTAAGCGCGGGCGAGCGCGGCGAAATCGGGGTTGGCGAGCATGGTGGCGGCGACGCGGCCGGGATATTCGCGCTCCTGGTGCATGCGGATCGTGCCATAGGCCTGGTTGTCGACGACCAGCACCAGCAGCTGCGCATCGTGCTGGACGGCAGTGGCGAGTTCCTGGCCGTTCATCAGGAAGCAGCCGTCGCCGGCGAGCGCGACGATCTGGCGATCGGAATAGCGCAGCGCGGCGGCGACCGCGGCGGGCAGGCCGTAGCCCATCGCCCCGGCGGTCGGCGCGAGCTGCGTGCCCGGGGCGGGATAATGCCAATAGCGATGCCACCAGCCGCTGTAATTGCCGGCGCCGTTGCAGATGATCGTGTCGGCGGGCAGTTGCTCGCGCATCGCGGCGACGCAGGGGCCGAGGTCCATCGCGACGCCGTCGCGCGGGGCGGGGGTGGACCATTGCAGCCATTCCGCATGCGCCTCGGCACCGCCGGGATGGGGCGGGCCGTCGAGGGCGACCAGCGCCTCGGCGAATTCGGCCATCCCCGCGCAGATCGCCAGATCGGCACGATAGGTCATGCCGAGTTCGTTCGCATCGGGGTGGACGTGGACGAGGCGCTGGCCGGGGTGATCGGGGGTGATGAGCGTATAGCCGTCGGTCGTCGCCTCGCCGAGCCGCGCGCCCGCGACGATCAGCAGGTCGGCATCCTTCACGCGCGCGACGAGCGCCGGATTGGGGCCATAGCCGAGGTTGCCGGCGTAGCTGGGGCAGGCGTTGGGGATCGCATCCTGCCGGCGGAAGGCGGTGGCGACGGGGACGCCGGTACGATCGGCCCAGGCGGCGAAATCCTGAGCGGCGACACCGTCCCAGCCGGCGCCGCCGACGATCGCGAGCGGCCGTTCGGCGGTGGCGAGCAGATCGGTGAGCTGTTCGAGCGGCGCCTCGTCGCAACCCTGCGGCAGGCGTTCGACGCGGGGCCGGTCGACGACCGCGGCGGTGTCGCGCAGCATGTCTTCGGGCAGTGCCAGCACCACCGGGCCGGGGCGGCCATTCATCGCCACCGCATAGGCGCGGGCGACATATTCGGGGATGCGCGCCGCATCGTCGATCCGCGCCGCCCATTTGGCGAGCGGGGCGAACATCGCGGGGAAGTCGATCTCCTGAAACGCCTCGCGGTCGCGGGTGGTGCGGTCGACGTCGCCGACGAAGAGGATCATCGGCTGCGAATCCTGCCGTGCGACATGGACGCCGATCGCGGCGTTGGTCGCGCCCGGTCCGCGCGTCACGAAGGCGATGCCGGGGCGGTGGGTGAGCGTGCCGTCGGCGCAGGCCATATAGGCCGCGCCGCCTTCCTGCCGGCAGACCACGGTCGCGATGCCGGGCGCGTCGTGGAGCGCATCGAGCACGGCGAGGAAGCTTTCCCCCGGCACCGTGAAAATCCGCTCGCAACCCTGTGCAAGCAACTGATCGACCAGAATTTGGCCGCCGGTGCGTGAGATCGTCTCCATGGCCTGATCTTGCCCGGTCACGCCGCGGAAGTCGAGCGGCGGCGCGCCGGGCCCAACGTTCGCGTCAGACGCGCGACCGGTCGCCGAAGTCGAACCAGCCGGGGCGGCTGCCGGCGGGGTAGGCGGGGCGGACAGTGCGCACCGGACGGGCACGGCCGGTGAGGCGCTCGCCGATCGTCGGCGCGGGGGCCACGGATGTCGCGGCGACGGGCGTCGTGGTGACGGGAACGGTCTCCGCTGCGCGAGCGAGACGGTCGTTTTCACGCTCCAGCTCGGCGATGCGGCGGTTGGCGTCGGCGAGCGCGGTGTCGCCCTGCTTGCGATAGCCGGCATGCGCCTCGCGCTCGTCGGCGTAGCGCGTCTTCCACTTGCGGCCGCCGCCGTGGCTCGCGAGCCCGAAGAACCAGCCGGCGACGAGGCACAATGCCAATGCGACGAACTGCGTGGTGGTGGTGAACAGCATCCGAGCCTCCCTGTTACGGGTGCATAACGAGCGCGACGGGGGTTGGTTCATCGGGGCTTGGCAGCGTCGCGCTGCGTGGAAGCGGTGTCGTTGCAGTGGAACGGGTTAGGCGCCGAACGTGGACAAGATGGACACCTGAATGGAAACGATCCGGGTTTATCGTTTCGGAAAACGTGCTGATCGATGGCGATGAGAAAGAGCGTGTGGGGGAGCGCTCTTTAGCATTTGGGGCGGGTGTAGGACAGCCGGGCGTTGGTGTTAGTCGATCGCTTTCCAGATCCATCCGCTAGGGAATAGCGTAACCTCCGAGCGGATCGACTCTCCGTCGAATTCCTCCCCCTGGCGGGGGCGGAATTGTCATCGTCCGCGAGTTCAATTTCGACAGGCCGCTAGAAGGCGTCGCTGATCGAGCAGGCGGCGGGGCCGAGGATGACGATGAACAGCGTCGGGAGGATGAAGAGGATCAGCGGGATGGTCATGATCGCGGGAAGGCGCGCGGCCTTTTCCTCGGCGCGCATCATGCGTTCGTTGCGAAATTCGGCGGACAGCACGCGCAGCGCCGAGGCGAGCGGGGTGCCGTATTTCTCGGTCTGCACCATCGTGGTGACGACGCCGCGGATCGCGTCGAGGTCGACGCGGGTGGCGAGGTTCTCGAACGCCTGGCGCCGTTCGGTGAGGAAGCCCAGTTCGATCGCGGTCAGCGTGAATTCGTCGCCAAGCTCCGGATAGGCGCGGCCGAGTTCCTTGGCGACGCGGTGGAAGGCGGCATCGACGGTCAAGCCCGCCTCGGCGCAGATCACCAGCAGGTCGAGCGCGTCGGGCAGGCCCTTGCGGATCGCATCGCTGCGCTTGGTGATCCGGTTCTTGAGATAGATGTCGGGCGCCTTGTAGGCGAGGATGAAGGTCACCGCGACGAGCGCATAGCGTTTGAACGCCGACCAGTCGGGGAAATAGTCGAGCCCGTAGACGATGACGACCATCAGCCCGCCGAACACGATCGGCAGCGCGAGCCGGCCGAAGATGACGCCGACCGCCCATTCCTTCGACCGGATGCCGGCGCGCATCAGCTTGAGCTGCGCGTCCTTAACCTGGCTGTCCTGCAGCACCTTGAGCGATGACAGCAGGCCGCGCATCCAGTCGGTGGTGTCGCTGCGCTGGACCAGCTTGGCGCGCCGCTTGGTCGAGGCGGTGATGCCGGCCTTGAGCTGTTCGCGGCGTTCGTTGAGCGCCTTGACGCGCTTGGTCATCGGATCGGTGACGGTGCGCATGACCGTATAGATGGCGAGCATCACCGCGAAGGCGGCGACCCCCGACAGGATGGTCGCGACCCAGAGCACGTCGATGCCCATCAGCGTCGGTCCGGAAGCCTGCATGTCTATTCGCCCCCGGCCATCAGATTTCGAAGCTGACCATCTTGGCCATGATGAACACGCCGATGCCCATCCACAGGAGGCCGCCGATGCCGGCGATGATGAGCCGCGGTTCGGAGAAGAAGCCCTGCATATAGCCGGCGTTGATCATCCAGATCATGCCGAAGACGATGAACGGCAGCGATCCGACGATATAGGCCGAAGCCTTGGATTCGGACGACATCGCCTTGATCTTCAACTTCATCTGGCCGCGCTGGCGCAGCACGGTGGCGAGGTTGGCGAGCGTTTCGGCGAGATTGCCGCCGGTTTCGCGCTGGATCGCGATGGTGATGACGAAGAACTGGAATTCGGGCGTGCCGAGCCGGTCGGCGGTGTCCTGCAACGCCGCGTCCATCGACATGCCGATCTTCATCTTGTCGGCGACCATTCGGAATTCCTCGCCGACCGGACCCTCCACCTCGTTGCCGACGACGCCGATCGTCTCGCTGACCGGTAGGCCCGAGCGCAGGCCGCGGACGAGCAATTCGATCGCATCGGGGAATTTGGCGGTGAAGCGGGTGACGCGGCGGCGGATGAAATAGCCGACCAGCCAGTGCGGCACGCCGGCGCCGACCGCGACACCGAACAGCAGGGCGAAGAGGAACGGCGCGCCCTTGAGCATCAGCAACCCGGCGACGACGACGATCAGTCCGGCGCTGACCATGCCGTAGCGGCCGACGCTCCAGTCCTTGCCGGTCATCGCCAGCCGATGGGCGAGCTGCGCCGGATTGGGCAGCAGCCGGCCGACCGCGAGGTCGGTGCGGGTCTGGACGCGGCCCGCGGCGATGCGCCGCATCTGCGATTCGACCACCGCGGCATCGCCGTGGCGCATCCGCATCGCGGCGACGCGGCGCGTCTGCGCACGCTGCGGCGACGGGCCGGCGAGCGCGAAGGCGACCAGCGCGATCGCCGATCCGCCGCCGAGCAGCACCATCACGAGAGGGAACAGGTCCATCGCCGCGACGCTTATTTCTTGGCGCGGCGCGGCAGCAGGGCGGAGAAGCCGCCGATCAGCGACTTGCCCTTCTTGCGCGTCTTGCCGTCGCCGCTGCTTGCGACGAGCTCCTCGCCGACGTTGAGGACGTGGCGGGTGAGGTCGATCAGCGGCGCGATCGTCTTGGTGTTCTTGCCCGCCTCGGCGAGCGGCTTGCCGAGCTTGGCCGATTGCGCCGCGAGCTTCTGGTCGAAGGGCACGAGGAAATCGATCTTGCGCTCGATCGAGCTTTCGAAATCCTTGCGGCTGATCTCGAGCTGCGCGGCGGGATGGACGCGGTTGGCGACGACGGTGAGGTGCGTCTGCGGTGCGTGCGTCTTGAGCCACGACAGGATGCGGATCGTGTCGCGGGCCGAGGCGAGGGTGAGTTCGGTGACGATCACCGCGGCCTGGATGTCGCTGATCAATTGCGGATGCTGGACCAGCATCGCGCGCGGGAGGTCGACCACCGTCGCCTCGAAGGCGGCGCGCATCTCTTCCTGCAACTGATAGAAAGCGGCGCCGTCGGTCACCAGCGGCGCGTTGATCGGCGCCTCGGCGGAGAGGACGGCGAGCTTCTCGGTCGCCTTGACCATCGCGCGTTCGATGAACAGGCCGTCGATGCGGCTGGGATTTTCGATCGCGTCGGTGAGGCCGCGGCCGGGCTCGAGATCGAGCGTCAGCGCGCCGGTGCCGAAATGCACGTCGAGGTCGAGCAATGCGGTGGTGCGCTTCTCGCGCTCGGCGAGCAGCCAGGCGGTCGAGGTGGCGACGGTGGAGGCGCCGACGCCGCCGCGTGTGCCGATGACCGCGATCGCGCAATGCGGCCGGTCGATGCTGGCCTCGGCGAGTTTCGGAGCGTTGAGCATCGCCTGCGCGTGACCGAAGGCCTCGCGCATCGCGTCGGGATGGAGCGGTTTGAGCAGATAATCCTGGATGCCGCTGGCGATGAGGTCGCGGTACAGGCGCACGTCGTTGACCTGGCCGGCGGCGATCACCACCGTGCCGGGCTCGCACACCTCGGCGAGACCGTTGATGTCGCTGAGCGGATCGCCGGATTCGGCGAGATCGACGAGCAGGATCTGCGGGCTGGCGGCGACCGACAGCGACTGGACGGCGTTGCGCAGTCCGCCCTTGTAGACCTTGTCGACCGACCAGCCGAGCTCTGCGGCGATCGGGCGCAATGTCTCGGCGGTGGTCTCGTCGCAGACATAGGCGGCGAAGGGTTCGCGCGTCGTCTGGCCGGCGGGCTTCCAGGGGGCGTTCATCAATTGGCTCCGCGCGAGCTGGCCGCCTGCAACGCGCCGGCGCCGGTCGGCGCCTTCTTGCGATAGGCGTCGATCGCCTTGGCGTTGACCGCGGTGTCGACGAGCGCCTGCGGGTCGGTGCCGTGGACGAGGTCGCTGGGCCGGGCGATCATCGCGGCGAGGTTGGCGTTGATCGCGCAGCCGTAGTTGGACGAGGTGTTGGCGTCGAATTCGTTGCTCGAATTGCGGCTCCAGTCGGGGCAGCCGGGGACGCTGGCGTGCATGCGGCTGACGACGACGCGCAGCGTGCCGGGGGTCACCGGCGCGGCGGTCACCGGGCGCTCGTCGGAAAGCAGCAGGCCGTAACTGGCGACGACGGCGGCGACCTCGTCGCGCGCGCGGCCGGCACCGTAAGCGGTCTCGTCGATCGCGACCTTGTCGCCGAAGCCCAGATGCATCGCGTCCATCCAGCCGGCGAGCCGGCGGCCCTCGCCGGCGGCGAGGCCGGCCCCGCCGGTGGCGAGATCGAGCGCGTAATCGTTGCGCGCGACGACCGGCTGGTGGACCGATTCGAGGCCGCGGTTGGTGGTGCCCATGCAGCCGCCGAGAAGCAGCGCGGGCAGGGTGGCGAGGAGCAGCTTATGCTTGGTCATCGAGGCCATGTCCTTGAACGGGTCCTTGATCGGGGCCGGCACGGGCATCAGTTGGAAAATCCGGGGGCGGGAACGGCGCCCTTCTTCTTCGACGTGGCGCGCGGATCGGCGGCGGCGGGTGCCGGCTGACGCTGCGGCACCGGCGGCACCGCGGCGGCGGCGCCGATCGTCGGCGCGGACGGCGGGTCGCCGGGGATCATCGTCGGCACCGGGCGGGGACCGTTGCCGCCGCTGCCGACCTCGCCGAGCAGGATGCGCGCGGCATCGCTGGGCGCGCGATAGCCGTCGTGCGGCAGCGCGATCTGTGCCGGATTGCTCACCGGCTTCACCAGATAGGGGGTGATGATGATGACCAGCTCGGTCTCGTTGCGCTGGAAGTTGGTCGAGCGGAACAGCGAGCCGATGATCGGCAGGTCGCCGAGGAACGGCGTCTTGTCGATGTTGTTGCCGTGGCTGTTGGAGAGCAGGCCGCCGATCATCATGCTCTGGCCCGAGCCGAGCTCCAGCGTCGTCTCGGCGCGGCGGGTGGTGATGCCGGGCACGCGGGTGCCGCCGACGGTCACCGCATTGGCATTGTCGATCTGCGACACCTCGGGACGGACGCGCAGCGAGATGCGGCCGTCGGACAGCACCGTCGGCGTGTAGGCGAGGCTGACGCCATATTGCTTGTATTCGACGGTGACGGTGCCGAGGCCGCCGGCGAGCGGGATCGGGATCTCGCCGCCGGCGAGGAAGGTCGCGGTCTCGCCCGACAAAGCGGTGAGATTGGGGTTGGCGAGCGTCGTCACCTGACCCAGCGTCTCGCCGAGATCGACGGCGGCGAGCAGGTCGAGGCCGAGCAGCTTGCCGGCGAGGCCGAGCGTCGATCCGGAGCTGCCGTTCGGGATAAGGGTGGTGTTGGTACCGGTATTGAAGCCGGTCGCCAGCGGGAAACCCGGTGTATATTGAGGGCTGACGGTGCCGCGACCGATGCCGAATTTGAACCCTCCGGTCGCGTCGAGCGAGCCGAGGTTGACGCCGACGTTCTTGATGAAGGTGCGGCTGACCTCGGCGATGCGGACCTGCAGATTGACCTGCAACGGGGTCGCGGTCTTGAGGCGCGAGAGCACCTTGGTGGCGTCGCCGACATAGGCCTGCACCAGCCGTTCCGCCTCGGCCGCGTCGCCGGGGCCGGCGACGGTGCCGGTGAGCAGCACGATGCCGTTCATCGGCGTCGCGACGAGCCGCGCGTCGGGCATCGCGAGCTGCAGCATCGCCGCGATCGAATCGAGGTTGTTGCCGACGCGGACGGTGGTCGCATAGACGACCGCGCCACCGCGGGTGGTGGCGGAGATCGTCGTCTCGCCGGTCTTCTTGCCGAAGATGTAGAGCTGCGTCGGCGAGCGGACCTGGACGTCGGCGATCGTCTCGTCGGCGACGAAGACGTCGCTCATCGGCCGCGACAGCGTCACCAGCCGGCCGCGGCCGGTGTTGACCTGGACGACCGAAGAGCTGCCGCTGGCGGTCGCGGCATCGGCGCCGCGCGCATCGGCGGTGGTAAGCGGCATCGCGAGGGTGGTGGCGAGGGCCAGCGCGACGGCGGCGGCGCGACCGCGGCGGGCGCGGAGGGGGTGCACGAGAGGCATGTCAGTTTTTCCCTCCGACCGGAACGACGGTCACGCTGTTGCCGCGGGCGACCCGCACGGCCGGGCCCTGGATCGTCGCGCCGCCGGCGCCGACCGCGCCACCCGGTGCGGGGCCGTTGCCCACCGGGGCGCCGGCGGTCGGCGCACGCGCCGGCACGGTGCTGCGCTGGAAGCGCGATACGTCGGCGCCGGTGGCGAAGGTGGTGCCGCCGGTCTGCGGTTGGGTGGCAAGGCGCAGCATCATCGCCTTTTCGGCGCGCGGGTCGCCATCGGGCACCTTGACCGCGCCGCTGGCGATCGCCTCTTCGAGTTCGGACGAATTGTCGGCGAGCGCGCGCAGCGACAGCGACAATTCGCCGATCGTCCGCGCCACCGCGACCTGTTCGGCCATCTTCGGCGTCGCCTCCAGCGTCACGGTCGAATAACTGGTGACCTTCGACTTGCCGTCCTCGCCGACGACATTGTCGGTGCGCTGGTCGGTGGCGAGCACGCGGACGTTGCGCATGATCGTCTCGGACACCTTGAGCGGCTGGCCGTCGCCGCCGGCGTTGACGGTCTGCGTCAGGACGAGGTCGATGCGGTCGCCCGGGAAGACGAAGCCGGCGACCGCCGCCTGGCTCGACACGCTGACGGTGACCGCGCGCATCCCCGGTCCGAGCGCCGCGGCGAGGAAGCCGCGGTCGCCCGGCGAAACCAGGGCGCCGCGCGTGATCGGCTGGCCGGCGGTGATCGCGTTGCGCACCACCGTGCCGGTCAGCTTGGCGACGTCGGTGCCCGCCTTCAGGTAATAAGCGTTGTCGATGAGCTGCTGCGGCCAGGGCTGGAACTTCAGCGCGGTGGCATCGAGGATGGTGCCGACCGGCAGCGCGCGGGTCGCGACCAGCACGTCCGGGCCGGTGACGGCGACCGGGGCGGGGGCGCCCATCGCCACCGCCTGCGGCGCGGAGGCGCCGGCGATCAGCGAGCGGGCGAAAAATGCCGTGATGCCGGCGACGAGCAACGCGCCCACCAGCAAAACGATCTTGCGACTATCCATGGTCTCAACGGGCCTTTCAGCGCACCGGTGGTTGATTGGGCCATCTTGGCCGCGGACTGGTTAAAATCCGGTTCGTCTTCAAAGGGCTGGCAGAATGGCGGGGAGCGAGAGCAGCGCCGCCGCGGCGATCGCGACGCCATAGGGCACCTCGACCGCGCCGATCCGGCGCTGCCAGCGCCGCTCGATCATCATCGCGACGGTGATCGCGCCGCCCAGCACCGACATCACCATCAGCATCTGCAACAGGCTGCCGAGCGGCAGCCACAAGGCGAGCGCGGCGATCATCTTGACGTCGCCGCCGCCCATCCAGCCGCAGGCGAAGGCGCCGACGAACACCGCGAAGACGATCGCCGCGACGAGCAATTGCACCGCGACGTCGCCCCAGCCGAGCCCCATCGCCCACCACCACACAGGCGCGAGCAGCGCGATCGCCGCATTCTTGCCGTTGGCGATCTCGCGCGTGCGGGCATCCTCGATCCCCGCGGCGACGAGCAGCGCGCCGAGCATGACGGCAAGCGCCGCGACCAATAGACTGTCCGTCCCCATGGCACGCAGAGGTAGACGGCATGGCTTGCGAAAACGTAACCAAAGCAACGATGACCGATCAAGCCGAGCTGCGCCGCGACCTGCCCGCCGATTCGCGCCTGACGGAATGGCGGGCGCCCGACGGCTGGCGCCACCGCCGGTTCGACTGGCCGCATCCCGCGCCGCGCGGGCGGGTGCTGGTACAGGGCGGGCGCGCCGACATCGTCGAGAAGTTCCTGGAGACGATCCGCCACCTGCATGCGCAGCGCTGGTCGGTGACCGCGTTCGACTGGCGCGGGCAGGGCGGCTCCGGGCGGCTCGCCGCCGATCCGCACGTCGGCCACGCCGCCAGTTTCGACGCGTGGGTGGGCGACCTCACCGCCTTCTGGCGCCACTGGACGCGCGCGGGGGAGGGGCCGGCGGTGCTGCTCGGCCATTCGATGGGCGGGCACCTGGCGTTGCGCGCGATGCTGGACGGCAGCGTCGTGCCCGATGCGGCGGTGCTGGTGTCGCCGATGATCGGCGTGCGCTCGCCGCTCGGCGCGCGCGCCGGCCGTGCGGTCGCGCGGGCGATGACCAGGATCGGCGACCCCGCCCGGCCGGCGTGGACGGTGCGGCCGGGCAAGGCCTCCGCCGGCCATCGCCAGCAGCGGCTCACCCATTCGCTCGACCGTTATGGCGACGAAGCCTTCTGGTATGCGCGCGACCCGTCGCTGCTGCTCGGGCCGCCGAGCTGGGCGTGGGTGCTGGAGGCGTTCGCATCGGGCGCGCGCCTGCAGGCCGATCCGCGGCTGGCGACGCTCGCCGTGCCGATCCTGATGCTGATCGCCGATGCCGACCGGCTGGTCGATGCCCGCGCCGCGGTGCGGCTGGCGGCACGGCTGCCGCGCGCCGAGCTGGTGCGCTTCGGGGCCGAATCGGCGCATGAGATCCTGCGCGAGGACGATGCGGTGCGGTGGCGCGCGTTCGATGCGATCGACGCCTTTCTGGACCGGCTGCGATGATCCACGACATCGCGATCGTCGGCGCGGGGATCGCCGGCGCCAGCCTCGCCGCCGCGCTCGCGCCGCACGCCCGCGTGCTGCTGCTCGAGGCGGAGGAGCAGGCGGGGTATCACAGCACCGGGCGCTCGGCGGCCTTCTGGTCGGAGACGTATGGCGGGCCGGGCATCCAGCCGCTGACCAGCGCGTCCGAAACGGCGCTTCGCGGCGGCGGCTATCTGGCGCCTTTGGGGTCGCTGCACATCGGGCGGGCGGCGGATGCCGGGCGGGTCGACGCCTTCCTCGCCGCGTTCGAGGGGACCGCGGTGGTGCTCGACCGCGTCGATCCCGCCGCGTTCGTGCCGGGACTGCGGCCCGAATGGACGCTCGGCGTGCACGAACCGAGCTGCGCCTATATCGACGTCGCGGCGCTGCATGCCGCCTATCTCGCCGCATTCCGCCGCGCCGGCGGGGCGATCGCGACACGCGCCGGGCTGGACGAGGCGCGCCGCACCGCCGGCGTCTGGACGATCGCGACCCCGGCGGGAACGTATCGCGCGGGCGTGCTGGTCAATGCGGCGGGAGCATGGGCCGACCGGATCGCCGTGCGGCTGGGGGCGGCGCCGCTCGGCATCCAGCCCTATCGGCGGACGATGGTGCAATTGCGCACCGACCCGCCCGCGGTCGCCGACCTGCCGCATGTCGCCGACATCGCGGGGCGATTCTATTTCAAGCCGGAGGCGGGCCGGCTGTGGCTGAGCCCGCACGACGAGACGCCGGTCGATCCGCACGACGTCGCGCCCGAGGAGATCGACGTCGCGCTGGCGATCGACCGGTTCGAGGGCGTGGTCGACTGGCGGGTCGCGGCGGTCGAGCGGCGCTGGGCGGGGCTGCGCAGCTTCGCGCCCGACCGGTTGCCGGTGTACGGCTTCGATCCGAAGGTGGCGGGGCTGTTCTGGTGCGCGGGGCAGGGCGGCTTCGGCATCCAGACCGCGCCCGCCGGCGCCGCGGTGGCGGCGAGCCTGTTGCTGGGGACGGCGCCGGCGGAGGGATATGCCGGGATCGATGCCGAGCGCTATGCCGCGGGGCGGTTCGCTTAATTCCTCCCCCGCAAGGGGGAGGTGGCGCGGCGTAGCCGTGACGGAGGGGGAGGATGGGGCGGGAGCTCTGCAAACGGGCTCCCGCCCCATCCTCCCCCTCCACCACTCGGCTGGCGCCGAGCGGTCCCCTCCCCCTGGCGGGGGAGGATTTGGGGTCAGGCTGGCGGGCGGGCCGCCGCGACCGCCGCGTCGCTTGCCAGTTTGTCGACGCGTTCGTTGTCGGCGTTGCCGGCATGGCCCTTGACCCAGATCCATTCGATCTCGTGCTTCTGCGTCTCGGCGAACAACGCCTGCCAGAGTTCGGCGTTCTTGACCGGCTTCTTGTCGGCGGTGCGCCAGCCGTTCTTGCGCCAGCCGTGGATCCAGCGGGTCAGGCCGTCCATGACGTATTTGCTGTCGGTGCTGAGCTTGATCCGGCACGGGCGGGTGAGCACGCGCAGCGCCTCGATCGCCGCGGTCAGCTCCATGCGGTTGTTGGTGGTCAGCGTCTCGCCGCCCGACAATTCCTTCTCGTGGCCGCCGAAGCGGAGCAGCGCGCCCCAGCCGCCGGGGCCGGGATTGCCCTTGCAGGCGCCGTCGGTGGCGATCTCGACGAGCTGCGGGGCGGCGGAATCTGGGTCGGTCATGCAAAGGCCTCCGGATGGGCGTCGTACCAGTCGAGCCGGCGCAGATAGGCGAGCGGGTCCTTGCGCGTCACCAGCGCATCCGCCGGCGTGTCGAGCCAGTCCCACGCGCGGGTGAGCAGGAAGCGGATGCACGCGCCGCGCGCCAGCACCGGCAGCGCGGCGCGCTCGGCGGCGGACAGGCCGCGTGCCCCGGCATAGCCGGCGAGCAGCGCCGGGCCGACGCCGGCGAGCGGCGCGCCCTGCGGATCGAAGGCCCAGGCGGTGTGCATCACGGCGACGTCATAAGCGCGTATGTCACGGCAAGCGAAGTAGAAATCGATCAATCCCGTCACCCGCGCGCCGAGCATCAGGACGTTGTCGGGGAACAGATCGGCATGGATGACGCTGGTCGGCAGATCGTGCGGCCAGTCCGCCTCCACCGCGGCGAGCGCGCGGTCGACGCGGGCGAACAGGCCCGGCGCGATCGCGTCGAGATCGCTGCCGCATCGCGTCAGCAGCGGTCGCCAGTCGGCGACGCCGAGGCTGTTGGGCCGGCCGCCGTCGAAATCGGCGACCGCGGCGTGCAGCGCGCCGAGCGCGGCGCCGGCGGTAGCGGCCTGATCGGGCGTCGGGCGGGTCACGGAGACGCCGTTGAGGAAGCGGATCAGGCAGGCGGGGCGGCCCTCCAGCGTCTGGATCGCGACGCTGTCGCGGTCGCGGATCGCCGGCGGCACCGGCAGGCCGCGGTGGGCGAGGTGATCGAGCAGGTCGAGGAAGAAGGGCAGGTCGCCGGCGTCGACGCGCTTCTCGTAAAGCGTCAGGATGAAGCGCGCGGCGGTGGTGTCGACGAGGTAGTTGCTGTTCTCGACACCCTCGGCGATGCCCTTGGCGGAGACCAGCTCGCCGACATCGGCGTAGCGGCGCAGGAACGCGGACAGCGCCTCTGCCGAGACGTGCGTGTAGACGGCCATTGATCCCTCCCCCAGTCTCCACGCCCCCCGGACGTGCGCCGGGGGACGGTCGGCCTATGCCGCGGCGTCGAGGCCGCGCGGCAGTTTGAACGCGATCGTCTCGCGCGTCGTCTCCTCCTCGCGCTCGGTGATCGCGAAGCGGGTGGAGAGCAGGTCGACCAGCTCGCGCACCAGCAGTTCGGGCGCCGAGGCACCGGCGGTGATGCCGAGCGTGCCGACGCCGTCGAGGAACGTCCAGTCGAGCTCGCCGGCGCGCTGGATCAGCCGCGCCGGCACGCCCTCGCGCTCCGCGACCTCGACCAGCCGAACCGAGTTGGACGAATTGGGCGCGCCGATCACCAGCATCGCGTCGCAGGCCGCGGCGATCGCCTTGACCGCCGCCTGCCGGTTGGAGGTGGCGTAGCAGATGTCCTCGCCGCGCGGCGGCAGCATGTTGGGGAAGCGGCGCTGCAACACCGCGACCACCGCGGCGGTGTCGTCGACCGACAGCGTCGTCTGGGTGAGGAAGGCGAGATTGTCGGGATCGACCGGCGCGAAGATCTCGGCATCGGCGGCGGTCTCGATCAGCGACATCGCGCCCGCGGGCACCTGGCCGAAGGTGCCGACCACCTCGGGATGGCCGGCGTGGCCGATGAAGACGATGTGGCGACCGGCGGCGACGAGCCGTTCGGCCTGACGATGGACCTTCGACACCAAAGGGCAGGTCGCGTCGAGATAGTCGAGGCCGCGGTTCTGCGCGTCGGCGGGGACCGATTTGGGCACGCCGTGCGCGGAGAAGACGACCGGCGCGCCGTCGGGCACCTGATCGAGTTCCTCGACGAACACCGCGCCCTGCGCCTTCAGCGTGTCGACGACGAACTTGTTGTGGACGATCTCGTGGCGAACGTAGACGGGCGCGCCGTGCTTCTCGATCGCGAGTTCGACGATGCGGATCGCGCGGTCGACGCCGGCGCAGAAGCCGCGCGGTGCGGCGATCAGCAGTTCGAGGACGGGCTTGCCGCCGTCCGCGGGGAATTGGGAGGCCATGCCGGCGGTTCTACGCGATTGGTGCGGCGCACGGAAGTACGCGAATGCCCGGACGCGCGTAAGTACGCGATTGCTTGCGCGCGCCAAAGCCGGTTCCTATGGTGCGCCGCGCATCGTCCGGGTCCTCCGGCGGCGCATCACCGTCCGTTCGACAAAGGTACGCGTCCTCGTGAAAACCCCGGCTTTAGGCCTGTCCGCCCTCGCGCTGATCCTCTCGGGCTGCGCCAGCAAGGGCGAGATCGTCGAAGGCGGCATCTCCGCCGTGCGCTCCGCCTGCCCGACGGTCGGCGTCGCCGCCGGCACCGGCGACATCACCCTGTTCGATCCGGCGACCAGCAAGGACGCGAGCGCGATCGACGTCGTCGCCAGCATGACCAACGTGCGCGGCGCCTGCAACGACGCCGGCGACCAGATCGCCACCACCGTCAGCTTCGACGTGCTCGCGCGGCGGACGCGGACCGAGGGCCCACGCGACGTGGTGCTGCCGTATTATATCGCGATCGTCCGTGGCGGCTCGGCGGTGACCGCCAAGCGCAAGGGGCAGATCGCGGTGCATTTCGACGCCGGCCAGGCGCGGGCGCAGGCGCGGGGCACCGCCTCGACGCAGATCGCGCGTGCGGCGGCGACCTTGCCCGACGAGGTGCGCAACCAGCTCACCCGCAAGCGCAAGGCGGGCGACGAGGATGCCGCGACCGATCCGCTGGCACGGCCCGAGGTGCGCTCCGCGGTGCTGCGCGCCACCTTCGAGGCGCTGGTCGGCTTCCAGCTCACCGACGACCAGCTGAAGTATAACGCGCAACGCTGATTCTCCTCCCTCCCGTTTTAAGGGAGGGGCGATCGCCGATGGCCGATGATCTGGTCGGCTGCCTCATCTATCCTTCCGTCACCCCGGCCTTGCGCCGGGGTCCCGCTTCTTCGGGACGGCGGGACGAAGCGGGATGCCGGATCGAGTCCGCCATGACGGGGGATTGCAGCACCCCGATCGGTCATAGGCGATGGCCCTGCCTTGCGGGGAGGGGAGCGGTACCGCGGCCCGCTTTCCGCATTGACTAAGCCCCCGCCGCCCGCCACAGCACCAGGCGTCGATGCCGGGCGACCGGCATGGGCGGGCGCGGGAGAGAGCCTCTGCACAAGGAGGCCGCCGAAGGAGCAACCACCCCGGAATCTCTCAGGCACAACGGACCGCGCGCTGCCTCATCGACACTCTGGAAAGCGTTCCTTTGAGGAGCCACCGAAGGGGTAAGCCCGCCGCCGCCGCGCGCCGGGTCAAAGCTCTCAGGTCACCGTGACAGAGGGGGTATGACGGATCGAATGCGGCGCTGCGCCGTCTTTGGTCCCGTGCCTTTTTGGAGACGGTTGATGAGCGATTCGCTTTCCGAGACTTTGCCAGACCCGCTCGACGACCTCGAAGGCGACGAGCCCGCCATCCAGCTGCTGCCGCTCGACGGCTGGCACCGCGCCCGCGGCGGCCGCATGGTGCCGTTCGCCGGTTACGAGATGCCCGTCCAATATGAGGGCATCATGGCCGAGCATATGTGGACGCGCGACTCCGCCGGACTGTTCGACGTCAGCCATATGGGGCAGGTCGGCCTGACCGGCGACCGGATCGACGCCGCCGGTGTCGCCAGGGCGCTCGAAGCGGTGCTGCCGGGCGATATCGCCGGCCTCGCCGCCACCAGGATCCGCTATTCGCTGCTGCTCAACGACGAGGGCGGCATTCTCGACGATCTGATGGTCACGACGCTGCCCGCCGAAGGCGCGCATCCCTTCGGCGCGGCGAGCCAGTATGTCGTCGTCAACGGCGCGACCAAATATGACGATCTCGCCTATCTGCTCGACGTCCTGCCCGAGAATGTGACGCTCAACCTGATGGAAGATCAAGCGTTGCTCGCGGTGCAGGGGCCCAAGGCGGTCGCCGCCGTGTCGCGGCTGGTCCCCGGCGTCGAGCAGCTCGTGTTCATGACCGCGGGCGCGTTCGACTGGAACGGCCATGCGCTGTGGATCAGCCGTTCGGGCTATACCGGCGAGGACGGCGTCGAGATCTCGATCCCCGCCGAGGCCGCCGCCGAGTTCGCCGATGCGATCTGCGCCGAGCCCGAGGTCAAGCCGATCGGTCTCGGCGCGCGCGATTCGCTGCGGCTCGAAGCCGGGCTGCCGCTGTACGGCCACGATCTCGATCCCGAGACGACGCCGGTGATGGCCGATCTCGGTTTCGCGCTGTCGAAGCGCCGCCGCGAGGCCGCCGATTTCGCCGGCGCCGCGCGCATCCTCGCCGAGCGCACCGACGGCCCCGCGGTCAAGCGCGTCGGCCTGTCGGTCGAAGGTCGCCAGCCGGTGCGCGAGGGCGCCAGCGTCGTCGATGCCGACGGCGCGGTGATCGGCCGCGTCACCAGCGGCGGCTTCGCGCCGAGCGTCGGTGCGCCGATCGCGATGGCCTATGTTCCCGCCGCGCTCGCCGAGGCGGGCACGCCGCTGCGCCTCGTCCAGCGCGGCAAGATCCACGAGGCGACGGTCGCACCGATGCCGTTCGTTCCCCACCGCTATGTCCGCGCAGGAGGCAAGTGATGAGCCGTTATTTCACCGAAGACCATGAGTGGGTCGATGTCGATGGCGACACCGGCACCGTCGGCATCTCCGATTACGCGCAGGGCCAGCTCGGCGATATCGTGTTCGTCGACGTTCCCGAAGCGGGCAAGCAGCTCGGCAAGGGCGACGAGGCCGCGGTGGTCGAATCGGTCAAGGCCGCGTCGGACGTCTACACGCCGGTGTCGGGGACGGTGAGCGAGGGCAATGCCGCGCTCGCCGACGACCCCAGCCTGGTCAATTCGGATCCGGAAGCGGCGGGCTGGTTCTTCAAGATCACGCTCAGCGATCCGGCCGAGCTGGAGACGCTGATGGACGAAGCCGCCTACGCGGATTTCGTCGCCAAGCTTTGAGACTGCTCCCCTCCCTGAAGGGTCCCATCGAAGTATTACTTTGATGGGCGCCCGTGAGGGAGGGGCTGGGGGTGGGTGGCGTGCTCGCGTTACGGCTGCCGAGCCGACGAGCCTCACCGTACCACCAGGCCGCCACCCACCCCCGGCCCCTCCCTCAAAGGGAGGGGAGGAGTAGAGAATGCGCTACCTGCCGCTTACCCAGCCCGACCGTGATGCGATGCTCTCGGTCATCGGTGCGGGATTGATCGACGATCTATTCGTCGACGTGCCCGAGGCCGCTCGCCTGTCCGGCCCGATCCACGGCCTGCCCAATCACGCGTCGGAACTTGCCGTCGAGCGGCACATGACCGCGCTCGCCCGCAAGAACACGGTCGCGGGCGAGGTGCCGTTCTTCCTCGGTGCGGGCGCCTATCGCCATCACGTGCCGGCGAGCGTCGATCATCTGATCCAGCGTGGCGAGTTCCTCACCGCCTATACGCCGTACCAGCCCGAGATCGCGCAGGGCACGCTGCAGATGCTGTTCGAGTTCCAGACGCAGGTCGCGCGCCTGCTCGGCACCGACGTCGCCAATGCCTCGATGTACGACGGCTCCACCGCCTGCTGGGAAGCGATCGGCATGGCGCGGCGCATCACCCGCAAGGGCAAGGCGATCCTGTCGGGCGGGCTCCACCCGCATTACGTCAGCGTCGCCAAGACGATGGCGAAATATACCGGCGATCATCTCGAAACCTCCGCGCCGGCGCTGACCGCCGAGACCGATCTCGACGCGCTGATCGCGGCGATCGACGGCGATACGTCGTGCGTCGTCGTGCAATATCCCGATATCCTCGGCCGGATCGCCGATCTGACGCCGCTCGCCGACGCCTGTCACGCCAACAAGGCGCTGCTGATCGCGGTCGTCACCGAGCCGGTGGCGCTGGGCGCAATCACCTCGCCGGGCGAGATGGACGCCGATATCGTCGTCGGCGAGGGCCAGTCGCTCGGCGTCGGCCTGCAGTTCGGCGGTCCGTACGTCGGCCTGATGGGCTGCAAGGAGAAGTACATCCGCCAGATGCCGGGCCGCTTCTGCGGCGAGACGGTGGATGCGGAGGGGCGCCGCGGCTTCGTGCTGACGCTGTCGACGCGCGAACAGCATATCCGCCGCGAAAAGGCGACGAGCAACATCTGCACCAACTCGGGCCTGTGCGCGCTCGCCTTCTCGGTCCACATGACCCTGCTGGGCGAGGCGGGGCTGCGCCGGCTGGCGGGGATCAACCACGCCGCGGCCTGCCGCGCCGCGGATCGCCTGTCGCAGGTGCCGGGCGTCGAACTGGTCACCGAGACCTTCTTCAACGAATTCACGCTCAAGCTGCCGGTCGAGGCGCGTCCCGTGGTGCGCACGCTCGCCGATCGCGGCATCCTGGCGGGCGTGTCGCTCGGCCGGCTCTATCCTGACGAGGCGGGCCTCGCCAACGGGCTGATCGTCGCGGTCACCGAGACGACGACCGCGGAGGACGTCGAAACCCTTGCCGCCGCACTCGAGGAGGTTCTGGCATGAGCATCAATCAGAGCGGCTGGCGCCCCGAGATGACCGCCGGCGGCGGCAACGGTGCCGCACCGACCTTCACCGGCAACAAGGCACTGATGCTGGAAGAGGCGCTGATCTTCGAGATCGGCGATACGCAGACCACCGGCGTCGATTTCAGCGAGGGCGACGTTGCCGGTTCGCGGCTGGGCAATCTCAGCCGCAAGGCACCGATCGGTCTGCCGGGTCTCGCCGAGCCCGAGGCGGTGCGCCATTACACCCGCCTGTCGCGTCAGAATTATGCGATCGACCTCGGCCTGTTCCCGCTCGGTTCGTGCACGATGAAGCACAATCCGCGGCTCAACGAGAAGATGGCGCGCCTTCCCGGGTTCGCCGACGTGCATCCGTTGCAGCCGGTCGATACCGTGCAGGGCGCGCTGGAGGTGATCCACCAGCTCGCGCACTGGCTGGTGACGCTGACCGGCATGACCAGCGTCGCGATGAGCCCCAAGGCGGGCGCGCATGGCGAATTGTGCGGCATGCTCGCGATCAAGGCGGCGCTCGAGGCGCGCGGCGAGGGGCATCGCAAGGTCGTGCTCGTCCCCGAATCGGCGCACGGCACCAACCCCGCCACCGCCGCCTTCGCCGGCTTCGCGGTCGAGGATATTCCCGCCACCGCCGACGGCCGCGTCGACACCGCCGCGCTGATCGCGCGGCTCGGGCCGGACGTCGCGGGCGTGATGATCACCAACCCCAACACCTGCGGCCTGTTCGAGCGCGATCTCCGCGCGATCTCGGACGCGGTCCATGCCGCGGGCGGCTACGTCTATTGCGACGGCGCCAATTTCAACGCGATCGTCGGCCGGGTGCGGCCGGGCGACCTCGGCGTCGATGCGATGCACATCAACCTGCACAAGACCTTCTCGACCCCGCACGGCGGCGGCGGGCCGGGTTCGGGGCCGGTGGTGTTCTCCGAGGCGCTGACCCCGTTCGCGCCGCTGCCGTTCGTCGAGAAGACCGCCGACGGCTTCGCGCTCGTCGAGGAAGAGACCGCGGGCGAACATCATGCCGGCAGCTTCGGCCGGATGGTCGCCTTCCACGGCCAGATGGGGATGTTCACCCGCGCGCTGACCTATATCCTCAGCCACGGCGCCGACGGCCTCAAGCAGGTCGCCGAGGATGCGGTGCTCAACGCCAATTACGTGCTGCGTTCGCTGGAAGGGGCGCTCGACGCCCCCTTCGCCAAGGCGGGGCCGTGCATGCACGAGGCGATCTTCTCCGACGCCAATCTCGCCGAGGGCTTTTCGACGCTCGACGTCGCCAAGGGGCTGATCGACGAGGGCTTCCACCCGATGACGGTCTATTTCCCGCTCGTCGTCCACGGCGCGATGCTGGTCGAACCGACCGAGACCGAATCGAAGGCGGCGCTCGACCAGTTCATCGGCGCGCTGCGCAGCGTGGCCGAGCGGGCCAAGGCCGGCGACGCCAGCCTCAAGACCGCGCCGCATTTCGCGCCGCGGGCGCGGCTCGACGAGACGCAGGCGGCGCGCAAGCCGGTGCTGGTGTGGAAGGAACAGCCGCTGGCGCAGGCGGCGGAGTAAGTCGCGGCTCCCCGTCGCCCCGGCCCAGAGCCGGGGTGACGGAAGCTGGAGTGCGTATGCCCCTTCCGTAATGACCCCGGCGTCTCTAGTTTCCCTGCCGTAACGGGTGGGGACACGGACGCATGCAGGGACAGCAACCGGGCGGGTGGATCAGCTATGCGGTGCCGCTCGTCGTCGTCGCGTTGGTGATGGCGATCCGCTGGAAGCGGATGGGGCGGGTGCGGCCGCTCAAGCTCGAGCATCTGTGGATATTGCCGGCGATCTACGCGGTGGTGATCGGCGTCACCTTCGCGCGGTTTCCGCCGCAGGGCTGGGGCTGGGCGTTCTGCCTCGTCGCGGTGGCGCTCGGCGCGGCGCTCGGCTGGCAGCGCGGCAAGATGATGCGAATCACATTGGATCCCGAGACGCACCGGCTCGGCCAGACGTCGTCGCCGGCGGCGTTGCTGTTCATCGTGCTGCTGATCGTCGTGCGCAGCAGCGCGCGCGGCGCATTGAGCTATGCGGGGCCGGCGGGGCTCGATCCGATGGCGATCACCGACGTGCTGATGGCGCTGGCGCTCGGCCTGTTCTCCGCGCAGCGACTTGAGATGTATCTACGCGGCAAGCGGATGCTGGCAGGCTAATCTTTGGCGATGCCGGCGCGGCTGACAAAACCTCTATAAGACAGGAGGGAATGTCGGCGGGGGCTGCTTTGTGTTCGTCCATTGGGGATCGCACGCGCTTAGCCGGCATCTCGGTCCCGACGGTGAGCGCTATTGCACGACGTGCGGCGTCGAGCGCGAGCATTATCTGCAAGTCGACTATCGCGTTCACTACATCATGATCCTGTGCCGCTGGGCGACGGAGATCCAATACGCAAGTTATTGCACTTATTGTGAACGGCGCATTCCGGTTTACCCGGACTATGTGGCGGCGGAATTGGGCGGCTCGCAGGTCCCCTGGCTGGACCGTTACGGCTGGCTGGCGTGCATCATCCTTAGTATCCTCATCAATATCTGGGACCATCTTCTCGCACCGCTCGTCGCCGCGCGCGCGCCGCCATAAGACATGAGGGGCCGCCGTGATCTGACGGTTTCGCAGGCCGATGGCATTGCGTTACGCATCCGCCGGTACGCTGAACGACGCCCTCGCGCAGGGGGTGACGGACGGACGTGCTTTGGCTAGGCGTCCCTCATGAAGCACGCTCTTTCCGTCACCCGCGACGCCGACTTCGCCGCCTGGTATCAATCCGTCATCGCCGAGGCCGATCTCGCCGAGGAATCGGGCGTGCGCGGCTGTATGGTCATCCGGCCGTGGGGCTATGGCATCTGGGAGCGGATCCAGCGTTTGCTCGACGACCGGATCAAGGCGACCGGGCACGAAAATTGCTATTTCCCGCTGTTCATCCCGCTCTCCTATTTCGAGAAGGAGGCGGAGCATGTCGAGGGCTTCGCCAAGGAGATGGCGGTGGTCACGCACCATCGGCTGATCCCCGACGGCAAGGGCGGGCTGATGCCCGATCCCGCCGCCAAGCTGGAGGAGCCGCTGGTTGTCCGCCCGACCTCGGAGACGGTGATCGGTACCGCGTTCGCGCGCTGGGTGCAGTCGTGGCGCGACCTGCCGGTGCTGATCAACCAATGGGCCAATGTCGTACGCTGGGAGATGCGCACCCGCATGTTCCTGCGCACCAGCGAATTCCTGTGGCAGGAGGGCCATACCGCGCACGCCACCGCCGAAGAGGCGCGCGAGGAAACGCGCAAGATGCTCGAAGTCTATCGCAGCTTCGCCGAGGAGTGCCTCGCGCTGCCGGTCGTCGCCGGCGAGAAGCCCGAGAACGAGCGCTTCCCCGGCGCGGTCGCGACCTACAGCATCGAGGCGATGATGCAGGACGGCAAGGCGCTGCAGGCGGGCACCAGCCATTTCCTCGGCACCAATTTCGCGCATGCGCAGAACATCCGCTTCCAGAATGCCAGCGGCGAGCTGGAACTCGCCAATACGACGAGCTGGGGGGTCAGCACGCGGATGATCGGCGGCGTCATCATGGTGCATGGCGACGACGACGGCCTGCGCGTGCCGCCGCGGATCGCGCCGTGGCAGATCGTGATCGTGCCGATGCTGCGCGACCAGCCCGAGGACGAGGCGCTGATCGCTTACGCCAAGGACATCCAGTCGAACCTCGCCGGCCTGTCGGCGCTCGGCGAGCCGGTGCGCGCGTTGCTCGACCTCAAGCCGGCCAAGGCGGCGACGAAGCGCTGGGGCTGGGTCAAGAAGGGCGCACCGATCGTCATTGAAATCGGCGGCCGCGACATGGCGGGTGGCAACGTTTCGGTGGTCCGCCGCGACCGGCTGTATCGCGAAGACGGCAAGCTCGACGCGCAGGTGATGGCGCGCGGCGATTTCGAGGCGGAGGCGCCGGCGCTGCTCGCCGCGATCCAGCAGGCGCTGCACGAGGAGGCGCGGGCGCGGATGCAGGCGGCGATCGTGCCGGCGGCGGATTTCGCCGCGGTCGAGGCGCATTTCGCCGAGGGTGTGAAGACCCCCGGCTGGGTCGAGGTGCAATGGGCGCGGCCGACCGGCGCGGCGCTCGACGCGGTGGTCGAGCGGCTGAAGGCGCTCAAGCTGACGATCCGCAACGCGCCCGGCGACGCGGCGGCGGCGGATGGCGCCTGCGTGTTCACCGGCGAACCGGCGGTGGAGCGGGTGCTGCTCGCGCGGAGTTACTGAGGCGTTTCGGTGGGCCGGTCTTCGCTCCCTCTCGGGGGTAGGGGCGGGGTGTGCAACGGCGCCTATATCCCCGTCATGCCGAACTTGATCCGGCATCCCGCTGCTTCGTACCGTCCGAAGAAGCGGGACCCCGGCGCAAGGCCGGGGTGACGGAGTGAGCTTGGCGAGCCGGGGGGCGACATGCGGTGGCGCGGGTGCGCGGGTCTTCGGCCCCTGACTGTTCAAGAAGGGGAGGCGTCCGCGTCGTAGCGCCGCCCGACATGCGCCTCGCCGCGGGCGTCGGCGAGCAAGGCCTGGCGATGCCGCTCGGCGTAGCGGGCGCGGTCTTCCGCGCTGCGGTCGGCGTGGCAGCGCGGGCAGCTCACGCCATCCTCGTACAGCGGCGAGGCGCGGTCGGCTGGCGATACCGGCATCCGGCAGGCGCGGCACAGGCCGTGCGTGCCCGGCGTCAGGCCTTGGCCGACCGCGACGCGCTCGTCGAAGACGAAACATTCGCCCTGCCAGCGGCTCTCCGCCGCCGGCGTGTCTTCGAGATATTTGAGGATGCCGCCCTTGAGGTGGAAGACGTCCCCCACGCCCTCGGCCTTGAGGAAGGCGGTCGCCTTCTCGCAGCGGATGCCGCCGGTGCAGAACATCGCGACCTGCCTGGTGCCGGCGAGCAACTCCTCGCGATGCGCGCGGAACCAGGCCGGAAATTCGCGGAAGGTGCGCGTCTGCGGATCGACCGCGCCGGCGAAGGTGCCGACCGCTACCTCGTAATCGTTGCGCGTGTCGATCACCAATGTCGCGGGATCGGCGATCAGCGCGTTCCATGCGGCCGGATCGACATAATGGCCGGCGTCGAGCGGATCGATCGCGGGTTCGCCCATCGTCACGATCTCGCGCTTGAGGCGCACCTTGGTGCGGTGGAACGGCATCGTCTCGGCGCGCGCCTCCTTGACGTCGAGCGTCGCGCAGCCGGGCAGCGCGCGGATATGCGCCAGCACCGCCTCCATCCCCGCATCCGCCCCGGCGATCGTGCCGTTGATCCCCTCGCGCGCGAGCAGCACCGTGCCGCGCACGCCGGCGGCTTCGCAGGCGGCGAGCAGCGGCGCCTGCAATGCGGCGGGGTCGGGGAAGGGGGTGAAGCGGTAGAGCGCACAAACGCGGATCGGCGGCATGGCACGCCTGTAGACCCTCCGGCGCGTCCGCGCAAAGTTGGGGCATGACGGCGGCGGGTGCAGTCCCTATCTCTGGTCTGTGAAAAACAAGACCAGACCCGGCCTGCCGACGCAGGCGCAGATCCTCCAGTTCATCGAAACCTCGGACGTTCCCGCCGGCAAGCGCGAGATCGCCAAGGCGTTCGGCCTCACCGCGCAGGAGAAGATCCTGCTGAAGGCGATGCTCAAGGACATGGCCGACGAGGGGCTGATCGACGGCGCCCCCGGCCGCGCCTTCCACAAGATGGGCGGGCTGCCCAAGGTCACGGTGCTGCGCGTCGCCGACGTCGACGACGGCGGCAACGTCTGGGCGGTGCCCGATCGCTGGGAGGCGGAGACGCCGGCGCCGCGGCTGCGCGTCCGCGAGCGCAAGCGCGGCGCGCTGGGCATCGGCGAGCGCATCCTGGCGCGCACCGAAGAGGCGGGCAACGGCTGGATCGCGCATCCGATGAAGGTGCTCGCCAAGGCATCCGAACAGGTGCTCGGCGTGCTCCGCCGCGAGGGTGAGCGCTATTGGCTGACCGGGGTCGAGAAGAAGGACCGGCGCGAATTTCCCGTCTCCGACACCGGCGGCGCCGAGGCGGGCGATCTGGTGATGACGGAGATGACCGGGCGGCCGCCGCGGATCAGCGTGCGCGTCGTCCAGCGGCTGGGCGACCCGTTCGCGCCGCGCAGCTTCTCGCTGATCGCGATCCACAAGCTCGGCATCCCCGACGTGTTCAGCGGCGATACGCTCGACGAGGCGGCACGCGTGTCGCAGCAGCCGCTCGGCGACGATCGCGAGGATCTGACGCATCTGCCGATCGTCGCGATCGATCCCGCCGATGCGCGCGATCACGACGATGCGGTGTGGGCGGCGCCCGACGACGATCCCGCCAATGCCGGCGGCTGGCAGGCGGTGGTGGCGATCGCCGACGTCAGTTTCTACGTGCGGCCGGGGTCCGAGATCGACCGCGAGGCGCGGCGGCGCGGCAATTCGGTCTATTTCCCAGACCGCGTCGTCCCGATGCTGCCCGAGATCCTGTCCGCCGAGGTCTGTTCGCTCAAGGAGGGTGAGGATCGCGCGGCGCTGGTCTGCCATTTGCAGGTTGGCAAGTCCGGCGCGCTGAAGAGCTGGCGCTTCACCCGCGCGCGGGTGCGGATCGCGGCGAACCTGGCGTATGAGGATGCGCAGGCGATCGCTGACACATTCCTCCCCGGCACGGAGCACCCGGTTGAGCACGCCCCGCGTGCTCAAGGATCGTCCGGGGGACGATCCGACCCGATGCTGGGGACCGTTGGCGAAGCCAATGGTGGAGGGGGGCTTCCACAAACGATGTCGCCTGAGGACGCCCCCCTCCACCATCCTGCGGATGGTCCCCCTCCCCGTGCCGGGGAGGAAATGAGAGAGGCCCTTCGTCATCTCTGGGCCTGCTGGCGCGCGCTTGCCAAGGCGCGGGATGCGCGCGAGCCGCTCGACCTCGATTTGCCCGAGCGGCGGGTGGTGCTCGACGAGATGGGACGGATCATGTCGGTGGCACCGCGCGAGCGGCTCGACGCGCATCGGCTGATCGAGGATTATATGATCGCCGCCAACGTCGCCGCCGCCAAGGCACTGGAGGCCAAGAAGGCGCCGGTGATGTATCGCGTCCACGAGCCGCCGAGCCGCGAGAAACTGGTCGCGCTCAAGGAATATCTGGAGACGTTCGACGTGCCGCTGGCGCTGGGGCAGGTGATCCGTCCGGCGACGTTCAACCACGTGCTCGCCCGCGTCGGCGACGCCGACTTCCGGCCGCAGGTGATGGAACAGGTGCTGCGCACGCAGACGCAGGCCTATTACGCCCCCGCCAACATGGGGCATTTCGGCCTGTCGCTCGGCTCCTATGCGCATTTCACCTCGCCGATCCGGCGCTATGCCGATCTGCTCGTCCATCGATCCCTCGTGTCCGCCTATCGGCTCGGCGAGGGTGGCCTCGGCCAGACCGATGCGGCGGCGATGGACGTGATCGGCGAGACGATCAGCGGGCTCGAACGCCGCGCGATGGAGGCGGAACGCGATACGATCGACCGCTATGTCGCGGCGTTCCTCGCCGAGAAGGTGGGGGAGACGCTGGCGGCGCGGATCACCGGGGTGCAGAATTACGGCTTCTTCGCCACCGTCGAGGGGATCGGCGGCGACGGGTTGATGCCGGTGCGCGACCTCGGCGGCGAATATTTCCGCTTCGACGAGGCGGCGCGCAAATTGGTCGGCGAGCAGACCGGCGAGGAATATACGCTGGGCCAGCGTGTCGAGCTGCGGCTGGCGGAGGCGAATCCGGTGTCGGGCGCGCTGCGCTTCGAACTGCCCGGCGGCAAGGGCGCGGCGCCCGGGCCGCGGCACGTCGGCGCGGGTCGCAAGGACCGCGTCATCAAGCATCGCGGCCGACCGGCGAACGTCCGCCATCAGGGTAAGCGGCGGTGAGCGGCCGGCTGACCCGCGTCGAGACGCGCGGCACGGTGCGCGACCGGTATCTGGTCCACGGCACGATCGCGCCGCGCTTCGTCGAGGCGCGCGCGGTGACCGCGTCGGAGGCGATCCCCTTCACCCCCGCCGCGGGGCGCGAGACGAAGGCGTTCGCGGCGATGATCGCCGACGGGTCGATCCGCATGCCGGCCGCGGGGCGGTTCTATTTCGACATGGATGCCTATGAGGCCGCCGCGACCGCGCGCCGGGCGCGGCGGGTGCCGGTGCTGCTGATCGTATCGCTGCTGATCGTCGTAGTGGCGGTGGTGTTCTACCGCGGATAATCGTCCGTCCCGGCAAGTTTCGGTGCCGTTTATCGACGCGCGCTCAAGACGATCGCATAATCGATTTGTCACCTCGTCTTCGACTCCATAGTCTTCGTCGTTCGACACGGGCGGCGGGGAAGGTCGGGGGATGGCGGTCGGGAGGGGATATCGGCTCGCCGGGGCGGCGCTATTGACGGTTTCTCCGGCGGCACGGGCGCAGGAGGCGGCGCCGCGCGCAACCCAAAACGAGACGCCGCAGGATATCGTCATCACCGGCGAACGGCTCCGCGGCTCGGTGATCGGCGACGCGGCGCCGGTCGCGGTGCTCGATGCGCAGGCGCTCAAGGCGCTGGGCGCGACCCGGATCGACGACATCCTCAAATTGCTCAAGCCGCTGACCACCTCGAACAGCGGTGCCGATCCGGTGTTCCTGCTCAACGGCCGGCGCATCTCTGGTTATGGCGAGTTGCGGACGCTGCCGCCCGAGGCGATCGAGCGGACCGAGATCCTGCCCGAGCAGGAATCGGCGCGGTTCGGCTATCCGCCGACGGTGCGGGTGACCAACTTCATCACCAAAAAGCATTTCCGGTCGATCACCGTCGAGGAGGGCGCCGGCACCACCACCGACGGCGGCGCGAGCACCGCCGCGCTCGAGCTCGGCTCGACGCGGCTCGACGATGCGCGCCGCACCTCGGTGACGATCAATTACGACCGACAGGACCCATTGTCCGGGGCGCGGCGGTCGACGGTGCCGGATGCGAGCAATCTGTTCGACCTGACCGGCAACGTCGTCGGTCTCGGCGGCGGCGCGATCGATCCGGCGCTCGATGCGCTGGCGGGCCGGACGGTGACGGCGGCGGCGGTGCCGGGCGATCCCGCCGCACGCGGCACGCTCGCCGGTTATGTCGCGGGGAGCCCGCGGGTGACCGATCTGGCGCCCTATCAGTCGATCGCGAGCCGCGACCAGTTGCGCGTCGATGGCACGCGGTCGGTGCCGATCGGCAAGACGGTGACTGCATCGCTCAACCTGACGATGGAGGCGCAGCGCGGGCTGGGGCTGGCGGGGCTGCCGACCGCGGTGCTGCGGGTGCCCGCCGGCAATCCGGCGTCGCCCTTCGCCGGGGACGTGTTGCTCTATCGCTATCTGCCGGAGGCGGGGCTGTTGCGTCAGCGGACGCAGGCGCTGTCGCTGCATGCGGGCAGCACGATGCAGGGCAGCCTGAAGCGGTGGATCTGGACGGTGACCGGCAGCTACGATCGCGCGCGGACCACCGCCACCGTCGATCGCGGCATCGCCACCGATGCGATCCAGGCGGCGATCGATGGCGGCGCCGATCCGTTCCAGCCGTTCGCCGCACGGGCCGTCGCCGATCGGCTGGTCAGCCGCAGCCGCACGGTGGTGCAGACGTTGGTCGGCAAGGCGACCATGGTCGGGCCGCTACTGGCGCTGCCCGCGGGCGATGCGCAGATGACGCTGACCGGCGACTTCGCGCGCTCGACCAGCGGCGGCGTGTCGACGGATGCGGCGGCGGCGCTGCTCGACCTGCGCCGGGTGACCAAGAGCGGCAGCGTCGCACTCGACCTGCCGATCGCCTCGGCGAGCCGCGGGGTGCTCGATGCGATCGGGTCGCTCTCCGCCAATGCGTCGCTCGGCGTGTCGGCGGTGTCCGATTACGGCAGCCTGGCGAGCCGCAACCTCGGCCTGATCTGGACGCCGGTGGCGCCGGTGCAGCTCACCGTCTCGACCAGCGTCAGCCAGACCGCGCCCGATATCGCATTGCTGACCAATCCGGTGGTCGTCGTCCCCAATGCGCCCTTCTTCGACTTCGTCACCGGGACCAGCGGGCTCGTCTCGGTGACCGCGGGCGGCAATCCCGCGCTGGGGCCCGAGCGGCGTCAGGTCGATACCGCCGGGGTCGCGTGGAAGCCGATCAAGGGCAAGGAGCTGCGCTTCAACCTCGATTATATCGTCACGCGGATCGATGGCCAGATCGGCTATCTGCAGGCGGTGACGGTGGCGCTGCAATCGGCATTCCCGGACCGGTTCGTCCGCGACGCGGCCGGGCAATTGACCAGCGTCGACGTCCGCCCGGTCAATTTGACGCGGTCGCGCGAGCGCAAGATCCAGGGCAAGGTGTCGCTCTGGACGATGATCGGCCCGGAGCCCAAACCGCCCGCGACGCCGCCGGCCAAGGATGCGCCACCCCCGCCGCCACCCAAGCCGCGGCCATCGCTCTATTCCTTCGTGACAGTGACGGCGCGGATCGACGATCGGCTGTTGCCGCAACCCGGGCAGCCGACGCTGGATCTGCTCGACGGCGAATCGATCACCGGCAACGGCGGCCGGGCGCGCTACGAGGCGCAGGGGTCGCTCGGCGGTTCCTATGGCCCGGTCCAGGGCGGCATCTTCGGCATGTGGCAGGCATCGACGCGGATTCGCAGCATGATCGCGGCGTCGGACCTGCGTTTCTCGGCGCGGACCTTCCTCGCGCTCTACAGCACGATCGACGCGGAGAAGCTGACCAAGGAAAGATGGGCGAAGAGCCTCAGCTTCCAGCTCCAGGTGAACAATATCCTCAACGACCGCATCGCGGTGCGCGACCGCAACGGCGCGACCCCGTACCGCTTCCAGCCGGCGTTCCTCGATCCCTATGGGCGGATCGTGAAGCTGTCGGTGCGCAAGCTTTTCTGAGCGCGCCCACGAAAAAGGGCGGCCCGTTGCCGGACCGCCCCTTTCGGAACCGAGGTTCGCGAACCGCTTAGCGCTTCGAGAACTGGAAGCTGCGGCGTGCCTTGGCGCGGCCGTACTTCTTGCGCTCGACGGTGCGACTGTCGCGGGTCAGGAAGCCTGCCGCCTTGACCGGGGCACGCAGCACCGGCTCGAAGCGGGTCAGCGCCTGGCTGATGCCGTGCTTGACCGCGCCGGCCTGGCCCGAGAGGCCGCCGCCCTTGACGGTGCAGACCACGTCATACTGGCCTTCGCGCTCGGTGATGCCGAACACCTGGTTGATGACGAGGCGCAGCGTCGGACGTGCGAAATAGACTTCCTGATCGCGACCGTTGATCGTGATCTTGCCCGAACCCGGCTTCAGCCAGACGCGTGCGACGGCGTCCTTGCGGCGGCCGGTCGCATAGGCGCGGCCGTATTTGTCGAGAATTTGCTCGCGCAGCGGGGTGACCGGGAGCACCTGCGCCGGGGCGGCGGGCGCCTCACCGTCGGTGGTGATCGCGGGCGCGCCGGCGGCGGCCGGGGCGGGCTGCTGCGTCAGCGACGCGAGATCGGAAAGCGACTGGCGATTGTCGGTCATTACGCGCCCACCTTGTTCTTGCGGTTCATGCCGCCAATATCGAGAACGTCCGGGTTCTGAGCCTCGTGCGGATGCTCGCTGCCCTTGAAGATGCGCAGGTTGCGCATCTGCTCGCGACCGAGCGGACCGCGCGGGATCATACGCTCGACGGCCTTTTCGAGAACGCGCTCCGGGAAGCGGCCGTCGAGGACCTTGGCGGCGGTGATGCCCTTGATGCCGCCGGCATAGCCGGTGTGCTTGTAATAGACCTTCTTCGCGGCCTTGTTGCCGGTGAAGCGGATCTTGTCGGCGTTGATGACGATGACATTGTCACCGCAATCGACGTGCGGGGTGAACGACGTCTTGTGCTTGCCGCGCAGGACGTTGGCGATGATCGTCGCCGCGCGACCGACCACCAGGCCGTCGGCATCGACGATATGCCACTTCTTCTCCACCTCGTGCGGCTTGGCCGACTTGGTGGTCTTCATGAGCGCCTTCATGGCGTTGGACCTTCCAGTTTGAAACGATGCACGCCGCCCCGGAGGACGGCGTGATTGATCGCGCTACTGCTGGAAGGCCCCCCGAAAGTCAAGCAAAGCGCGGCTTTGCTGACGGGTAAAATAATACCATGGGCTCGTTCAGGCGGTCTGGCGGCCCACCGCATGCGCCGCGAACACGGTCGCGATCAGCAGCAATGCGGCATTGGCCTGATGCGCGACGGCGAGGTCGATCTGCACGCCGCTGAGCAGCGTCGCGATGCCGAGCACGATCTGCAACGCGACCAGCGCGATCACCCACAGGCCCGCCTTCGAGCCCGTGCGGGTCGTGCGGACCGCCAGCCAGACCAGCCCGGCGGCGGCGGCGACCGCCCACCAACGGTGGATGAACTGCACCACCACCGGATTGTCGACCGCGTTGCGCCAGCCGGGATCGACCATCGGCACGTTGGCGGGGAACAGCGCGTCGCCCATCAGCGGCCAGCTGGCGAAGGCATAACCCGCGTCGAGCCCGGCGGTGAACGCGCCGTAGAGAAGCTGGACGACGAGCAGCGCCAGTGCGGCGATCGCGACGCCGGTCAGCCGCGCCGGATGGGCGAGGGGGCTGCGGTGCAGCGCGAGCAGGTCGAGCGCGGTCCAGACGATGCCGGCGAGGATGGTGAGCGCGGTGAGCAGGTGGATCGCGAGCCGCACGTGGCTGACGTCGGTACGCACCGACAGGCCGGAGGCGACCATCCACCAGCCGATCGCGCCCTGAAATCCGCCGAGCGCGAGCAAGGCGACCAATCGCCAGCCATAGCCCGCCGGAATCTGCTTGCGGATCGCGAACCACAGCAGCGGCGCGGCGAAGGCGAGGCCGATGATCCGGCCGAGCAGGCGATGCGCATATTCCCAGAAGAAGATGTGCTTGAAGCCGGTCAGCGTCATCCCCTGGTTGAACGCGGCATATTCGGGGATGCGGCGATAGCCGGCGAATTCGGCCTGCCATTGCGCCTCGGTCAGCGGCGGGACGATGCCGCTGATCGGCTTCCACGAGGTGATGGACAGGCCCGATTCGGTCAGCCGGGTGATCCCGCCGACGACGACCATCGCGACGATCAGACCGGCGACGACGAACAGCCACCGCGCGACGCTGCGTGGCCGGGCACGCGAGAGGAAGGCGGCACTGGGCTGGAGCATGCCGCCGCCATACGCGCTTTGCGCGGGCGTCGCCAGCGCGTTGGGGCGAGCCTCTTGATCAATACGGCCGTGTGGCGGATGTCGGGCCATGCTGCTCGCATTCGCGACGACCGCCAGAACCTTCCTCGTGCCGCACTGGCATCAATGGCATGAGCAATGGGGACCACCAATGCCCGTTACGGCCTCCCAATGGACCTGCGTGCGATCGAACCTGTTCCTCACCCGGGTGCTGGATCGATACGGGATTGCGGCGGTGCTTCGCAGCGGTCAGCCGCGTAATCGGAACACTGGCATCATAGACGCCTGTTACGGCCTGTTCGTTGCGGATTGCTGGGAAAGCCATGCCTGGATTGAGGCTGATGGGTTTATTGTCGATGTCACGGCTGACCAATTCGGGGCGGCGCCGGTGATCGTGACGGCTGCGGGCGATGGCGCTTATCGGGCGGCCGACGATGACGCCCACCTACTCCCGCCGACACCGGCTGCCCATGCTGCGATCGACGACATCTGGCCGATCTGGTGCCGCTACGCGGACCAGTAAGGCTTGCACGATGGGCTTCCGCCACTCCATTCGTGCTGAGCCTGTCGAAGCGTGGTGGGACTCACCCCCCTTCGATAGGCTCAGGGCTAACGGGGATTGATATTCGGGGTTTTGAAGGAAGTCCTCCCCCGCCAGGGGGAGGTGGCATGCCGCAGGCATGACGGAGGGGGAGGATACGGAACCGAGGTCGTCGTTTACCTCCCCCTCCGTCACGGCTTTGCCGCGCCACCTCCCCCTGGCGGGGGAGGAATTTGACGGATATCGATTGGCCCCAACGGTGAGGTATTCGTCGGCGCCGGGTCGACCGGCCTCACACCGCCAAGGGTGCGTGATCGATGCGCGGGAGGACGTGGCGGGCGAAGAGGTCGGCTTCGGCGGCGTGGGGGTAGCCCGACAGGATGAAGGCATCGATCCCCGCGTCGCGATAGGCCGCCAGCTTGGCGAGCACCTGATCGGGGTCGCCGACGATCGCCGCGCCGCAGCCCGAACGGGCGCGGCCGATGCCGGTCCACAGATTGGCCTCGGCATAGCCGTCCTGCCGCGTCGCTTCCTCGCGCAACTCGGCCTGGCGGCGAACGCCCGCCGATTGCGAATCGAGCGAGCGGGCGCGGATCGCCGCGCCGGTGTCGTCGTCGAGCTTCGACAAAAGGCGGTCGGCGGCGGCGCGCGCCTCCGCCTCCGTCTCGCGGACGACGACGTGGACGCGATAGCCGAAGCGCAGGGTGCGGCGGTGCCGCTCGGCGCGTGCGCGGAGGTCGGCGACGATCGCGCGCACGCCCTCCATCGTGTCGGGCCACATCAGATAGACGTCGCAGCCCTGCGCCGCCGCCTCGCGCGCCGCCTCCGACAGGCCGCCGAAATAGAGCGGCGGGCAGCGGCCCGAGACCGTGCCGATCCGCGGCGGATCGATCTTGAGCTGCCAAAATTCGCCCAGATGATCGAGCGGCTTGCCGTCGAGCAGGGTGCGCAGGATGGTCATCGCCTCCAGCGTGCGGGCATAGCGCGGGCCGCTCGCCAGCGTTTCGCCGGGCAGGTCGCTGGAGATGATGTTGATCGCCAGCCGCGCCAGCCCGCCCGCGCCGGCACCGAGCATCCGGTCGATCGTCGCGATCTGGCGGGCGAGCTGCGGCGGCCAGCTTTCGCCGATCCGCACCGCCATCAGCATCCGCATCCGCCGGAGCAGCGGCGCCATCGCCGCGGCGAAGGCGGTGGTGTCGATGCCGAGCGCATAGCCCGACGGCAGCAGCACGTTGTCGAAGCCGCCGGTCTCCGCCTGCAACACGATGTCGCGGCAATGGTCGAAGCTCGATTGCAGCCGTGGGTCGGGGACGCCGAGGAACTCGTAATCGTCGTCGCACAATGCCGAGAACCAGCTGATCTCGCAGGGGCCGCGCACGCTCATGGCAGGCGCTCCGCCATGCCGGCCTGCAACACGTCGTACCAGGCGGCGCGCGTCCATTCGACCTTATAGGCGTCGGCGGACGCGAGGATGCGCGCCGGCGTCTGCGATCCGACGATCGGGATGATCCGCGCCGGATGCGCCATCGCCCAGGCGAGTGCGGTCGTCGCGGCATCGACCCCGAAGTGCGCGCCATGCGCCGCCAGCGCCTGCGCCGCGGGATGGCTGCCGTCGGCGAGCCGGCCGCCGCCGAGCGGCGACCAGGCGAGCACCGCCAGATCGTGCCGCATCGCCTGGTCGAGCGTGCCGTCGAACAGCGGCGCGGCGTGCAGGGGCGAGAATTCCGGCTGGATGCTGACGATCGGCCGGCCGAGGAAGGCTTGCAGCGTATCGACCTCGGCAGGGCTGTGGTTGGAGACGCCGATCGCGCGGACCTTGCCGGCGTCGACCATCCGGTCGAGCGCCGCCGCCACCTCCTGCGGGTGGGTGAGCAGGTCGCGACGGTGGATCTGGTAGAGGTCGACCCGGTCGATCCGCATCCGCGCGAGCGAATCGTCCAATGCCGCGGCCAGGGCTGGCGCGCTGCTGTCGTAGGGTATGCCGGGGCGGATGCCGCTCTTGGTCGCGATCACCATCGTATCGCGCAGCGCCGGCGCCTCGGCGAGCGCGCGGCCGAACAGCGTCTCGGCCGAGCCGAAGCCGGCGGGCTGGTCGGCGCCATAGATGTCGGCGGTGTCGAACAGGGTGATTCCCGCGGCCAGCGCCGCATCGATCCGCGCCCGCACCGCGGCGTCGTCTCCGGCCAGCCGCCACATGCCCCAGGCTATCGGCGAAACGAGGATATCGCTCTTGCCGAGCGGGCGGGGTTGGCTTGAAAGGCGCAGCGTCGTCATGACCGGCGACATGGCATAGGGACGGAAGCGATGGTAGCCGCGATCAGATACGCCGTGGTCGGCACGGGAATGATGGGCGTCGAGCATCTGCGCAACATCGCGCTCGTCCCCGGCGCAGAGGTGGTGGCGATCGTCGATCCGGTGGCGACCTCGCTCGGCTGGGCGCGCGATGCGCTCGGCGAACGGGCCGCCGGCGTCGCCGCCTATGACGATGTCGCCGCCTTCGCGCGGGAGGCGGCGGTCGACGCGATCGTCGTCGCCTCGCCCAATCACACCCACCGCGCGGTGCTGGAACCCCTGTTCGGCATGGATGCGGCGATCCTGTGCGAAAAGCCGCTGGCGACGACGATCGCGGATGCGCGCTGGATCGTCGCGCAGGCGGCGGGGCGCGCGCGGCCGTTCTGGACCGGGATGGAATATCGCTTCATGCCGCCGGCCGCCGCGTTCATCGACCAGATCCACGCCGGCCGCGTCGGCCGGCTGCGCATGCTGTCGATCCGCGAACACCGTTTCCCCTTCCTCCCCAAGGTCGGCGACTGGAACCGCTTCGCGCGCAACACCGGCGGCACGATGGTTGAGAAATGCTGCCATTTCTTCGACCTGATGCGGCTGATCGTCGGCGCGGAGGCGGTGCGCGTCCATTGTTCGGGCGCGATGGACGTCAACCATCGCGACGAACTCTACGCCGGCGAGGCGCCCGACATCATCGACAACAGCTTCACCACGGTCGATTTCGCCAATGGCGTGCGCGCCATGCTGGACCTGTCGATGTTCGCGGACGGTGCCGCACATCAGGAGGAGATGAGCGCGACCGGCGACGCCGCGCGGCTCGACGTGCTGATCCCGCCCGGCGAGCTGGTGTTCTCGCCGCGCGTCGGCTTCGGCAATCCGAAGCGGGTCGAGCGGACGCGGGTCGCGGTCGACCCGACCGCGCGCGCCGCCGGATCGCACGAGGGCGCGACCTATTACCAGCATCTCGCCTTCGCCGCGGCGGTACGCGGGGAGGGCCCGGTGCTGGTCAGCGCCGAGGACGGCCTGCGCGCGGTCGCGATCGGCACCGCGGCGGAGATCAGCGCGCGCGAGCATCGCGTGGTGGAGATGGCCGAGATCGGGTGACGGGAGGCGGGGATGACGTGGTTCGATCGGTTCGGGTGTTCGGTGCCGCTGATCCAGGCGCCGATGGCGGGGGTGTCGACTCCGGCATTGGCCGCGGCGGTATGCGAGGCGGGGGCGATGGGCTCGATCGGCGTCGGATCGACCGATGCCGCGGGCGCGCGGGCGATGATCGCGGCGGTGCGGGCGGGTACCGGACGGGCGTTCAACGTCAATCTGTTCGTCCATCGCTCGCCGCAGGCCGATCCGGCGCGCGAGGCGGCGTGGCTGGCGGTCCTCGCGCCGCTCTTCGCCGAATTCGGCGCGGCGCCGCCGGCGACGCTGCGGACGATCTACCGCAGCTTCACCGACGATCCCGAGATGCTCGCGATGCTGCTGGAGGTCGCGCCGCCGGTGGTCAGCTTCCACTTCGGCCTGCCCTCGGCGGAGATCATCGCCGCGCTGCGTGCGCGCGGGATCGTGCTGCTCGCGACCGCGACCAGCCTCGCCGAGGCGCGGGCGATCGAGACGGCGGGGATCGACGGCGTCGTCGCGCAGGGGATCGAGGCCGGCGGGCATCGCGGCATCTTCGATCCCGACGGCGCTGACGACGCGCTCGGCACGGTCGCGTTGACGCGGCTGCTGGTGCGCGAGACGCGTTTGCCGGTGATCGCGGCGGGCGGCATCATGGACGGCGCCGGGATCGCCGCGGCGCGCGATCTGGGTGCGGTCGCGGCGCAACTCGGGACCGCGTTCATCGGCTGCCCGGAATCGGCGGCGGACGCGGCCTATCGGGCGGCGCTGGCGGGGCCGGGGGCATATCACACGCGGATGACCGCGGCGGTCTCGGGCCGGCCGGCGCGGGCGCTGGCCAATCGCTTCACCGCGCTGGTCACCGATCGGCGGCCGCCCGATTATCCCATCGCCTACGATGCCGGAAAGGCGCTGCATGCCGCGGCGCGGGCGCGGGACGAGCACGGGTTCGGCGCGCAATGGGCCGGGCAGGGCGCGCCGCTGGCTCGCGCGATGCCGGCGGCGGCGCTGGTCGCCACGCTGCGGGCGGAATTAGAGGCGTGCCGGGCCGGTTAGGCCGGATCGACATTCGGGCAAATTCCTCCCCCGCCAGGGAGTGCCGGGTGGAACGGCCCCCGGCCGTTCAAGGTCATGCCGGGGGCATGACCGACCCGGCACTGTGGCGCGGCGAAGCCGTGACGGAGGGGGAGGTAAGCGACCACTTCGGTTCCGTGTCCTCCCCCTCCGTCATGCCTGCGGCATGCCACCTCCCCCTGGCGGGGGAGGAATTTTGCCAACCCTGAATGTCGATCCGGGTTAGGCCGCGACGGCGTGATCCGCGGCAAGGCCTTCCTCGACGATCGCGATGAAATGGCGGCAGGGCAGGGTGGCGGAATGGCGATGGTGGATCAGCCACATGTCGGTGCGCGCCTGCGGGTCGAGCAGCGGCAGATAGGTGAGGCCGGTCGACTGGAGCGCGCATAGCGACGCCGCGACGATCGTCACGCCGACCCCGGCGGCGACGAGGCCGAGCAGGGTCGAGGCTTCGCCGACCCGTTGCGCGATCACCGGCTCGTTGCCGCCCTCGCGGATCATCGCGAAGATGCGGTCGCTGAAACAGCCGCTGCGGTCGCGGCCGTAGACGACCATCGGCTCGCCGGCGATGTCCGCCAGCCGCAGCGCGGTGCGCGAGGCGAGCGGATGGTCGGCGCGCATCGCGACGAACAGCCCCTCGCTGAGCAGGCGCGTCGCCGCGACCCCCTCGGGCAGCGCCGGCGGGCCGACGTGGCGGACGAAGCCGATGTCGAGCGCGCGGCTCTCCACCGCATTGATCTGGTCGGGTGCCCCCATCTCGGTCAGCGCCAATTGCACGTCGGGATAGGTGCGGCGGTAGGCGTTGATCGCCAGCGCGACCGGCTGGATGAACGGCGCCGATGGATTGAAGCCGATCGACAGCGCGCCGATGTCGCCGCGCGCGGCGCGGCGGGCGATCTCCACCGCGCGGTCGGCCTGGCGGATCGTCTCGCGTGCGGCATCGAGGAACAACGTGCCCGCGGGGGTCAGCGCGACGCGGCGGCTGGTCCGCTCGAACAACCGCACGCCGATCTCCTCCTCGAGCTGCCGGATCTGCTGGCTGAGCGGCGGCTGCGAGATGCCGAGCCGCGTCGCGGCGCGGGCGAAATGCAGGTCGGAGGCGACCTGGATGAAATATCGGAGATGGCGGAGTTCCATGATCCATATCTACTACGTCTCAATGCGGCGTAAACCGATATTGGACAAGCGCGTGGTTAACCGCGCAATCGCTGCGGTGCAGCAACGGTTGCGCTGCGGTTCGAAGCCGATGGAGCAGGTCGTGTCCCACGCTGCGTTGAGAATGCCCGTCGCCCCGGCGCAGGGGCGGCCATGATCGGTCTCGTCCGCACCGCGCTGGCGCGCCCGCTCACCTTCGTGGTGATGGCGATCGTGATCGGCATCGTCGGCGTGCTCGCCGCGCTGCGCACCCCGGTCGACATCTTTCCGGACATCCGCGTGCCGGTGATCGCCACCGCGTGGCAATATAGCGGCCTGTCGCCGGACGAGATGTCGGGGCGGATCATCACCCCGTTCGAACGCGTGCTGACCACCACGGTCAACGGCATCGATCATATCGAAAGCCAGTCGCTGCCCGGCATCGGCGTGGTGAAGATCTATTTCCAGCCCGGCGCCGACATCCGCACCGCCACCGCGCAGGTGACGTCGGTCTCGCAGACCGTGCTCAAGCAGCTCCCGCCCGGCATCACACCGCCTCTGGTGCTCAACTACAGCGCCTCGACCGTGCCGATCGTCCAGCTCGCGCTGTCGGGCAAGGGCCTGTCGGAGGGGCAGATGTTCGATCTGGCCAGCAACCAGATCCGCCCCGGGCTGGTGACGGTGCCGGGCGCGGCGATCCCCTATCCCTCGGGCGGGCGGCAGCGGCAGATCCAGATCGACCTCGATCCGCAGGCGTTGCAGTCGAAGGGGCTGTCGGCGCAGGACGTCGGCAATGCCATCGCCGCGCAGAACCAGATCAACCCGGCGGGCTTCGCCAAGATCGGCGGCTTCCAATATGCGGTGCGGCTGAACAACGCGCCGGGCAGCGTCGAGGAACTCAACAACCTGCCGATCAAGGTCGTCGGCGGCGCGACGATCTACATGCGCGACGTCGCGCACGTCCGCGACGGCTCCGCGCCGCAGACCAACGTCGTCCACGTCGACGGCGCGCGCTCCGTCATCATGACCGTGCTGAAGAACGGCGCGACCTCGACGCTGGCGATCGTGCAGGGGATCAAGGATGCGCTCCCCAAGCTGGAGGAGACGCTGCCGCCCGGGCTCAAGATCGTGCCGATCGGCGACCAGTCGCTGTTCGTGAAGGCGGCGGTGGAGGGCGTGGTCAAGGAAGGCGCGATCGCCGCGGCGCTGACCAGCCTGATGATCCTGCTGTTCCTCGGCTCGTGGCGCTCGACCGTCATCATCGCGATCTCGATCCCGCTGGCGATCCTCGCCGCGATCATCGGCCTGGCGATCACCGGCAATACGCTCAACACGATGACGCTGGGCGGCCTCAGCCTCGCGGTCGGCATCCTCGTCGACGATGCGACGGTGACGATCGAGAACATCAACTGGCACCTCGAACAGGGCAAGCCGGTGCGGACCGCGATCCTCGACGGCGCCGCGCAGATCGTCACGCCCGCCTTCGTCTCCCTGCTGTGCATCTGTATCGTCTTCGTGCCGATGTTCTTCCTGCCGGGGGTCGCCGGCTTCCTGTTCGTGCCGCTGGCGCTGGCGGTGGTGTTCGCGATGATCGCCAGCTTCATCCTGTCGCGCACGCTGGTGCCGACGATGGCGATGTACCTGCTCCGCCCGCACGGCGCCGGCGACGATCACGACCAGCATAGCGCCGGCACGCCGCAGTCGCGCAACCCGCTGGTCCGCTTCCAGCGCGGGTTCGAGACGCGGTTCGAGGCGATCCGAACCCGCTACGGCGGGCTGCTCGAACGCGGACTGGCGACGCCGCGGCCGTTCGTGATCGGCTTCCTCGCCGCGACCTTGCTGTCGTTCCTGCTGGTGCCGTTCCTCGGCCAGAATTTCTTCCCGGCGGTCGATGCCGGCCAGATGGCGCTGCACGTCCGTGCGCCGGTCGGCAGCCGCATCGAGGATACGTCGGCGCAGTTCGACCGGATCGCGCACCGCATCCGCCAGATCATCCCGGCGAACGAGCTCGTTTCGGTGGTCGACAACATCGGCCTGCCGGTCAGCTCGATCAACACCACCTACAACAACTCGGGGACGGTGGGGCCGCAGGACGGCGACATCCTGATCCAGCTCGCCGAGGATCATGCGCCGACCGCCGATTACGTTCGTATGCTGCGCGAGAAACTGCCGCGTGATTTCCCGGGCGCGACCTTCTCGTTCCTGCCCGCCGACATCACCAGCCAGATCCTGAACTTCGGCGCGCCCGCGCCGATCGACATCCAGGTGGCGGGCAAGGATGCCGCGGCCAATGCCGCTTATGCCCGGCTGATCCTGCGCCGCATCCAGGCGATCGCCGGCGTCGCCGACGCGCGCATCCAGCAATCGGCGCGCTATCCGCAGCTCGACGTCGCGGTCGATCGCAGCCGCATCGGCCAATACGGCCTGACCGAGCGCGACGTCACCACCAGCGTCGCCAATTCGCTCGCCGGCACGTCGCAGACCGCGCCGGTGTTCTTCCTCAATCCGGAGAACGGCGTCTCCTATCCGGTCGTCGCGCAGGCGCCCGAATATCGCGTCGGCTCGATCGACGATCTGTCGAACATCCCGGTGTCGGGCGCCACCGGGCCGGCGCAGGTGCTCGGCGGGCTCGGCACGATCCGGCGCAGCACCGCCGCGGCGGTGATCTCGCATTATAATATCGCGCCGGTGGTCGACATCTTCGCCACCCCCAACGGCCGCGACCTCGGCGCGGTGTCGGGCGACATCAAGGCCGTGCTCGCCTCGCTCGAGGGGCAGGCGCCCAAGGGCGCGACGGTCACGCTGCGCGGCCAATATGCGACGATGAACAGCGCCTTCTCCGGCCTCGGCTTCGGTCTGATCGGCGCGGTGCTGCTGATCTACCTGCTGATCGTCGTCAATTTCCAAAGCTGGCTCGATCCCTTCGTCATCATCACCGCATTGCCCGGCGCGCTCGCCGGGATCGTGTGGATGCTGTTCGTCACCGGCACGACGCTGTCGGTGCCGGCGCTGACCGGCGCGATCATGTGCATGGGCGTCGCCACCGCCAATGCGATCCTCGTCGTCAGCTTCGCGCGCGAGCGGCTCGCCGAGCTGGGCGATGCGACCGCGGCGGCGCTGGAGGCGGGGATGACCCGCTTCCGCCCGGTGCTGATGACCGCGCTGGCGATGATCATCGGCATGCTGCCGATGGCGCTGGGGCTGGGCGAGGGCGGCGAGCAGAATGCGCCGCTCGGCCGCGCGGTGATCGGCGGATTGCTCGTCGCGACCTTCGCCACCTTGTTGTTCGTACCCGTCATCTTCAGCCTCGTGCACCGCCGCCGCGCCGCGGCCACCGCACCGGAGGCAAACCGTCTGGAGGAAGTCCATGGCTGAGCAGGAGGCCGCGCCGCGCGGCGGCAAGCCGCTGCGCCCCATCGTGATCGGCGCGGCGTTGCTCGCGGTCGGCGTCGCCGGCGCCGGCATCGCGATCCGCTCGCGCGCCGAGCACCGGCTCGCCAGCTGGACCAATGCGCAATCGACGCCGGCGGTGACGGTGCTGCACCCGGCGGCGGTGACGGCGCAGGGCAATCTGTCGCTGCCGGCGGCGTTGCAGGCGCTCAACAGCGCGCCGATCTTCGCGCGGACCAGCGGCTACGTGCGGCGCTGGTACGTCGATATCGGCGATCCCGTGCGGGCTGGGCAGGTGCTCGCGGTGCTCGACGCGCCCGAGGTCGACCAGCAGCTCGCCGCGGCGCGCGCCAATCTGCAGACCGCGCAGGCCAATCGCCAGCTCGCCGCCTCCACCGCGACGCGCTGGCGGACGATGCTCGCCGAGGATGCGGTGTCGAAACAGGAGACCGACGAGAAGATCGGCGATCTCGCCGCCAAGACCGCGGTCGCCGAGGCGGCGCGTGCCGACGTGTCGCGGCTGCGCTTCACGCAGGGGTTCACGCGGCTGGTCGCGCCCTTCGCCGGCGTGGTGACGAGCCGCGCCACCGATGTCGGCGCCCTGGTCACCGCCGGCACCGCGGGATCGACGCCGTTGTTCACCGTCGCCGACGTCAGCCGCATCCGCGCCTATGTCCGCGTGCCGCAAAGCTATTCGGCGCAGGTCCACCGCGGCCAGCACGTCACGCTGGCGCTGCCCGAATATCCCGGCCGCCGCTTCGATGCCGAGCTGACGCGCACCGCCGATGCGGTCGATCCCGCCTCGGGCACCGTGCTGGTCGAGGTGCAGGCGGCCAATCCCGATCGCGCGCTCAAGCCCGGCGCCTATGCGCAGGCGAGCTTCCCGCTGGCGAGCGGCGGCAATGCGCTGACGCTGCCGGCAAGCGCGCTGATCATCGGCCAGAAGGGGACGCAGGTCGCCGTCGCGGGCCGCGACGGCAAGGCGCATCTGCGCACGATCACGATCGGTCAGGACCGCGGCGCGACGGTCGAGGTGAGCGCCGGGCTGAATCGTAGCGACGACGTGATCGACAACCCGCCCGATTCGCTCGCCGAGGGTGATCCGGTGCGCGTGACGGGCACAGCCAAGGCGCCGGTCGATGCCAAACACTAGGAGCCTGCTCGCCACCGTCGCCGCGCTGGCGGTGACCGCCTGTTCGACCGCGCCCGACTATCGCCAGCCGACCGCGGCGACGCCCCCTGCGTTCAAGGAAGCGGCGGGCTGGCAGACGGCGGGCACCGCGGTGCCGCCCGCGGGCAAATGGTGGCAGGCGTTCGGCGACGCGACGCTCGACGGCCTCGAGGAGCAGGTCGCTGGCGGCAATTTCGATCTCGCCGCCGCCACCGCGCGCTACGAACAGGCGCGCGGGCTGGTCCGTCAGGCCCGGTCGGACCTGTATCCCGAGATCGGCCTGGGCGCGTCGGCGGGGCGCCAGCGCGTCTCGGCGGGACGGCCGCTGTCGCCGACCGATTCCGCCGCGACCTATTCGGTGGCGACGGTCGGCCCGTCGCTCGATTACGAGGTCGACCTGTTCGGCCGTGTGCGCAATTCGATCCGCGCCAACACCGCAGCGGCGCAGGCGAGCGAGGCCGACGTCGCCGGCCTGCGGCTCGGCTTGCAGGCGCAGCTCGCCACCGCCTATTTCGACATGCGCGGGCTCGACGCGCGGATCGTGCTGTTGCGCGAGACGGTGACCGCGTTCGAGCGCGCCTTCCGCCTCACCGACACGCGCCATCGCGGCGGCATCGCCTCCGGCATCGATGTCAGCCGCGCGCAGAGCCAATTGTCGAGCGCGCGGGCGGAATTGTCGTCGGTGGCGATCGCCCGCCAGCGCGACGAACATGCCATCGCCGTCCTCACCGGCCGGCCGCCCGCCGAAGTGACGATCGCGGTGGTCGATCGCCAGCTCGCACCACCCGCGATTCCCGCCGGCCTGCCCTCGACGTTGGTCGAGCGCCGCCCCGATATCGCCGCGGCCGAACGCCGCGTCGCCGCCGCCAATGCGCGGATCGGCGTCGCCCGCGCGGCGCTGTTCCCGTCGCTGACGCTGGGCGCCTCGGGCGGTTTCCAGGCGGCGACCGGCGCCTTGTTCAGCGCGTCCAACACCTTCTGGGCGCTCGGCCCGGTCTCGGCGGCGCTGGCGGTGTTCGATGGCGGGCGGCGGCGGGCGGGCGTCCGCATCGCCCGCGCCGACTATGACGAGACCGTCGCGACCTATCGCCAGACCGTGCTCGACGCGTTCCGCGAGGTCGAGGACGATCTGTCTGCGCAGCGCCTGCTCGCCGCGCAGGAGAAGGACCAGCACGTCGCCGCGGACGCCGCGGCGCGCACCCGCGATCTCGCGCTGACCCGCTATCGCGACGGTGCCGCGGATTATCTCGACGTCGTCACCGCGCAGACCGCCGCACTCGACGCGCAGCGTGCGCTGCTCGACCTGCGCAGCCGCCAGCTGCAGACCGCGACCGATACGATCCGGGCGCTGGGTGGCGCGTACTGACCGGTCGAAATGTCAGTGATGGTGTCGCATCTTGGCAACACGATGCAATAATCTGAAACACGAGGGCTTTTACGGGTTCCTCCGGACACCGCAGGACGGCTAGCAGCGCCGCACGCGCAGGACATATTTGCTGTCCTTCCTGTCAGTTCGTTCGAGGGTTCCCGTATGAAGTTAGCGTATCGCCATCGCCTGATGGCCTCCACCCTCTTTGCCGGCGCGCTCGTCGCCGGTCCGGTCCAGGCGCAGGACACGGCGCTGCCCACGCAGGGAACCCCGGCGCAGACCACCAACGATCAGGCGGCCAGCCCCGCGGCGACCGGCGTGACCCCCGCCGCCGACGACAGCGCGCAGGCCCCCGATCAGGGCGATATCGTCATCACCGGCTCGCGCATCGCCTCGCCCGCCGCCGCCTCGGCGTCGCCGCTCCAGGTAATCGGTGCCGAGCAGATCCAGCAGCAGGGCGCGATCAACGTCCAGGAAGTGCTGTTGCAGAATCCGTCGTTCGGTACGCCCGGCATCAGCCGCACCAATTCGAGCTTCGCGACCCAGGGCGCGGGCGCCGCGACGGTCAACCTGCGCAACCTCGGCGAGGACCGCACGCTGGTGCTGGTCAACGGCCGCCGCTTCGTCTCGGGGCAGCCGGGCAGCCAGGCGGTCGACCTCAACGTCATCCCGACCCAGTTCATCGACCGGGTCGACGTGCTCACCGGCGGCGCCTCGGCCGTCTATGGGTCGGACGCGGTCGCCGGCGTCGTCAACATCATCTACAAGAAGAATTTCGAGGGGCTTCAGGCCGACGGCCAGGTCGGCATCTCGCAGCGCGGCGACGGCTTCGACCGTCAGGTCAGCCTGCTCGGCGGCAAGAATTTCGCCGACGGCCGCGGCAACATCATGCTCTTCGGCAGCTATTCGAAGCAGGGCACCGTGCTGAAGCGCGACCGCTCGACCGAAGCCGGTTCGAGCGCGGTGGATTCGACGAGCAACGACGTCTATCCGAACGACCCCTTCCGGCCCTTCCTTTCGACCTACGCACCCGGCGGCCGCGTTCGCGCAGGCGACCAGACGTTCAGCTACAACACCGGCTCGCTGGTCGATTGCACCGATGGGGACTGCGGCGGCTTCAACCGGTCCGACTATCGCTATCTCGCGGTGCCCGTCGAGCGCTACGTCGCCGCCGGTCGCGCCAATTTCGAAGTGTCGCCGGCCGCCAATCTGTGGGTCGAGGGCAATTACGCCAAGACCAAGGTCAACACCGTCATCGAGCCGTTCCCGCTCGATTCGACCTTCGGCGTCGTTGGAGCGACCGACCGCGTGCCGATCCAGACCGTCGTCGGCGGCACGACCTACCGCAATCCCTTCGTGCCGGACACGATCTTCAACGCCGCGACCGATACGGACGGCGACGGCCTGAAGGACGTCTCGTTCGACCGCCGTCTCGCCGATTTCGGCAATCGCACCAGCTCGGCGGATCGCGACCTGTTCCGCGTCGCGGGCGGGCTCAACGGCAGCTTCGCCGGTGATCGCTGGAGCTACGATGTCTACGGCATCTACGGCCAGAGCAAGGAGCATCAGGAAGGCACGGGCCAGTTCGACACCCGCCGCTTCCAGCAGGCGCTGAACGCTTATACCGATCCCGCCACCGGCCAGGCGGTCTGCGCCGACCCGGCGGCCCGCGCCGCCGGCTGCGTTCCCGCCAACATCTATGGTGTCGGCACGCTGGCACCGGCCGCGGGCTATCTCGCCGTGCCGACGACGCTGGATGCCAAGGTGACGCAGACCGTGTTCGGCGGCAACGTCACCGGCAAGCTGTTCTCGCTGTTCGGCGCCGACCCGGTCGGGGTCAACATCGGCACCGAATATCGTCGTGAGACCAGCAGCAACAGCTTCGATCTGCTCACCCAGCAGGGGCTGAACGGCAACAACGCGCTGCCCGCCACCAGCGGCCGCTTCCACGTCTGGGAAGGCTTCGGCGAGGCAATCGTCCCGCTGATCAAGGACAAGCCGTTCTTCCATTCGCTCAGCCTGCGCGGTGCCGTGCGCGTGTCCGACTATTCGACGGTCGGCACGACGTTCAGCTACAATTACGGCGGCGAATGGGCGCCGGTGGAGGACATCCGCTTCCGCGTGATCAAGGCACGCTCGGTGCGCGCGCCCAACATCAACGAGCTGTTCCAGCCCGCGCAGCAGGATTTCCCGAGCGGCCTGCTCGACCCCTGCGCCGGGGTGACGCTGGCGTCGACGGGTACGCAGGGCACCCAGTGCCTCGCCGCCGCCGGCGTCCGCGCCAACATCGCCGCCAACAACGGCACCTTCACCGTCAGCCAGTCCGACCGGCAGGGCATCACCAGCTTCGGCAGCGGCAACACCGGCTTGCAGGAGGAAAAGGGCGACAGCTTCACCGCCGGCGTGGTGATCAACCCGCGCTCGATCAGCGCGCTGCGCAATTTCGTGCTGACCGTCGATTACTTCAACGTCCAGATCAAGGACGCGATCGTCTTCACGCCGCTGCAGTTCACGCTGGCGCAATGCTACAACCAGGGCAATCAGGACTATTGCAGCCAGGTCGTCCGCCGTGCCGCCGCGCAGGGCGGCAACAGCGCCGGCTCGATCGATCAGGTCAATTCGACCTATCGCAACAGCGGCGGCACCAAGACGTCGGGCGTCGACACCACGGTGACGTGGCGCCAGAACCTCGCCAATTGGGGACTGGACGGTACGCTCGGCCTGCGCGGGTCGTACACGCATCTGATCTCGGGCTATACCGTGCCCGTACCGGGATCGGACCGCGATTATTTCGCCGGCGAGATCGGCGCATCGCGCGACCGCTTCACGATCAACGGCTCGTACGACATCCAGGGCGTCGGCCTGACCGTCACCGGCACCTGGCTCAGCCAGGCGAGCGTCGACGATCAGCTCACCGGCGAGCGGCCTGGTTCGGACCCGGCGGTCCGCGTCCGTCCGCAATTCTACCTCGATTCGCAGCTTCGCTTCCGCACCGCGGACAAGTTCGAATTCTTCGTCGGCGGCGACAATCTGCTCGACAACAAGCCGCCGTATATCGCGGACATCGGCTCGTCGGCGGGGCAGGACACCGATGCGGGCACCTACGATCCGCTCGGCCGCCGCTATTATGCGGGCGTGCGCATCTCCTATTGAGGACGCACGGATCGGACGGGGAAGGCTGGCTTTCCCCGTCCGATCTGCGGGCTTGCGCCGCCGCATGATCGTCGCCTAGCCTTCGGACGTCTCCTGTTTCGAAGGGCTATCGGCATGGATCGTCGTCTGTTTCTCACGTCCGGTGTCGCTGCTGCGGGACTGGGCATCGCACCGCGAATGGTGTTCGCGCAGGGCGTGACGCCGCCGCCGGCCGCGGCGGCGCCGGGCGACGCGCGCCTCACTGCCGCCTTCGATCAGGTGCTCGCCGCGACGGTCCAGGCCGCGCCCGAATTCGCCACCTCGCTGGGCCTCGACACCGGCGCCAATGCCGGCCTGCGCCATACGCTGGGCGACAACAGCTATCGGGCGATCGCCGACGATCTCGCGCGCAGCCGCCGCGCCCGCGCGCTGGTCACCGCGGTCGATCCCGCATCGCTGTCGGCTAGGGCGCGGATCGATCGCGAGGTCGTGCTCTACAACATCGAGTCCAACATGGTCGGCCCCGAGCGGTTCGGCCTGTCCTCGCCGCAGGGGCCGTATCCGATCTCGCAGCAGGACGGCGTCTATTTCTCGCTCCCCGATTTCCTCGATTCCACCCATCCGGTGAAGACCGCGGACGATGCGCAGGCCTATCTCGACCGGCTCGCGCTGATGGGCCGCCAGCTCGACAACGAGAGCGAGGTGCAGCGTCGCGAAGCCGCCAAGGGCCGGCTGGCACCCGATTTCTCGCTCGATCTGGCGCTCGGGCAGATGGTCAAGCTGCGCGCCCCCGCGGCGGCGGACAGCCAGCTCGTCCAGTCGCTGGTCCGGCGCGCCACCGCCGCCAACATCGCCGGCGACTGGCAGGCGCGCGCGACGCGCATCGTCGAGACGCAGGTCTATCCCGCGCTCGATCGCCAGATCGCGCTGATCCGCCAGCTCCGCGGCTCGGCGCGCGACGCGGCGGGCATCTGGGCGATCCCCGAGGGCGATGCGATCTACGCCGCCGCGCTGGCGCAGGCGACCACCACGTCGCTGTCGCCGGCCGAGGTGCATCGCATGGGGCTGCAACAGGTGGCGGAACTGACCGCGCAGCTCGACACCATCCTGCATGCGCAGGGGCTGACCCAAAACACCGTCGGCGCGCGGCTCGACCAGCTCAACCACCAGCCGGCGCAGCTGTTCGCCGACACCGACGCGGGCCGCGCCGCCCTGATCGGCAGCCTCAACGCCGGCGTCCGTGCGATGCAGGCGAAATTGCCGCAGGCGTTCAGCAATCCGCCGGGTGCGCCGCTGGAGATCCGCCGCGTCGCACCGGAGATCCAGGACGGCGCGCCCAACGGCTATTATTTCCGCGCCCCGCTGGATGGGTCGCGCGCCGCCATCTATTGGATCAACCTCAAGAGCGTGAACGACTGGCCCAAATACACGCTGCCGAGCCTGACCTATCACGAGGGCGTCCCCGGCCACCATCTGCAGATCTCCACCGCCCAGCGTGCGCCGACGCACATCCTGCGCAAGATCGCCTTCTTCAACGCCTATCTCGAAGGCTGGGCCCTGTACGCCGAACAGCTCGCCGACGAGCTGGGCGGCTATGCCTCGCCGGTCGAGCGCGCGGGCTATCTCCAGTCGTTCCTGTTCCGCGCGGCGCGGCTGGTGGTCGACACCGGCATCCATACCAAGCGGTGGACCCACGATCAGGCGACCCGCTACCTCGTCGAGACGGTGGGCTTCGCCCCGGGGCGCTCGCAGCGCGAGGTCGAGCGCTATTGCGTCTCGCCGGGGCAGGCGTGCAGCTACAAGATCGGCCACGCCGCCTGGCTGCGCGCGCGCGACACCGCGCGGCGGATTTCGGGCAATAAATTCGATCTCAAGCACTTCCACGACGTGCTGGAGGCGGGGGCGATGCCGCTGTCGATGCTGGAACGGATCGTCGAGGAGCGCGCGCGGGCCGTCTGATGTGAGCGCTGGAGCTTGACGACGCGACGCGGGCCCGGCGGTGTTGGGTGTGTGGAAGTGGCTTGAGTCTCAAGGTACTTCGACAGGCTCAGGGCAAATGGGTTGGGGGAGCCTCACATCATGACGATCGAGGATGCCAATCCTTAGCCCGGATCGACATTCAGGGTTTCGGAGCAAATTCCTCCCCCTGGCGGGGGAGGAATCTCAGTGAAGGTCGATCCGGCTTATCCCTCAACGCCACTGCGCCAACATCCACCCGCCGCCCGCGGGCTGAGCCATCGATCCCCCTAGCGCCCCGCGCGCTCGGCGGCACTCGTATCGCGGATCGCCTTGAATTCCGAACCGGGCCGCCATGCCGGCCAGGCATCGCCGTTGGCGAGGTCGAAACCGATGCGGCGGAGCAGGTCGACATCCGCTGCCGCGCCGTCGAGCCGCCAGTCGCGCGACCAGGCATCGCAGGTCTGGTGGTAACAGCGCATATAGCCGTCGAGCCATTGCTGGCCCGCCGCGCGCCCGCCGGTGACGAGGTCGGGCGCGCCGCTGATCGCCATCAGCAGCAACGTCGGCACGCCGCGCCGCGCCAGCGAGAAATGGTCGGCGCGGTAGAACAGGCCGCGCTCCGGCAGCGCCTCCGGCGTGACGGTCCGCCCCTGCGCCGTCGCCGCCGCGGCGAGCTGGTCCTCGAGCGCATTCTGCCCTGCGCCGACGAGCAGCACGTCGCGGGCCGGGCCGGCGGTCTGGAGGATGTCGAGCGTCAGGTTGGCGACCGTCCTGGCGGCGGGATAGACCGGATGCGCGGCATAGGTCTCCGATCCGAGCAGCCCGCGCTCTTCGCCGGTCCACAACGCGAAGACCTGCGTCCGCGCGGGGCGGGGGGCCTTTGCCGCGGCGCGGGCGATCGCGAGCACGCCGGCGGTGCCGAGCGCGTCGTCGTTCGCGCCCGGTCGCACCGTCCGGCCGGAGGCATCGGGCGCGCCGATGCCGTAGGCGTCCCAATGCGCGCCGTAGAGGATCGTCTCGTCGGGCCGCGTGCGACCGGTCAGCTTGGCGAGGACGTTGCGGCTCTGCGCGCGCGTCACGGTGACCGGCAGATCTGTGGCAAAGCCCGTGCCCGGCAACGCGACCGGCCGGAAATCCGCCCGTCGCGCCGCCTTGCGCAATTGCGCGAGGTCCAGCCCCGCCGCGGCGAACAGCCGCGTCGCCGCGCCCCCCTCGATCCAGCCCTGCAGCCCGATCCGCGGGGCGGCCGGATCGGCGACGTCGTAATTCTCGCCGCCGGGGGCGGTGACCGTCGCCCAGCCATAGCCCGCGCCGGGCGCGTCGTGGACGATCAGCGCGCCGACCGCGCCGCGCCGTGCCGCCTCTTCGAACTTGTAGGTCCAGCGGCCATAATAGGTCATCCGGCGATCGCCGAACCGGTCGGCGGCATCGTCGCCGGCGGTCGCCTCGAAATCGGGATCGTTGATCAGGAAGACCGCGACCTTGCCCTTGAGGTCGACACCCTTGAAATCGTCCCACTGCCGTTCGGGCGCGGAGACGCCGTAGCCGACGAAGACCAGCGGCGCGTTTGCGATCGTCGCGCGTGCCGCCGGGCGGACGGTCGAAAGATAGACGTCGCGCCCCTGCGTCCAGGCGGTGCCGTTCGCCGTCACCGCACCGGTGCCCAATTGGGTGCGGATCAGCGGCACCGGCTGCGTCCAGCTTCCCCCAGGGCCACCCGGTTCGAGCCCCGCCGCCTTGAACTGGTCGATCAGCCAGGCGACGGTCTTTGCTTCGCCCGGCGTTCCCGGCGCACGCCCCTCGAACGCATCCGATGCGAGCACCTTGACGTCGGCGGAGAGGCGCTCCGCCGGAATCTGCACGGGGGCGGTGGTCGCGGCGAGCAGCGGCAGCGCGGCGAGCGCGGCTATGAGACGGGTCATGACGGGCCGATCCTGAAATTGGGTGCGAGGGTTATGGCAGCCGGCGTCGCGCCGGGCCAGCGCGGCGATCAGCGCAGCCGATGCACGCGCACTGCACGCCGGCCCGGTGCGTTGGCGATATAGCTGCCGAGCGGCCCCGCCTTGATCGTGACGACATCGCCTTCTCGCAGGCGCACCATCGCCTGCTCGGTGGTCTCCCACATGCCGCCGTCATCCAGCGTGAAGCGCATCAGTCCGCCCGGCAGTCCCGTCGACGATCGCAGCGTTCCCACCAACTGTTTCAACTGTTCGTCGTCCTCGCCATCGCCGAACAATTTGATCGAGGGCAGCGAAAAGCCAAACATCGACCGCTTTGCTTTTTGGACTTCCTGCCGATCGAGAACGACGATGTCCTTCTTGCGGCGGGCGTCATCCATCGCCTGTGCAGCGCGATCGTAACAGGCGAGGCGCGCACCATTATCGGCGACTGTCCGACATTGGGTGAAAGTCTGCAGCAGGTCCGGCCCTGCAGGTGGCGCCGCCAGCGCGCCGGCGAGCAACAGATAGGTCAGCATGACGTACCTCTATCCTTAACAATTAGGGCAACTTTGTTTCCATTCGTTGCCGAAAAACACGACAATGCCGCTGTCAGATCAATTGTGACGGAAATATCACTATGGTTTTACAATCAGATACGGACACCGATTCCTCATTGTATGCATGCAACCGCACTGCAACAAAAATAGCACGACCGAGCCACAAAAGCCGGTGCGATCGGGCCGCCCGGGGGGGTGGCTCGGACACAAAGGGGATCTCATGACGCTAAGCCTTCGTTCTCATCTTCTGAACACGACCCTGATCGTTGGGGTGGCATTGATCGGGTCGCCTGCCTTGGCGCAGACCTCGCCGCTGACGCAGGAAACCCAGCAGAAGTCGGACGATCCCAATGCTGCACCGCCCGCGGCGGAAGGCCAGGACATCGTCGTCACGGGTACGCTGATCAGCAACCCGAACCTCGTGTCGTCGACCCCGGTCAACACCGTGTCCGAGAACGAGCTGACGTTGCGCAACGTCAACAACGTCGAACAGATCCTGCGCGAGCTTCCCGGCCTGACGCCGTCGATCGGTTCGGCCGTCAACAACGGCACCGGCGGCTTCTTCACCGCGAACCTTCGGAACCTCGGTTCGCAGCGCAACCTGGTGCTGCTCGACGGCGATCGGATCGTCCCGGCGGCCGCCGGCGGCGCGGTCGACCTCAACAACATCCCGACCGCGCTGGTCCAGCGCGTCGACGTGCTGACCGGTGGTGCATCGACCACCTACGGCGCCGATGCGGTCGCCGGCGTGGTCAACTTCATCACCAAGAAGAACTTCGCGGGGATGGAGGCTTCGGCCAGCCAGCAGATCACCGAGCGCGGTGATTCCAACTACTTCCGTGCCGACCTGACCGTCGGTGCCAATTTCGACGATGGCCGGGGCAACGCGGTGCTGAGCCTGGGCTATCAGGAAGCCGATCCCCTGTACCAGGGTGCACGCGACATCTCGGTCTATGGCATCGGTTCGGGCAACGGCGTCGCCTCGGGCTCGTCGCGCACCGGCGTGCCGACCACGCTCAGCTTCACCAATGCGCAGGCGTTGCGCGCCGGCCTCTCGACGGGCGTCGTCCAGGTCAATCCCGCCGGCACCGCGCTCGTGCCGTTCTACAGCGGCTTCAACTTCAACCCGTACAACATCTTCGCCACGCCGTTCAAACGCTACAATATCTTCGGCCAGGCGAACTACGAGATCAACGACAATCTCGAAGTCTACACGCGCGGCATGTTCTCGAAGAACACGATCCAGCAGATCATCGCACCGTCGGGTATCTTCGGCGAGGCGCTGACCGTGCCGGGTTACAATCCATATCTGCCGTCGGGCCTGCGCGATCAGCTCTGCCTGATCAACAACGTCGCGCTCGGTGCCGCCTGCAACACCAACGCCGCGCTGACGCTGCCGGCGGTGTATCGCCGGTCGACCGAACTCGGCCCGCGCGTCTCGACCTACACGACGACGATGTTCGACTATAAGGCGGGGCTGCGCTTGCGCTTCTCCGATCACCTCAAGCTCGATGTGTTCGGTGCGTATGGCGAGAGCGACCTGAACCAGACCCAGTCGGGCTACGTCCTGCGCAGCCGCGTCCAGCAGGCGCTGAACGCGACCAACACGACGAGCTGCACCGTCACGACGAACGGCTGCGTGCCGCTCAACCTCTTCGGCGCCCAGGGTTCGATCACCTCCGATCAGGCGAACTTCCTGAACGGTCAGAGCACGATCCAGATTCACACCGCGCTGTCGCAGGCGAAGGCGGTGTTCAACGGCGATTTCGGCACGACCTCGCCGTTCGCCAGCGAGCCGATCGCGTTTGCGGCCGGTGCCGAATATCGCAAGTACAGCTATCGCCGCGATCCCGACGCCTATGCGCTGTCGCCGGGTGAGCTCGGTGGTGCCGGCGGTGCGGTGCTGCCGTTCGCGGGCAGCTACGACGTGCGCGAAGTGTTCGGCGAACTGATCGCGCCGCTCGTCGCCGACAAGCCGTTCTTCCACTCGCTGACGCTGGAAGCGGGCATCCGCTATTCCGACTATAAGGTGCAGGCGGCGAACAACCCGAGCTTCAACGCGACCACCTACAAGGCGGGCGGCAGCTTCGAGCCGGTCAAGGAAATCAAGTTCCGCGGCGTCTACCAGCGTGCGGTCCGTGCGCCCAACATCGCCGAACTGTTCTCGCCGTCCTCGACGGGGCTCGACAATCTGTCGCCGGGTCTCGACCCCTGCGTCGGTGCGCGTCCGCTCGCCAGCGCCAACCTCGCCGCCGCCTGCGTCGCGCAGGGTGCACCGGTATCGGCGATCGGCACCATCCCCGAGCCTTCGGCGGGCCAGCCGAACGTCACCGGTGGCGGCAGCCCCTCCATTCTGCCGGAGAAGGCCGACACCTACACGCTCGGCGTCGTGGTGCAGCCGCGCGGTATCGTGCCGGGCCTGAGCATCGCGGTCGACTATTTCAACATCAAGGTGAAGAACGCGATCACCTCGGCCACGCCGGCGGATATCCTGTCGGAATGCTTCGGTACCAACCCCTCGGCGATCACCGCGGCGCAGGCCACCTCGGCCTCGTGCACGGGAATCCGCCGCAACGCGACCAACGGTGGTCTCAGCGGCTCCAGCGCGACGGTGGCGGGTCTGCCGCAGCCGCTCACCAACCGTGGCCGCCTGCGCACCGACGGCATCGATCTCAACGCCAATTACGCGCGTGATTTCGGCGATGTCGGGCTCAACCTCGGCTTCCAGGGCACGTGGACGGCGCACAATTACTTCCGCGCTTCGCCGACCGCCTATGATCGCGACTGCGTCGGCTATTACAGCACGAGCTGTTCGTCGATCCAGCCGGAGTTCCAGTGGAACCAGCGCACCAGCCTGACCTTCGGTCCGGCGACGCTGTCGCTGCTGTGGCGCCATATCGGCAAGGTGCGGTACGAAGCGCTGGCCCCCGACGCGGTGCAACGTCAGGTCACGACGCCGCTGTTCAGCGGTGTGGTCACCGGGCCGACGCCGCTCGCCGGCGGCACCTACAACTTCAACCAGATCAAGGCGTACAACTATCTGGATCTGACCGCGCAGATCGAGGTGAACGATCACCTGACCTTCACCGCAGGCGTGCGCAACCTGCTCGACAAGAAGCCGCCTCTGGTCGGTTCGACGGCCGGTTCGACCGCCTACAACAGCGGCAACACCTATCCGTCGACCTACGACGTGCTGGGTCGCCTGTTCACCGTGTCGGGCAAGCTGCGCTTCTAAGCGCCGCCGTCCGTCGAACGGACTCAAGGGGCGGCCTTCGGGCGGCCCCTTTTTTTATCTGGACTTACCACCTTGTTGGATCGAGCCTGACGCGATGACCGATCTACCTCAGCGCGCCCATTCGCTCGCCACCGAGGCGATGACCGCCCGCCAGCGCGGCGATGTCGCCGCGGAGCGCATGCTGCTCGACCAGGCGCTCGCCCTCGCGCCGGCGCATCCGCAATTGCTCAATGCGCGTGCGATGCGGGCGATGGCGGACGGCGACCTGCAACGGGCGCTGGCCGGCTTCGCCGCCGCTGCTGCCGCCGATCCTGGCGAACCCGTGCTGCACGTCAACCAGGCGACGGTCTATCGCATGATGGGGCGCGATGAGGACGAGCAACGCGCGCTGGAGGCCGCATTGGCGATCGATCAGCGCAACTTCACCGCGCACTTGCGCATGACCGAGCTGCATCAACGCCGCGGCCGCGAGGTGGAAGCGGCGCAGGGATGGTCCGGCATCGTGCAGATGGCGGCGGCGATGCCCGACCGGCCGCCGGCGGTCGACGAGGCGCTCGCCCGCGGCCGCGCCTTCCTGGCAGATCATACCGAGCGGCTCGGGCGAGAGATCGACGGCGCGCTGGGCGACGCGGTATCGCGGCGGATGGCGGCGTGCGTCGATCACATGCTGGGCCGCCGGGCGATCTACGCCAACCAATGCGCGGGCGTGCACTTTCCCTTCCTGCCCGCCGACGAATATTTCGAACGCTCGCTTTTCCCGTGGTTCGCTGCGCTGGAGGCGCGGACCGCGGCGATCCGCGACGAGGCCCTGGCGCTGCTGCGCGACGGGAGCGATGCGATCCGCCCCTATGTGCGTCAGGCGGCGGGGACGCCGGCCAACCGCTGGTCGGGCCTCGACGGCAACGCCGATTGGAGCGCCTGCTTCCTATGGGAATATGGCGTGCGCAACGATGCGGTCTGCGCGCGCTGCCCCGAGACCGCCGCCGCGCTCGCCGCGGTGCCGCAGAGCGACATTCCCGGCAAGGCGCCGACCGCCTTCTTCTCGATCCTGCGCCCGCACGCGCATATCCCGGCGCACACCGGCGTCACCAATACGCGGGCGATCGTGCATCTGCCGCTCGTCGTGCCGGACCAATGCCGCTTCCGCGTCGGCGGCGAAACGCGTGCGTGGCGCGAGGGCGAGGCGTTCGCCTTCGACGACACGATCGAGCACGAGGCATGGAACGACAGCGACGCGCCGCGCATCGTGCTGATCTTCGACGTCTGGAACCCGCATCTGACCCCGGCGGAGCAGACGATGCTCCGGCAGGTCTTCCATATCACCGGCCAGGGCGGCGTCGCGCCCTAGACGTCGCCGCCCAGCGTCGCGATCAGCGGTTGCAGGTGGCGCGCATAATGGCGCCAGCGGCCCGACGAGCGCTGATGCAGCCGCTGGCGAACCTGCCAGACGCTGGCGGTCCGCACCGGACCGTCGGCCTGTTCGGGGTGCAGCACGCCATCGTCCCAGGGCAGATCGCAGAAGGCGAGAACCTCTGCCATCACCGGACCGGGATCGGCGACCAGCCGGTCGTAGGACACATCCAAGATATCGTGCGGATACAGGCTGCGCCAATGCGCCATCAGCCGTCGATATTGCTCCACCCAATGCGCGATATGGCGCAGATCGTGGCCGTAGCTGATGCTGTCGTCGAAATAGAGGAAGTAGATCGACAGCGCCATATCCAGTGGATTGCGCGTCGTGTTGATGATCTTTGCGTTCGGAAACAGACGCTTGATCAGGCCGATGTGCAGGAAATTGTCGGGTCGCTTGTCGGTGAGACGATCGACGTCGCCGAATTGTCGGTACGCTTCGTCCCGATATTGCGCGCGCATCGTCGCGAGCGCCGCGGCGGGCAGATTCCGCAGCGCCTCGGGTGACCCCAGCGCGGCGGCGAAGGCGGGCACGATCTCCAGTTCGCCGCCCTTGGTTATGCGCGGATGACGCGAGAGCATCTGTTCGATCAGCGTCGAGCCCGATCGGAACATGCCGCAGATGAAGATCGGCGGTTCTGCATCGTCGGTGCCGGCCGGAATGGGGCGGGGCGTCGCCGCGATCGTCGCCTCGATCAACGCTTCCTGTCGCCGCGGATCGTAACGATAGCCGGGATGCGCGGCTTGCAGCGCCGCCCGGTTCGCCGCGGCAAACGCCGCGAAGGCTTCGTCGTACCGGCCTTGCGCATCGAGCGCCGCGCCGAGCGCGAACCCGGCTTCGGCCGCGTCGGCTGGCGAAAGGCCAAGACGGGCGAGCGCCTGCCGTAGTGCCGGAAGTGCGACGTCGGCGTGTCCTTCGAAAATGTCGATCGTCGCGATCCGGGCATGCGCGCGACCATTGCCGGGATCGAGCGCGAGCACCTGCGCATAAGCCTCGCGCGCGGCGGCCGGATCGCCGGCGTCCTCGTGAAGGTTGCCGAGATTCAGCCACGCCGCGACGAACGTAGGCGCCAGCGCCAACGCGGCGTGCAATTCGATCACCGCATCGCCGATCCGCCCGCAATATTCCGAGAGGATCACCGCGCGGTTGAGATGCACCTCCTCGGGCCGATCGATCCCCGCGGCGAGCGCCGCGCCATACGCCGCCAGCGCCTCGCCGAACTGGCGGTCGCAGCGCAGCAGATAGCCGAGATTGTACCAGCTTTCCGCATCTCCCTGGTCCGCTTCGATCACGGCGCGGCAGGCGGTAATGCCGTCTTCGATCCGTCCGTTGCGCAGCGCCGTCGCCGCCCGGGTCCGCCATTCGGCAAGCGTAATCATGGGGTTCGTCATCCTGGCCACGATCATCAGGCGCTGCGGTTCGAAAGTCCATTGCCAGCGCATCCCGGCGCCGCGCGAAACGCGCCGGTGTTTTTCTCCACCGGCGCATTGCCGGATGGTAGCGCTATCGATAACGTGTGGAAAAACAGCGACATAACGATCCGCCGGCACAAGACCGGCTCGACACCTGGAGGGATGCTTGTGGCACGAATGATTTGGAACGCCTTGCTCGGTTCGGCGAGTATCGGCGTCATCGCCGGCGCGGTGCATGCGCAATCGCTGACCGTCACGCCGTCCGAGACGCTGGAGACGCAGGGGCTGACCGTCATCGTCGATCAGAACCACTTCAGCCCGATCTTCTTCGACGAGAAGAACGCCGGCATCCAGATGGTGCTGCATGGCGAGCGGATCGCGACCGACGGCGCGGTGCGGCTGGATCGCACGCCCGAGCAATGGGCGCCGGTCCCCGCCTTCGTCGGCCGGACGCGCGGCAGCGAGCCCAACCAATTGGTGGTACGCTCCGCCTACGCGCAGCAGAAGCTGTCCTATAGCGTCAAGGTCACCGCCGAGCCCGGCGGCTTCCGCATCGCGGTCGATCTCGATCAGCCGCTGCCGGCCAGCCTCGCCGGCAAGGCGGGGTTCAACCTCGATTTCCTGCCGACCGCCTATTTCGGCAAGACCTATCTGGTCGATGCCGCGCCGGGGCTGTTCCCGCGCCACCCGACCGGCCCGATGGCGAAGGACGGTTCGGGTGACCCGCTACCGCTCGGGAGCGCTACCAAGACGATCACGCTCGCGCCCGAGGATCCGCTGACGCGGGTCAGCATCACCTCCGACACCGGGCCGATCGATCTGTACGATGCGCGGGCGCGAGCTCAGAATGGCTGGTTCGTCGTCCGATCGCTGATCGCCACGGGCGCGAAGGAGAATGCGGTCGTCTGGCACGTCCGGCCGAACGTGGTGAAGAACTGGACGCGTCAGCCGGTCGTCTCGTTCAACCAGGCCGGCTATACGCCCGGGCGGCCCAAGGTCGCGCTGATCGAGCTCGATCCCAATTTCAAGGCGCCGGCCGAGGCGGAACTGGTCCGGCTGACCGCCGACGGCGGCAAGCAATCGGTGCTCCGCGCCAAGGTGCAGTCGCGCGGCCACTGGACGCGCTACGATTATGCCGCCTTCGACTTCTCGTCGGTGCGCGAGCCGGGCCTGTATGCGATCAGTTACGCCGGGCAGACGACCAATCCGTTCCGCATCGCCGCCGACGCTTATCAGCGGATCTGGCAGACCTCGCTCGACACGTTCATCGCCGAACAGATGGATCACGTCGGCATCCGCGAGCAATATCGCGTCTGGTCGGCGCCCTCGCATCTGGACGACGCGCGGCAGGCACCGCCCAACATCACCCATTTCGACGGCTATAAGATGGGGCCGAACCTCGATTCGCCGTTCAAGGCGGGCCAGCACATTCCCGGCCTCGCGGTCGGCGGCTGGCAGGATGCCGGCGATTACGACATCCAGACGCCGGAAAATGCGGCGGTGACGCGCGACCTCGTCTGGGCGCGCGAATTGTTCGGGCTCGACTGGGACGAGACGAGCATCGACGAGGCGGCGCGCAAGGTCGAGATCCGCAAGCCCGACGGGGTCGAGGACGCGGTCCAGCAGATCCGTCACGGCACGTTGCAATTGCTCGCGCAATACAAGGTGTTCGGCCACGCGATCGTCGGCATCGTCGATCCGGCGCTGCGCCAGTATGCGCATCTCGGCGATGCCGGATCGCAGACCGACAATCGCCTCTACGACGCCAAGCTCGGCGCGGAGGAGATCAAGGGGGGCGCGTCGGGGACGCCCGACGATCGCTGGGCGTTCACCACCGATCTGCCCGCCAACAACCTCGCGGTGGCCGGCGCGCTGTCCGCAGCCAGCCGGGCGCTCGCCGCGAGCGATCCGAAGATGGCGGCGGAGGCGCTCGCCGCCGCCAAGGCGCTGTGGACCAAGCAGCAGGGCGGGGTGGTGAAGGCCGGCGACGGGCGCGACGATTCCTCGTCGCCGCGCTCGGCCGAGGCGGCGAACGTCGTCGCCACCGTCGAGCTGCTGCTGACCAGCCGCGGCGATCGCGTCTATGCCGACCGGCTGCGCCAGTTGCAGCCAGTGATCCGGCAGAACTTCCCCTGGCTCGCCGGCGCGGCGGTCCGCGCCATCCCGTTCATGGGGGCGGACTATCGCGCCGCCCTCGTGCCGCTGGTGCAGGACATGAAGGCGAAGGCGGACGGCGGCATGACCAACAATCCGTTCGGCGTGCCGATCGCCGACGGCACATGGGCGGGGTCCAACCAGGTGGTCAGCTTCGGCACGACCATGTACCTGTTGCACAAGGCCTTCCCAGAGATCGTCGGCACCGCCTATACGCTCAACGCGATCGATTACGTGCTCGGCCGGCATCCGGCGAACAACCTGTCGCTGGTCTCGACCGTCGGCACCGCGTCGAAGCTGATTGGCTATGGCCACAATCGCGCCGACTATAGCTTCATCCCCGGCGGGATGGTGCCGGGCGTGCTGATCGTCAAACCCGATTATCCCGAGGCGAAGGTCGACTGGCCGTTCCTGTGGTTCGAGAACGAATATACCGTCAGCACCACCTCCGCCTACATCCTCGCGGCGCGCGCGGCGATGGCGGTGGCGTCGGAGACGCAGTGAGGGCGGGGGCCGGCAACGGATTGGGCAAGGACGGGATGCGGCGGTATCGGGCGCTGACGGTCGCGGCGGTCATCCTCACGGCCATGCCGGCGGGGGCGCAGCTTCCCGCCGGCCCGATACTGCCGCGCGTCGCGCCGCCGGCGAACGCGACCGGGCCGCACCGGATCGTCATCCCCAACCGGCCAGACCCCGTGCCGATCGTGCTCCACGTCGCGCCGAACGGCACCGACGGGGACGGATCGGCGGCGCGGCCGTTCGCCAGCCTGACGCGTGCGCAGGCCGCGGTGCGGCAGCATAACGGCGATCACGACGTCACCGTGCGGATCGCCGCCGGCACCTATCGGCTGGCGACGCCGCTGCGCTTCACCGCCGACGATGGCGGGCAGAACGGCTTCACCGTCCGCTGGGAGGGGGCGGCGGGCGCCTATCCGATGCTGTCGGGCGGCGTGTTGGTCGGCGGCTGGCGGCTGGCGGATCGCACGCGCGGCATCTGGGCGGCGTCGATCCCGCGCGGCAGCGATCCGCTGCAACTCAGCGTCGACGGTCGGCTCGCGCACCGTGCGGCGATCGAAATCCCGCGGGCGGCCGTGACGTTCGCGCCGTGGGGACTGACGATCACCGATCCGGCGTGGCGCACGCTCGCGCAACTGCCCGGCCAGCGTCGCATCGCGATCGAGGGGATGAGCTGGTTCACCCACCGCCATGCGATGGTCGAGCGGATCGAGCGCGACCGGATCATCATGCAGCAGCCCGGCTGGCGCAACAATCTGGTCGGCTACGACACGTTCGCGCGGCCGGTGTCGGCGGAGGTGGCGCGCATGTTCCTCGTCAATGCGCTCGCCTTCCTGCGCGAGCCCGGCCAATTCTATGCCGATCCCGCCGCCGGGCGCCTCTATTACAAGCCGCGCGCCGGCGAGGCGATGGACCGGGTCGCGGTCGTGCTGCCGCGGCTCGACCATCTGCTGTCGATCGCCGGCAGCTACGACCGGCCGGTGCGCGACCTGCAGTTCCGCGGGCTGGACTTCCGCGACACGAGCTGGCGGCAACCCGCCGGGCCGGAGGGCTATGCCAGCCAGCAGAGCGGCTCCTATCTTTCCGGCGAGCTGCCCGATTATCCCGCCGATCCCATCCGCGATTGCAGTTGGGGCTGCCGCCCGTTCGAGGCGGTGCGCAACCGCTTCCACCAGCAGCCCGCCGCGGTGCAGGTCGCGGCGGCGAGCCGCATCGTGTTCGACGATGACCGGTTCGCGCAGCTCGGCCAGGTCGCGCTCGGCATCGGCAACAACGCCGACGCCAACGCCGCCGCAATCGGCCTGGGCACGAGTGCGATCGAGGTGACGCGCAGCCGGTTCACCGATCTCGCCGGCGGGGCGATCATGGTCGGCGGCGTCCAGCCCGACGCGCATCATCCCGCCCGGCCCGAGATGGGGCTGCGCGACATCCTGATCCGCAACAACCGGATCAGCGGCGTCTCGCGCGACTATAAGGAGCAGTCGGCGATCCTGGTCACCTATGCGTCGGGCACCGTCATCATGAACAACGACGTGTCGGACGCGCCGTATGACGGGATCGACGTCGGCTGGGGCTGGGGGACCAACGATCCCGGCGGCAGCGCCGAATATTGGCGCGGGCAGCGCGGCTATTACGATGCGCCCGGCAACCGCGTCTACGACACGCCGACGACGCTGCGCGATACGGTGATCGTCGGCAACCGCGTGTCGCGAGTGAAGCAATGGTTTCCCGACGGCGGCGCGATCTATCATCTGTCCGCCGATCCCGGCGCGCTGATCGCGGGCAATTACGTGTCCGACATCGCCGGCTCGGGCGGCATCGCCATCTATCTGGACGAGGGGTCGCGTTACGTCACGGTCCGCGGCAACGTCGTCGACCGGGTCGGCGGCGTCTGGCTCAACCTCAATACGCAGGACCATATCGCGCCCAGGCGCACCGCGATGGACAATCGCGCGATCGGCAATTGGTACAATTCCGGCCGGCTGCAGGGGAATTGGACCGACTATCTGAACAACGTCGCCGAGCAGAACGTCGCCGTCGCCGGGGACGCCTGGCCGGAGGCGGCACGCAAGGTGATCGCGGCGAGTGGGGTGCAGCCGGAGCCGCGGCGCCCCTGATCGCCCGGCCGTCGAAGGGATGGTGCGGTGCAACGATCGCACGGGCGCTTCGTTCGTCCCGGCATCCCCTTTGCTCGATTAGAAAGGCCGAAACATGTTCGGACACACCAAGAAGGTGCGCTACGCCGTCGTTGCCGGCGGCCAGATCTCGCAGCAGGCGTTCATGCCGGGCGTCGCGCGCACGAACAATTCCGAGCTGGTGGCGCTGGTCACCGGCGATCCGGTCAAGGCCGACAAGCTCGCCAAACTCTACGGCATCAAAGCATGGACCTACGAGCAATATGCCGAGCTGCTCGCCTCCGGCGAGATCGACGCGGTGTATATCGCGACGCCCAATTTCCTCCACATGCAATATGCGGTGCCGGCGCTGGAGGCGGGTATCCACGTCCTGCTCGAAAAACCGATGGCGTCGAGCGTCGCGGAGGCCGAGCAGATCCTCGCCGCGCAGAAGACGCGCAATGCCAAGCTGATGATCGCCTATCGCCTGCACCACGAGCCGGGCACGGTCGAGATGATCACCCGCGCGCGCGATAAGGAATTCGGCGAGCTGCGCAGCTTCGTCTCGGCCTTCGCGCAGAACGTCGCCGAGGCCAATTCGCGCGGCCACAACGGTTATTGGGGCGGTCCGGTGCCGGACATGGGCACCTATCCGCTCAATGCGGTGCGCAACCTGTTCGGGCTCGAGCCGATCGCGGTCCACGCCGTCGGCACCAAGACGCCCGATCGCGGCTTCAACTTCCACGACACGGTCGCGGTGACGCTGCACTTCCCCGGCGAACGTACCGCGCAATTCACGGCCAGCTACGCCACCGCCTCGTCGGAGTTCTTCGAGCTGATCGGCACCAAGGCGAGCATCTACGCCTCGCCGAGCTTCATGTTCGGCCCGAAGATCGGCATCCGCTACGTCGAGAAGACCAGCGAGGGCAGCAAGACGCACACCTTCGATCCGGTCGAGCAATTCGGCAACGAGACGCAATATTTCTCGGACTGTATCCTCAACGACAAGCATCCCGAGGCGGATGGCGAGGAAGGCCTGCTCGACATGCGCGTGCTGGCCGCGGTCGAACGCTCGCTCGAAACCGGCGAGACGGTGACGCTTGAGCCGATGACCCGCAGCCGCCATGTCGAGCCCGACCAGGCGCTCACGCTCAAGCCCGCCAAGGAACCGGGCGAGGACGAGATGATCAGCATCATCCCGCAGTCGGCATAAGCGGGGCGGGGCGGGCGGGTCGGCAGCGAAGCCTGACCCGCCCGCCGTGCGGACTGGCCTTTCCCCGTCGCGCGACACCTGCTTAACTCGCTGCATGCGCACCGCTTTCCTTCTCGCCCTGCTCATCTCCGGTCCCGCCTTGGCGCAGCATGCGGGGGCGCCGATCGATGCGGTCGATCCGATGATCGGCACCGCCGGAGAAGGGCATACTTTCCCCGGCGCGACCGCGCCGTTCGGGATGGTTCAGCTTTCGCCCGACACCGATACCGGCTGCGAGATCCGCGCCTGCTACGGCCATGCCGCCGGCTATCGCTACGAGGATCCGACGATCCAGGGCTTCAGCCACACCCATTTCTCGGGCGCAGGCCATTCCGACCTCGGCGACGTGCTGGTCGCGCCGCAGGCGGGGACGGCGCGTCTCGATCCGGGCGATCCCGCGCGGCCCGGCTCGGGCTATCGCTCGCGCTTCGATCATGCCAGCGAGACGGCGCGGCCCGGCTATTATGCGGTGACGCTCGCCGACGGCGGCATCCGCGCCGAGCTGACCGCCGGCACCCGCACCGGCGTCCACCGCTACACCTTTCCCGCCGGCACGCCGGCGCATCTGGTCGTCGACCTGCGTTCGTCGCTTTATAATTATCCCGGCAAGATCCTGTGGTCGGGGCTGCATCTGCGTCCCGACGGCACGCTGACCGGCTTTCGCGAGACGCGGGGATGGGCGCCGGGCCGCAAGCTCTATTTCGCGATGCGCTTCTCCGCCCCGCTGACCGGCTATGGCTTCGTCGATCGCGATACCGCGGTGACGTACAAGGGCTTTCAGGGGCCGGGGCGGGGCAGCGAGGCGGTCGCCGAGAAACTCGGCAAGGCACTGGAGGCGCGGCTCGATTTCGGCCCGCTCGCCGCCCCGCTGGAGGTGAAGGTCGCGCTGTCCGGCGTCGACGAAGCCGGCGCGGTCGCCAATCTGGAGGCCGAGGCGGGCGGCTTCGACGCGATCCGCGCACGCACCGCCGCCGCCTGGACGCAGGCGCTCGGCGCGGTCGAGATCGCCGCGCCCGCGCCGATGCGCCGCACCGTCTATACCGCGCTCTACCATGCCCTGCTCGCACCCAGCGTGTGGAGCGATGCCGATGGCCGGTATCGCGGGCCGGACGATCAGGTGCATCGCGCCGACGGCTTCACCTTCCGCTCGACCTTCTCGCTGTGGGATACGTTCCGCGCCGAGCATCCGTTGCTGACCCTGGTGCAGCCGACGCAGACCAGCATCGACGTCGTGCGCTCGCTCGTCGCCAGCCGCCAGTTCAGCCCCGACGGCATCCTGCCGGTATGGCAGTTCGCCGGACGCGAGACCTGGACGATGATCGGCTACCACGCCGCGCCGGTGATCGCCGACGCCTATCTGAAAGGCATCCGCGGTTTCGACGCCGATGCCGCGCTCGACGCGATGGTCGCGAGTGCAGACCATGCGCCCTATGGCGGGCTCGGCGATTATATGGCGCGCGGCTACGTGCCGATCGACAAGGAGCCCGAGGCCGCGTCGAAAACGGTCGAATATGCCTATGACGACTGGACTATTGCGCGGATGGCGCGGGCGATGGGGCGCGACGCGATCGCTGCCCGGTTCGAGAAACGCGCCGCCAACTGGCGCAACAGCTTCGACGCCAGGACCGGCTGGCTGCGCGCGCGCCTGTCGAGCGGCGCGTTCCGCACCCCCTTCGATCCCACCGCGATCAATTATGGTTCGGATTATACCGAGGGCAATGCCTGGCAATATAGCTGGTTCATGCCGCAGGATCAGGCCGGCCTGTTCCGCGTGCTCGGCGGCGATGCGAAGGCGATCGCCAAGCTCGATGCGATGTTCGACTATGACAATTCGAAGCTCGACTATAGCCATGCCGAGGATATCGCCGGGCTGATCGGCCAATATACCCACGGCAACGAACCCAGCCATCACGTCGCCTATCTCTACGATTATGCCGGGGCGCCGTGGCGGACGCAGGAGCGGCTCGCGCAGATCGTTGCGTCGCAATACAAGCCGACGCCCGACGGTCTGGCGGGCAACGACGATCTCGGCCAGATGTCGGCATGGCTCGTCTTCACCGCGCTCGGCTTCTATCCGGTCGCGCCGGGGTCGAACGAATATGTCATCGGCCGGCCGTTCGTCGATCGCGCGACGCTCAACCTGCCCGACGGCAAGCGCTTCGTCGTCGTCGCCGACGGCCTGTCGGCGACCAATCGTTATATCGCCGCGGTGACGCTGAACGGCACGCCGCTGGCGCGCAGCTATCTGCGCGACGCGGAAGTGCGTGCCGGCGGCGAATTGCGCTTCACAATGGCGGCGGTTCCGAACACGCGCTGGGCGACGGCGCGGGCGGCGCGGCCCTTCTCGATGTCCGCGCGATGACCGCAGGGTGCGCCGAACCGCCACTACAGCCTTGTTTGACCGCGGTTATGGCATAGATACTCAAGACGTCGTCCTCCCCGAGTGATGGCTCGGACGCGATAGGAGTAGGCGGTGGCCTGGTACGAGAAGCTGGCCGTGGTTGTCGGCATGGTGCTGTTCATGGAATGCTTCGCCTGGGCGACGCACAAATATGTCATGCACGGCTGGGGCTGGGGCTGGCATCGCTCGCACCATGAGCCGCACGACGGCGCGTTCGAGAAGAACGACCTGTACGCGATCACCTTCGCGGTGATCGTCGTCACGTTGTTCGTCGTCGGCCTGCGCTGGGAGCCTTTGTGGTGGGCGGCGCTGGGCATCACCGTCTATGGCGGCATCTACGCCTTCGTCCACGACATGATGGTCCACCAGCGCTTCGGCATGCGCTGGGTGCCGCGGCGCGGCTATTCCAAGCGGCTGTTGCAGGCGCACCGGCTGCACCATGCGGTGAAGGGCAAGGAGGGCGGCGTCAGCTTCGGTTTCCTGTTGGCACCCAATCCGGCGAAGCTGAAGCGCAAGCTCGCCGATCGCGTCGGGCGATGAGCCCGGATCGGGGCTCGACGCGCTTCAGCCTGCTGCTCGCGGCCGCGATCGGCGCGGCGTGGCTCGCCATCCATATCGGCGGCATCTTCTTCTGGCAGTGGCAGGTCGCGACGGTGCCGGTCGCAATGCTGCTGATCGTGGTGCAGGCGTGGCTGAGCACCGGCCTGTTCATCGTCGCGCACGATTGCATGCACGGCTCGTTCGCGCCGGGGCGTCGGGCGTGGAACGCGGTGGTCGGGACGCTGTGCCTCGGCGCCTATGCCGGCCTGTCCTATCGCGCGCTCTATCCGATGCATCACGCGCATCATGCCGCGCCCGGCACCGAACACGATCCCGATTTCCACGCCGCCGCACCGCGCCGCGCGCTGCCGTGGTTCGTCCATTTCTTCCGCGGTTATTACACGCACGGCCAGATCCTGCGGATCACGCTGGCGGCGGTCGTCTACATGCTGCTCGGCGCGTCGCTGCTCAACATCGTGCTGTTCTGGGCGGTGCCGGCCGTGCTCGCGCTGGCGCAATTGTTCCTGTTCGGCACCTATCTGCCCCATCGCCACGGCGAGACGCCGTTCGCCGACACGCATAACGCGCGCAGCAACTCGCTGTCGCCGCTCGCCTCGCTGGCGACCTGCTTCCACTTCGGCGCCTATCACCACGAACATCACCTCAGCCCACAGACCCCGTGGTGGCAGCTGCCGCGCATCAAGCGCGGCTGACCGCCAAAGGGTTAACCGGTCGGCAGGCCGACGAGCCGGAAGCCATGATCGACGATGCGGCGGGCGAGCACCGCGCTGCCGCCATATCGGCTGGCGTCGAGGATCACGCCATGCAGTGCGTTGAACAGGAAGACGGCGGTGAACCGCGGGTCTTCGAGCCGCCATGCCCCCGCCGCATCGCCGGCGGCAAGTAATTGCGTCAGACCGTCGATCAGCGGATTGTCGGCAAGACCGGCGTGGGTCGGCGGCGGCACGTCGTGGAACACCATGTCATGCAACGAGGCGAACGTCGCATAGCCCTCCGCGCAAGCGGTCAGCCAGGCGGCGAGCCGGCCACGCCAGTCATCCGCAGCGACGCGATCGACTGCGCTGGTGATGATGCCGCCGACCCGCTCGGCGAACCGCAGGCGCAACGCCGCGACGACATCCTCCTTGGCGGTGAAATGCAGATAGAAGCTGCCCTTCGCGACGCCCGCCCCCGACGTGATCTGCTCGATCGTCGTCGCGGCGACGCCGTGGTCGAGGAACAGGCGCTCGGCAGCGTTCATCAGATCGTCGCGGCGTTCGTCGGCGGGCTTGGTTCGGGGTTTGCTCGGCACGTCGGGTCCCATGATGCTGCTGGCTAGCATCCCTGCCGCGAAAACACCGGTAGGAGAAGAGCACCAAGTGTTGACTGACTACCAGTCATAACGGTATCAGCGTGATTGTCTGGCGCGTCGTCGACGCGCCGGTGATCGAGGGAGCCGCGAATGACCAGCATGCCGATGTGCCGCCAGGTGCGCCTCGCGCGCCATCCGGACACGATGATCCAGCCGTCCGACCTCGTGATCGCCGAAGCGCCTCTGCCAACGCCGGGTCCCGACGATGTCGTCGTGCGCAACCGCTGGTTCCGCATTTCAATCTCGACGCGCCTGATGGCCGATCGCGATGCCCAGGCGGTCGAGGGGATACCGTTCCCCGCGCTCGCCCCCGGCGATGCGCTGGCGGACGGCGCGATCGGCCAGGTGCTCGCCTGTCCGCCGGACAGCAGGCTTGCGGTCGGCGACTTCGTCTCGCACCCGTTCGGCTGGCGCGACCATGCCGTCGTGCCGGTCGGGCAATGCGTGGCGCTGGGACGCGGACCGATCGAACCGGCGGCCTATCTCGGCCATGGCTGGACGGCCTATGCGGCGCTGACTCGCGGTATTCAGGTCCGCCCCGGCGATACCGTCTTCGTATCGAGCGCCGCCGGTGCGATTGGATCGATGGCCGGCCAGATCGCCCGGCGGCTCGGTGCCGCACGGGTGATCGGCAGCACCGGTAGCCGCGACAAGGCGGACTGGATGCTCGCCGAGCTCGGCTATGATGCGGCGGTGCTGCGGCGCGGCGCGCCGGTCGCCGAGCAATTGGCGGACGCGGCGCCGGGCGGCATCGATGTCTTCGTCGACATGGTGGGGGGCGAGCAACTCGTCGCCGCGGTCGGGGCGGCGCGCGAGGGTGCGCGCTTCGTGCTGCTCGGCGCACTGACCGCCGAGCTGGACCGGCAGGGCGCCAGCATCGTCGCCCCCGCGGCGCTCGACTCGTTCCAGCTCATCCTCAAGGACATCACGATGCGCGGCTATAGTGCCGATCGCGACATCGCCGCCTTCGCCGAATGGATCGCGTGGCAGCGCGACGCCGGGCTCCACTTCGCCCGGACGATGGTGGCGGGGTTGGACGATGCGCCGCGCGCGCTGCACGATGCCTGCGAGGGGCGGATGCGCGGCGTCGTCATCGTCGCGCTATAGACGGGCCGTCCGGCTTACGGCGCCGTCTTCACCTCGCGGCCGCGTTCGTCGATCGGAGCCTTGGGGGCTTCGGACATCGGGCTCGAACTGCCGGTGCCGCGGCCGCGGAGATGGTCGATCTCCGCCTGGCGACGCTGCAGGTAGAAGGTGCGGGTGTTGGCATAGGGATCGGCGGCATCTTCGTGCAGCGTACGCAACGTATCGTCGAATTCCGAACGGTGATCGAGCACGCCGAGCACCGCGGCGGGGATGACGAACGCCGGCCTGGTCACGCGACGGCCGGCGGCGATCGGCAGGACGAGCCGGTCGACACCGCCGCCGATCAGGTCGCGCACCGTCGTCGGGCCGACCAGCGGCAGGAACATGAACGGGCCGGGCGGCACGCCGTAGAAGCCGAGCGTATCGGCGAAGCCATTGCCGCGGCGGGGGAGTTTGAAGGGCTTGCGTTTGGCGATGTCGAAGGCGCCGAGGAGCCCGATCGTGGTGTTGATCCCGAAGCGGCCCACCGTCTCGACCGCCTTGCCGATCTTGTGCTGGAGCAGGAAATTGACGAACACCACCGGCTCGCGCAGATTGTAGAGCACGTTGTGGACGCCGTCGCGGAACGGCTTGGGCGCGGTCTTCTTATAGGCGCGCGCGATCGGTGCGACGAGCGCCTTGTCGACCGCCTCCGTCGCCTCGAACGAGCGTTCGTTGAGCGCACGCAGCGGATCGATCTTGGCGGAATTCTCGCGTGCGGTGACGACGATGTCGGCGGAGTCGGTAATCGTCGGTTCGACGCGGCGGGTGTCCTGTCCCGGTTCGGGCGGCACCACCGGCATGATGGGTTCGGCGGGCAGCGGCGCGATCAACGGCGTCGTGACGGGATCGGCGGGTAATTGCGACTCTTGGATCACCGGTGCGGAAGCAAGCGCCGATACCGTCGTCCACAACACTAGGCTCAGCATACCACCCCATCAGCCGCTTTCGACAATTGTAGGCGGACGAGGACGATCAACCACAGCCGGGCTTAACAAGCCACCAAGAAGCGGTGGCGCGGGCGACGATCCGTGCAAAAAGTGCCGCTCCCGCCGATGATCGGCGGAAGCGGCGGGGTCGTCAGAGGCGAGAACCGGTGGTGTAGCGCGCGCGCTCCTCATGGACCTGCTCGGCGGTATAGGCCGGGGCGGTATCGTCGAAGCTGGTCCAGCCGGTTTCGCGATAGCTCGCGCCGCGGCTCTGCGCGTCGACCGAGCGGTTGCGCTCGAGCACGGCTTCGGCCTCGCTCACCAGATCGTCGGGCACCTTGGCGCTGACCAGCGAACCGCCGCGGCGGACGCCTTCGGCATAGACGTGCGCGTCATTCTCGTCATGCCCTGCGTTCTTGAGCGCGCCGACGATGCTGCCCGTCGCCGCGCCGCCGGCCGCGCCGATGCCGGCGCCCGCTGCGGTCGCCGCGAGCCAGCCGGCGGCGACGATCGGGCCGAGGCCGGGAATGGCGAGCAGGCCGAGGCCGGCGAGCAGGCCGCCCGCACCGCCGAGCACGGCGCCGGTCGATACGCCGCGGCTGACGTCGCCATGGTCGTTGATGCTGTCGTCGTCCTGATCGACATGGTCGCCGTGGCTCTTGTCGGCATTGCTGGCGACGATGCTGAGATGATCGTGGGGGACGCCGATCGCTTCGAGCTCGCGGATCGCGGTGGTCGCATCGGCATAGTCGTCGAACAGGCGCGTGATGGTCTGGGTCATGAAATCTCTCCTGAAAACGTCGTTTTCGATCAGCGGCTGGTGACGTTGCCCTTGTAGTCGAGCATAACGGTCGCGCGCTTGCCGGCCTTCATCGCGGTGCCCTGCCACAGGCCGTCGCGCTTGGTCAGCTTGGTGATGCCGGTATAGCCCGCCTTGGCGAGACGACCGCGCGCCTGATCCTCGGTGAAGGAGTTCGCGCCCTTCGCCGGGGCGGCGATGGTGTGCGGTGCGCCGTTCTTGACGGCGGGGTTGTGCGAGCCGGTCTGGGCGGTCTGCGCGACGGCACCACCGGCGAACAGGGTCATGGCGGTTGCCGCGATCACATAGCGAAACATCGAACGTCTCCTCTTCAGATGCCGGCCAACGCGCGGCATCGGGAAAAGGGGACAAGTCGCTGAAAAGGAACGTTCGCGTTCGATCGCTGGTTGGCGATGGGACGAGGTGGCCGGTGGCGCCGCCGCTCCCCCAATCACCGGAGGCACCATGCCCAACAAGATCAAGGCCATCCTTTTCGACATCGACGGGACGCTGGTCGACAGCAACGATCTCCACGTCCTCGCCTGGGAAGAAGCCTTTGCCGGGATCGGCGCGCGCTTCGACCGCCAGACGATCCACTACCAGATCGGCAAGGGCACCGACAAACTGGTGCCGACGCTGCTCCCCGAACTGGACGACGACGCGGTCGAGCAGCTCGGCGACGCCCACGGCAAGGCGTTCAAGACCAAATATCTCGATCAGGCCAAACCCTTCGCCGATGCCCGCGCCCTGCTTGCGCACGCCCATGGCAACGGCCAGCAGGTCGTCCTCGCCTCGTCCGCGTCGGGTGAGGAGCTCGACCATTATCTCGGCCTGCTCGATGCCCGCGATCTGGTCGGCGAGGCGACCAGCGGCGACGACGTCGAGCAGACCAAGCCGGCGCCCGACATCTTCGCCACCGCGCTCGCCAAGCTCGACGGGCTCGACCCCGCCGAGGTGATCGTCGTCGGCGATACGCCCTATGACATCGAAGCGGCGGCGAAATGCGGCATGGCGGCTATCGCGGTCCGCTCCGGCGGCTTCCCCGATGCGGTGCTGGAACGCGCCGGCGCGGTCGCGATCTACGACGATGCCGCCGCGTTGCTCGCCGATTATGCGGGGTCGCCGCTCGGTGCGGAAGGCAAGGCCGCCTGAAATTTGCCGGCCGGATGTAACCCATGTGGGTCAGCGTGCGTTACGTTATATTGCTGATCCGAAGGACATCGATGCCGACACCCCGTCCCGCCGAACGCGGCGCCATCCTCGAAGCCAAGCGCAAGTTGAAGATGGCGCGTTCGACCCATGCCTATGTCCGGGGTAACACGGTCAAATTCTACGAATGGCTGGCGGAATCGCGGGCGTCGCGTCACGTTCCCGAAGGACCGGCGATCTGGATCTGCGGCGATTGCCACCTCGGCAATCTCGGGCCGATCAACGACGGTGACGGACGCATCGCGATCCAGATCCGCGACCTCGACCAGGCGGTGATCGGCAATCCCGCGCACGACCTCATCCGCCTCGGCCTGTCGCTGGCGACCGCGGCGCGCGGCTCCGACCTGCCCGGCGTCACCACCGCGCATATGATCGAGGAGATGGTGACCGGTTATGCGCGCGCGATGCGCGATCCCGGCGGCGACGACAGCGGCCCCGAACCCGAGGTGGTGCGCAGCGTCAAGCGGCGTGCGCTCGGCCGGCGCTGGCGGCACCTCGCCAAGGAACGGCTGCGCACCGAAGAGCCGACGATCCCGCTCGGCGACAAATTCTGGCCGCTCGACGGCAGGGAACGCGATGCCCTCGCCGCGGTGCTCGCCGAACCCGACGTCACCGCATTGGTGCTGGCGCTCGACGACAAGGACCGCGACCGGGCGGTGCGGCTGGTCGATGCCGCTTATTGGATGAAGGGGTGCAGTTCGCTCGGCCTGTTGCGCTTCGCGGCGCTGGCCGGGTTGAAGAACGCCAAGGGCCGGTCGGACTATGCGCTGATCGACATCAAGGAAGCGACCGCGCCGATCGCACCGGCCGCGCGCAGCGCGACGATGCCGGCGGATCAGGCGGTGCGGGTGGTGACCGCGGCGCGCGCGCTGTCGCCGCATCTCGGCAGCCGCATGGTCGCGGCGCGGATGCTCGACAGGTCGCTGTTCGTGCGCGAACTCTCGCCGCAGGATCTCAAGCTGGAGGTGGAGCAGTTCAGCGCCGGGCAGGCGGTGAAGGCGGCCCGCTACCTCGCTTTCGTCGTCGGCAAGGCGCATGCACGGCAGCTCAGCCGCGACGAGCGTGCGGAGTGGACGCAGGTGCTCGATGCCGACCGACGCGGGGCGATCGACGCACCGGGCTGGCTATGGGAGAGCGTCGTCGCGCTCGCCGGGCTGCACGAGGCGGGCTATCTCAATCATTGCCGGCAATATGCGATGGGCGGCTGACCGCGCCCTTCGGTTCACCGCAGCAGGCGCTGGAGGCGGGGGCGAACGCGCAGGAACCGACGATAGGCGCGCTCCATGATGCGCAACGCGAGCGGCTGGCGGGCGAGCAGGCCGAGCGGGCGGAGCAGCGGGATCGCGCGCCACATCGCCGCGAAGGCGGCGGCGCCGGAGAGCAATCGACCGTTCTCGCTCGCGTGGAACCGGTCGAGCAGTGCGGCGCGATCAGTCGGACAGACGCTGTCGCTATCGGTCGCATCGATGAAGGTGATCGCGCCGCGCCGGTCGAGCCGGCGCATCACCGCGATCTCGCGCCGGCATAACGGGCAATTGCCGTCATGCCAGACGGTGACGCCAGTGGCGGCGGCGGGGGTGGGGGATGCCATCCCAGATCAATGGCTGGCGCGGGCGGGCGTTCCTCCGGCGCCACATTCATCGGCACCGCAACCCCGCGACCGCCCCGCCCGTCACCCCGGCCTTGCGCCGGGGGCCCGCTTCTTCGGACGACGCAAAGAAGCGGGATGCCGGATCAAGTCGGGCATGACGGCGGACTCAATTGCCGTCGCGACACCCCGATCGTCGATCCGGCCCGGAACGATCGCATCAAAAAATCCCCCGCCATGCCGGATCGCGTCCGGCATGGCGGGGGAGGCGGGGGACCTGGTTGGAGCGGAGGACTATCGGATCAGAACCGCGCGCGGACGCCCAGACGGTAGAAGCGGCCCAGCGTGTCATACAGCGCCGGATTGACGTCGAGGCCGGTGTTGGTCTGCGGCGATGCCTCCGGATCGTGGTCGAACAGATTGTCGACCTTGAAGAACATGCTGACCTGCTTGGTGACGTTGAGCGACCCGCCGATGTCGAAGTAGAAGGCACCCTTCATCTTGTTATAGTCGATCGTCGGATTGTTGGCGGTCGAGACCGGGCAGCTCGTCGAGCAGACGACATATTGGTTGCCGAACACGCCGTCGCTGAACCAGCGCTCCTGCAGCAGCAGGCTGAACTGGTCGTTGTCGTAGCTCTGGATCGCCAGCCACTTCCAGCTCGGCGTCGCGCCCGAATTGGCGCCGGCGCTGTCGACCGGGATGGTGCCGGGCAGGCCGGGATCGGTGATGAAGTTGATGACGTGTGTGCCCAGGCCGCGCAGCGTAAAGTTGCCGCCGAGGCCCAGCGGATTGCGCCACTGGTAGCTCGCCTCGATGTCGAAGCCCTCGGTCTTGATCGAGGCGAGGTTGAACGACTGGACGTTGACGAACGCGGTCTGGTTGCTGCCGGCGGCGATGTCGAGATTGAAGGCGCCGCAGGTGTCGGGCAGGTTCGAGATGTAGCACAGATTGACGATCTGCTGCGCCGACAGGCTGGAGACGACGTCGCTGACCTTGATCTTGTAATAGTCGAACGACAGGCTGAGCCCCGGCAGCCAGGACGGGCGCGCATAGACGATGCCGGCTTCGGTGCTGCGCGCGGTTTCGGGGCGCAGATTGGGATTGCCGATCGTGTTCTGGATGATGAGCAGCTGTCGCCCGGTGGGGTTGGCCGCCGTCGTGCGCGGGTCGGTGAAGTTGGGGACGGTCGTCGTCGTCGGCGCGGCGAACAGTTCGGAAAGGTTCGGCGCACGCACGTCGCGCGACGTCACCGCACGCAGGCGCAAACCGTCGAGCGGCGTTTCCCAGGTGCCGCCGACCTTCCAGGCGTAGATGACGCCCGAGGTCGAATATTTGGTCGCGCGGCCCGCGGCGTTGATGCTGGCCTTGCCCAAAGCCGCCGAGTCGAGGATCGGCAGGTTAAGTTCGAGGAAGCTTTCGTAGACGTGATATTTGCCCGAACCGTTCTTGTAATTGCCGGCGTACCAGTTGCTGCCCAACGTCGAATTGAGGATCGGATCGGCCGGATAGTCGGCCGAATTGGGGCTGATCGCCGACACGCCCGCGCCATAGGGATCGGCGTTCACGCGATACGCCTCGCGCCGGTATTCGACGCCCATCGCGACCGCGAGCGGACCCGCCCACAGGTCGATCGGCGTGCCCGAGATGCTGGCGGCGGCGGCATCCTGCGTCTGGCGGGTATGCTGGAACGGGCCGTTCTCGGGCACGATATAGGCGAGCGCCGCGGCGGAGGGTGCCGCGCCTCCGAAGATGTTGATCGGCTGGCAGCCGTTGGCCCGCGCGGTCGCATTGGCGCAGACGATCTGGCCGTTGAGCGTCGTCGCGTTGATCGCCTGATTGTACCGGCCGTTCAGGCTGATGTTGTCGACATTGATGTCGGTGATGTTGATGCCGTGCTCGTAATAGATGTCATAGGTCCAGTTGGACCCGAGCACATCGGCCTTGCCCTTCAGGCCGCCGACGAAGCGATACTGGCGGCGATCGGTATTGACCTTGATGTTCGGCAGGATGGCGTTGCTGAGGCCATAGCCGAAGGTGGTGACGCCGTTGGCGGCGCAGGCGGCGCTGACCGACGCGGGCAGATAGGGGTTCGAACACTGGATGGTCAGGCCGGTCTTCGAGGCACCGGGATTGGGCTGGTTGTTGGTCTTGACCTGCGCGATATTGGCGGTGACGTACAGCTCGGTATCCGGCGCGATGTCGTAGCCGACGCGGGTGTAGCCGTTGATCCGCTCCAGCGCCGATTGCAGCGACGTGCCCGAACCGACATGGCCCGACTGATCGCCGCCGACGCAGAAGCCGACGTAGCAGCCGATGACGTTGCCGCCCGCGGTCTTCGACGGCACGCCGTTCGATCCGTACTGGAACGGGAAGGGGTTGCCGTTGACGTCGAATGCCGTGCCCTGCAGCGGGCCGCTGCTGATCAGGCCGTACTTCGTATATTGATAGGCTTGCGCATGGTCACGGTAGAGGAATTGCGGCGTGCCGCCGGCGCGGTTGCCGGTGTCGACCAGCGTCGAGGCGCGATACCAGTCGCGGCTGCCGGCGAGGTCCTCACCATAGTTGCCGGGGCCGACGCCCTGATCCTTCGCATATTCGCCGCTGAGGATGACGTGCAGCTTGTCGCCCGCGAACGCCTTGCCGACCGCGAGCTGCGCCAGCACCTGACCGTCGTCGCCGTAAGTGGTGATGCCGGTTTGAAGGTTGCCCTTGACGCCGGTGAAGCGGGTATCGGTGATGAAGTTGACGACGCCGCCGACCGCATCCGAGCCGTAGGAGGCGGAGGCGCCGCCGGTGACGATGTCGACGCGCTTGATGAGCAATTGCGGGAACTGGCTGATGTCGGTCACGCCGGTGACGTTGGCGCCGATCACGCGCTGTCCGTCGAGCAAGGTCAGGGTGCGGATCGTCCCCAGACCGCGCAGCGACAGCGAGCTCAGCCCCTGCTGGCCGCTCGACGTGCTGAACGTGCCCGTCGTCGCACCGGTCGATCCTTGCAGCGAGGGCAATTGCACGACGGTGTTGAAGATGTTCGCCTGGGCATTCTGCTGGATCTGCTGTTCGCCGATCACCGTCGTCGGGGTCGGCGCGTTGAAGCCGTTGGCGGTGATGCGGGTGCCGGTGACGACGATGTCGCTCGCCGGGGCCTCCGCCTGCGGCGCATCGGCGGTGCCGTCGGTGGTGGTGGTCGGTTTGACGAGCTGGTCGGGCGCGGCGGGGTCTGCCGAGCGGGTCGAATCGGGCACCGCCGACTGATCCTGCTGCTGCAGCGGCCGCGCGAAGGCCGGCACCGACACCAGCATCGCCGCAAGCGCCATCACGCTGGTAGCGCTACCCGAAATACCCGCAAGGCGTCGCCGATCGCGCGAGACCATCTTCATCATCCATCCCCTTGTCCGCAGGGTCCGCGCCGGGCTCGCCGGTCTGATCCCTGATCCTGCGGCCAGTCTACGCAAAGACGGTCGCCGCGGCATCTACGACCAAAGTCGATTCGTGCCGCAGCGGCAGGAGTTCAGGGGCGCGCGGTGTACAGCGCGTGGTGGGTCAGGATGAACAGCGTACCACCGTCTGCACCGCCGAACAGCAGTTGCAGCGGCCGGTCGGGCACGTCGATCCGGCCCTGTTCGCGGCCGTCGGCGGCGTAGACGAACACCTGCCCGTTGGCGACGTAGACGCGCCCGTCGGGGCCGGCGACGACGCTCTCGCCGCCGCGTGGTGCGAACGGCTTGAGATCGGTCACCGCGCCGCCGGCGCCGACCAGACCGCTATAGGTGAGGTTCTCCGAGCCGTTGGCGAGATAGACGCGCGCGCCCGGTTTGGCGGTGACCAGGCCATACGTGTCGAGCGTATCCGAGAAGCGCCAGCCGCGGTGATCCTCCGGCCCCTGCTGCCAGACGCGGAAGGCGGGCAAGGCGAGGCTGCCGTCGGGCGAGACGTATTCGCGGGGCTTGGCGATCGCCATGTCGCGCGCGAACATCTCGGCCAATGTGGTGAAGCGGTCGGTTGCCGGATCATATTGGTCGCGGAATTCGCCGTTGTTCCACAGACTGCCGGGCAGAACGATGCGCGGATGCGCGGCGGCCGGCCTGGCCGCCAGCACGTCGACGGCGGCGGGACGCTTGGGATCGAGGCTGTAGACGGTCGCCGCGGCGCCGGCGGACGACAGCACCATCAGCCGGTCCGACGCATCGACCGCGAGATTGACCGCGTCGAGCGGCGCGTCGGACACCACCGACAGGCCCTCGCCGGCGCTCCAGCCGTGGATGCGCTGCATCGGGCGGTCGACGAAATAGAGCTTGCCGGCACGGTCGACCGCGCCGCCGCCGAGCGCGTGGAAGCCGCCGGCGACGCGCGTCACCGGGATCGCGGTGGATGGCGCGACCGGCGCGTCGGTGACGTCGAGTACCGCGAACTCGCGCTCGCGCACCTCGGCGCCGCGGGTGATGTCGCGGATCGCGTTCTCGTACGGATATTTGCTCGCGCGCAGATAGGTGCCGCAGCCGGCAGCGTCGCAGGTCGAGAAGCCGCTCTCGGCATTCACATGCACGTTGCGGAAACGGATGCCGGTCGAGCCGGTCAGCGTGATCGCCGCCGGGGCGCCCTGCAGCGAGCGGGTGACGCGATAGGCGTGGAGGTTGGCGAACAGGATGTCGCGCGAGTTGCGGATCTCGAACGCCACCGTGTCGCGGCTCTCGCCGGCCTCTTCCTCAGTCTGCGGCGCGAGGAATTCCCAGTTGCGCACGCGGTCGAGCACGATCTCGGCGCGGCGGTGATGCTCCGCGGACATTTGATAGACGTGCCCCGGCGTGTCGGTGTCGGAGACGAGCAGCCCGGCCGCGGCATAGGTGCTCGGCGTCCACAGGCCGTTGAACGTGCCGCCGCCGCCGTCGGTCACCCACAGGCTGGCATTTTGGCCGTCCCAGCGCTGCTTGGGATCGGCATCGCCGCTGTGGTCGGCGTTGTAGGGATCGAAGCGGCTGCCGTCGGCGCGGAAGGTGCCGTGGCCGCCCTGGAACTTGACGTCGTCGACCAGCGAGCGCTCGCCGGCGCGCCACAGCAAGGCGGTCGCGCGCGGGTTGCGGCCGCCGGTGGCGAGGCCGAGGCCGGAGACGATCGCGTCGCCGCCCCTGGCGCTGGCGAGCAGCGCGCGTGGGCCGCCGACGCCGCGGAAGGCGGGACTGTCGTCGGCGAGGACGATCTGGGTCAGGCTGGGGTGGAGGCCGATCAGCACGCTGTCGGGGCGCAATGTCAGCGTGTCGCTGACCCGGTAGAAGCCGGCGGGGAAATACAGCACGCGCCGGCTGGCGATCGCGCGTTGCAGCGCCGCGGTATCGTCGGTGGTGCCGTCGCCGGTGACGCCGAGGTCGCGGACGTTGGTCCAGGCGGCGACCGGCGGCAGCAGGCGGATCGCCGGGTCGCGGCGCTTGGGCGTGCCGGAGAGCGTCACCGCATCCATCCGGGTGGCGTAGCTGCCCATCGCGCCGAGCGCGGGCACCGTGAGGCCGTAGGTGAAGGCGCGGACGCGATAGCGTGCGCCCGACCCGGCGACGGTCTCGCCGCTGTCGCGGAAGTGCGCGAACACCGGCGTGCCGACCGCGGTCGCATCCTCGAAGCCGATCTGCGTATAGGCATTGCCTTCGTTGCTGATGATGACGCCGGCCTTCGAGACATTCTCGAACCGCACCTGCTTGCCCCACAGCCAGTCGCCGTAGCCGCGATCGATCTCGATCCCGACCGGCACGTTGCGGAACACCGTGTTGACCAGGGTCAGCCCCGCCTCATGCTCGCGGATCGCGGCGTCGCGCTGCCCTTCGAAGGTCGCATCGAGCAACGTATATTGCCACGCGGGCGAGGGCTTTTCGGTCAGGATGCCATAGCGGCCGCCGAAGAAGCGCAGGTCCTGCCCGATATTGCCGACCTGATAGATACCGGCGAGGCCCGAGCCGAGATGAAAGTCGATATGGCTGAGATAGGCGTGCTGCGCGGCGTGGAAGCGTACCGCGGTCGCCGCCGGATTGCCGTCGCCGATTTCGAAATCGACATTGGCCATCGCCGAATAGAAGGTGCCCGAATTGGCGTCGGCGATGCCGGGATCGAACGGGACGCTGGTCGGCGGCGGCACCGGCACCGGCGGGCGCGGCGGCTCGCCGGGGCGGACGGGCAAGGTGCCGGTGAAGAATACCATGCTGCCGACGCCGCGCTGGAAGCCGGGCGTCTGCGGGGCGAGCAGGATGACGGGGCGGCGCTTGCCGACACCGAACAGGCGCACGCCGGGCCGCATGAACAGCGTGCGGGTGATGCGGTAGCGGCCGGTCGGCAGGAAGACGAGCCCGCCGCCGCCCTGCGCCGCGACCGAATCGATCGCGCGCTGGATCGCGGCGCTGTCGTCGGCCGCGCCGTCGCCCTTGCCCGCGACGGTGACCGCGCGCGGATCGGCCGGCGCGGTCGCGAAGGTGGAGACCGAAGGCGTCGCCGCGAGCAGCGGCGTGGCGGTGCCGGCGAGCAGCAGCGCGGCAAGGGGGGGCAGGCGGTGCGCCGCCCGGAACGTGGCTATCATCTCGGCGTTTTCCTTGCAGTGGGCGTGGGAGCGTCCCGTGATCGCTTCGGAGTAGGATCGCGCGCGCGGGGCGACGATTGCGACAAAGGTCGTAATGGTCAGCCGGGCACGGACGCGGGATAGCAAGAATATCGTCATGCCGGCAGCTCGGCCGGCCTCGAACGCAAGGGTAGCGCGTGCAGGGACAAGCAGGGACCGATCGCGCTTATGCCGTCGTCGTCATGGGCGTGAGCGGCAGCGGCAAGTCGACGCTGTCGACGCGGCTCGGCGCGGCGCTCGACTGCCCGGTGCTGGAAGGCGACGCGTTCCATTCCCGCGCCAATGTCGCCAAGATGCAGGCGGGCCATCCGCTCACCGACGAGGATCGCTGGCCGTGGCTCGACCGGCTCGGTGCGGCGCTCGGCGAGGCGGCGCTGGCGGCGCCCGGCCATGTCGCGGTCGCCGCCTGTTCGGCGCTCAAGCGCAGCTATCGCGAGCGGCTGTCCGCCGCCTCGGCGGTGCCGCTGCTGTTCGTGCTGCTCGACACCGGCGCGGCCGAGATCGCGCGGCGGATGGAGACGCGCTCGGGCCATTACATGCCGCCCAGCCTGCTCGGCAGCCAGCTCGCCACCCTCGAGCGGCCCGCGCCCGACGAACCCGCGGTGACGCTCGACGCCGCGCGGCCGGTGGAGGTGTTGATCGCCGAGGCGCTGGCGTGGATCGACGCGCGGCAAGGCGCGGTCGCGGGTTCGGACCACCGGATAGCCCACCCTTCGCCCTGAGCCTGTCGCAGGGCGGTGAGGCTCGGGCCCATCGACGGGCTGAGGGCGAACGGCGCGGATCGGGAAACGCTCGGCGATCGGGGGAGCCCGGCCCGACTCACGGCATCAGCCGCTTGCGCCCCTGCGACAGATGCCAGCGCATTGCCAGCGCCGCGCCGTCGGCATCGCGGGTGCGGATCGCATCGACGATCGCGTCATGCTCCGCCATCATCGCGCCGATCACCTCGGGCGGGCGGGAGCGCGAGATGTCGACGCCGGCACGCAGGATGCGCATCACCTCGTCCTGCAGATGGTCGAATACCGGCACGAAGGCGGAATTGCCCGTCGCCTCGACGATCGCGCGGTGGAGCAGCCAGTCCTCGTCATGCGCCGGCGCGTTCGACAGCAAGGCGCTGCGCAACGCCGCGAGCGTATGTTCGATCTCGTCGAGCTGCTGCGGCGAGCGGCGCTGCGCCGCCAGCCGCGCCGCCTCCGATTCGAGCACGAACCGCACCTCGTAGGTGCCGAGCGTCTTGGCGAGCGCATCCATCGGCATGTGCGTGCTGAGCCGTTCGGACGGCCGCCGCTGCACGTAGGAGCCGGCGCCGCGCCGCGCCGCGGTGATCCCGTCCGAGGCGAGCCGCGCCAGCGCCTCGCGAACGATCGTCCGCGACACGCCGAACGAGGCGGCGAGCCGCGATTCGGAGGGCAAACGATCGCCGATCGCGAGCCCTTCGTCGTTGATGATGGCGACGATCGCGGTGTACGCGCGATCGACCAGCCGGACTTCACTCATGGCTGCCTCCCCCGCGTGTGTCAGACGACATAACTGAGCGCGACCACCAGCGCGAGCCCGACCACCGAAATCGTCGTCTCGAGCAGCGACCAGGTCTTGAACGTGTCCGCGGTGCTGGTGCCGACATAGCTTTTCACCAGCCAGAAGCCGGGATCGTTGACGTGGCTGAAGAACACCGAGCCCGCGCCGATCGCCAGCACCACCAGTTCGGGCGACACGCCGGAGCCGGCGACGACGCCGGGCATGATGCCGACCGCGGTGATCGTCGCCACCGTCGCCGACCCCGCGGCGAGGCGGATGCCGACCGCGACCAGCCAGCCGAGCAGCAACGGCGACACCGCATACATCAGCACCAGCCGCGCGAGCAGATCGGAGAGGCCGGCGCTGACCAGCACCTGTTTCAACGCACCGCCGGCGCCGATCGCGAGCAGGATCGCGCCGGCGGCGGCCATCGTCTCGTGCCACACCGCGTCCTGGATCTTCGCTTCGCGCAGCCGGCGGCCGAACAGCAGCGGCAGAGCGAGCAGGTTGGTGACGAGCAGCGCGATCACCGGGTTGCTCGCCGCGACGAGCCAGCCGGTGCCCTTCAGCCCCGGCGCCATCTGACCGAGCTCGCCGGTGGCGATCAGCAGCACCGGCAGCAGCACGATCGCCAGCGACGCGAGCCGCCCCGGCGTGGCGAGATCGAGCCGGTGGTCGTGCAGCAGCGGCGGCGCGAGGCGGATGCCGGGGGTGACGAAGCGGGCGAGCACCGGCCCGGCGAGAATCGCGGTCGGGATCGCGATCACGATGCCGTACAGCATCGTCTTGCCGAGATTGGCGCCGAGCGCCTCGACCGCGAGCAGCGGGCCGGGATGCGGCGGCACCAGCGCGTGGACCACGCCGAGCCCGGCGAGCGCGGGCATGATCAGCCGCAGCTTGGCAGCGTCGCGATCCGCGTCGTCCGGGCCGGCCATCGCCTCGGCGGCGGCGACGACGATCGGCAGCAGCAGGACGAGCCCGGTTTCGAAGAACAGCGGCAGGCCGATGACGATCGCGATGCCCAAGGTCGCCCAGGGTGCGGCGCGCGCGCCGGTCAGCCGCAACGCGCTCTGCGCCAGCGCCGCGGCGGCGCCCGACAGATGCAGCATCGCGCCGAGCGACAGGCCGAGCGCGACCACCAGTCCGGTGCCGCCGATGATGTCGCCGACGCCCTTCTGCACCGCTTTGGCGATATCGGGCAGCGGCAGGCCGGCGAACAGCCCGACCGCGAACGCGCCGCACAGCAGCCCGATGAAGGGATGCAGCCGGCCGCGCACGATCATCAGCACCGCGAGCAGGATGCCGGCCAGCGCCGCGACGACGAGGCGGATGTCCGCGCCGGTCATCGCGACACCGCCGGGGCAGGGGGGAGGTTCGGCTCAAGGCATGTCCCCAGCCACCCCGTCACCGCGGACCGGTTGGAGACCTCCGCCAATCTCCAGTGCTCCTGCGAAAGCAGGAGCCCAAGGGTCCCGGACACCGCAAGGCGTTGTTCTGCTTGGCCCTGGGTTCCTGCGTTCGCAGGAACACTGCACAGCAGCAGTGGCCGGGTGGACTTTCGCAGCGGTCTCCAACACGCCCGACGTGACGACCCGCGCGGGGAGCGCGTCTGCGTACCACCAACCTGCTTCGGCGACATACGCGCCGCGGCGCCCGCCTGTCTGTGCCGCATCGACACCCTCCCTCCGCTTCGGCGACGCCTTCGTCTGCCGTTCCTTGCGGTATCTGTAGGACAGGTTTTTGCCTGTCGCCAAGAAAAAAGGCTTGATCCCCACAGGTTGTACGGATCATACAAGAAACCTGTCTAACCGAATCCGCCTTTTCGCTGGATCGGTCGACCAAGATGGAGCGCCCGACACGGGCGACCGCCGGCTTATGGCCACCAGAGGAGGATGACGATGGAAGGGACTTCCCAGATCGCCCGCCAGCCCGCGATCAACGCCGCTGCGGCGCCGGTCGCGGCCTGTGCGCTCGACCAATTGACGCCGACGCAGATGAAGGTGCTGCGCGGTGTCCACTCCGGCTTGCTCAACAAGCAGATCGCCTACGACCTCGGCATCGCCGAGGCGACGGTGAAGGCGCATATGACCGCGCTGATGCGCAAGCTCAACGTGCGCAACCGCACGCAGGTCGCGCTCGCCGCGCAGACGCTGGGCCGGCGCGCCTCCTGAGCCTTTCCCCGCCGGTCCGGTGGGCCTGCGGCACGACCGATCCCCGGGAGACCTGTCTTGAAGCATATCTGGCTGCTCGCCTCCGCGGCGCTGCTCGCGCCTGCGCCCGCTCTGGCGGCGACGACCTCCGTCTACCTCACCGCACCCAAGGACGCGCGGGCGATCACCGTCCGCGGCGTCGGCGACGGCCGCGCCGACGACAGCGTCGCGATCCAGCAGGCGATCGACGCCGCGGCGCAGGGCGGGAAGGGCGGGATCGTGTTCCTGCCCTCGGGCCGCTACCGGATCAGCCGCACGATCTTCGTGCGTTCCGCGGTGCGCATCTTCGGCGTCGGCGCGACCCGGCCGGAGATCGTGCTCGGCGACAATAGCGAGGGCTTCGGCTCCGGCGTCGCGGCGATGCTCGCTTTCACCGGCGAGGATCAATATCGCGTCGGCAAGGCGCCGGTGCCGCCGCGGACCAGCGTGCCGTTCGATCCGGCCATCTTCGACGCCACGTCGAGCACCTTCTATTCCGCGCTCGCCAACGTCGATTTCCGCATCGGGGCGGGCAATGCGGGTGCGGTCGCGGTGCGCTTCCGCGTCGCGCAGCACGGCTATATCCGCCATGCCGACTTCCACATCGGCTCGGGCCTCGCCGGCGTCTATCAGGCGGGCAACGAGTTCGAGGATCTGCGCTTCTTCGGCGGCCGCTACGGCATCATGTCCGAGAAGACGTCGCCGGCATGGCAGTTCACGCTTATCGATTCCGACTTCCAGGGCCAGCGCGACGCGGCGATCCGCGAGCATGAGGTCGACCTCACCTTGGTCAACGTCGCGATCCGCGACACGCCGGTCGGCATCGAGATCGACCGCGGCTATTCCGATTCGCTGTGGGGCAAGGACGTCCGCTTCGAGAACGTGTCGCAATCGGCGGTGCTGATCTCCGAGGAGAAGAGCGTCTTCACCCAAATCGGCTTCGACAATGCGATCGGCATCAACACGCCGACCTTCGCGCGCTTTCGTGAGAGCGAGACGACCGTAGCGGGCAAGAGCGCGCGCTACCGCGTCAGCGACTTCTCCTACGGCCTCAAGCTGGCGGGGCTGGGGACGATCGGCGATTATGCCACCGACGTGACGATGGCGCCGCTCGCCCGCGTACCGGCGCGACCGCGGCCGGCGATCGGCGCGCTGCCGCCGGTCAAGGCGTGGGCGAATGTCCACGACCTCGGCGTCAAGGGCGACGACACCACCGACGACACCGCCGCGCTGCAACGCGCGATCGACACGCATCGCGTGCTCTATCTGCCGATGGGCCGCTATCGCGTCACCGATACGCTCAAGCTGCGCCCCGACAGCGTGCTGATCGCGCTGCACCCCAGCCTCACCCACGTCTATCTGCCCGACGAGACCCCCGCCTATATGGGCGTCGGCGGCGCCAAGGCGCTGATCGAAAGCGCGAAGGGCGGCAACGCCATCGTCCACGGCCTCGGCCTGTGGACCGGCGGGGTCAATCCGCGCGCGACCGCCTTGCTGTGGAAGGCGGGCGAGGCGTCGATGGTCAACGACGTCAAGATCCAGGGCGGCGGCGGCACGCTGCTGACCAAAGGCAGTCCGATCGGCTTCGGCGATCCGCGCGCGCGCTTCGACGGCCAATATCCCAGCATCTGGGTGACCGACGGCGGCGGCGGCACCTTCTCCGCGCTCTGGTCGCCCAACACGCTGGCATCGGCGGGCTTCTACGTCTCCGACACCAAGACGCCGGGTCATGTCTACCAGCTGTCGGCGGAGCATCATTACCGCCACGAGATCGTCCTCGACCACGTCGAGAATTGGGAGTTCCTCGCGCCGCAGACCGAGCAGGAGGTGCGCGACGGCGTCAACGCGATCTCGACCGAATTCCGCAATTCGCGCAACATCCTGTTCGCCAATTACCATGCCTATCGCGTCACCCGCTCGATCAAGCCGATGGACACCGCGGTGCGGCTGTACGATTCGGGCGACATCCGCTTCCGCAACGTCCATGTGAACGCCGAAAGCGGCTTCGCGAGCTGCGACGCCAAGGGCTGCGGCACCTATTTGCGTGCCAGCAAATATCCGTTCGAGAATGCGATCAAGGACATGACCCGCCAGCAGGAGGTCCGCGAGCGCGAATTCGCGAAGCTCGATGTTCCCGCCGCGCCCGCCACCGCGGCGACCGCCTCAGCGGTGCCGGTCTCGGCCGGGGTGCGCAAGCTGGCCGACGGCTTCTATTCGATCGCCGGCGCGGCGACCGACAAGGCCGGCAAGCTCTATTTCATCGACCGTTTCTTCCAGCGTATCCACGGCTGGTCGCAGGCGGAGGGTCTGTCCACCGTCGCCGACGCGCCGCTCGACGCGGTCAACCTCGCGGTCGATAAATCAGGGTCGCTGCTGATCCAGTCCTCGGCAGGGCGCGACGGCAGCGTCTATAGCATCGATCCCGCCAGGCCCGCCGACGTCCGCGTCATCGCGCCGACGCCGGTGCGCGCCGGTCGCAAGGCGGCGACGCTGCTGCCGGTCAACGTCTGGGCGAACGGCGAATTCGCCGATCGCATCGATCCCAAGACCTATAGCTATCCGACGATCGCCGACTTCTTCACCGGCAAGATGGGCGAGGCCAAGGCGCAGGAATATGTCTCGCCCGACGGCTCGCTCGCGCTGCCCGCGTTCCGCGTCTGGAACCAGGGGCCGGACGATCACCAGGGCTGGCGCTGGTCCGACACGCTCGATTCCTACGGCTTCGTCGCGGCGGCACCGGGCAGCCGCGTGACGCTGACCAACGCTTCGAAGAACCGGACGTACAGCGGCCTCGTCGGCGAGGGCGGGCAGGTCACCGACCTCAAGGTCGTCGCCGACCGCGGCGGCGAAAGCGTCGCGCAGGATGCCGCCGGCAACCTCTATGTCGCGAACGGGCAGGTGTTCGTCTACGGCGCGGACGGCGCGCTGCAGCGCCGGATCGACGTGCCCGAACGCCCGTTGCAACTGGTGATCGGCGGCGCCGACCGGAAGACGCTGTTCATCCTGACGCACCACGCGCTGTACGCGACGGGCCTCTGACCAACGGACGGGATGCGCGGCATGACTGTCGCGCACCCCGGCATGCGCGTCGGAGTTCGGCGAACGACATTCGCCGGTAGCGTAATTATCGATGTCGGGTGCTGCCGCTGGTGACCCCTACGAGAATCGAACTCGTGCTTTCGCCGTGAGAGGGCGACGTCCTAACCGCTAGACGAAGGGGCCGTATGCGGTGAGGGAGCGCCTCTAGGCCGCGGGGGCGGGGGCGTCAAGCGGCAATCGCCGACGCCCCCGTATTCACAGGCTTAGGCGGGATCGACATTCATCGTCGCAGCGTAAATCCTCCCCCGCCAGGGGGAGGTGGCATGCCGCAGGCATGACGGAGGGGGAGGTAAGCGACACGTCTGTTCCGTGTCCTCCCCCTCCGTCACGGCTTCGC
>NZ_JBKEZO010000015.1:0-622 GCF_053345135.1 Sphingomonas sp. M6A6_1c | reverse complement strand
TATCCTGCATCTTCGACTCCTTATCGATAAACAATGTGCATCGTTTATCGATAAGGTCAAGGACGAAAGATGGCTGCTTGATTGGCTTCTATCAACGTCGGCTGCTGTTCCAGCCCCGCCGACAACCGAGTTAGTTTGCGATGAGCGGACGTCCGAAGTTTGTGAGCGGGCAGGGTGCCTTGAGCGAACGCATCTGGGTCACCCCCAGTTAGCCATCTTCATGTCCTAATTTGTTGAAGACCCCGGTGGCGTCGGCTCGTGCTAAAACTTTCTGGCGCGAGCGACGATAGCCAATTGCAATTTTGGCAAAATCTTGTGTATACACAACGAATCGTAGCGAGTCGGGTATTTGAGGCTATGCATAACAGGATTGCGGTCTTCCGCGCCGAGCATGGGTTGTCGCGTCGGCAGCTCGCGGAGGCTGTGGACGTCAACCCACAGACGATCGGGTATCTTGAGCGTGGCGATTACAAGCCTAGCCTTGAGCTCGCCCTTAAGGTCGCCGGGGTGTTCAACGTGCCTGTCGAGCTGATCTTCTCGCTCACCCCGTTCGAAGCGATCGCAAGTAGCCTGCGGCGGATAGGAGTGGAGCAATGAGCAACCGGCAGCATCGTTTTCTCAC
>NZ_JBKEZO010000014.1:0-1314 GCF_053345135.1 Sphingomonas sp. M6A6_1c | reverse complement strand
CTGAGCTGGCCCCCGTTTTGACCGGACGGATTTAAGCCTAAGAAGGAGGCTTGGGGCTATCCCCTGAGCATAGGCTTATGTCCGTGTCCGAGATCATCACCGACGGCGGTCGTCGCCGTCACTGGAGCACGCCTGAGAAGCTGAGGATCGTCGAGGAGACGCTCGATGGTCGCGAGAGTATCTCGGTCGTGGCGCGCCGCAATGGCGTGGCGCCGAACCTGCTGTATCGCTGGCGGCGGTTGATGCTGGAAGGCGGGAGCATCGCGGTCGCCGGCGACGATGACGTGACGAGCAACCGGCAGGTCCGCGAAATGGAGACCCGCATTCGCGAACTGGAGCGCCACCTTGGCCGCAAGACGCTGGAGGTCGAGATCCTGAAGGAGGCGCTGGAGCGCTCGCGCCCAAAAAAAGCGAGCTTGCTCATGCACTCGCCGTTGCCGGAGACTATCCGGTGAGCCTGGTTGCCAGCACGCTCGGGGTCGGGCGTTCGACGGTGTACGACCGCCTGACCGGCAGCACCAAGGCTCGCGGGGCGTACGCGAAGGCCGAGGATGCGGATCTGCTGCCCCGTATCCGCCAGATCGCCGCGCAGCGGCCAACATACGGCTACCGCCGCATCGCGGCGGTCCTCAATCGACAGCTCCGCGCTGAAGGGCTGGCGCCGGCCAACCACAAACGGGTCTATCGCATCATGGCGACGGATCGCCTGCTGCTGGCACGGCGCTACACCGAGCGGCCCGACTACGGGCATGACGGCGTCGTGGTGGCGATCCGCTCGAACCTGCGCTGGTGCTCGGATGGCTTCGAGTTCACCTGCTGGAACGGCGAGGTCGTGCGCGGCGCTTTCATCATCGATGCCCACGACCGCGAGATCATCGCCTGGCGCGCGGTCGCCAATGCCGGCATCAGCGGCTCGGACGTGCGCGACATCATGCTGGAAGCCGTGGAAACCCGCTTCGGCGCAATACGCGCCGCCATTCCGGTCGAGATCCTGTCCGACAACGGCTCGGCCTATAGCGCCCGCGAAACACGGACCTTTGCCCGGCAGCTCGGGCTCAAACCCTGCTTCACGCCTGTTCGCAGCCCGCAGTCCAACGGCATCTCCGAGGCCTTCGTGCATACCCTCAAACGCGATTACGTCCGCGTCTCGCCGCTGCCCGATGCCCTTACCGCGTTGACATCGCTCGCCGGATGGATCGAAGACTACAACGACAACCACCCCCATTCAGGGCTCAAAATGCGTTCGCCGCGCGAGCATCGCGCACTGGTTTCTGCAACCGCTTAAATCCATCCGGTAAAACGGGGGGCAGATCA
>NZ_JBKEZO010000013.1:0-1696 GCF_053345135.1 Sphingomonas sp. M6A6_1c | reverse complement strand
GATTGGGTCGCTGTAGCCTTGAGGAGATCAAACGTCTCGACCGCTGAGGTCAGTTCCTGGTGCCACGGCTAGGAAACAACCCGTCATGGACGGCTCCGGCAAAGGGTATCTGGTGACACCGTCCAACCCCGCCAAGTCAGGCCGGTTCGGACGCTAACGAATAGCGCTGAGCCAACTAGCCCTGCGAACAAGCCGACCCATAGCGCATCGAAGATCATTAGAGTCCATACGACGGCCGCCGGCTGCCCCAGCGCCAGCTTATGATTTGCCATGTGCAACGCCTGCGAGGGCGCGAACGCGAGGGCTGCTAGAAGGATGAGGACGACGGCTGCTGGAAGAAGCGATGTCATGGCCCGTTTCGGCGTAACGGCTGGTTCCTCGAGCAACGCACCCACCACGTAGACGAGAAATCCTCCCTGGATCACTGCCGAGAGGATCTGAAGCGGAACGTTGATTGCGGGGGCAAGGCCCTGGGTCTTAAGCCAGGCGAAAGGTGACGCGACTGCAAATCCGATCAGGAGCCCAGCAATCACGCGGGCCAGAGCCACAGGCGGGACCATCAGCGTTCGACGTATGGACCCGACTGCCCAAAAGCGGGCAGTCGCAAGTATCGCAACCGTGAAGCCGGCTACCTTCAGGTAGCCGAAGCTCCAGCGCAGCGGGCTCGCCGAGAGAGCGCGAAAGCGGCTCATGGACTCGAACATGCCGATATGGATTTCGGCGGCATGCTGCAGGAACTCTGGCAATACCGCGATGAGGAGCAGAAACGGCGCTGCCAGAACCATGGTGCCGCCAAGCCTGTACGTCTCGTACGCTGCCCGCCCGACATCCCGTAACCCTGCCAGCGCCCCACGTGGCTTCTCATGCCCGTCAGCCATCTCGTTCCCCCTCTTGCGTGAAACTCAGGATGTCGCCGGGCTGACAATCGAGCGCCAGGCAGATCGCCTCGAGCGTCGAGAAGCGGATCGCCTTGGCTTTGCCCGTCTTCAGGATGGACAGGTTAGCCATAGTGATGTCGATCGCCTGCGACAGGCTGGTCAAGGTCATGCCTCGCGCTGCCAGCATCTCGTCCAGCTTGACGATCACCGGCATCAGACGGTCAGCGCCAAGTCGTCGCGCATAGCCGTCCCAACCCGGAAAACGCGAGCGAGCGCGAACACCATGATGACGGCGATCCAGCCGGTGAAGGCTGGCGTCCAAGTAGCGTGGTCGACACCCATCCGATCGAGCGCGACGACGATAAGCCCCATGGCCAGATCGAGCAGTTGGAGCGTCAGCAAAGCCCAGCCGATCCGGGTTAGTCGATCCGCGTTGAGAGCGACGAATGGATCACCTGTGCGCACCGTGCAGACCATCGCCAGCAGGCGCGTGAAGATTTGATGCACTGCCACAGCTGCGATGATGCCGAGCACCGCCATGATGCGCAGGATGAAGATTGTACCCACTACGTTGCCGTTCGGGTATTTGGTGGACAGGTGGCCGGCGATCACATCACCGAAGACGAAAGACAGGGCAACCGCTGCCGCAAAACCGATCGCAGCGAGCCAATTGGCGCCGTTGGCGAAGCGCAAGACGCCACTGATTATCCGCAGTCCCTTATCCTGCATCTTCGACTCCTTATCGATAAACAATGTGCATCGTTTATCGATAAGGTCAAGGACGAAAGATGGCTGCTTGATTGGCTTCTATCAACGTC
>NZ_JBKEZO010000012.1:0-2500 GCF_053345135.1 Sphingomonas sp. M6A6_1c | reverse complement strand
CGTTGAAAAGTTACCGGATGAGTTGTGTTTAGGGGTGAAAGGCCAATCAAGCCGGGAAATAGCTGGTTCTCCGCGAAAACTATTGAGGTAGTGCCTCGGATGGACACCCTAGGGGGTAGAGCACTGGATGGATGCGGGGGTCGCGAGATCTACCAACTCTAACCAAACTCCGAATACCTAGGAGTGATATCCGGGAGACAGACGGCGGGTGCTAAGGTCCGTCGTCAAAAGGGAAACAGCCCTGACCTACAGCTAAGGTCCCCAAGTTATCACTAAGTGGGAAAGCATGTGGAAATCCCAAAACAACCAGGAGGTTGGCTTAGAAGCAGCCATCCTTTAAAGAAAGCGTAACAGCTCACTGGTCTAAACAAGGGTTTCTGCGGCGAAGATGTAACGGGGCTCAAGTGATACACCGAAGCTTAGGGTGTGGCGTAAGCCACGCGGTAGCGGAGCGTTCCGTAAGCCTGTGAAGCGATCTGGTAATGGGTCGTGGAGGTATCGGAAGTGCGAATGCAGACATGAGTAGCGATAAAGAGGGTGAGATGCCCTCTCGCCGAAAGACCAAGGGTTCCTGCGCAAGGCTAATCCGCGCAGGGTGAGCCGGCCCCTAAGACGAGCCCGAAGGGGGTAGTCGATGGGAACCACGTTAATATTCGTGGGCCTGGTGGTGTGTGACGGATGGTGTGTGTTGTTCGGCCTTAACGGATTGGCCGGGCTTCGAAACTGTCCCAGGAAATAGCCCCACCGTATAGACCGTACCCGAAACCGACACAGGTGGTCAGGTAGAGTATACCAAGGCGCTTGAGAGAAGTGTCCTGAAGGAACTCGGCAAATTGCCTCCGTACCTTCGGAAGAAGGAGGCCCAACATAGGCGCAAGCTCTTGTTGGGGGCACAGGCCAGGGGGTAGCGACTGTTTAGCAAAAACACAGGGCTCTGCTAAGTCGGCTTCAAGACGACGTATAGGGCCTGACGCCTGCCCGGTGCCTGAAGGTTAAGTGGAGGGGTGCAAGCTCTGAAATGAAGCCCAGGTAAACGGCGGCCGTAACTATAACGGTCCTAAGGTAGCGAAATTCCTTGTCGGGTAAGTTCCGACCTGCACGAATGGCGTAACGACTTCCCCACTGTCTCCAGGACATGCTCAGCGAAATTGAATTCTCCGTGAAGATGCGGAGTACCCGCGGTTAGACGGAAAGACCCCGTGCACCTTTACTGCAGCTTCAGAGTGGCATTAGGAAAGAACTGTGTAGCATAGGTGGGAGGCTTTGAAGCATCGGCGCCAGCCGGTGTGGAGCCATAGGTGAAATACCACCCTGTTGTTTTCTGATGTCTAACCTCGTTCCGTAAGCCGGAACAGGGACCCTCTGTGGCGGGTAGTTTGACTGGGGCGGTCGCCTCCTAAAGAGTAACGGAGGCGCGCGATGGTGGGCTCAGGCCGGTTGGAAACCGGCTGTTAGAGTGCAATGGCATAAGCCCGCCTGACTGCGAGACTGACAAGTCGAGCAGAGACGAAAGTCGGTCATAGTGATCCGGTGGTCCCTCGTGGAAGGGCCATCGCTCAACGGATAAAAGGTACGCCGGGGATAACAGGCTGATAACCCCCAAGAGCTCATATCGACGGGGTTGTTTGGCACCTCGATGTCGACTCATCACATCCTGGGGCTGGAGCAGGTCCCAAGGGTTTGGCTGTTCGCCAATTAAAGTGGTACGTGAGTTGGGTTCAGAACGTCGCGAGACAGTTTGGTCCCTATCTGCCGTGGGCGTCGAAATTTGAGAGGAGTTGACCCTAGTACGAGAGGACCGGGTTGAACGTACCTCTGGTGTACCTGTCGTCGTGCCAACGGCGCAGCAGGGTAGCTATGTACGGACGGGATAACCGCTGAAAGCATCTAAGCGGGAAGCCTCCCTCAAGATAAGATTTCATAGGACGGTCGGAGACCACGACCTTGATAGATCGGATGTGGAAGTGCGGTAACGCATGGAGCTAACCGATACTAATTGTCCTATTCGCGCTTGAGAGTCTCACACCATCAATGACAATCCTGGGTTACCAGCGAAACGTCGGCGATAGCGTGGATGATACAAGTCGAACGCCAGATTAAAATACACATCCTCACAAAGGTGCATCGATTTTAGAAACCCATCGCAAGTCCTTGCGGTGGGTTACCCCAAAGCCCAACTTCGCATCCGCCCGCTTCATTGCCTGGTGGCTATAGCGTCGGTGTCCCACCCGATCCCATCCCGAACTCGGCCGTGAAACCCGACTGCGCCAATGGTACTATCGCTCAAGCGATGGAAGAGTAGGTCGTCGCCAGGCATTGCAGCAGGCGGATACGAAGAACACGGCTCCAGGAACCCATCACAATATCAACGAACCACGACACCCCCGCACAACAGCGGGGGCGTTCGCGTTCCAAAACAGTGTCGCGGGGTGGAGCAGCCCGGTAGCTCGTCAGGCTCATAACCTGAAGGTCACAGGTTCAAATCCTGTCCCCGCAACCA
>NZ_JBKEZO010000011.1:0-18627 GCF_053345135.1 Sphingomonas sp. M6A6_1c | reverse complement strand
TCTCACATGGCTAGATCGCTCGGTGATGTGGACGGGTGTGCCCGCCATGGCAGCGGGAACACAGCGCAAGCGCCACCTGCGTTGGCCCCCGCTGCTGGCTTTGTTGGTTGCCAGTGCTGGGTTACTCTGGTGCGTTTTACACCCAGGCCGCAGCTACTGGATTGGCTATTCACTGATCATGGTGGGCTTTTTCGTCGCCATTCTCATGCCAAACTGGGGCCCACTGCGTCGCTTTAGCGAGCGGGCGGACGAATTCGAGCGTCAGCAACGGCGCGACTCTTTCCTAGTTGGATTTGCAACCGTGGCAGTGGCTGCGTTCGCAGGAATATGGCTTACGGTTGGCCTCCTCGCGATGCAGGTGTGGTCGACCCTTGTTGCTCAACAGGAACTTACCGCACTCGCTTTTTACATGATGGCGTTGTTCGGTGCAGTGCCGACGCTGCACGCTAGTTGGCGCACGCGCCCGTTCAACGACGAGGAATAGCGCTGCTTACGACGGCTGACGAACGATACAGACCAGTCGCTTTCCCAACTCATGCGCTGCGTTCACTTAGGACGGCAGCTGCAGGCCTTCCGCTTCCGTGATGAACGAATGACGGAAGTTGGGAAGGGAAGAGGCAGCCTTGAATGACCGGATATGGGTCAAGAGGCATGCTGCCTTTATTAGAAGCGAACGCCTTCACTGCCGCCGACCGGTTTAGGGAGCCATCCTCCCGCGGTCGCGACGTATAGGCGTGCAACGTTGAGGAATTGCCGTGTCCGCGCGACCACAAGGCCGTTGCTGGCGCGCTGGTAGAGGCGTTCAGTCTCCAGCACCTGCAAGATGCCTGAATTGCCAACCTCGAAGCTTCGCCGCGACAGATGGCGCGAGCGCTCGGCAACTGTAACGGACGCCTGCTGGTCGGCGACCGAGCGGGTGTCGTTCTGCATCGCCGAGAGCAGATCGGCAACCTGGTTGAATGCTACCAGCACGGTCTGTTCGTAGCTCGCATGGCTGGCGCGCGCGCGATCCATCGCCGCCGCGCGCTGCGCCTTTAAAGTCCCGCCATGGAAGACCGGCGCGGTCAGGCCTGCGAACAGGTCGTAGCCGCGAAAGGCGTTCTTGACGAGGTCGCCGACCGCCGGCGCGCCCTGCGTCAGCGTCGCGCCAAGCGTGATGTCAGGATAGAGACGTGCAGTGGCGACGCCGATCGCCGCCGTGGCGGCGTGGAGCTGCGCCTCCGCCTGAAGGATGTCGGGGCGGCGGTGGACCAGCGCCGAGGGCAGTGCGACCGGGATCGTCGTCGGCAGCGTCAGTCGGTCGAGCGCGATGTCGGTCGGTGGCAGCGCGTCAGGGGTGGTACCGATCAGGGTCGCGAGCAGGTGCCGTGCCTCCGCCAGTTGCTGGTCGAGCTGCGGCAGGTCGCCGCGGTCGGCAGCATATTGGCTCTGCGCGTTGAGCACCTCGACCAACGTGCCTTCGCCGCCGGTGCGGCGTTTCTGAGTCAGGTCGACGTTGCGCTGGTCATCGGCGAGCAGAGCGCGGGCGGTCGCGATCTGCGCGTTCAGCGCAGCGATGGTCAGCACCTGATTGACCACCTGTCCGGCGATCGACAGGTGCGCCGCCTCGGTCTGGCGCTGCTGCGCCTCGGCCTCTGCCGCGCTCTGCTCGACGCTGCGGCGCAGGCCGCCGAACAGGTCGAGGTCGTAGCTGATGCCACCGCCGACGGTGTAGAGGTTGAATTCCGGATTGCCGCCGGGGGCGAGCGGGTTGTTGCCTGAAAATCCGAATGCGGCGAGGTTGACCTGCTGCTGGTCGGCACGCGCATTGGCGTCGACTTGCGGCAGGCGGCGGCCGGCGACGGCACGAACCTCGTCGCGGCTGGCGGCGAGCGTCGCGTTGCTCGCAGCGAGGCTGCGGTTGTGCGCAATCGCCTGATCGACGAGCCCATCGAGCTGCGGTGAGCCGAAGGCTGTCCACCAGCGCTGCTCCGGCCCGTCACCGAAGGCAACGCGCGGCGGCACCGTCTCGCCCGCGGTCTGGTAGCCGGCCGCGGCTGGGGCCTGCGGCCGCGCGAAGTTCGGGCCGACGGTGCAGCCAGCGAGCGCGGCGGTGAGGAGGAGCGGGAAAGCACGCATCGGATCAGTCCATGTGGATCGTCGGGCCGTCGCCACCACCGGCGCGGGGGCGGCGCATCAGCAGCAGCAACGGGATGACGGCGAGGGTGAGGATGAACAGCAGCCAGAAGGCGTCGACATAGGAGACCATCGCCGCCTGGCGCGTGATCTGCGCGTTGAGCATGGCGACCGACGCCGGCGCGTTGAAGTCGAACGAGGAGGGCAGCAGTGGATTGTCCGGCCGCACGCCTTCGACCAGCCTTGCGTGCACGGTCGCGCCGTTGCGGATCGTCAGCGCCTGCAGCATCGAGATGCCGACTGCCGAGCCGATGTTGCGGGTCAGCGTGAACATCGCCGCGCCCTCGTTGCGGTAGCGCGCGTCGAGCGTCGCGAAGGCGATCGTCGTCAGCGGCACGAACACGAGCCCGGTGCCGATGCCCTGGATGAAGCCCGAGACGATCACCAGCCGCTCGTTCATGCCGAGCGTGAAGCCCGACATGATGTGCAGCGAATAGGCCGCGATGGCGAAGCCGGCGAAGATCAGGATGCGCGCGTCGACCGTCTTGATCAGCCGGCCGACGACAATCATCGAGATCAGCGTGCCGATGCCGCGCGGCGCGGTGACCAGCCCGGTCAGCACCACCGGATAGCCCATCAGCGTCTCCAGCATCGTCGGCAGCAGCGCGAGCACGCCGAACAGCACGGTGCCGAGGAAGAAGCCAAAGATCGATCCGGTCAGGAAGTTGCGGTCCTTGAACATGCCGATGTCGATGAACGGGCGCCGCGCGGTGAGCGTGTGGACGACGAACAGATAGCCGAAGAACAGGCCCAGCGCTGCCTCGAGGCAGATCTCTGTCGAGCTGAACCAATCCTTCGTCTGGCCGCGGTCGAGCATCAGCTGGATCGAGCCGATCGCCAGCGCCAGCATCGCGAAGCCGAACAGGTCTAGCCGCGGCCGTGCTGCGTCTTTGGTCTCGGTAAGGAATCCCGACAAACCGGCAAAGGCGAGCGCGCCGATCGGCAGGTTGATGTAGAAGACCCAGCGCCACGACAAATTGTCGGTCAGCCAGCCGCCGAGCGCCGGGCCGATGATGGGGCCGAGGATCGCGCCCATTCCCCAGACCGCCATCGCCGGTCCGTGGCGTTCGGGTGGGTTGATGTCGAGCAGGATCGCCTGGCTCATCGGCACCAGCGCCGCGCCGAACACCCCCTGCAAAAGGCGGAAGCCGACCAGCTCGCCGAGACTGTTGGCAATGCCGCACAGACCAGACACTGCGGTGAAGCCGACGATCGACCACAACATCAGCCGCTTGCGTCCGAACCGTCCGGCTAGCCAGCCGGTTAGCGGCGTCATGATCGCCGCTGCGACGATATACGAAGTGAGTACCCAGGTGATCTCTTCACCCGAGGCAGAGACGCTGCCTTGAATATGCGGCAGCGCGACGTTGGCGATCGTGCTGTCGAGCGAGTTCATCACCGTCGCCGCCATCACCGCGGCGGTGATGAAGCGCCGCGAAACCGGGTCGGGATAGGCGCCGGTCATCGCGGCGCGGCGTCACCGCCGAATAGATGGCGGCGGTGGCCGGTGTCGACCTTGACCTCGACGCTGAGCCCGGCGTGCAGCGGCACCCCTGGCGGGATGCGGTCGATGCTGAACTCGACCGGCAGGCGCTGGACGACCTTGACCCAATTGCCCGTCGCATTCTCCGCCGGCAGCAGCGCGAAGCTGTTGCCGGTGCCGGGGCTGAAGCTGGTCAGCCGCCCGGTCAGTTCCAGATCGGGGAAGGCGTCGACGTGGAAGGTCGCACGCTGACCAACGCGCATATGGTTGAGCTGGTCTTCCTTGAAATTGCCCTCGACCCACAAGCGCGTGCCGGCGAGCGTGAACACCGGCTTGGCGGCGGTGACGTAGCTGCCGCGCTGCAACTGATCGACCTTGGTGACGATGCCGTCCTGTGCGGCGCGGACCACCGTATAGCCGAGATTGAGGCGGGCGCGTTCCAGCGCCGCCTCGGCGCGCTGCACAGCCGGCTGCGCCGCCGTCGGCGCGTCGACGCTGCCGGTCAGCGTCGCGGCGACGCCGGCATTTTGCTGGACCGAGGTCTGGATCTGCTGGCGCGCGGTCTGCGCGGCAAGTACCGCCTGATCGTACTGATTTTGCGACGAGATACCCTCGGCGAGCAATGACTTCTGTCGCGCCGCCTCACGGCCTGCATAAGCCAGCCGCGCACGGGCGGCAGCAAGGCCGGCTTCACCTTCGCGATAGTTGGCCCGCAGTGACGAAACTTGGGCGCGTGCGTTGGCGAGTTCCGCCGCGGCTTCGTCGACCGCAGCTTCAAAGGGGGCTGGATCGATGCGGAACAGCACATCACCGGTTCGGACGCGCTGGTTGTTGTGGACCATTACCGCGACGACCGGCCCGCTGACGCTGGCGGCGACCGGCACCAGCCCCGCCTGGATATAACCGTTGTCGGTATTCTGATAACGCCCGCCGCTCAGATAGAAGAACAGGCCGACCGCAAGGGCGACAATCGGCGCAGCGAGCAGCAGCGGCAAGCGCAACCGACTGCGCCGCGTCCGTGGCGGATTGGCGGCTTCTACGACGGGGGCGGGATCAGTGATCGGCGGCGCATTTTCCAGCGCGGTTAAATCGGGTCGATTATTGGAGCGGTCGTCCAGGCTCATGATACCTCACGGATCCGGAGACTCACCTCCAATGATCTCGATTAACTTCAGCGCGGGTGGACCTCTTCAGAATTGAAAGCAACCTGATTATGAGGCGCCTTACAGATAAGCTACATTGACCTTTAGTGCCATGCGTACGAAGCGCAGACACAATGGCACAGCGAGGGGTAAAGGCCGATGCCGCGCGACTTCGACGCTTATGAGGAGTACCGATGACCGCTCCCGAAGGTGCCTCGCCAAACGCCGATGCCGGCCAGCGCAGCTTCGCGTCCCAAATCTCATTGATTCAGAGGCAGTTGCGCAAGCGGTTCGACGAGCGCGCGCGCGCGATGGCGCTAGCCGACGGCGAGGCGTTAACACAGGCGCAATGGCGCGCACTCGGCGCGATCTGGCTCCACCCTGGATGGACGCAGAAGGAAATGGCGGAAAAGCTGGAGATTGGGCCTGTGGCGATGGGCCAGACGCTCGATCGGCTGGAGGCGCTACAATGGGTTGAGCGGCGTAGCGATCCCGGCGACCGGCGGGTTAAGCGGCTTTACGCAACCGAGGCGGCCGAACCAATGGTCGCCCGCCTCGGCTTGCTCGCTGGCTGCGAGGATCATTATGCCAGCGTAAGTCTGCCGCCAGAGAAGATGCAATTATTGACAGCGTTGCTTGACGAGGTAATTGAAGCTCTCAACCCAATCTCATAATACCATTTGAATAATAGTCCGCTTCTGGCTGGTAGCCCGAAGTCAATATGAACGAATGTCAGAAAGCGGGATGCGGGCAGGAGGGCCAGAATGACCGGTTCTGGGTCCTGACGGCCGTCCCGATCAACGTTTGCGGTTCGCTGTGCGTTCGACCGAAGCGGCCGATGGCGACCGATCAAAGCCGCAAGACCACCGGTGCTCAGACGTCGACTCCCTCGCGCCCGCGCCCCGCGGCAAGGTCTCAAGGTGACGGGCAGCCACTTGCGGGGCATAAGCGCGAACAATGGATGACGTAGCCAGTGACCGAACCGATCAGTCAACCGGACTGACCCGCCTTGCGCTGTACCGCTGGTGGCGCCGATCGGTGGTGGGGCAGGTCGATCATGCGGCCGTGATCGCGCGGATCGTGGACGAAAGCGGCTGGTCGCCGCGCTATGCGTTCATGACGATGATGTCGGCAGGGATCGCGGTTCTCGGGCTGCTGCTGTCGTCGCCGGCGGTGGTGATCGGCGCGATGCTGATCTCGCCGCTGATGAACCCGATCCTTGGCTTCGGCTTCAGCCTCGCGCTGTTCGATTTCCGCGAGCTGCGTCGATCGCTTAAGGCGCTGGCGTTGGGGGCGATCGCGGCGGTGGTGTTCACTGCGTTGATCGTCACCGTCTCGCCGCTGCAGGCACCGACCGCGGAGATCGTCGCGCGGACCAGGCCCAATCTGTTCGATCTGGCGGTCGCTCTGTTTGCCGCCCTCGCCGGCAGTTTCGCGATCATCCGCGGGCGCGGCGAGACCATCGTTGGGGTCGCGATCGCCACCGCCTTGATGCCGCCGCTCGCCGTTGTCGGCTATGGCATCGCCACCCGCAACGTCCCCGTGGGAGCAGGAGCATTCGCCCTGTTTGTCACCAATTTCATCACGATCGCCCTGTCGGCGACCGCGATGGCGCGGATCTACGGGTTTGGTCACCATCTCTCGCGACGGCAGGGCTTGATGCAGACCATCGTCTTGTTCCTGGTCTTCGTTGTGATGGCGGTTCCGTTGGGGATATCGCTGAACAGTATCGGTCGCGAAGCGGTCGCCGTGTCGCAGGCGCGCTCACTCCTGACCGACAGGTTCGGCGAAGAGGCGCGCGTTACGCAGCTCGATCTTGACTTCGCCGCCGATCCGCTGGTCGTCCGCGCCGTCGTCATCACCCCGCGGGGCAAGATGCAGAAGACGCCGATCATCCAGACCGCGCTGACCGAGACGCTGGGCCGCCCCATCCGGCTGGATCTCGACCAGATCCTGCTCGAGCCGGGGGCGGGCGCGCTGGAGGCGCAGCGTGAGGAACTTCGTCAGGCCGGCGAGGCTCCGAGCCCCGACGCCCAGCGCATGACGTCGCTGGCGAAGATGATCGCATTGGTGACGGGTGTGTCTGCCGATGATGTCACGATCGATCGCGATCATCGCCGTGCGACCGCGGCGGCCGCAGCGTTACCGGGCGCGACAATTTCGACCTATCGGACGCTGGAGGCGCGTGCCGAGGCGGAAACGGAAGGCTGGTCGGTGGTCATCGTCCCGCCGCAAGGCCCATTGCCCGAGGTCGCCTTTGCCGACAACGTCGATACACTCGACGCGGGGGCGCAAGCGGCCGTCGCGACGTCGATTTGGGCGGCACGGCGCTGGAATATGCCGTTGCTGGGCGTGCCGGGCCTACCGCAAGGCAACGTCCCGGCGTCACCGAACCTTGCACAGCGCAGGGCGCTGGCGATCGCCGCGGTCATGCGCGGCCGGGGTCTTACGCCCGTCCCGGCACCGCCAGCCGGCCAGCGCTTCGCGCTGGTCACCGGCGTGACGGCGCCCGCGCCGTGATCGGCGGACTGGCGCTCACGCCTTTCGATGCCGCCGCGATCCTGATCGTGCTGGCGGCGGCGCTAGGCTATCTCAATTTCCGGTTCCTCAAATTGCCGTCGTCGATCGGGCTCACCATCATGGGCGCGATCGCGTCGCTGATCGTCGTCGGCCTCGATCGCGTCTTCCCCGGCGCAGGGCTTGGACACGACGTCGTGCAGTTCATCGCCGGGATCGACTTCCAGACGACTCTGATGGACGGGATGCTTTCGTTCCTGCTGTTCGCCGGCGCGCTTCACGTCGACTGGAAGGAGATGACCCGCGGCCGCTGGCCGATCCTCGTGCTCAGCACCGTCGGCGTCGTCCTGTCGACCTTGCTGGTCGGTAGTGGCTTCCTGCTTCTTTCCCGCATTGTCGGTTTCGAACTGCCGGCAATCTGGTGCTTCGTCTTCGGCGCGTTGATCAGTCCCACCGATCCCGTGTCGGTGATGAGCGTCTTGAAACGGGCGGATGTTTCTCCGGCGCTGGAGGCGACGGTGGCGGGCGAGAGCCTGTTCAACGACGGGGTCGGAGTCGTCGTCTTCGCGATCCTGCTGGCATCCGCCGTATCGGGCGCGCCGTTTTCGATCGTCCACGCCGCGGAGCTGTTCGCCGTCGAGGCGGGGGGCGGGATCCTGCTCGGGCTTGCGATCGGCTGGGTGGCGTTCCGCGCGATGCGATCGATCGACGACTACAAGGTCGAAGTGATGATCAGCCTCGCCGTCGTGATGGGCGGCTATGCGATCGCTCGCCCGCTTCACGCCAGCGGCCCCGTAGCCATGGCAGTCGCCGGCCTCATCATCGGCAACGCCGGCGTCGCGCACGCGATGAGCGACATGACGCGCGATTATCTTCACAAGTTTTGGGACCTCATCGACGACATCCTCAACACCGTGCTGTTCCTGCTGATCGGGCTGGAGGTGGTGACGATTCCCGGTGATCTGCGCCTGCTGGTGCTCGGGGCCGCAGCGATACCGCTCGCGCTCGCCGCCCGCTCGCTGTCCGTCATCCTGCCCCTGCGAGTCATCCGGCCGACGCATCGCTACGGCCTCGTTGCGCCGGTGACGCTGATCTGGGGCGGCCTGCGTGGCGGTATCTCGATTGCGTTGGCGCTCGGGCTTCCCGACGGTCCCGCACGCTCGGTCATCCTGGCGGCGACCTATGTCGTCGTCCTCTTCGCTGTCATCGTTCAGGGTGGCACCATCAAGCGCGTCCTCGAACGCCTGACAGCCAGGGAAACGACCCGATGAGGGCACGCATTCTCCGTTTCGCCAACCAGCTGCACGAGAGTTATTGGTTCGTCCCCACGATCATGGCGGTCGCAGCGTTGTTACTCGCCGCGGGCATGGTCTGGCTCGACAGCCATCATGCCACCGGCTGGATGGACCGGTTGCCTTGGCTCTACGCCGCGCGTCCCGAGGGGGCGCGCAGCCTGTTGTCGTCGATCGGCGGATCGATGATCGGGGTTGCGGGTACGACCTTCTCGGTGACGATCGCCGCAGTCGTCTATGCCTCGGGGCAATATGGGCCGCGACTGCTGAGCAATTTCATGTCCGATCGCGGCAATCAGGTGACGCTCGGCACCTTCATCGCGACCTTCCTCTACTCGCTCATTGTAGTGCGAACGATCCGCTCGCCCGGCGAAACCGCCGGTGAACCAGCGTTCGTGCCGCAGCTCGCGGTGCTGGTCGGCGTCCTGCTCGTCCTTTGCTCGATCGCGGTGCTGATCTACTTCATCCACCACGTTCCCAGCCGTATCCACATCAACAGCGTGATCGAACGCATCGGCGATCGGCTCATCGACGAGATCGACCAGCGCTTTCCGGTGTTCGTCGGCAATCCGCTCGACGAAGGTGAGGACGACCACCGCATCCCCGACGCATTCCGCCCCGACGCAGACGCCGCTGCGGTTGAGCGCCGGGCTATCATTCGGGCCAAGCGTACCGGCTATATCCAGCTGATCGACGACGAGGCGCTGCTCGAGACTGCCCGCGAAAGCGGGCTGATACTGCGACTGCAATACCAACCCGGTGATTTCGCGCATCGCGGCAGCGTTCTTGTCGAGGCGTGGCCTGACGAGGCGCTCGACGGGGACGTACGGACCGTCCTGCGTACTGCCTTTGCGATCGGGTCGCGGCGCACGGGCATGCAGGACCTGCGCTTCCTGATCGACGAACTGGTCGAGATCGCCGCGCGCGCGCTGTCTCCCGGCGTCAACGACCCGTTCACTGCCAATTCCTGCCTCGACTGGCTGGGCGCCGCGCTGTCCGATCTCGCACGGCGCGACCTACCGTCGCGGCTGCGCGCCGACGAGGACGGCCAGTTAAGGGTGATCGCGCATCCGCTGACCTTTGCCGGGTTCATCGACCGGGGGTTCGGGGCGCTGGCACAATATGCGTCCGCCGATATGATCGCAGGAAAACGCTTCTTGGCCGCGCTGGGAGACGTGGCGCTCAGTTGCGACGCACCGGCGCGGATCGCGGTCCTTGCCGCGCAGGCTAGAGCATTTCGCGATCTGGCCGATGGCGCGCTGAGGGGTGCGAACCATGCTGCCGTCCTCGAACGCGCGGACGAATTGCTGCGTGCGCTCGCTCAATCCGATTACAAACGTCGGCTCCGCGATGGGCGGGCTTGGCTAGGAGGCACCGCATGATCGTCGCCATCGCACTCGTCGTCGCGCTGATCGTCACCCTGACGCTGACGTTAGGCAAATTCTCGCGGAGCGACGGATGGCGTGCGACCATTACCCCGCTCGCCTCGATCATCGGCTCGGGTTTCCTGATCTGCGGCCCGTTGCTCGCCCGCGAGTTCGGCAGTGCCGCGATTTTGGCGATGGCGACGCTGTTGGCGATCGCCTACGCCGCGGGGTGGGTGATCCGGTTCAATATCGTCCATGTCGAAGATCATCTGGCGCAGGCACCGTTCAACGATCCGATTGCTTGGACGGCGCGGGTCACGCAAGGGGTGCTCGCGCTCGCCTACGCCGTCTCGGTCGCCTATTATCTGAAGCTGCTCGCCGAGTTTTCACTCAAGCCGGCGGCGATCGATCCCGCATGGCAGACGATCGCCGCCAACGGCATCGTCACCGTCATCATCGTCCTCATGACCCTGCTGGCGCTGGGCGGCAGCCTGCGACGGGTCGAGCATCTCGCGCACGGCACGGTGTCGATCAAGATCGGGATCATCGCTGGCCTCCTCGTCGCGCTGGGGATCGCCTGGGCGTCGAACGGTATCGCGGACCCGTTGCCGCCCGCGCGCTTGTCGTGGGCGAGCCTTCCGATGCTGCTCGGACTCATCATCACGGTCCAGGGATTCGAGACGTCGCGCTATCTTGGGCACGACTATCCCGCGGAAATGCGAATCCGGACGATGCGGCATGCGCAATGGATCGCCTCGGCGATCTACCTTGCCTTCATCGCGTTGCTCACCCCGTTCCTGTCGCGCGCAGCGGCGACGGAAGGCGTCGCCGGGATCCTCGACATCATGGAGCTGATCGCGCCCGCGATGGGCATCTTCGTCCTCATCGGCGCGGTGTCGAGCCAGTTGAGCGCGGCCGTCGCGGACTCGATCGGCTCGGGCGGACTGGTCAACGAGGTCTCACGCCGAAAAATCAGTGTGCCGATCGCATTCACGCTCGCCGGGGCGCTCGCGATCCTCGTCGTCTGGCTGACCGATCCGTTCGAGGTCGTCGCGCTCTCCTCACGCGCGTTCGCGCTGTTCTACGCCATGCAATGTGCGCTCGCATTGCTCGTCTCGATCAAATCGGGGGCAGGGAGCGTCCCTCAGCGGATCGGTTTCGTCACGATCGGCCTGATCTGTCTCGTCGCGGTGTTCGTTGGTGCGCCGGCGGAAGGTTGAGTGTTCCCCTCCCCATTTCCTGCCGCGCATATGCCATAGTCCGGGAGCGGGTGACCCACGATTTTCGAAATTAAGGAATGGCAGAAGCCGGGAGGGGACATAACAGTCTGAGTGACTGGTTTGGGTCAGCGCCGCCGCGAAGCTGCCGGCGGCTCACGACCGAATCACGACCGAATCACGACCTTGAACAGCAGGGGTCTGAACGACCGGTCGTGCAGTAATCGGCCATTCGCCTGACGCACACCTGCCAGTCGGAAATGCGCCGCTACTTGCGACGTTGCATGTTGGGTCTGATCCCGGGCCGGAAATCTGTTGATGCTCAAGGGCCCGCCGAGGGCTTCGACTGCCAGCACGCCCCGTCAAGGCGCGGCCGCCGTTCTCTCCTCCGACGGCTCAGATGAACGCGACTGAGCTGGAGAGCGGCGATAATCCTATCGTATAAGGGGATTCGGGTAGTCTCCGTCCTGGCGTAGGGCGACTGCTCGCGCCCACCGGCGATCATTCAACAGGCAAGTGGCATATCAAGATGGACGAATCACCTTCTTGAAGCCAGGGCGAGCTAAAGCTAATATGTCCTTAGGAAGGGTGTCGCGGGTTAACCCCGGTGGGTGGTCGGCGACGGTAAGCGGATCAGTGCACATGAAAATCAAATTGAACAGTCTGGTCCGCGCGAGCCTCTGATGGGAGCGCGAAAAACGAGTCATGTGGCGCTGGATGCCAGGTGTGACGAGGCGGCGATTGCGCATCTGGTCTTTGCAGCACTGATGAATGAAGCTGCCAGTCTTGCCGAGAACTTTGAGCAAGCGGTTGAACAGCGATGAATGCCGATGAAGCCAAGCGTCGGCATACAGACATCTTCCTTGCGGGATTTCGATCCCATCTCACCGCAACAGGATTGTTGCAGCTTGTCAGGGAGTTGCGAGCGACAGGAGCACTCGATCAAGCTGCGGTAGACCGCATTAAGGAGGCAGTCGTCAGCGAAGCGATGGTAAATCGGCCGCCGGGCATGGCTGAGGATGAGGTCCGGAAGAGTATGCAAGCGCGGCTAGACAGACTGCTGAATGGCGGTTCGCAATAGCCTAAACTGTCCGGCTCGCTCGGACAGAGGCAGTCATGACGGCACGATAGCGATCTATGCGCGATTCCGCCGATTGGTCGGACCGCTCACCATCAGATCGCAACATTCTTCGGTAGTAATTAGGGGTGGCAGGCTGCTGCCGTGCGAAGATGAACGGGCGTTTGAAGTTGGAGAGGGGGAAGATGGGTTGAATGTCCGGCCGTGTCGTAGACCGGCGGCTTGCCATGACTATTGGGGAGGTGCGGCCGCAGCCGCGCTGCTGCCATTCGCGAGACAGTACAGGGCGCTTATTGCGGTCTTCTTGTAAGGCTCAAATTGGATTACCACCTTTGCCTCAAAGGGGCTGGAAAATACCAACCGGCAGAAATTCAAGCTTCGCCGAATATCTCGCGTTGAGCTTTGTCAAGTTCCTCTGCGTAGCGTCGTCGCACGTAAGACTCCGACAAGACGCCGAGTACGTCACCATTACTGGCCACGATGGCCATTTCATCTGCACCCGCTGCATCAAACGTGGCCATGATAGCCTTGATGTCAGCGTCAGGCGACAGCACTTCCTCTCGCTGAATTGTGAGCGTGCCCACCGGGTCGCTCGACGTAATGCCTTCGGCAAATGCGCTGGCGGTCTGAACGATGCCGGCATAGCGATCCAGCTCATCAACCACGACGACGCGGCTGGTAGAACCCAAGGGAAAAAGGCGGCGGAACTCTGCAATGGTGATCCGGGCTGGTGTAGCGCGCTCCACCTTTCGCATCATCCGTCCCGCGGTCAGCATGCGAACCCAGCCGACATCGCGCGCGCTTTTAATTGTCTCGCCACGCAGATGAAGCCGCCACGTCGAGAACGAATAGCCGAACGTCTCACGGACAATCGTCGATGACACGAGTGACGCGGCGATCGTCGCTCCGGCAAGCGAAAAATCGTGGGTCGCCTCCAGTACCAGCATCGCCATCGTCATCGGACCGCCCACAACCGCTACCGCCAGTGCCGCCATTCCCACCAGCGCGGCATTCTCGGGATCAACCAGCGGTTGCCCTGCGATCCAACCCAGTGCGCCGGCATAGAGCTGCCCGAGCAAGCTGCCCAGAAACAGGGAGGCGAAGAACAGGCCTCCGCGGAAACCGAAGCCGAGCGAAATGATCGATGCGGCGCTTTTCATGATGAAGATGGCAGCCAGGATCGTCAGAGGCACGCCATATTCGAGGTCGATGTGCAGCGCACCGTGTCCTGACGAAAGCACTTGGGGGGTCAGCCAGGCGAGTGGGATCAGCAGCATGCCCCCTACAATCGGTCGCCAGGACGAGCGGACCGGCAGGCGGCGGGTCTGTGCCTCGATCGCGGCGACTGCGCGCATCAGGACAATGCCGACGGCTGCGGCAAGGGCGCCAAGACCAGCATAGATAAGGTAATGGTGCGTCTGTACCTGCTCGCCGACCGCTGCGTTGACCAAGTACGGCTGCGCTCCAAACGCCTGGGCAACGAGGACGCCCGACAGCGAAGCAGCGGCAACAGGGGCAATCGCAGCGGGCGTGTAAGCACCGATGACGATCTCAAAGGCGTAGAAGGCACCCGCCAGCGGCGCGCCGAATGCGCTCGCGATCGCAGCACCGGTGCCCGCGCCGACGAGGATTCGCAGGTCGGCGCGTCGCAGCCTGAACCAACCGCCGGTAATCGATGCAACGACCCCGCCGAGTTGAGCATAAGCCGCTTCCAGACCAACCGATGCACCAAAACCATTGGAGATGATCGTCTGGCCGGAGATGACGAGGCTGTCGCTCCACGACATACGGCCGCCGTGCAACGCATTGGCTTCGACCGCATCGACCATGTGTCGCGCACGCGCTTTCACGACCGTCGAGAAGCATGCCAGCATGACACCACCGGTTGGTAAGGCGAGAAGCGCCAGCAAGGGGATCGCCGTTGTCGCGCTCAGCCGCTGGCCGCCCGGCAGCGCGAACAGCAGATGCTGTATTGTTCGTGCGACTGCGCCTTGCACCACAGTCAGCAACCCGGCAGCACCGCCGATAGCAACCGCCAGCAGGATCAGGACCGCTTCACTCGCGCGCAGCCGCTGACGCACCCAGGACGTTGCCGAGCGTATCGCCGTAACGTTCAGGGTCATTCTCCCGTTAGCCAACGAATGGGAACGCGCCTCACTCGGAATCTCGCATGAGCGCGACGAACACGACCAGCGCAATAGCGGCGCTAAATATCCAGAGAACGACCGAGCCGGTCCATGTCTTCGCCCATCCGGCACCGGTCACGCTGACCAGCAGCGCTACGATGAGGAACGGCGCGACAAGCGGGGATTGGGGAAAGCGCATGGCATCGGTTAAACCGGAGTTTTGGTCCCGGCTATATCGATCTCGGTCGGACCAACCCCGCAGCAAGCGCATCGGCGGTCACCATTGCGGCAAGCCGGGTGTGATGCGCGTCGAAGTCACGGCCCTTTGGTTTCGCCAGCGGAATAGGTGACTAAAAGATCAGAAAAGGGAAGCCTCATTGTCATTTTTGTTGCCGTGTCGTCGCGTTGGTGTCGTTGCCAGTCTGTCTGTTATTGCTGCGTGCGTTCCTACCGGGCGGCAACCTGGATCACCTTCGTCCGTGCCGATCACGGTACAGACAACCATGCCCGCAAGAGTGCCGCCAAAGCCCGTGCCAACGCGCCCCCAGCCATCGGCCGACCTGCTCAACGCGGTCCAGGCACTGGGTACGGGTTTCAAAGGTGACGTCGGAATCAGTGTGCGCGACATCGACGAGGGCTGGGCCGTTGCCTGGGAAGGAGACAATCCTCGGCCTCAGCAGAGCGTGAGCAAGTTCTGGGTTGCGATCGCGGTCATGGACGCAGTGGATCGGGGCCGCTTGTCGCTGAACGGTGCGGTGACGGTCACACGATCCGACCTCACCCTCTTCCATCAGCCGATCCGTGCGCTGGTTGGCAAGCACGGTTACAGGACGACGATCGGCGAGTTGCTGCGTGGGGCAATGACCCGCAGCGACAACACCTGCAACGACGTGCTTCTGTGGCGTGTCGGTGGCCCTGCCGCGATCAACCGCATGTTGAGTGAGAAGGGGATCGCTGGGGTCAGGTTTGGTCCTGGGGAGCGGCAATTGCAGGCACGTACTGCCGGACTGGAATGGCGCTCGGAATGGGCCGGAGGTTGGGGATTCTTGTTAGCCCGTGCAGCCCTGACCTACGACGCGCGCGATAAGGCACTGCGCCGCTACCTCGCCGATCCGCTCGACGGTGCCTCGGCAAATGGCGTCACACTCGGCTTGTCTCTGCTCGCACAGGGCAAGCTCCTGAGCGCGCGCTCTACCACTTCGCTGCTGACGTTGATGCGATCCAGCAAGACCGGTCCACTTCGCCTTAAGTCCGGCCTGCGGACTGGTTGGACGCTCGCGCACAAGACCGGAACGGGTCAGGATCTCGGCACCCTTTCGACGGGCTATAACGACGTCGGTTTGCTCGTCGCCCCTGACGGGCATCGGTATGCGGTCGCCGTGATGATCGCCAGCACGCGTCAGCCCATCCCGGCGCGGATGCGGCTGATGGGAGACGTCACACGGGCCATTGTCGCTGCGGCAGGTCGGTAGTCATCCGAACCGGCAGCAGGCTCACGTCGGCCCGGCGGATCACCTACCGATCCGCGGTTCCCGCGCTGGCGACATTCCACGTTGCCAGCGTATTGCCCGTCAGGGGATTATCGACCGCCACCTCGTCCATCGTGACGGCAACTATGCAGATCGGGCGCTGTTCGGCTCCGGCAGGTTGGCGGCAGGATATTGGGCCGTGCCCGGGTATATTGGCGATCCTGCCGGTGATATGCGCTTGGAAGCCTTGTTCGGCCTGAACCCCGTCTGGTGTCATCCGGACGACCGCTTCATACGGTTTGCCGTCGCGTCGGCTCTGTCGCGCGCCATCCCCATCGAAAAACTGCGCGATCGCCAATGTCTGCCCCGGGAGCGTCACGGCGTCCGTTCCGCCCGGCGCGGCGGTGTCCGGCGTCGTCGGGCATGCCTCGCTGCCAGTCCATGGGCGCGATATCCAGAAACCTTCCGCCACGTCACTTGCCGCTGGCTGGTCGGGAACGTCCAGAATGTCGGCGTTCGCCCAGACGACTGGCGCGACGTGCACGCGGAGCGCCTTAGTCCCGGCATCATAGCGCCAGCGCATGGCGATATCGCCTCCCTCTTCTGAAGGTCCCCGACACCCGAACGGCAGCCGCAGTTCGAAGCGTTGCCCGGCTGCGTCGGCAACCGCCTTTGGGATTGCCTGGCCCGATGCAACCGCATCTGCAGCCTGTGCCGCTAGTGCGATCAGATCGGCACGGGTCTTCACGATATTACCTGTCGTAGGAGACAAAGCCTGCGTCTCCGCAACGGCGGGGGCAATCTCTATTGGGGCGACGACAGGCTCCACGCTGCGCGGTGACGTTACGCGACCAATATAAAATCCGGCTCCGCCTATAGCAAAGGCAGCCGCGATACCGCCGGCCAGGGCAAAACGACTGCTTCGGACGCTCGGCTCATTCATCCCGCATTGATAGCAAAACCAGCCGAATTCGCATACCCGGTGGCCATGGCTACGACTAACATCGCAAGTGCCCGGGTCCGCTGCCGCCGTCTCCTCGCTACGTCGAGACACAATTGAACCTCGACCAGATCCTCACCCTGGGTGTTCTGGTCGCGGTCGTCGCGGCGCTGATCTGGGACAAGGTCCGTTCGGACGTCATTGCGCTTAGCGGTGCGGCCGTGTTGCTTATGACCGGCGTCGTCCGACCGATCGACGTGCAGGGCGCCTTCGCGAGCCCCGCGATCATCGCGCTCGCCTCGTTATTCGTGATCGCCTACGCGCTCGAACTGTCGGGGCTGCTGGATCGCGCTATCGAAGCTGCAGTGAGGATGTGCAAGCGACTGGGCTCTGCAGGCATCTGGTTGATGCTCGGCGCGATCGGCGTCGTCTCATGCTTTCTCAATAGTACGCCGATCGTCGTACTGGGAGCTCCGGTGGTGCGCGACGTGGCAACTGCGCTGAAATTGCCACCCAAACGCTATTTGATGCCGTTGTCCTACATCACGGTTCTAACCGGCTGCTGCACGCTGATCGGCACATCGACCAACCTGCTCGTCGATGACATGGCGCGCGTAGCGGGGCAGCCGCGCTTCGGCATGTTCGAGATCACGCCGGTCGGGCTACCGATGGCGTTGGCGGGCGGCATCTATTTGTTCCTGTTTAGCGGCCGGCTAATGCGCGCGAGTATCGCCGATACCTCGCCGGTTTCCGATACGCGGGACATCGAGGTGCCGAGCGGGCAGATTGGGGATCCGATGCTCTTCGAGGAGCATCGTCCGTTCCAACCGGTAAAGGCGGCGATCGCCTTTGGGATCTTCGTCATGGCGATCGCGATCGCGGCAACGGGCTTCGCGCCGATCGCCGCGTCCGCGTTTGCCGGCGCGGTTCTGCTGATCCTGCTGCGCGTCATCAGCGCCGACGAGGCCTATGGCGGCCTGCGTCCGCAAATCCTGATCCTGATCGCCGGGATGGTAGTAATAGGTATCGCGATGGAGCAAAGCGGCCTTGCTGCCCAGGCAACAGGCGCGCTGGTTGGATCAATGCAGGAGTTCGGCCCGCTGACCGCGCTGATCGTTCTCTATGGCATTACCATGGTGCTGACCGAGCTGCTGTCGAACGCCACGGTCGCCGTGCTGGTTACGCCGATAGCGGTAGCCCTTGCGGAAAGCCTCGGGGTTAGTCCGCGGCCATTCCTCGTCGCGGTGATGATGGCAGGCAGTGCGGCATTCGCGACGCCGTTCGGCTATCAGACCAACGTCATCGTCTACCAGATGGGCGGTTATCGCTACATGGACTTCGTTAAGGTCGGCTTGCCGCTCAATCTCATCACCTATGCCGTCGCAATCTTGGCAATCCGCACGTTCTTTCCCTTCTAAGCCAAACCGATCTTTGCTTGGTCCGCGCTTATGCCGAGCCTAATCGATAAAGATGCGCACAGTCATAATCCTGGTTTGAGCCTAGCCAAACTGTTTGTGGTCGTAACCGCCTCAGTCTTAACGAGTTCAGCGAATAGCAGATCAATTCTGAAATTGTTCGCGTCCAGATCCTTGCCGGGGTGGTGCTGACGGCCGGAGTCTCGCTCTGGCGGATCGATGAGTGGCGGATTTCGCGAGCAGGCAGTCTGTTCATATGAACGACCGGAAGGTTTCGGGCGGCGGGAAGGTGGGCGTGAACGGCCGAGATTGGGTCGCTGTAGCCTTGAGGAGATCAAACGTCTCGACCGCTGAGGTCAGTTCCTGGTGCCACGGCTAGGAAACAACCCGTCATGGACGGCTCCGG
>NZ_JBKEZO010000010.1:0-26607 GCF_053345135.1 Sphingomonas sp. M6A6_1c | reverse complement strand
CGTTCGCGTTCCAAAACAGTGTCGCGGGGTGGAGCAGCCCGGTAGCTCGTCAGGCTCATAACCTGAAGGTCACAGGTTCAAATCCTGTCCCCGCAACCAACGCAATTCTCGAAAACTCTGTCATCTCAATAGGATGGCGGGGTTTTTCTTTGCCATGCGCCAGGCGATCAAACGCATGTTCCGGCGCATATCTCATAATTACAATGCGTTAGCTTCACAGGTTCAAATCGCCCCCCACCAGCCCCGCAACCAATATCACTCGTAAACAACTCAATGATTTACCTACGTCCTATCGTTAAGCGCCGGTGCCGTCACGACCTTCGAGCAGGCGGCGCGGGCGTGGCATACACACCGGCTCGCCGCGCTCGACAAGGCATGGACACGAACAGCGACAGCAGCAGCCCCGCCACCGACCTTGCCCAGGCCTTCGAGGCCTTGCGCGGCGAGGTCAGTCTCACCCGCATGGCGCTCGAGGGGCTGACCGCGGCGCGTGAGCGAATCCCGGATTATAGCCCGACGCTCGCGAAGCTCGGCAAGCAGGTCGAGATCACTATCGCCCAGACCGAGGCGATCCGGCAGGCACCGGCGATCCTGTTGACACGGGATGGCAACGCGAAGCGCATGATCGAGGCAAGTGTCCTCGTCCGGGCCGAAGATGCACGGTTGTTGCACGAGACCCGCGACGTGCTGTCGCGCTCGATCGGCAAGATCGATACGATCGTCGAACGGGGTCAGGCCGCCGACCGACAGTGGCGCGACAAGCTGTGGTATGCAGCTGGCGGCGTGATTGCGGGCATCCTGCTGTGGTCGGTGCTGCCCGGCGCGGTTGCCCGTTCACTGCCCGCCAGTTGGCATGTGCCCGAGTGGATGGCCGCACTTACCATGGCGATGACAACGCAAGAGGGAGGCCGGGCGTTGTTGCGTGTCGACCGGGCGGCGGACTAGTCGAGATAGTCCGCGCGTCAGCATTTGCCGTCCTGCAGTTGCGCTAACGGTAGGTTATATTTGGTTAAGCAAACACCAATGTTACTGAGTTAAGGCCATAGGGTTGTAAGCAACTTGGCGAAAGTACGGAAAGTCCGATTTATAACATTGAAAATATTCTCTCTCAAAAGTTTTAACTGTTTTTCGCTTGGAGCCAGATGGCATTCATGGGCGCACTCGCCTGCGCTCTGGAAAAATTACGCGTTGTCGCGAGCATGACAACCCGCTTGGTTCCGCATTGAAGGCAGGCAGCGTATAGCGTGCACTCGGACGAACGGACGGTGGACGGAAACGGGATGTTTGACAGGGACCGTGCATTGACTCTTCTCCGGCAAGGTGCCGGGCGTCAGGATGCCGCGTTTCGAGAGGGGCAGGAGGAGGCGATCCGTCATCTCGTCGAGGGCGCGGGACGATTGCTCGTCGTGCAGAAGACGGGGTGGGGCAAGAGCTTCGTCTACTTCATCGCGGCACGGCTGCTGCGCGAAGGCGGTATGGGGCCGGCGCTGCTAATCTCACCCTTGCTGTCGCTGATGCGCAACCAGATCGCCGCCGCCGATCGTATGGGGGTCCGTGCGGTAACGCTCCATTCGGAAAACCGGGCTAACTGGCCGGCGATTGAGGCACGGATCGCCGCCGACGACGTCGATATCATCCTGATCTCTCCCGAACGGCTGGCCAAGGAAAGCTTCCAGTCGGACGTGCTTGGCGCGATTGCCCAGCGGATCGCCCTGCTCGTGATCGACGAGGCGCATTGTATTTCAGACTGGGGGCATGACTTCCGTCCGGAATACCGGCTGATCGCGCGGATGATCCGAACACTGCCGGCGAACCTACGATTGCTGGCGACAACCGCCACCGCGAACGCGCGGGTGCTCCACGATCTGACGGAGGTACTGGGACCGGATATCGCCATATCGCGCGGTGACCTCGACCGTCCGTCGTTGACCCTCCAGACGATCCGATTGCCGGGACAGGCCGAGCGGCTGGCATGGCTTGCGGATCGGCTGGCGGCGTTACCCGGGCATGGCATTATCTACACGCTGACGATCCGGGATGCGGAGATGATCGCCGCCTGGCTGGCGTCGCGCGGGCTGGCGGTCGCAGCCTATTCGGGCAGGAGCGGGGAGCAGCGCGAGGCGCTGGAGCAGGATCTTCTGCATAATCGGGTCAAGGCGCTGGTCGCTACGACCGCATTGGGGATGGGGTATGACAAGGCCGACCTCGCCTTCGTCATCCATTACCAGATGCCGGGTTCGGTGGTGGCTTATTATCAGCAGGTCGGTCGTGCCGGTCGGGGCCTGAACGCCGCTTATGGAATCCTGCTCAGCGGGCAGGAGGAAGGCCGAATTACCGACTGGTTCATCGACAGCGCGTTCCCCAAACCCGACGAGGTCGCGCAGATCATCGAGGCGCTGGAGGCCGAACCGGACGGCTTGTCCGTCCCGGGCCTGGAAAACTCGCTCAACCTGAGCAAGGGGCGCATTGAGCATGCCCTCCAGCTGCTGTCGCTGGAGGCGCCCGCCCCGATCGCCAAACAGGGCACCCGTTGGCAGCTGACCGCAGCGGCGCTCGCCGACGCATTCTGGGAGCGGGCCGAACGCCTGACGGTATTGCGCCGCGCGGAGCAGCGGCAGATGCAGGACTATGTTGCGCTGCCGTTCGGCGCTCATATGCCCTTCCTGGTGGCGGCGCTGGACGGCGATACGGCGGGGATCGCGCCTCCGGGCCTGCCGCCGCTGCCGACGGCACCCGACCCCGGGACACTGGGTGATGCGATTGCCTTCCTTCGGCGCGCAAGCCTGCCGATCGATCCGCGGCGCAAATGGCCGGCAGGTGGGCTGCCGATATACGACCTCAAGGGAAATATCGCGGTCGAACGACAGGCAGAGCAGGGCCGGGCGCTATCGGTGTGGGGTGATGCCGGCTGGGGAAGCCTTGTCAGTGCGGGCAAGTATCGCGACGAGCGGTTCGCCGATGAACTCGTCGAAGCCTGCCGAGCGATGATTGCTGGTTGGAACCCGCAACCGCGCCCGCAATGGGTGACATGTATCCCGTCGTTGCGTCATCCCGATCTGGTGCCTGATTTCGCCCGACGGCTGGCAGCGGCGCTGGGGTTGCCCTTCGTCGCTGCGCTCGCCAAGGTCGATGCCCGGCCCGAGCAGAAAACCATGGCGAACAGCGTGCAGCAGGTGCGCAACGTCGATGGTTCGCTGGGAATCGATCGCGCGATCGTCGATGCGGGACCGGTGCTGCTGGTGGATGACATGGTCGATTCCCGATGGACGCTGACCGTCGCGGCATGGTTGCTGCGCGATGCGGGCAGCGGCGCCGTGTGGCCGCTGGCCTTGTCCAGAACCGGGGCGGGGACGGGGGAGGGAGAATGATCGGGTCCGTTTCGCCAAATACACAGGTCATCCTGCTGCTGACCGCACCGCTCATCATGCGCGGTGGCGAGGCGACGGCCGACCTGCTGCCGTTGGGATTGTACAAGAGGCTCGCCAAACATTTGCGCAGCCTTGAAGCCCGACCGGCGGACCTCCTCACGGCGGACGCAGCGGCCATCATCGCGGCGTGCGATCATATCGTCGATAGCGAGAGGCTCCGCAGGCTGCTCGGTCGGGGGTTCCTGCTGAGCCAGGTAATCGAACGCTGGCAATCACGTGCGATCTGGATAATCAGCCGGGCGGATCCCGCGTATCCGCGACGGTTGAAGCACTGGCTGCGTGAAGATGCGCCGCCTGTCCTTTACGGATGCGGGGCGGTCGAACGGCTCGACGATGGAGGTCTGGCGGTCGTCGGTTCACGTCATGTCGGCGACCGGTTGGTCGCCTATACCGAGGCCGTCGGTGCGCTGGCTGCGCGCTCGGACCGTCCGATCGTATCCGGGGGCGCGCGCGGGATCGATCAGGCAGCGATGCGCGGTGCAGCCAACGGGGGCGGACAGGTCGTCGGGGTGTTGGCGGACAGCCTAGAGAAAAGTGCCATGCTGCGCGAGCATCGGGCACCGCTGATGGCGGGGCGGATGGTGCTGATATCTCCCTATGATCCCAGCGCACGCTTTAACGTCGGGCATGCCATGCAGCGCAACAAGCTTATCTATGCGCTTGCCGATGCAGCGCTGGTGGTAAGTTCGGATCTTGGCAAAGGCGGCACTTGGGCGGGAGCGATCGAACAGCTCGACAATTTGCGGTTCACGCGGGTCTACGTCCGGCAAGACGGAGATATGTCGGCTGGCCTCGATGCGCTATTACGAAAGGGGGCCATTCCTTGGCCCGAACCGCACGACCGGGAGGCATTTGCCCAGATTTTCCAAGCTGCGGCGAAGGACGAAGATCTCGCGATCGATTCCACGACCAGCCAGCGAATCGGGCGTGAGGCTTCCGTGAGCCAGATAGAGGTATCGCCAGACGACGGGCCGCTGCCTGTCGTCCCTGCAGACGATCTGCCTGCCGCGCGTTTGTGGCACGCCGTTCGGTCCATCGTTTCGGCATTACTGACGGAGCCGCGGGGCGAAGCGGATGTCGCGGACACATTGAAGGTGTCAAAGGCGCAGGCGCGGGAGTGGCTGACACGACTGACGGCTGAAGGTGTCGTGCAAAGGACCAAGTCGAAGCAATACGTCGCGAAGTCGGAAGAACTGTTTGCATGATTCAGCGCGACGGCGGAACATCATCATGTTCCGAGCACAGCCTGCCGAATGATCGGACGTGGATGTATCGTCCATAGGCCGACAAGTCCCGCTGGACACCAGCGGCCGGGGCCGGCATCTTCCCGGTAAGTGACGGGAAGAAAAGGGTGCCGGTGGACGCGTCAGACAAGGCTGATATCGCGGAGGCGACGCGGCCGCTGCATCTTCTCACGATCGACGTCGCGCTTGCCGACCTGATCTCGGGGCGCAAGATCGGCTTGGATACGGCGGAAACCTTCGGGATCCCGTCGGTCGAAGCGCGGTCGATCCTCGACTGGTATCGCCGTCACCGCCCGAAGTGGGCGGGCAACCTCCATGCGGTCGATGGCGAAGCAATCGTGGACAGCATCGCTGCCCCGCCGGCGGCACTCGCTGCCGCGACGAGCACGGTGGCGGGAACGCGGCCACTCCTGCGATTGGCCCGTATCGTCGCCCATCGCTTCGCAGGGCTCCACGCGTACGCCGAAGATGGCGCCGCGCCGCCACCTTTCGTCTTCGAACCCGATCGTCCAATTACCTTGTTCGAAGGCTGGAACGGTTCAGGCAAGACGTCGCTTGCCAATGCGATGATCTGGTGCCTGACCGGCCAGATCCTGCGTCCCCAGCGCCTACCCGAAAAAGGGGATATGGAGTTCGCCTGCATCGTCTCGCGCGACGAGGGGGTTAGCGAGCATAACATCAGCGCGGTGACGCCGCTGCCCCATGGCATGGACGGGTTGCCCGACGCCGCCGCAAAGGTGGTGCCTGCCGATACATGGGTGGAGTTGATCTTCGCGGATGAATCGGGCGCGCTGCTTCCACCGGTCAGGCGCGTCCAGTCGCGCAAGACGAATGGCAAGCTGGTCGAGACAGAGCCCGATTTCACAGTGCTTGGCGTTGATCCGGTCGCGCTGCAGCTCGGCACAACGATGCCCAGCATGCTCCCCTTCCTCCAGATCGGCAACGCCTCCGAGTTGGGGCTTGCGGTCGCTCGATTGACTGGGCTGGCCAGTTTCGTCGATCTCGCGAAGCACGCCGGAAAGGCACGGACTCTCGCGGCCGGGAAGATGACCAAGGCCTTGCGGGACGACGTCGAAACCTGGGAAAGTCGCTACGGTGAGGCGGAGGCCGACCTGACCGGCCGGATCGGCGATTTTCCGGATATGGCGCCACCGATCCCCATCCCGACCGTGGACGTTGCGACCGCCGCCACAGATATCTTTACGCTCAAGGCCCATTTCGAATATCAGAAGGCAACGGGGCTTACTGCCGCTCGCGACGTGCTGGGCGATGGCTTCGACCCGGAAGAAGCGTTGGCTCGCCAGAACCTCGAAAGCTGCACCCAGCCGGCGTTCGAGCAGTTGCGGCAGATGAAGAGTCTTGCCGGCATCGCCCGGCTGTCCGCGCTGAAGATCGATGCGGAAGATGCCACCCGCATTCGTGAGCTGCTGACGTCGCTGCGCGACGATGCGGCAACGCTCGCGGATCTGATCGCTCGCCCCGTGCTGGCGCGGCGGCTGCAGCTATATGCGCGCGTGACGTCTTGGGCCGAGGCACACGATGAAGACGCCGTGGCGAATTGCGCTATCTGTCGCAGCGATCTGCGCGGGGTGATCGATCCCGAGACGTCGGTGACGGTCGTGGAGCATCTGCAGGCGGTTTGCGAGCGCAGCGATCTGATCGCCAGGACGGTCAAGGATTGGTCGTCGGCATGGACCGGCACCTTGTCCCGCGATGTCCCCGCAGCATTTTCCGTCGAACTTACACGAGACCTGCCGGCGGCCCCCGTCGATCTGCTCCGGTCCGGCCTGATCGAAGACCTTTTCGCCGCCGACAGCTTCAAGGGTACGCTTGCCGCGTTGAAACCTTTGATGACGTCGGTTGCCGAGCGGAAGCTCGCAACCCTTCCGTCGTTCGCGGAGCCGGCGATTGAACCGCTGCCAGCATCGATCGCTCCGCAGGTGCAGGCCCTCGTGAAGATGGTAGCGCGGCTGGAGCGGGCGCTCGCCTTCGCCGAATGGCGTAAACAGCATCAGCAGGAGATCGTCGATACGTTGATGGCGATCCGCGGCAACCCCGGCGATGCGGGGGCGGACGCCGACGCGATCGGTGCCAAGCTGCAACAACTCGACACGATCGTCAAAGGCGTCGCGCCGATCTCCGCTGCCATCGCGCTGTGCGATCGCCTTTCTGGGGCGATCCGAAATCGTAGGACGAAGCTCGATCGGATCGAGGCATGTCGCAAGGCTGCCTTGGCCTTGGCGGAGATCGAGCCGATCGGCGACGTCGCGCAGGCGCAGGTGGACCATCTGCGCCAGACGTTGCAAGGCCGATCCGACTATTGGCGCGATCGCATTTATCAGGGCGCTACCGCCTTTGCCCCGAGGCCGCGCAGCACGGGCATGGATGCGAAGGGCGTCATCGATATCGCGGTCGGACGAGGGCCGGTCAGCGCGCCCGCGCAGCATGTGTCCAACGCGTCTGCCTTGCGTGCCAGCCTGTTCGGCTTCTTCCTCGCCTTTCGTGAGCATGTTTTGAAGACTAGTGGCGGCTTGCGCCTGCTGGTGCTCGACGATCCGCAGGACCTGCTGGATCACGATAACCGGCGCAGGCTGTCGCGTGCGCTAAGCGAGTTGGCAGCAAGTGGGGATCGCAGTCAGATTTTAGCGACGACGCACGACCGGGCCTTCGCTGCCGCCCTCGTGCAGGAGGCGCGGGGTGGGGACCTGATCGTGCATCGTTCGGTGCATCCGGTGCATACCGGCAATCCGACGCTCCGGACGGCGCTGGCTTTCGACGACCTCGATCGCAAACGGGCCGCTTTCCTCGCCAACGACGAGTCAGCGTCACATGCGCAAGACTATGTTCAAGAGGTCCGCGTGTTCCTCGAGGTGCGCTTGGGCGACCTGTTCGACGATCCGGCGTATCCTGCCTTTTCCACGGTGACCAAGGCCCCTACGCTCGATCCATTGTACAATCGCCTCAAGGGCTTGGCGAAAGCGAAGCCCAATGATCTGTTCAAGAGCAGCGTCATTGCAAAATTCTGCGAGGACAAGGCGCTGGCGGAAGGCGCGGATGCACGTCGCATCCTGAACGCCGCGCATCACCGCGACAAGGCGGGGATCAGCTATAGTGATGTCAAGCGCATAGACGATGATCTCCGGCGGCTACGATCGGGGATCGAGGACGTGCATGCCGAGTTCCGCCGGTACCGTTGGCGCGAACCGCTGCATGACCAGCAGCCGGAAACGAACGTCGTGCGGCTGAGGCCGGTCGCTGTGTCGTCGTTCGACATCCCGCTCTACCCGGACATCGCGGCCTTCACGGGAAGCGTTTCCGATGTGGGAAGCCAAGATGTTGACGTCGAACGGCTTGTCGGCAGCCGCTTTGACGACACGGCGCTCTTTTACATCAGACATGAGACGCTCGGCTTCGCCATGCCCTCTGGCTGCGTCGCGATCGTGGAGGCCGAAAGCGCGCCCGGTCACGATCGCAATTTGGTCGTCGCTCGTCACAAGAGGCAGGTGTTCGCTCGGCGCTTGCTGAAGCCTGTGAACGGCGACGGCATCGCGTTGGTCGCAGATATACCCGATCCCCGCGAAGGACGGCCGACACTGCGTTTCGACGAAAGGCAGGTCGAGGTTCATCGGATCGTCGGCTGCCTCTTGACCGATATGCCACCGCCGGAGGGAAGCGGGGAAGCGATCGCGATCGATGAGGTGCCGGACTTTGGCAGTGTCCGCATTGCTTATCGTGTACGGGAAGAGAGCGCCGTTCCGTTCGCGCTGCCCCATCAGATCGTCTTGGCCGGTGATGACGTAGAGGCGCATGGACTCGACGCATTGGAAGGGCGGATCGTCGCCGTTACGCTCGATACCGGGGTAACGATCCTCAAGCGAGCTGGCGGCCGTCTGCCCGGGAAACTGACTCACCTGCGGCAGCTCGAAAAGATCGGCGCGTCGGGGGACTCCATCGTCGTAGCGACCGAACCCGATGAGGATGCGGATATGCCGGTCGTCGTGGCTGTCCGGCAGGTGATCGGTGTGCTTTATCGATGATTTGACCGTAGCGCCGCGTCCCTGACCTCTCGCGGCGTCGAGATCGCTCCGCTTTGGCCTAACGAGGCTGAGGACTGAGCTACACAATGGTAATCGACCGGTTTCAGTGACGACATATATTCCGCGCCAACTCAGTTATGCCGATCACGACGACGGGCGCGTGGTCGTGCCGGAGGCCGCGCTGGGCGGACAACCCTTGCCGTTCGTCGTGCTCGGCGACCCGGGCATGGGAAAATCCGAACTGCTGCGTCGGTTCGCGAAAGCGGAGGAACATACCTATCTGACGGCCGCGCAATTCCTGCGGCGGCCCCTCGTCGCGCTGCCCGGCGGCGTGCTGGTCCTGGATGCGCTCGATGAAGTGAGTGCCGGCAAGGACAGTGATCCGCTCGAGCGTCTGCTTGCGCGCCTCGGCGAGGCGGGCTGGCCAGATTTCGTTTTAAGTTGCCGAGCGGCTGACTGGCGGGGTAGTACCCGGGCGCAGGCCATTGCCGAAGATTATGGCCGCAAGGCGCGTGTGTTGACGCTTGCGCCCTTGACCGACGCCCAAAGCTTAGCGTTGCTCGAAGCCGAAATCGGCGGCATGCGGGCTACGGAGTTTCATGCCGCTTTACATCAGCATCGGTTGGCGGCCCTGCTTGCCAATCCTCAGAGCCTGCGCATGTTGATCGATGTGGCTGATGGCGGCGTTCCGGCGAGCCGCGCCGATCTCTTCGACCGTGCAGCTCGTAAAATGCTGGCCGAGCACAATGATCGTCATGTCCGATCGGCGCTTAACCAGCTGGATTCGACGATGGTGCTCGATGCTGCCGGCGCGGCGATGGCGCTGCTGCTCCTGTCCGGGAAGGAGGGGCTGTTCAACGGTCTGCAATCCGACACCCCCGCGCCGCTGCTTCATATCGCGGCGATCACCGCCTTGCCATTCGGCCAGCACGCCGCATCGGCACTGAAATGTCGTCTGTTCCGCACTACCGGTGAAGCCGACAGTTTCAGGGACTGCCATCGCACCGTCGCCGAATATCTCGGGGCGCGTTGGCTTGGAAGGGTCGTCAATGCCAGTGTGCGACCCAGGAGCCTCGTCAAACGCCTGCTGGCGCTGATTCACATCGGTAATCGGGTGCCGGCCTCGCTGCGCGGGCTGCACGCTTGGCTTGCCTATGCATCTCGCCATTTCGCATCGCCCGTCATCGCCGCCGATCCCTACGGCGTGCTGCGCTATGGCGACCTTGGAAACGTCAACCTGTCAGCCGCTGAATGGGTGTGGGACAGCTTTGCCGCGCACGGCAAGGAAAATCCCTGGTTTCGTGGCGGTGATTGGCAGACCTTTTCTGTCGCCGGTTTGGTCCAGCAGGGGCTTGGTCAGCGTTTGAGTGCATTGCTCGACGATCCGCGCAGTAGCTTTCATTTGCGCTCCCTCGTGCTGGACCTGTTGAGGGAAGGGGATTGCGTTCCCGAGATGCGCGAAACGTTGCTCGCCATCGCAGCCGATCCGAGCCGCACCTATTCCGAACGGCATGATTCGGTGGGCGTCCTCGCGGCATGGCCGGAAAACGGGGTCGATTGGTCCGCTTTGTTCCTACGCCTTTGCGAAAACGGCGATGTCGAGGCGCCGCGTCTTGCGGACGAGGCGATCGCGAAGATAGGTATCGATCAGTTCGGCGATGCGGACATCGCGGATATCATTCTGGCGGGTTACGGCGGTCTGGCAGATGATAAGTCGCACCGAAAATCGAACCGTTCGGACGATTATTGGTCACTCTCGCAGTCCATCCCGCCCGAGCGTTGCGCCAGCCTGCTGGACGCACTTGCGACGACCTTTGCACCGGAGAGCCGCATCGCCAAAATTATCCGGTACGACCATGGTCTTGGACATTTGGTGTGGACATTGATCGCCCGGCAAATCCCCGGTCCTGTGCCCGATCCCATCAGGCTATGGCGTTGGCTAGACGCGTTTGGCGATTGTCATTCGTTGGAGGCACGGGAACGTGCGGTGGTTGCGTCGTGGCTGACGACCAACACTGCGATGCGGCAGGCAGTGCAAGCCCTTATCTATTTGACGCCCGACGGTGCGGCGTCGCGAAAGCGCCGGGGATGGCATCTTGGAAATCTTTCCACGGGGCTTTATTTCCAGAATGAGGACGTTATCGCGCTGCTCGAACGGCTGGTCCGCGAGCGTCGTCATGATGCGGCGGCGCATGATATATTCGAGGCGCTGGTCGTCGGCTGGAACCGGCAATGTGACTGGACGCCGGCTATGGCCCAGTTGGCCGAACTTCATGCCGCAGAAAATCCTGCGTTGCAGGCTATTATTCACCCGGCACCGGTGGAGGACCTAGAGACGAGCGCGCTCATGGCGAAGTTCGCGACACGCGAACGGGATCACGAGCAAAGGCAAGGTGCGCGCAAGCGCGAGGATCGGGAGGCCGTCCTTGCCAATCGCGAGGCACTGTGTTCGGGCTACGGAGCATCGGGACCGCTTGCGCTCTGTTTTTTGGGATATGGCGAATTCGGCGGCCGGGATGGGATTCCCGCGGAGCGAATTGGGGTTTGGGTAGGAGACGACCTGTATCCGGACGCGCTTATCGGATTTGAGGCATGCCTCCATCGTCCGATCGGCGTGTCCCTGCACGACGTCGTTCGCCGTACCCTCGACCGCGACGATGCCTATGACGATATCTGGCCGGTCGTAGCGGGCCTCGCGCAACGACATCTAGACGGGCGTGGCTTTTTGGATATCGGCGAGAATCACGTGCTGGCGGCGCTTCTTGCGAAGCGGTGTGCCTTGAACATTGTGGACAAGCATCTTCAAGGGTTCGGTACGACGTTGGAGGACTATGTTCTGGCCGATGCCGGGCGGTTCGAGCTCTTCCTTCGAGCGATGATCGAACCCCAGCTAAATACTGACACGCATTACATGTGCGGCACCCACTATCTGCTCGGCGGCAAGCAACATCACGCGCTGCGCGCGGCCCTGCTGCTAGAATGGTTCGATGCCATTGCCGGATGTCATGCCACCGATTATGAAGCGGTGATCAATGCGCTATGTGACGTTCCCGATGTTTACAAGCAGCGGGCTGGCCTCTGCATCGATCGGCTGATCGACGCGGCTCCATCAAGGGCGATTGGCGAGGATCACACACTTTATTGGTTGGCGTTACGCATCCTCAGGGATTTTGAGGGGGCACGCGATGCACTGAACGCGGCGGCAGAAGCGCCGGAGTTCATCTGGCCGCTTCAGAAGGCTATCGGTTATAGCAGGTTTGACAGCCGGCGAATTCGGTCGATGCCACCCGATCGGCTTGCATGGATATTCACGCGGTTCGAAGGGAAGTGGCCCGACGTCGATAGGCCACGCGGTACGATAACCGGCACGCACCACCCATGGGATGCTTCCAGTTTTCTGAGTGCCGTTTTGTTTCGACTCGCCGATGACACGAGCGCTGATGCCTCGCGCGTTTTACACGGCCTCGTCGAACGCGGCAGCGCAACCTACGATGAGATACTCCGGGCCGCGCGCGCGAAGCAACGAAGCACGGCTGCGGAGGCGGGCTATACGCCGCCCGACTTCTTGGCCGTCGCGGCTGCGGTTCGGGAGGAGGCGCCCTTGGCCGCCGCCGATGTCAAGGCGATCACGCTCGACGCAATCGCCGATCTGCAGTCCCGTATTGCCGGCGGGTCAACGGATACCGTCAATCTCTTCTATGACGGTGAAAAGCCCAAAAACGAAGAGCGATGCCGCAACGCCTTTCTCGATCTGCTCGGCCCGACTCTTCCGTTCGGGATCGTCTGGGCGCCAGAAGAGAGAATGCCGGCCGGCAAGCGGGCCGATGCCGGATTTCGGTTGGGGGCCATCCGATTTCCACTCGAGGCAAAGCTCGCGTGGAATGCCGATTTATGGACTGCCTGCGCAAGGCAACTTGATCGCCTTTATGCATCTGCAGACCATATGGCCGGTGGCCATGGCATTTATCTGGTGTTCTGGTTCGGTTCGCGCAATCGAAATTTGCCGCCGCCTCCAATGACAATACGACCCAGCTCGGGTCGAGAACTGGAGGCTTTGCTGGGCGCTCAGCTTGTCGATGACGCCAGCCATCGATTGTCCATAGTCGTTTTCGATCTCGAGATGTATTCGACGCCCTCGTAGAGGAAAATGCCGGTCGTCTGCTTACGTTGGCCGAAATTGTGGGAACGTCGTCAGTCTTTTACCAGAGGAGGTCTGACATAATACCAACATCTTCCCTTGGTAGGGCATCCGTGATCGATTAATCATTTAGATTGTCTTCGCCAACTAATCCGGCATGACGCAGCTCGCATTCACCCGACGGCAGCAGGCCTTGGGGTTCCTGCGGGGCAATAAGTGGTGCTGACGCGTGGCAGTTGAAGGACGTCCCGAGCGAGAGGGGCTGATCGCAGTCGCTCATGGTGACATAGAGTATACGTTATCGCGCCGGCATCGCGCATGCTGACCGTACCCAACGGGTAGAGGGGGGAGTTTTTATAGCTACTGTAAGCTGCTGTCATGTGAATGTGCGGCCATGGAGTGATCGGCGGCGTCAACTTGGCAGACCACTATATCTGCGAAGACTCGGGCTCCAAGTTATAGCGGATGTTCTGTGGTTCGATCGGTTCGTCGCAACTTAAAGGCGCCTTGGCTTATATTGTGAGAGTGCGGTATCGGCGGGGGTATCAGCGAAAAATCCATGAAAAATTGCACGTATTTTCAATGCTATGCGAGCGGGTAGGGATGCCGATGGTTGCTGTCCCCGCGCACCGCAGCACCGGCAACCCTGTTAACGGCGGATATTGGTTCGATTCCGTCGTCACCGCCTCGACTGCGGCGAGCAGCACGTGCTCGGGCCGGCTGACGTCGAGAAATCCTTACTGAAATTGAACGCGCCTGCATTGCGGGCCAGTGCCGACATCTCCTCGAAGATCTTGGTCGGCATCGCCGAGTAGAGCGGGTTCATCGCTCCCGGGCGCCGTCGCGTTCCAGCGCGGCGACCGGGCTGTCGGGAAACAACACGTCGATGAACCCGAACTGCGTCAGGTCGGTCATCCGGTCGAGATAGAGGATCCCGTCGAGATGGTCGTGCTCATGCTGGAACACCCGCGCATGGAAGCCGTGCGCCTCCCGCTCCAGCCGTCCGCCACCCGGCAGGTCGCCGGCATAGCGGATCCGGGCGGCGCGGGGGACCAGGCCGCGCATACCGGGGATCGACAGGCACCCCTCCCAACCATCCGCCACCTCGTCGGACAGTCGCGCGAAGGTCGGGTTTAGTAACACGGTAACCCGCACGGGCGGTTCGCCCGGATAGCGCGCACTCTCATCAAAGCCGAACACCATGATGCGCAGGTCGATACCGATCTGCGGCCCCGCCAGCCCGACACCGCCAGCGGCGCGCATCGTGTCCAGCATGTCCGCGACGGTTCCCGGCACTGCGGTGTCGGCCGGGTCGAACGGCTGCGCCACCCGCCGTAGCCGCGCATCGCCCATTTTCACGATGTCCCGGATCATGATCGTATCCTCGTTCTGGCCGGACTATGCGTCTGCCTGGCCGATCTTGCCGGCGAGGGCGACGGCAGTCCGCTCCGGCGAATACGGTCTCCCTGGTCAGGAAGCCGCCGGACCGCCTCCGCGCGGCGACGGGCAGGGGCCGGTACGCGAGGCGAGGTCTCAGAAGCCGAAGCGGTCGGCGCGATCGGCGGATAGGGTAGCTCAAGCCCCCTCAAGATTCGCTGTGTTCAATATCTACCAAATCAGGGGATATTTGTCGCGATCGGGCAGCGAGGGGCGAATATGCAGCATCGTGCGTTTGCGGATATAGTGCGAGGCCGCACGGCTGTTGGGGCAAAGGCGCTGGCTTGGCGCGCGCCATGACCGTGCTTTCGAACGATCTCGACGCCTTCTGGATGCCCTTCACGCCGGCGCGGCGGTTCCGTGCCGCGCCGCGGATGTTCGCGCGTGCCGAAGGCGTCCATTACTACAAGCCCGATGGTGAGGCGGTGCTCGATGCAACTGCGGGCATGTGGTGCTCGAACGCCGGCCACGGCCGCAGTGCGATCACCGAGGCGATTCGCTGCTCGGTCGAGCAGCTCGATTTTGCGCCGACCTTCAACCTCGGCCATCCTGCGGCCTTCGCCTTCGCGGCGCAGCTCGTCGCGCTGCTGCCGTCGGGGATCGATCACGTCTTCTTCTGCAATTCGGGATCGGAGGCGGTCGATACCGCACTCAAGGCGGCGCTCGCCTATCATCAGGCGCGTGGAGAGGGCGGGCGTACCCGGCTGATCGGACGGGAGCGTGGCTATCACGGCGTCGGCTTCGGCGGCATCTCGGTCGGCGGGATCGCGGGCAATCGCCGGCAGTTCGGCGCGCAGCTCCCTGGGGTCGATCATCTTCCTCACACGCACGATCCGGCGCGCAACGCCTTTTCGCGCGGCCAACCCGCGTATGGCGCCGAGCTCGCCGATGCGCTCGAGCGGCTGGTTGCGCTGCACGATGCATCGACGATCGCTGCGGTGATCGTCGAGCCGATCGCGGGATCGGCGGGGGTGCTGATGCCGCCGCTCGGCTATCTCGAACGGTTGCGGCGGATCTGCGATGCGCATGGCATCCTGTTGATCTTCGACGAGGTCATCACCGGTTTCGGACGGACCGGCGCCGCCTTCGCCGCGCAGCGGTTCGACGTGCGCCCCGATATCGTCACCATGGCCAAGGGCCTGACCAACGCCACTGTGCCGATGGGCGCTGTCGGCGTGTCCGCGGCGGTGCGCGATACGATCGAGGGTCACGCCGATACGCTGATCGAATTCGCGCATGGCTATACCTATTCGGCGCATCCGCTCGCGGTCGCGGCCGGGCGCGCGACGCTCGATCTGTATCGCGACGAGGGATTGTTCGAGCGCGCTGCGCAGCTCGCGCCGCTGTTCGAGGAAGCGGTCCACAGCCTGCACGATGCGCCGCATGTCGTCGACGTGCGCAATTGCGGGCTGATGGCCGCGGTGGAACTGGCGCCGCGGCCCGGCGCGCCGGGCGAGCGCGGGCAGGCGGTATTTCATGCCGCCTATGACAGCGGGCTGCTGATCCGCGTCACCGGCGACACGATCGCGCTGTCGCCGCCGCTGATCGTCACCGCGGAGCAGATCGGGGAGATCGGCGAGCGGCTGCACGGGTTGCTGCACGCGCTCGACTGACGCCATCATCGAAAGGGGGAATGACCATGACCTATCGCGTGTTGGCGGCCGCCGGCGGCATCGCGCTGCTCGCCGCCGCACCCGCCGCTGCGCAGGAGGCTGCACCGGAGGCCGAACAGGAGATCGTCAGCGGCATCGGCGATATCGTCGTCACCGCTCAGCGGCGCACCGAATCCGCGCAGGATACCGGCCTCGCCCTCTCGGTGCTGAGCGGCGACGAACTGGCGCGGCGCGGCATCACCGGCGTCAATCAGCTCCAGTTTGTGGTGCCCAGTCTCGAGGTCGTGCCGGCGTTCGGCGGCGGCCAGCCCCAATTCCGCCTGCGCGGCGTCGGATTCGAGGATTATGCGACCAATAACAGCCCGACCGTCGGCATTTATGTCGACGAGGTCGCCTATCCGGTGCCGGCGACGACGCAGGGCGCGCTGTTCGATATCGACCGGGTCGAGGTGCTGCGCGGTCCGCAGGGGACGCTTTATGGCCGCAACACGACGGGTGGCGCGATCAACTTCATCACCCGCCGCCCGACCGACACCTTCTCGGCCGGCGCCGATGTCGAATATGGCCGGTTCGACCAGTTCAAGGCGGAAGGGTTCGTCTCCGGGCCGCTCGGCGACACGCTGAAGGTACGCGTTGCGGGCATTACCGAACAAGGCGGCGCGTTCCAGCATAACCGTGCCACTGGCGCATCGCTCGGCGACGCTGACCGGGTATTCGGCCGTGCGATCCTCGAATGGACCCCGTCCGCCAATGCCACGGTCACGCTCAACGGCCACGGTGGCTACGATCATTCGGAACAGACCGGCCTGTACCTGTTCCGGCCGTTCCAGACGCGCGGCTATGGCGGCCCGCCGGGGCCGGTGATCCCGGCCGACGTCGATCATCGGCAGACCGGCTGGGGCCTGTCGTCGAGCTTCGCGGCGCTGACCGGTTTCGCCGCAGACGACAAGCCGCAGCGCGACAATGACAGTTACGGCGGCAGCGTGACTGCGGCGATCCGACTTGGCGAGGCAGTCGGGCTGACCAGCATCACCGCCTATGACCATCTCGACCGCCGCGAGCCGGCGGATTGGGACGCGTCGGCCAGCAACGAGTCCAACGTTTTCTGGGGCAGCGACGTCGGCGTCTTCTCGCAGGAGCTGCGGCTGGCGTCGCTCGGCAAACACAGCCTTGGCTGGGTCGCGGGGGTTTATTATGCGAAGCAGACGCTCAGGGAGCGCTTCCTCACCGACTTCACGGACAGCCTCGGCTTCGTCACCGACACCGGCTACCGGCAGCGTGCGGAGTCGATCAGCGGCTTTGGCCAGGTCAATCTGGCGCTCGGCCCGGTGGTGAGCCTCGTCGGCGGGCTGCGCTACGAGCATGAGAAGCGCAAACTGCGCGATTTCGCGACGCGGATCGGCGGCCAGCCGCTGTTCGCCAATGGCGATCGCAATGCGACGCTCGACGAGGTGACGGGGAAGGCGGGGATCGAATTCCGTCCGCGCGACACCTTGTTGTTCTACGCGAACGCCAGCCGGGGGGTGAAGTCGGGCGGCTTCACGGTCTACAACTCGCCGAATCCCGATCAGATCGATGCGTTCCGCCCGGAAATCCTCTATGCCTATGAGACCGGCTTTAAGACCGATTTCGCGCGCGCGGTGCGCTTCAACGGATCGCTTTTCTATTATGATTATCGCGATCAGCAGGTGCTGGGAACGATCGTCAACCCGCAGCGCGGGCTGATCGGGCGGATCGTCAACGCGCCCAAATCGGAAATCTATGGCGGCGAGCTGGAAATCCTCGTCGTGCCGACGCCGCGCGTGCGGATCAGTCAGGCGATCGGCTATAAATATGGCCGCTACAAGCGGTTCCTCGACGTGGACACGACCAGCCTGCGGCAGGTCGGCGGCGTCTATGTCGCCGATACGATCGACAAATCGGGGCAGCGCATCCCGATCGCGCAATGGAGCTATCAGGGCGCGCTGTCCTATTCGCTGCCCGTCGGCAGCGCGTACGAGATCGAGGCGCAGGGCGATTACAGCTTCCGCGACGAACTGCCATCGTTCCTCGGGCCGGTCTATGATCTCGGTGAGCGGTGGATCGCCAACGCGACGCTGACCTTCCGCCCGACCGACGCGCGCTGGTCGATCGGCGTCTATGGCCGCAACATCTTCGATACGAAATATGATCTGACGCGCAATTTCTTCTTGCCCAACGCCAGCATCGCCTCGCCGGGCCGGCCGGCAAGTTATGGCATCCGCCTGAGCTATCGGCTGTGAGCGGGCGGGGGCCGCTGGTGCGGCGGGTGGCGACCGTCGCCGGAGGGATCGTCGGTCTGGCGGCGGCGACCGGTCTGGGCGGCTGGTTGTATCTGCGCGCACCCGATCTGCCTGCGGCGACGTTGCAGGCACGCTATGGCCGGCCGAACTCGCACTATGTCGATCTACCCGGCGGCATTCGCGTCCATTATCTCGACAGCGGTCCAAAGGCCGGGCCGGCCATCGTCCTGCTGCACGGTTTCGGCGACAACGGCTTTTCGTGGGACGGCTGGACGGAGGCGCTCGCCGCCACGCACCGCGTGATCGCGCTCGACCTGCCCGGTCACGGTCTGACCGCCGCGCCCGTGGACTATCGCGCGAGCTATACGGGCTATGCCGATCTTGTCGATGCGGTCGCGACACGGATCGGGGTTACGCGGCTCGCGGTCGCGGGCAATTCGATGGGCGGCGGGGTGGCGTGGACGCTCGCGCTGCGGCATCCAGCGCGCGTTTCGCACCTAATCCTCGTCGATGCCGCGGGCTGGCCGCGGGAAGGGCCGGCGCAGGACGTGCCGCTTGCCTTTCGCCTGATGCGCTATCGATGGGGGCGGGCCCTGCTCGCGTCGATCGACAACACGCCGCTGATCCGGACGGGGCTGAAGCTAGACGTGGTCGACCAACGCGTCCTGACCGAGCCGTTCATCCGCCGCTGGGCCGATCTGCAGCGGCTGCCGGGCCATCGCCCGATCCTGATGTCGGTCGATCCGGGCCGGGCCGCTGCCACCGACGCGGCGCTCGCCGCGATCAGGGTGCCGACGCTGATCCTCTGGGGCGCGGCGGACCGGCTGATCCCGGTCGCCGCGGCGCACCGGTTCCAGGTCGCCATCCCGCAGGCCGAGCTGATCGTCTATCCCGACGTCGGGCATTTGCCGCAATGGGAGATACCGGCGCGGTCCGGGGCCGATGCCGCGGCCTTTCTGGCCCGTCACAAGGAGGGGTGATGGCGGTCGATGCATTCGGGCTCAAGGTGACCGCGGCCGCGCGGGACATCGCCGCGATCGATGCGTTCGGCCGCGGCCTGCTGTCCTATCGCCCGGTCATCGCCGATGTGCTGCCGCTGGCGGAGCGTGCCGATGCGCCCGTGCTGGCGCATGTCTATGCCGGCTTCCTCCATATGCTCGACGAGACCCCGGCGGCGGCCGATGCCGCGCGGCCGGCGCTCGCGGCGGCGCGGCGTCGGCCCGCCAACCCGCGCGAGGCGGCGTTGCGCGATATCCTCGCGTCCTGGGTGGCGGACGATATCGATGCGGTGGTCGCCGGGCTCGACGTGGTCGGCGCGGCTTGGCCGACGGATCTCACCGCGCTCAAGCTGCTGCACTATCATCTGTTCAACCGCGGTGACTTTCCGGCGATGTTTCGCGCCGCGCGGCGCACGGTCGAGGCCGATACGGCGGCGCCCTATGCCTGGGGCATGCTCGCCTTCGCTTACGAACAGCTCCATCTGCTCGACGATGCCGAACGGGCGGCGCGGCGCGCGCTGACGCTCGTCCCCGACGATTTCTGGGCACAGCATGCGATCGCGCACGTCACGCTGACGCAGGGGCGGATCGACGAGGGCGTGGCGACGCTGGAGCGCTGGGCGCCCGGTTGGGCGGGGCTGGTCAGCTTCATGGTCACCCATTTATGGTGGCATCTTGCGCTCTTCTATCTCAGCCAGGGACGCGATGCCGATGCGCTCGCCGCCTATGACGATCACGTCTGGGCGCATACGCGTGGCTATTCGCAGGATCAGATCGGCGCGGTGTCGCTGCTCGCGCGACTGGAGTTCGCCGGGCTCGACATCGGCGATCGCTGGGCAGACCTCGTGCCCTATCTCGCCGCGCGGGTGGCGGATGTCGGCCAGCCGTTCCTCACCGTCCATTATCTTTACGGTCTCGCGCGTGCCGGCGCGCCCGAGGCGGACACGCTGCTCGCCGCGATCGACCGGGTCGCGGCAGACGGCCCGGCGCACAGCCGCATGGTCTGGCGCGAGGTGGGGGTGCCGCTCGCGCAGGGCCTCGTCGCGCAGGCGCGGGGAGCGTACGACCGCGCGGTGGACCGTCTGTCGGCGGCGCTGCCGCGCCTCGTCCGGCTCGGCGGCAGCCATGCGCAGCGCGACCTCTTCGACCAGATATTGCTCGACGCACAGATCCGCAGCGGCCGGCTGATCGAGGCGCAGCAGACGCTGGAATTGCGTTGCACGCACGATCCCGACGGGGTCGCGCTCAATCGGCTGCTGGACGATGTCTATCGCCGGCTCGACCTGCCGGAGCTGGCCGATCGCGCGGCGGCGCGGGTGCGGCGGCGGTCGGGCACGTGACCGGCCTGCGCGGTGCGGTTGCGCTGCTGCTGGCGCTGCTGACCCCGTTGCTGGCCGCACCGGCACAGGCGCGGGATACGGTGCGCGTCGCCCTTCAGCTCGAACCGCCAGGTCTCGACCCGACCAGCGGCGGCGCGCTGGTGGCGCAGGAAATCGTCTATCCAACCGTCTTCGAGGGTCTGGTCCGCGCCACCGCCGATGGCGGGATTGTGCCGCTGCTGGCGACCGGATGGGCGGTGTCGCCCGACGGCCTGCACTACGACTTTCGCCTGCGCCGCGACGTCCGCTTCCACGACGGCCGGCCGCTGACCGCCGCCGATGTCGTGTACAGCTTGCGCCGGATCGGTGCGCCGGGCTCGACCAACGCGCAGGCGCAGGCGTTCGCCAATGTCCGCGCGATCACCGCTCCCACCGCTGATACGGCGCGGATCACGCTCGTCGCGCGGGATTCGGGTTTCCTGACGTTGCTTACGCGTGCCGATGCGGTGATCGTCCCGCAGGGCGAGGTAGCGCAGCGCGCCACCCTGCCGGTCGGGACCGGTCCGTTCCGCTTCGGCGACTGGCGGCGTGGCGATCGCCTGACGCTACTGCGCAATCCCGCCTATTGGGGACGCCCGGCGCGCCTCGCACGCGTCGATTTCCGCTTCATCGGCGATCCCAGCGCTGCCTATGCCGCGATCCGCGCCGGCGACGTGGACATCTTCCCGGACTTTCCCGCGCCCGAGACGCTGGCGCAGCTTCGCGCCGATGCGCGGCTGAAACTGGTGATCCGTCCGTCCGAGGGGGAGGTGATCCTCGCGCTCAACCAGCGGCATGGCCCGCTCGCCGATCTTCGCGTGCGCCGCGCGATCAGTCATGCGCTCGATCGCCAAGCCATCATCGCCGGCGCGATGTATGGCTATGGCCGCGCGATCGGCAGCCATTTCCCGCCGCAGAGCCCCGATTATGTCGATCTGACCGGCCGCTATCCGTTCGATCCCGCCGCGGCGCGGGCGCTGCTCGCACAGGCCGGTTATCCCGATGGCTTCGCCGTGACGCTCAAACTGCCGCCGCTCTCCTATGCGCGGCGGACGGGGGAGATCGTCGCCGCGCAACTGGCGCGAGTCGGCATCCGCGTGACGATACGCAATCTCGAATGGCCCGGCTGGCTCGACGAGGTGTTCGCGCGCCACGATTTCGCGATGACGATCGTCAATCATGCCGAGCCGTTCGATTACGACATCTACGCCCGGCGCGACTATTATTTCGGCTATGATAGCGCCGCCTTCGGCACCCTGATGGCGCGGCTGCGCGTCGCCGCGACCCCGGCCGAGCGCCATGCGCTGCTCGGCGAGATCCAGCGCCGGATCGCCGAGGATGCGGCCAACGGCTTCCTGTTCAATTTCCCGCATCTCGGTGTGCAGAACCGCGCCCTCGCCGATGTCTGGGCCAATACGCCCAACCAGATGCTCGACCTCGCCGCGGCGCATATCGACGGTGGAGAGGGAGGGGAGGCGGCGCGGGGCGGCGGCGGGATCGCATGGGGGGGGGCGGTCGCCGCGGTGGTGGCGCTGGGGCTGCTCGGTCTTGCTATGGCGACGCTGGGGGCTGGCTATGTATTGCTCCATCTGACGCAAATGGCGGCGACGCTTGTCGTCGCGACGATCCTGATCTCTGCGCTCGTCCAATGGGCGCCGGGCGATCCCGCTAGCGTCATGATGGGCCTTAACGCCAGCCCCTCTGTGATCGCCGCGCTGAAGGCGGAGCTGGGGCTGAACGGTTCGTTCGCGTCGCGTTATCTCGCCTGGCTGGCGGGGATGCTGCACGGCGATTTCGGCACCAGTTACACCTATCGCGTCCCCGTCGTCGGGCTGCTGCGCGAGCGGCTGGCGGTCTCGCTGCCGCTGGCGCTGCTGGCGACCTTGCTGTCGGTCGGACTCGGCGTCGGCGCCGGCTATCTTGCCGCGAGCCGACGCGGGACGGTGGCGGTGGCGATCGTCTGGCTGGCGCGGATCGGCGTCGCGCTGCCGAACTTCTGGCTGGCGATCCTGCTTGTCCTGCTGTTCGCGGTCCGGCTTCCCTGGTTCGTCGCGGGGGGCTTTCCAGGCTGGGACGCCGGCATCGCCTCGGCGCTGGCGGCGCTGACGCTGCCGGTGATCGCGCTCGCGCTGCCGCAGGCTGCGATCCTCGCGCGTGTCACCTACGCCGGCCTGCGCGACGAAATTGGACGGGACTATGTCCGCACGGCGCGCGCCAAGGGGATCGGCCACCGCGCCGCGATCCGCCGCCACGCGCTGCCCAACGCGCTGGCGCCGGTGCTCACCGTGCTGGGATTGCAGGTGCCGTTCCTGCTCGGCGGCAGCGCGATCGTCGAGAATGTCTTCTTCCTGCCCGGCGTCGGCCGGCTCGTCTTGCAGGCGATCGGGCAGCGCGATCTGATCGTTATCCAGTCGGTGGTCGTCGTACTGGTCGCGATCACCATCCTCGCCAGCTTCGTCGTCGATATCGGCTATGCGCTCGCCGATCCGCGGCTGCGCGACGGTGCGCGCGGATGAGCCGGCGCAACGCTCCGCTCGGCCTTGGCCTCGCGATCACCGGTCCGTTCGTCGCGGCCGCGGTGCTGGCGCTGGTCTGGACCCCCTATGACGTCGCGGCGGTCGATGTCGGCGCGCGTCTCGCGCCGCCCGGCGCAGCGCACTGGCTCGGCACGGACCAATTAGGACGCGACCTCGTGTCGATGCTGCTCGCGGGCGCGGGAACGTCACTGGCGGTGACATTGCTCGCGGTGGCGGCGGCGCTGGTGGCAGGCCTGCCGCTCGGCCTGCTCGCGGCGGCGCGCAGCGGCTGGACCGATGCGCTGGTGATGCGTGCCGGCGATATCGTCTTCGCCTTTCCCGCGCTGCTGGTCGCGATCCTGCTTGCCGCGGTCCTCGGGCCGGGGGCGTCCAACGCGATCGTCGCGATCGCGATCTTCAACATCCCCGTCTTCGCCCGGCTGGCGCGCGGCGAGGCGCGGCGGCTATGGACGCGCGACTTCATCGCGGCGGCGCAGCTCGCCGGCAAGGGCCGCCTGCGCATCTCGATCGAGCATATTCTGCCCAATATCGCCGGGGCGGTGACCGTTCAGGCGACGATTCAGTGTGCGACCGCGATCCTGCTCGAGGCGGGACTGTCCTATGTCGGGCTCGGCGTACAGCCACCGCAACCGAGCTGGGGCCGGATGCTCGCCGATGCACAAACCCTGATCGGCACGGCGCCGCGGCTGGCGATCGTGCCGGGGGTCGCGATCCTGCTCGCCGTGCTCGGGCTGACTCTGGTTGGCGATGGACTGGCGAACCATCTGCGAAGGCCGGCGCGGTGACCCTGTTGGCGGCACGCGACCTGACGATTCGGTACGGCGACCGGATCGCGGTGGCCGGGTTGAGCTTCGACGTCGCGCCGGGTGAGATCGTCGGGCTGATCGGCGAATCTGGATCGGGCAAATCGACCGTCGGCCTTGCCGTGATCGACCTGCTGCCCGATGAGGCGACCCGCGAGGGCGGGCTGTGGATCGAGGGTACCGATGCCGCGACGCTGAAGACACGCGATCGCGAGCGGCGACGTAGCGGCACCGTCGGCATGGTTTTCCAAGAGCCGATGGCCGCGCTCAACCCGGTGATGACGATCGGCGCGCAGGTAGCGGAGGCGGTGCGCGCGCATCGCCCCATCAACCGCCGCGCCGCGATGACGGAAGCCGCCGCGCTGCTCACGCGCGTGGGGCTCGATCCTGCGCGGATCCCGCCGCAACGCTACCCGCACCAATTGTCGGGTGGGCAGCAGCAGCGGGTCGTCATCGCGATGGCGATTGCCGGCGATCCGCGCTTGCTGATCGCCGATGAGCCGACCACCGCGCTCGACGTGCCGACGCAGGCGAAGGTGATCGCGTTGCTCGTCGATTTAGTGCGCGAGCGCGGCATGGGGCTGCTGCTCATCAGCCACGATCTGCCGCTGGTCGGCGGAGTCGCGGATCGCATCGTCGTGCTTCAGGACGGGGCGCTGGTCGAAGAGGGGCGGACACTCGATATCCTGACCGAGCCGGTAGCCGCCTATACGCGCAGCCTGCTCGCGCACGCCCGCCACGCCGCCTATCTTCGCCCAAACCGGTTGGTCGAGGCGCCGCCCCTTGTCGAGGTTCGCGGACTGGGGCGCGACATTCCCGCGCGTCGTGCGCTGCTCCGCCTATCACCGTCGCGGCCGATCCTCACCGGGGTGGATCTCGCGATCGCGCCCGGCGAGATCGTCGGCATTGTCGGTGAATCCGGTTCGGGCAAGACGACGCTGCTGCGCACGATCCTCGCGCTTGATCGGCCCGACCGCGGCCTGGTGCTGGTCGACGGCACGCCACTTCATACCGCTCGCGGCACCCGGCGGCGCGCGTTGCAGCGCATGGTGCAGGCGGTGTTCCAAGACCCTGCCGGCAGCTTCGACCCGCGCCAGACGGTCGACCGGATCGTCGCCGAACCGCTCCATCTGCTCGACCCCGCCCCCGACGCCGTGGACTGCGACCGGCGTGTGCGCGACGCCCTGACCAGCGTCGGGCTCGCCCCCGACGACGCCGCGCGCCATCCGCATCAATTCTCCGGCGGGCAGCGGCAGCGGATCGCCATCGCCCGCGCGCTGATCCTCGACCCGCGGCTCGTCATCCTCGACGAGGCGGTGTCCGCGCTCGACGCGGCGACACGCGGCGACATTCTCGCGCTGCTCGTACGCCTGTCCGTCGAGCGCGGGCTTGCCTATCTCTTCGTGTCGCACGATCTGGGCGTGATGCGCGGGCTCGCCGACCGGCTGGTCGTGCTGCGTGCCGGGCGGATCGTCGAACAGGGGCCGACTGCGGCGCTGCTTGATGCGCCGGCGCATCCCTATACGCGCGAACTCATTGCCGCGTCGCCCGATCTCGACCGCGTCATCGCCGGGCGGCGCCCTCAGGCGTGATGCACGCCGCGTGCGATCGCGCGCGCGAGGCAGTCGGCGGCGGCCGAACCGATCCGCGCGACATGCCATGGCCGCGCGCGGTCGTCGGGCAGGGCGACCGCCCCGCTCGCTACAGCGAAGACCAGATCGCCGTCATAGGGGGTATGCGCAGGCCGGATCGCGCGCGCGATGCCGTCCTGCGCCATCATGGCGACGCGCTGCACCTCCGCACGGGTCAGCGCCGCATCGCAGGCGACCACCGCCAGTGTAGTATTGGCGCCTGGCCGCAACCGGCCGAGCAGCGCCAGTCGGCTGGCATCGGGTAGCGGATCGACCGCGGTGGCCATGGTCGCGGCCGGCCGCCGGCCACCGAATTCGCCGTCGATCTCGAACGGCCAAGCCCAATAGGTAGCGTCATCGGCCATCGTCACCGATCCCACCGGATTGACCGCCGCCAGCGCGCCTACCGTCAATCCGCCGTCGAGCTGCAGCGACGCGGTGCCGACGCCGCCCTTGCGATAGCCCGCCATCGCGCCGCGACCTGCGCCCACCGACCCCAGCGCGACCGCCGTACCGGCCGCCGCCACCGCCTGCCGGCCGAGCGCGTGATAAGGCGACCGGTCGCCCCAATCCTTGTCGCCGGCATTGTTGAGATCGTGCAGCACCGCGCCCGGCACGATCGGGATCGCATGGCCGCCGTCGCGCAGCCGCAGTCCGATTCCCGCCGTCGACAGACTCGCGACGACGCCGTCCGCCGCCGCCAGCCCGAACACCGATCCGCCCGACAAGGCGATCGCGTGGATGCCGTCGACGACATTGTGCGCCGCCAGCGTCTCGGTCTCGCGCACCCCCGGCCCGCCGCCACGCACGTCGACCGCGGCCGGCCATTGCCTGTCGAACAGCAGCACGGTGACGCCAGTCTGCACGCGCTCGTCGGTGGCATGACCAACCCGCAGTCCGCGGACGTCGGTGATGCTGTTGCCGGGGCCGGGGCGGGTGGTCATGCGGGTCTCCTGATATGCTCGGGAGGCGATCTCGCGGCTGTTAGCCATCGGCGCAATCGATAATCGGCCCGTGCGCAGGTGATCTGCCCCCCGTTTTACCGGATGGATTTAAGCGGTTGCAGAAACCAGTGCGCGATGCTCGCGCGGCGAACGCATTTTGAGCCCTGAATGGGGGTGG